>JBEPVD010000012.1:0-68687 GCA_041691155.1 Candidatus Dormiibacterota bacterium | reverse complement strand
TGCGCGGTGAGCATCGCGCCTGGGTGGCGATCTCCCCGCTCCCCGGCGTCGAGCACCGCGCTCGACCGCCGACTCCACCGCCGGCGTGAGGGACGGTGGCGAGCGCCTGGCGCCGCGAGCGACTCCTCTCTGACCGGGGTCAGTGGTGGCGCTGCCGCCGCGTGCCTGACCCCGCGCGGGCACCCCACCTGGCGACCATGCGTCGAGGCATACCGCTCACGGATCGAGCAGCGATCGTCCGGTCATCTCGTCGGGCACAGCGAGCCCCAGTGCACCCAGGACCGTCGACGCGACGCCCCGGAGGCCGCCTCCTTCGCGCAGTGGGCGTTCGCCAACCCCGCACACGATCACTGGCACGGGACTGGTGGTGTGCGCCGTGAGCACCGAGCCATCACGACGATCGATCTTGTACTCGGCGTTGCCATGGTCTGCCGTGATCAACAGGCCGCCGCTGGCCGCCTCCACGGCGCGCGCGAGCCCTCCCAGAGCGGACCCGATCCAGTCGACCAGATCGAACCCGTCCCCTACCAGCCGCCTGTAGTTCCTTAGGTTGCGTGAGGCAGCCACCGAGCCTATCCTTCCCACCGTGCATGCCGTCATCAATACGCTGCGCTTCAAGGAGCCGGTGGACCCAGCCCTCTTCGAGCGCGCTGGGCGCGATATGGGAGACCAGATGCGCGCGATCGAGGGCTTCCAGGGCTTCCGGGTCGTCCAGGTCGCGGATGACCAAGTCGTCTTGGTGATCTTCGCGGACGCCGCTGAAACCCTTGACCGCTTGGCGACCCAGTTGGGCAACACGTGGATGGGTGCGAATGTTGCCCCGTTGCTTGACGGGGCGCCCGAGCGGCGGATCGGCCCGGTCATCGGGTCAGTCAGCGTCTAACTCGCGCGAAGACGGGAGAGAAGTGGTGAGCGACTGGACCGAGTTCGGGGTTCGCGAGGGAATGTCCATATCGGCGCGAACGCCGGTCCGAGAGATTCCGGAAGTGGCGCAATTTTTTGCGCCCTTTCTCGCAGAGAACGATGCCGCGCTTGCTGAACCATTCCGTGGAGTCACAACCGACGGAGTGCTCAGGCCTCGCGACCGGATTCGGACAGGGATCGCGACCGAAGCGATCATGGAGGCGGCCGAAGCATTTCTTGCTTTGGTGGACGCGCCAACGCGTTCGCGCCTGAGCTTTCCGTTTGAGTCGAGCCACTGGCGGTCATGGTTCAACCCGCATATCAACGTGTATCGACACGGGGTCATGCTCGAGGAACTGTCGGTACAGGAACGGAACGCATTCCTCGACCTGCTCCGCGTGACGCTGTCGACGCGTGGCTATGCGCAGGCTCGCGACATCATGCGCCTCAATGATCTCCTTGCGGAGGTGACGGGCCGGGCAGACGACTACGGCGAATGGCCGTATTTCGTCTCCTTCTTTGGCGTGCCCGGTGCGGAGGCGCCCTGGGGGTTCCAATTCGAAGGGCACCATCTCGCGATCAACTGCGTTGTCGCCGGCAACGCAGTGGCGATGACGCCGATGTTCATGGGTTCCGAGCCGTGCGAAGGTCGCACTGGTCGTTTCGCCGGAATTCGAGTGCTCGAGGTCGAGGAGCGTGTCGGCCTCGACCTGATCCGCTCGCTCAATGCAGATCAGCAACAGACTGCGATCCAGTCTGCTTCGATCATGATGGATGCGTTCCCACCCCACCTGCGGCACCCGGTCGACAACCTGACCCAGACCGGCGCGTTCCGCGACAACGCGGTGGTCCCCTACTGCGGTATTCGAGGCGACGGCCTCTCGGACCCGCAGCGGGCCAGAGTGGCCGGCGCCATCACGGCCTACGTTGGGTGGGCCGGCGACGCATACGCAAGCGTGACGATGGACGAGGTCGCCAGACACCTCGACGACACCTGGTTCGCCTGGATGGGCGGCACCTGCCCAACGGACCCCTTCTATTACCGGCTGCACAGCCCCGTCGTGCTCATCGAGTTCGAGCACCTACCGGGTGTGGCGTTCGACAATCCCGAGCCGTCGCGACATCACATCCACACCATCATTCGCACGCCGAACGGCGGTGACTATGGTGCCGACCTCCTGGCTGAGCACCACACCCGCTTCGACCACAACGGACAAACGCAAGCCTGAGGCGGAGAAATCCCGCTCAACTCTCGAGCAGCGACCGCCCGGTCATCTCGTGGGGCACAGCGAGCCCCAGTGCATTCAGCACCGTCGGCGCGACGTCCCGGAGGCCGCCTCCTTCGCGCAGTGGGCGTTCGCCAACCCCGCACACGATCACTGGCACGGGACTGGTGGTGTGCGCCGTGAGCACCGAGCCATCACGACGATCGATCTTGTACTCGGCGTTCCCATGGTCTGCCGTGATCAACAGGCCGCCACCGGCCGCTTCGACGGCGCGCGCGACCCGTCCCAGGCATCCGTCGATGCACTCGACCGCGAGCACCGTGGCATCGAAATCGCCGGTGTGGCCAACCATATCGGCGTTGGCATAGTTGGCGATGATCAGTGCGTCGGCACCGGACTCAATATGCGCGACCACCGCATCGGTGACGCCGGCCGCACTCATCTCCGGCACCGTGTCGTACGTCGCAACGTGTGGCGACGGCACCAGTAACCGCTCCTCACCCGGAAACGCTGACTCGCGTCCACCGTTGATGAAGTAGGTGACATGCGCGTATTTCTCTGTCTCGGCAACGTGGAACTGGTGCAGGCCCGCGGCGCTCACCTCCTCCGCAAGCGTGTGCAGCACATTCTCTCGCGGGAACGCGACGTAGGCGGCGAGGCTGGTCTCGTACTCGGTGAAGGTCACGAGCTCGACATCGTGGAGTACTCGCGACCGGGCGAACTCCTTGAAATCGGGATCGATGATCGCGCGGCTCAACTGGCGCGCCCGATCGGGGCGGAAATTGAAGAAGACGATGGAATCTCCGTCCTCGACGCGAACACGCTCGCCGTGGTTGAGGATCGATGTCGGCGGCAGAAACTCGTCGGTCACGCCTTCGACGTACTGGGATTCGATGAACGCCACCGGATCGTCGGCGCTCCCGTTGCCGTCACCGACGATCACCTCATAGGCTCGTTCGATACGGTCCCAACGCTTGTCGCGGTCCATCGCGAAGTACCGCCCGGACACTGAAGCGATGCCCCCGGTCCCGACGCGATCCAAATCGCTGCGGAAGTCGGCGACGAAGCCGGCGGCGCTCGACGGGGGCTCGTCGCGGCCGTCGGTGAACACGTGAAACCAAACCGAGTCGAGCCCGCGACGTCGCGCCAGCTCGGCAAGAGCGACAGCGTGTGCCTGATGACTGTGGACGCCACCAGGCGAGATGAGTCCGAGACAGTGCATCGCCGTGCCGCGAGCGCGCGCACCGTCCACCGCGCTGCACAGCACCTCGTTGTCGAAGAAACTCTCGTCGACGATGGCTCGGTTGATACGCGTCAGCGGCTGATACACCAGGCGCCCGGTTCCGATGGTGAGGTGGCCGACCTCTGAATTTCCCTGCTGACCCTCCGGCAAGCCGACGGCCTCGCCGCTGGCCGCGACTTCCGTGTGCGGGCAGCGGCGTTTGAGCTCATCAAGTTCGGGCGTACGCGCCGCGGCAATCGCGTTGCCGAACGGGTCGGCATTGGATCCCCACCCATCGAGCACGACGAGGACGAAGGGTCGTACCGGCCTCACTGCACGCCGGCCACATCCCCAGCGGCAGCAGCAACAATCACCCCGAACTCGACCGTGCGCAGGCTCGCGCCCCCGACCAGCGCTCCGTCGATGTCGCGCTCTGCGAACAGCGATGCCGCATTGTGCCCGGTGACACTGCCACCGTAGAGCAGACGGGGCGCGCCGATGCCGACTTCCTCACGAACATGCGCCTTGATGTGCGCCGCGACTTCCTGCGCCTGCTCGGGAGTGGCCGTCCGGCCGGTCCCGATGGCCCAGACGGGCTCGTAAGCGATGACCCAGGGATCCTCGCGCAGCTCACCATGCAATTCGGGAGACCCCTGCATCTCCTTGAAAACGGCGTCGAGCTGACGATCGATGACGGTGAAGGTTCGACGGCTGTCGCGCTCCTCCATGGTCTCGCCGACGGCGAGGATCACCTGGAGGCCGTGGGTCAGGGCCGCGACGAATTTCTTCCCCACCTCGGCATCCAGCTCACCGAACAGGTGCCTCCGCTCGGAGTGCCCGACAAGGACCAGGTCGCACCATCCCGCGAGCATCGCCGGCGAGATCTCGCCCGTGTAGGCCCCCTGCTCCTCCCAGTACACGTCCTGCGCGCCGAGCAGGACGCCGGATCCCTGGAGTGCAGCCCGCACCGCCCAGAGATGCGTGAACGGTGGCAGCACCGCGACATCGACGCCGCGCGTCGCTGCAATCCCCGCCGTCAGCGCATGCGCAAGCGCGACACCTTCCAGGACGGTGGTGTTCATCTTCCAGTTGCCCGCCACCATCGGCCGTGGACCCGATCCGGGCGCCGCGTCGCTGGTCATCGCCGGGCCGCCTCGCGATCGCGGAGCGCGGCCACGCCCGGGAGCGTCCTGCCCTCGAGAAACTCGATGGTCGCACCACCCCCCGTACTGATAAAGCCGATCTTGTCAGCAACACCCGCGTCCTGCACCGCGGCGGCGAGATCTCCGCCGCCGATCACGGTCGTCGCCTTGGATGCCGCGACTGCGCGAGCAATCTCGTGGGTGCCGTGGGCGAATGCAGGGATCTCGTAGATCCCAAGCGGTCCATTCCAGATGATGGTTCCGGCTCCGGCGCAGTCGGCGGCGATACTCGCCACGGTGTCCGGACCCGCGTCGACCACCATCCATCCGTCGGGTATCGCCTTCCACGCGACCACTTCCGTCGGGGCGTCAGCGGCGACGTGATCGGCGATGACGCCGTCGACGGGAAGGCGAAGGTCTGCCCTCCGCGTGGGTGCCGAATCCAGGAGGCTCCGGGCCGTCGCGATCTGGTCCTCCTCGATCAGCGACGTGCCGGTGCTCTCGCCGAGTGCACGGTAGAAGGTGCACGCCATCGCGCCGCCGACCCAGAGCACGTCGACTCGGTCGAGCAGGTGGTCGAGGATCGCGACCTTGGTCGAGATCTTCGAGCCACCGACGATCGCGACGACGGGCGTTTTCGGGTTGTCCATCACGCTCCCGAGCATGTCGAGCTCCCGTGCCATCAACTTCCCTGCGACCGCCGGAAGGAGGTGCGCAACTCCCTCGGTCGAGGCGTGGGCCCGATGCGCGGTACCGAAAGCGTCATTCACATACACGTCGGCGAATGCCGCGAGCCGTTGCGCGAATACCGGGTCGTTGGTCTCCTCGCCGGGTTCGAAGCGAACGTTCTCCAGCATGCCGACATCGCCGTCGCGCAAGGAGGCCACCATGCTCGTGGCGCTGTCGCCGACCACATCGGATGCCAGCCGAACGTCGGCGCCGAGGAGGTCGCTCAGCCGCGCTGCAACGGGTCCGAGCCGGGCACTGTCGTCGATCCGCCCTTTGGGACGACCGAGGTGGGCGACCACGATGATCCGGGCGCCCTTCGAGCGCAGCGCCTCGATGGTCGGAATCGCTTCGCGGATCCTTCGGTCGTCAACGATTGCGCCATCGCGCATCGGCACGTTGAGGTCCTCGCGAAGCAGCACGCGCTTGCCATGAACATCGAGGTCGTCGATGGTCAGCTTGTTGAGCACGAAGTCGGGTCTCGTCAGAGCCGGGCGATGATCATGTCGACGAGGTCCACGACGCGGCAGGAGTAGCCCCACTCATTGTCGTACCACGCGAGGACTTTCGCGGTGTGATCGCCGAGGACCATCGTGGACAGCGCATCGAAAATGGACGAATGCGGGTCGTGGAGGAAGTCCATGGACACGAGTGGCTCCTCGCTGACCGCGAGGATGCCCTCGAGCTTGCCGCTCGCGGCCTCGCGCATCTCGCCGTTGATGTCGTCGACGCTCGCGCTCCTGGAGAGCGTCACGGTGAGGTCGACGAGACTGACGTCCGGAACCGGGACGCGAAGTGCCATGCCGTGGAACTTGCCTTTCAGCTCCGGTAGCACCAGCGACACCGCTTTGGCGGCGCCGGTCGTGGTGGGGATGATCGAGAGTCCCGCGGCTCGCGCGCGGCGCTTGTCCTCATGGGGTGCGTCGAGGATCACCTGATCCTTCGTGTACGCGTGCACGGTGGTCATGAAACCGGTCTCGATACCGAACGAGTCGTTGAGGACTTTCGCGACTGGCGCCAAGCAGTTGGTGGTGCAGGACGCGTTCGAAATGATGTGGTGCTGATCGGGGTTGTACGCCGAGTCGTTGACGCCCATGCAGATGGTGATGTCCTCGTTCTTCGCGGGGGCCGTGATCACGACTTTGCGCGCGCCGGCGTCGAGGTGGCCCTTGGCACGAACCGCGTCGGTGAAGAACCCGGTTGACTCGATGACGACGTCGACCCCGAGATCGCCCCAGGGGAGCCGCTGTGGATCGCGCTCCGCCAGCACCTTGATAACGTGGCCGTCGACGGTGATGCTGTCACTATCGGCAGCAACTGTTCCGGGGAACCGCCCGAGGACACTGTCGTACTTCAGGAGGTGCGCCAGCATGTCAGAGGTGGTGATGTCGTTGACCGCCACGATGTCGAGGTCTGGTGAGCGCTCTCGGGCGGCACGCAACACGTTTCGTCCAATGCGGCCGAAGCCGTTGATGCCAACTCTCACTCCCATGCGGGACAACCTCCTCGTGTCGAACTCTTGCGCTGCACTATCGCCGCACTTCCACCCTATCACCGCCCTCGCCCGCCGCGGCGACCAGACGCTGCAGCCGCCCGGCCATGGCGGGACGGCTGCACCCCGCCCGCTCGGCAAGCTGCGCCAGGTCGTCGTCGGGGTGATCCGATCGGAGCAGCGCCGCCTCCCGCAGCGCGGGCGGTAACGACTCCCACCGCCGGAGGTCTGCTTCAAGGATCGCGATCGACTCGATCTGGCGCACACCGGCCGCGGCGGTACGCCGCAGATTCGCGGTCTCGGCATTGAGCCGGCGGTTGACCCCGCTCCGCACCTCACGGATCACCCGTCCCGCCTCGAAGGACAGGCGACCGGCCTGCGCGCCGATGCTGCTCAGCGCAGCGCCGACCGCCGGACCGGATCTGACCGTCACCACCCAGCGCCCGCGACGGCGCCGGGTACGAGCATTGACGGCGAGCTCGGTGAAGTCGGCGACCAGTTGCGTCGCGCCGGTCTCGTGGGCGCAACCGATCTCGAGGTAGGGCTCGCCGTCTGGACGCACGAGCCGTCCGGCTCCGAGAAAGGCGCCGCGCAGACGGCTCCGACGGCAGCACGAGCGCATCGACGACCCTCCGAGTGCATCTGGATCGAAGCCCACCAGGACGTACTGGGTTCGCCGGGCAGCCATGATGCGTGAGACGTGCGCGGGGACGCCGTCGGCATGGAGCGCTTGCATTGCGGCGCGCACCGCGACCGGGCGAGTGGTGCCGATCGACCCCGGCCAGGTGGTGACCAGCGCCAGGCCCTCCACCAGCGATCGCCGGCAGCAGGGCAGGAGTGGCGTGTGCGGGGCGAGTTCCGCGGCCACACGCTGCGTGAACGACTGATCAGTGCCCACGATCCGCCTAACGGGGGTCCGGCTTCTCGACGTCGCGGTGGGAAACCGTCACGTCCAGCCCGTCGTAGCGCAGCCGCGCCGCCAGCGCTTCGGCGATGGCCACGGACCGGTGTCTCCCTCCGGTGCATCCGACCGCGACGTTCATGACCTCGCGACCGCGACCTGCAAATTGCTCCGCCGACCAGCGCAGGAGGCCACGCAACCGGTCGATGAGTTCCTGCGCCACCGGGTCATTGAGGACATACTCGCGAACCGGCTCCTCGAGGCCCGTGTGCGGTCGCAACTCCGGCACCCAGAACGGGTTTCGGACCATCCGCGCGTCGGCCATCCACTCCGCCTCGGGTGGGGGACCGAATTTGAAACCGAACGACGACACTGACACGCCGACCTTACCGGTCGCTGCTGTCTCGTTCGTCACGGAGGTCATCTCGCTCACAACAACTCCTTGACCCGCAACGCTACCGGGCGGGGGACCACCGTGGTGAGTTCCTCGAGGGGAGCGTCGCGAATGGCATCGATGCTGCCGAACTGGCGAAGGAGCGCTCGACGGCGGACTGGACCGAGGCCCGGCACGACGTCGAGCTTCGAGCGCAGGGCCACCTTGCCTCGGCGAGCGCGGTGGTGCGTGATCGCGAAGCGATGCGCCTCGTCGCGCACACGCTGCACCAGGAAGAGGGTTGGACTGTCCTTTTCAATGATGATCGGGCGGGACTTTCCGGGCCGGTACAGCTCCTCATTGCGTTTCGCCAGCCCGAAGATGGGCACGCGCATCAACCCCGCCTCGCGAAGCGCGTGCACGGCGGCGCTGAGCTGGCCCTTTCCGCCGTCGATCAGGATGAGATCGGGCACCACAGAGAAGCTCGCATCGGCCTCGTCGCGTTTGCCACGCTGACCGCGACGCGGACGTTCGTTGGTCCCGTTGGCCCCCGCAGGGTCAAGCACGGGAACGTCGCCTTCCGGTGAGTCCTCGCGCGGTCCGAGCCGGCGGAAGCGACGTCGCAGGGTCTCCTCGATGGACGCGAAATCATTCGAGCCCAGGACGGTTTTGATGCCGAAGTGGCGGTAGCTCGAGGGCGCCGGCCGGCCCTCCTCGAAGACCACCATCGAACCCACGGAGTTGGTGCCCATGGTGTTGCTGATGTCGTAGCACTCGATGCGTCGGGGTGGCGCCGGCAGATGCAGGCGTGACGCCAGGTCGTCCAGCAGCGCTTCCGTCTTGGCTGCGTCGTAGTCGTCGACAATTCGCTGCTGGCGCAGCGCCACCAGCGCGGTCTCGGCGGCCTGCGCCACGAGTTGCCTCGCGTCGCCGCGCTGCGGAACGCGGACTTCGACGGGTCCGCCGCGCTGATCGCTCAGAAATTCCTCGAACACGGTGCGGTCTTCGATGTCATCGGAGATGAGCAGCCGGCGGGGCACGGAAGTGACGCTGGAGTAGAACTGGGGCAGGAAGCTTCCGAGGCATGCAGCGGCGTCCAGGCCCGCGACCCCCTCCAGTTCGTGCGTCTCCATACCCATGACACGACCTTGCCGGATGGTGAGCACCGCCGCCATGGCTCGCCCGGCCTCGACGACAACGGCAATGCAGTCCTCGTCGGAGCGAGCGCCGCGCAGCACGGTCTGGCGCTCACTGATGCGTTCGATGGCGCGCAGCCGGTCGCGAAATCGAGCGGCCAGTTCATAGTCGCGGCTGTCGGCTGCACTGTCCATCTGGTCGCGCAGCTCGTCGTGCAGCTTGTCGGAGCGGCCTTCCATGAACTCCTGGACCTGTCCCAGGAGTTCCGCATACTCGGGTCCGTCGATCTTACCTTCACACGGACCGGCGCATCGCTTGATGTGATAGTCGAGGCAGACACGGCCGCGCCGAAAGATCTCGTCGCTGCAGGTGCGAAAGGGAAAGATCGTGCGCAGTGAGCGCACCGTCGTACGCAACGACTGCGCACTGGTGTACGGGCCGAAATAGCGCGCGCCGTCTCGAATGACCTTGCGCGTGTAGTACGGGCGGGGAAAGACCGTGGCACCCTCGGCGCTTTTGCCCCGCGGCTTGCGGACCTCCTCGCGAGCGGTGCCCGGCGCAACCGCGTCATGCACGCCGGGACGCGGGATCTTGAGGTACAGGTAGCTCTTGTCGTCCTTGAGACGCACGTTGAATCGCGGCCGGTGCTGTTTGATGAGCGAGTTCTCCAGCACCAACGCCTCGTGCGCGCTCTGGCACGCGATCACCTCGAAGTCGAAGACGCTCCCGATGAGTTGGTGGGTGCGCGGTTGCAGCGCGTCGACCCCGCTGAACCAGGAGCGCAGCCGGTTACGGACGTTGGCGGCCTTGCCCACATAGATCACGCGGGCGTCGGTGCCACGCATCACGTAGACGCCCGGGCCGTCGGGCGACGCCCGCAAACGGGCACGGAGTTGAGCCTTGTCGTCGAGAAGGCGCTCGGCGCGCCGTGGAGCCGCCATGGAAGTCACTGTATCGCTGCTCAGCGAGAGCCCTCTGCTTCCGTGAGCTCGGAGAGGAACTGTGCCTCATCGAGGACACGGACGTCGAGCCGTTGCGCCTTCTCGAGCTTGCTCCCGGCGGAAGCACCTGCGACGACCGTGAACGTCTTGCGGCTCACACTCGAGCTGGGGTTGCCGCCGAGCGCGCGGATTCGAGCCTCCGCGTCAGTTCTGCTCATGCCCTCGAGCGTGCCGGTGATCACCCAGGTCTGACCGCTCCAGGGCCCCCCTCCACCGGCGGCGCGGTCGGGTTCGACGCCTGCAGACAAGAGGTGATCAAGCACCGCACGCCCTTCCATGGACGCGAACCACACCGCCATATGCGCTGCAACGACCGCACCGATGCCTTCGACGCCGAGCAGGTCTTCCTCGGTCGCGGCGGCCAGGGCCTCGATGGTGCCGAAATGCGCGGCCAGCGTCTCGGCGGTGTGTTCGCCGACGTGACGGATCGCGAGTGCGTTGATGAATCGCGCGAGCGGGACGTGCTTGCGCGCGGCGATGGATTCGACCAGCTTTGTCGCCGAGCGCTCGGCAAATCCGTCGAGCGTCAGGAGTTGGTCGACCGTGACCTTGAAGAGGTCCGCTGCTTCCGTGACGTAGCCGAGGTCGAGGAGCTGGTCGATGACCGCGGGACCGAGGCCTTCGATGTTCATCGCGCCTCGAGCAGCGAAGTGGATGAGCATCTCGCGACGCTGCGCCGGGCAGAGCGGGTTGAGGCAGCGCCGCACCACCTCGCCCTGCTCACGGACCAGCAGCGAGTCGCAGGCCGGGCAGTGCTCCGGCATCGACCACGGGGTTGACGCCTTGGGACGCTTCTCAAAGATGACGCGGACGATCTCGGGGATGACGTCGCCGGCTTTGTGCAGCAGCACCGTGTCGCCGATGCGCACGTCCTTGCGCGCCACCTCGTCCTCGTTGTGCAGCGTGCAGCGGCGCACAGTCGACCCGGCGACCAGCGTCGGCTCGAGCACGGCAACCGGCGTCACAGCACCAGTGCGGCCGACCTGCACATGGATGTCGAGCACCTCCGTCTCGTACTCCTCAGGTGGAAACTTGTACGCGATCGCCCATCGCGGCGCCCGCGAAATCGTCCCCAACTCTTCCTGCTCGGCTCGTGACGAGACCTTGATGACGACACCGTCGGTGTCGTAATCGAGCTGATGGCGCCGCTCGGACCAGTGCTCCAGAAACGCGAGCACCTCATCGATCGAGCCCGCGAGCTGACGGTGCGGGTTCACGCGAAATCCCAGCGCTGTCAAGGTGTCGAGCACTTCCGCCTGGCTTGTCGCCGCGCCCGGCGGATCGATCGCATACATGAACGTCTGCAGTCCTCTCCGTGCCGTCGCCGACGGGTCGAGCTGGCGCACGGCGCCTGCCGCGGCACTTCGAGGATTGGCATACCCAGGTTTTCCGGCCTCCTCCAGACGCGCGTTGGTCGCGGCAAAGGCTCCCTTGGGCAGATAGACCTCTCCGCGGACCTCGAGCTCATCGGGCAGTCCGCCGTCGACGGGTGTGAGGGTCATCGGCACCGAGCGAATGGTGCGCACGTTGGCGGTGACGTCCTCGCCTTCCACGCCGTTGCCACGCGTCGCCGCACGGACGAAACTGCCGCGCGCGTAGGTGATCGACATGGCGAGGCCGTCGATCTTGAGTTCGCAGACATAGCCGCTCACGGCGCCGATGGCGCGCTCGACGCGTACACCAAATTCGCGCACCTCGTCGGGACTGAACGCGTTGTTCAAGCTCAACATCGCGGTGCGGTGCCGGACTTTGGTGAAGTTCGCTGCCGGCTCAACGCCGACGCGCTGAGTCGGAGAATCCGGCGTCTCCAGCTCGGGATGCGCCGACTCCAGGTCGACCAGCTCGCGGAACAGACGGTCGTACTCAGCGTCGGTGATCTCGGGCGCGTCGAGAACGTGGTAGCGGCGCGACTGATACTCAAGCTCGGTACGGAGGGTAGCGACGCGAGCGGCGGGATCGTCGGTCACGAGCCCACCACCGGCCAGAGCGTCGCGTCGGCGACCGCGAAGATCTTGACGCCGTGGTCGTCGAACTTGATCACCAGCTCCTCGCCGCTTCGGGTCATGGTGCTTTTCAGCACGCTCCCTTCGCCGTATCGCTGATGACCGATCCGCATCCCTTCCGAGTATCGCTGCGGTGCGATCTCGACCGGATTCGGACGGATCGCGTAGCCCGCGACGGCGCGACGCACGGTCCCCGGCGCGCGAATATCGCCGAGCGATGGCTGTCCCGGGCGAAGTGCCACCTCGAGCATCTCGCGCGGAATCTCACCGAGAAAGCGCGATGCCTCGGCGATCTGCGGCGTGCCGTAAAGGTGCCGGCGGAAGGCGTGGAGCAGGTAGAGGCGGCGGCGCGCGCGCGTGATGCCGACGTAGGTGAGACGGCGCTCCTCGGCGATGCCGGCGTCCCCCTCCTCGAGGGCGCGTGAGTGTGGGAGCAGGCCCTCCTCCATGCCGGCGATGAAGACGACACCGAATTCGAGGCCCTTGACTTGGTGCAGCGTGATGAGGGTCACACCGGGTGCCTCTTCGCGCATGGTGTCAACGTCGCTGACCAGGGCCACATTCTCGAGGAACTGCACGAGTCCCTCAGGCGCTGGGACGTCAGCGTATTCACCCGCGAGGCCGGCAAGCTCGAGCACGTTTGCCCAGCGCTCCACCCCTTCCTGGGTGCCGTCCTGGAGCATGTCGCGATAGCCGGTCTCCTCGAGGACTCGTTCGAGCAACACCGTCACCGGGACACGTAACGCCTCGAGGCTGAGCCGCTCCATCAGTCCTGCGAAACTGCGCAGGGCGATCATCGCCGCGGGCCCGATTGCATCCTCGCCCTCATCGAGCCGCTGCGCGGCCTCGAGTGGAGCCAGGCCCTTCTTGCGGGCGAGTTTCTCCAACTCGGCCACGCTGCGGTCACCGATCTTTCGGCGTGGGGTATTGACCACCCGTGCAAAGGACACCGTGTCCCGCGGGTTGAGACACAGACGCAGATACGCCAGGACATCCTTGACCTCGCGACGGTCGTAGAAGCGCAGGCCGCCGACGAGCTGGTACGGAATGCCGCGGCGGAGGAACACTTCTTCAAAGGCGCGGGACTGCGCGTTGGTTCGATAGAGCACTGCGCATTCCGCGAGCGAGACGCCTTCACGGCCAATGAGATTCTCGATCTCGGAGCTGACCGCCAGTGCCTCCTCACGTTCGTCGTAGACCGAGATGAGGCGCACGGGATCGCCGATGGCCTGCTCCGTCCAGAGTCGTTTGGAAGCGCGTTGCTGGTTGTTCCGTATGACGGAGTGCGCAATGTCAAGAATCGGCTGCGTGGAGCGATAGTTCTGTTCAAGCACCACTTTCAGCGCGTCCGGAAAGTCGTGTTCGAAGGACAGAATGTTGCGTACGTCTGCTCCTCGGAAGCCGTACACGGCCTGGTCGTCGTCACCGACCACGGTGACGTTGCGATGTTTCGCCCCAAGAAGTTTCACCAGCTCGTACTGCGCCTTGTTGGTGTCCTGATACTCATCGACGAACAGGTGCAGGAAGCGATCCTGGTAATACTCGCGAACAGAGTCAACCTGGCGAAGCAACACGACGGCACGGAGCAGCAGGTCATCAAAATCCAGCGCCGACGCGGCGTCCAGTTCGCGCTCGTACGACCAGTAGATGCGCGCGATCTGCTCTTCCATGGTGTTCGGAGACACGGTCGCCTGGTAGTCGCGCGCGTCCAGCAGCTCGTTCTTGGCGGCGCTGATCACGTGGGCAACACGATTCGGCGTCAGACGTTTCTCGTCAATGCCCTCGTTGCGAATGGCGTTGCGGAGGGCGGACAGACGATCCGACTCGTCGTAGATCGTGTAGCCGGGTGGGATCCCGATCTGATCGCCCTCGCGACGCAGCAACCGTGCCCCGAGCGAGTGAAAGGTTCCGAGCCACATGCCCTTGATGCTGTCGCCGATCAATTGCTCGACACGAGCACGCATCTCGCGCGCCGCTTTGTTGGTGAACGTCACCGCGCAGATCTCGTCGGGACGCACGCGCCGGGTGGCGATGACATACGCAATACGGTGCGTCAGCACCCGGGTCTTGCCACTTCCTGCACCCGCGAAGATGAGCAGTGGCCCGTCAGGGGCTTCCACGGCCTCGCGCTGCGGCGCATTGAGGCCGTCGAGCAGAGCCGTCGCGCCGATGGTCGCGCTCAGACGTGCGCCCCGGTCGCCGGCGCAGCGGTGCCTGCGGACGCGCGGTACGCGTCCGGCCGCCGGTCGGTCAGCAGATGGTTGCGAGGCGTGCGATGCCGCGCCTGTTCAACGGATTCGAGGTCGACGTCGGCGATCAGCAACTCCTCCTGATCCTTGCTCGCCGGCCCGGACACCGGCCAGCCATCCGCGCCGACGATGATCGACGCGCCGATGAAGGTGAAGCCGCGCTCGACGCCGATCCGGTCGGCACACGCCATGACGACGCCGTTCTGCGCTGCCGTCGCCATCGCGACGTAGTCGCCCTGGCAATAGCCGCGGTCGTCCCACACCGTGCGCTTGAACGAGGCGACCCAGTTGGTCGGGACCGCGATGATCTCCGCTCCCGCAAGCGCGAGCGCGCGCACCGGCTCGGGAAACCAAAGGTCGAAGCAGATGATGATGCCGACGCGGCCGAAGGGCAGGTCGACGATCGGCAACTCCACCCCGGGAACGAACCACGACTGCTCGTTGTAGTAGAGGTGCAGCTTCCGATATGTGGCCATGCGGCCGGACGGTCCCACGAGTATCGCGCTGTTGTGCCGGCAGTCCCCGTCGCGCTCGCTGATCCCGCACACGATGTGACACCCATGAGCGGCGCTGACCTCGCGCAGCGCGCGAGCCGTCGGCCCATCGTCGGGGTCTTCGGCACAACGCTGCGCCTCCTGTTCGTCGTCGAAGACGTAGCCGCTGGAGGCGAGCTCCGGGAGCACGATGAGATCGGCCCCCTGGGTCGCGGCTGACGTCGCCCAGCGCACTGCCTGCGACAGGTTGTCCTCGAGTGCTCCGACATGTGGTTCGTACTGGGCGACGGCGATACGGACTGGGCGGCTCACACCCTCACGGTAGCGCAGCGGGCGTGGACCCAGGAAGCCGCGGGATCCACGCCGCGATGCCGCACAGCACCTCGTACGACAGAGTGCCGGTCAGTGCAGCGACCTCGTCGGCCCCGAGGCGGACGCCCTGGCGCTCGCCAATGAACATCGCGGCGTCGTTGACCTTCACGGCGTCCGCATCGGTGACGTCCACGGTCACCTGATCCATGCTCACCATACCGACGATGGGACACCGCACGCCGCGGATCGCCACCTGTCCACGGTTGGCGAGTGAACGCGGGAGTCCCTGTCCGTAGCCGATGGTGACAGTCGCGATGCGACGGGATCCGCCGGCCCGCCAGGTGCGCCCGTAGCCGACGGATTCCCCATCCGGGATGGTCCGCAATTGCGCGACCCGCCCGAACACGCTCATCGCCGGACGGAGCGATGCCGGCAGCGACACCGGCGGGTACCCGTAGAAGGCGATGCCCACGCGGACGAGGTCGTGGTGCATGGACGGATGCGCTGCGACGGATGCGCTGCCTGAGGTGTGGAGCAGTGCCCCTGGCGCCACCAGCCGCAACTCCTCCACGGCATCCAGGAAGCGCGCGTGCTGCTCTCGCGTGAACACAGGATCGCCGGCCGGATCGGCGAAGTGCGTGAAGATGCCGGTGACCTCGATACGTGCTTCAGCCGAGCGCAACGCCGCCGCCAGTGCAGCGATCTCCGCGGGCACGACGCCTAGTCGATGAAGGCCGGTATCGACCTTGATCTGCACTCGAGTTCGCACCCCGGGTGCGGCAGCGGTTGCGGCCAGCGCGCGCACGGCGTGAGCGTCGAACACGCTGACGTCAAGCCGCCGTGCGATGAGCTCGGCATAGGACGAGGGCGGGCTCCAGCCCGCGACCAGGATCGGCACTTCGAGTCCCGCACTCCGGAGGGCAAACGCCTCCTGCGGTGTGTACACACCCAACCACGTCGCGCCGCCGTCGACCGCGGCTCGAGCAGCGATCACCAGGCCATGCCCGTAGCCGTTCGACTTCACCATCGCCATGAATCCGGCAGGCCGAACCAGCGCCGCGATCGAGGCAGCGTTCACGCTGAGCTGGTCGGTGTCAACCTCCACCCAGCGGAGGAGACCCTCCCCCACCGACGCGCTCACGCTCCGACCGGTACCCGCTCAGCAACCGCCGGCTCCGGCGCGCCCGCAAGCACCACCCGGCGCACCAGCGCAAACGGCGTCTGCTCATCCGACTGTCCCAGCGGGTTGTCGGCGATCATGGCCAGAACCGACTCGGCGTTGATGGCGGTGCAGGCGAAGACCTCGGCGGCCATGTCGTTCGCGTCGATGATCGCGACCGCGACTCGACGCCCGGTGCGGCGGCGCACATCTGCTGCAATCCGCAACGTCTCGCCCTTCGGATCGACGGGTGCCTTGGTGGACCACTTGTCGTAGGGTGGCAGGTTGATCGACGACGGACCATCGATGGCGTTCACCCCATGTCCCGCAACACGGTAGAACATGCCACGCATCCCGAGCGGCTTGGTCACGGCCGCCGCTGCTGCGGCGAGGAAGATCCGGGGAACCCCAGCCTCGTCGAGGGCGAGTTGCATCGTGGTGGGATGCGCGAGACCGATACCGGTGGATGTGTGGCGTACATAGCGCGACAGCAGACGTGCCGTTCGTGTCACTGGAATCTCGTCGATGGGGTACGAGCGCCCCTGGCTGATGGCCAGTGCCTTCGAGCTGACGAGCAGGATGTCGCCGTCCTGGACGCTGACGCCGCCGGTGCTCTGGCGATCGAGGCTGTCCGCCAGCGCCTGGAGCACGTCGTCGCCGGGTTTGAGCAGCGCCGAGCGCAGCGGGAATCGCGCCCAGATCCGACCGCGATCCTCGAGGAAGAGATGTCGTCCCCAGTTCAGGCGCGCTCCTTCGAGCAGCGCCGGTCCATGGACGACCTTGGCCGCGGTCGCGCGATCACCGCGCCCGACGAACCCGCCTTCGTAGCTTTGCTTGTCCAGCGCTCGGGTCGGACTGTCGATGTAGACGCGCAGCCAGACCTCGGCGTTGACCGCGCGCCAGAAGAACATCGACTCCTCGACCTCGCCGGTGCAGGCGCGGCGAAAGTTCTCCGCGACCGCCGCAGCTTTCCAGTAAGGACGTGCACGAAATGACGGCGATCGCATGAGGCTCTGCAGCACCGCGCGCTGACGGCGGTACCAGCGGAACTCGGGGGTCGTGAAGCCGATCTTCTTGCGACGCGCTTCCACCTTCGCGGGGAGCACACCATGCAACGCCTGCCGCATCACCGCGCGCGTCCAGCCGTTGTGGATGATCGCCGTGCGCGGCAGCGTCAGGATGTAGTCGACCAGCTCCTGGTCGAGGAACGGCAAACGTGATTCGAGCGAGTGCGCCATCGACGCGCGATCCTCGTAACGCAGCAACGGGGGCAGGCTGTAGGTGCGGAAGTCCTGGAGGAGGCGGCGCTTGAGGTCGTCGGCGACGCGATCGTCCTCAGGTGGCTTTCGACCGCGTGTGAAGTTGGGCGAGAGCATTGCACCGACGTCGACGCGCTGACCGCGCTCGCGGAGCCGGCGGCGCACGAGCGGCCCGACGATGTCGCGCAAGAGCCATGCCTCATGCGCGAATTCCGTGTAGCGGCGCTCGCGCAGCAATTGTCGCAGCAGCACGTACGGGTAATGGTCGTACCCCGCGAGCAGTTCGTCGCCCGCCTGCCCGTCGAGCGTGACCGTCACCTGGCGCCGCGCAAGCCGCATCACCATCCACATCGCGAACGGCGCCGACGACACCATCGGCTCCTCCATGTGCCAGACCCATGCCTCGAGCTCCCGGATGAAGTCCTGGTCGGTGGGGTTCACGGTGCTCGTGTCGGCGCCGGTCACCTCGAGCACGCTCTCGATGTACGTGCTCTCATCGATGCGGTCGCCGGGAAACACAGCGGAGAACGTCTTGATGCGATCGCCCAGTGATTCGGCGTCGGCCACGTGATCGCGGAGTTGCTGCGCCATCACCGTGCAGATCGAGGACGAGTCGAGGCCGCCGCTCAGGCAGATTCCCACCGGGACATCGGCGACGAGACGGCGCTGCACCGCTTTCTCGAACGCCGCGCGAAATACCTCGGGGCTCGGGTCACCGTCTTCCGAAAGTCGCGGGGTCCAGTACACGCACTCCGAGATCGCACTCCCCTCGATCACCGCGAAGGCGGCTGCCGGCACCTGACGGATGCCGCGGAAAAAGGTGCCGTCGTTGTGGTCGAACAGGCCGAAGCGCAGGTACTCGTACATCTGCTGCTCGTCCACTTCACGCGGGAAGGTCTCGTCCTGGATGATCGCCTTGATCTCCGACGCGAAGACAATGCGACCGCGATGCCGCGCGTAGAACAGCGGCTTGATGCCAAAGTGATCGCGCGCCAGCACGATCTTCGGCGCCGCGGCGCGTTCGTCGAGGATCGCCAGGCCCCACATGCCGTTGAAGCGGCGGAAGCAGTCGGTCCCCCACTGCGCGTAGGAGTGGAGCACCACCTCGGTGTCACACGAGGTCAGAAATTCGTGCCCGAGTGCGGCCAGTTCAGCGCGAAGCTCGCGGAAGTTGTAGACCTCGCCGTTGTAGACCATCTGGAGCTTGCCGCCGTCCATCGAGACCGGCTGATTGCCGTGCTCGAGGTCGATGATGCTGAGGCGTCGAAACCCGAGTGACGCGACCGCGTCCTCGAAGTACCCTTCGTCGTCGGGGCCACGATGGCGGATCGACTCGGTCATCGCCACCAGGAGCGCCCTGTCGGGCGAACCCCAGAACCCGGTGATACCGCACACGTCAGGAGTTCGCCTGAGCGCTCGGCAAGATCACTGCAAGATCACTGATGGTCGGCCCATGACCAGGGCAACGGTACGACACCGGTCGTGGTCACGGGCTGCCCGTGACCAATGGGCTGCGGGCAGCTAGAAGTCCATGTCGTCGTCGTCCATGCCCATCCCGCCACCACCGTGGTTGTGGCCACCGCCGCCCGACCCGCCTTCCGGCCGCTCCGGTGCGTCGGCGATGAGTGCATCCGTGCTCAGCACGATGGTCGCGATCGACGTCGCGTGGACCAGTGCCGACACGACCACCTTGGTCGGGTCGATGACGCCGCGTTCGACGAGGTTCCCGTAGGTTTCGGTGGCCGCATCGAAGCCGTGATCACCTTCGGATTCGAGCACCGCGTTGACGACGACCTGGCCTTCGAGACCGGCGTTGGCGGCGATGATCCGCAGGGGCTCACGGAGTGCGCGGGCGACGATGTCGGCCCCGACGCGAGCGGTGCCCTCGAGCTTGAGCGCCTCGACCGCAGGAATCGCACGCAGCAGGGCAACGCCGCCGCCGACGACCACACCGTCCTCGATGGCCGCGCGCGTGGCTGCCAGTGCATCCTCGACGCGAGACTTGCGTTCCTTCATCTCGACTTCGGTTGCCGCACCGACCTTGACCACGGCGACGCCACCGGTCAGCCGCGCCAGCCGCTCCTGCAGCTTCTCGCGATCCCACTCGGACGTGGTCTCCTCCATCTGCTGGCGGATCTCGGCGCAACGGGCTTCGATCGCCTCCTTGGTGCCGGCGCCACGAACGATCGTGGTGTCGTCCTTGGTGACGGTCACGCGTCCCGCGGTGCCGAGTTGATCGTCGCGGACGCCGTCGAGGCGTGTCCCGGTCTTCTCACTGATGACCGTCGCTCCGGTGAGCACCGCCAGATCCTGCAGGACCGCGTCACGTCGCTCTCCGAAGGCGGGGGCCTTCACGGCCATCGCGCTGAAGGTGCCGCGCGCGCGATTCACCACCAGCGTCGCGAGCGCCTCGGCCTGCACGTCCTCGGCCACGATGAGCAGCGGACGGCCCGCACGCATCACCAATTCGAGCGACGGGAGCAGGTCGGCCACCGATGAGATCTTGGCATCAGTGACGAGAACTCGTGCGTCGAGCAAGACCGACTCCATGTTCTGGAGGTCGGTGACGAGGTGCGCGGAGATGTACCCGCGATCGAACTGCATGCCCTCGACGACGTCGACCTCGGTGTCGATGCCGGTGCCGTCCTCGACCGACACCACGCCTTCCTTCCCCACCTTGTCGAAGGCGTCGGAGATCATGGCGCCGATGGTTGCGTCGCCCGAGCTGATCGTGGCAACGCGAAGAATGTCGTCGCCACCCTTGACGGGATGCGAGCGAGCGCGGATCGATTCGACAGCCGCGTCGCAGGCGGCCATCATGCCGCGGCGGAGATCGTTCGGCGCGGCGCCGGCCGCGAGATTGCGCAACCCTTCGTCGAGCATCGCACGCGCCAGGACCGTCGCCGTGGTCGTGCCGTCGCCCGCGATGTCGTTGGTCTTGATCGCCACTTCCTTGAGCAGCTGCGCGCCCATGTTCTCGAAGTGATCCTCGAGTTCGAGCTCGCGCGCGATCGTCACCCCATCATTGCTGATGAGCGGCGGGCCGAACTTCTTGTCCAGCACGACGGTGCGACCGCGTGGTCCGAGTGTCACGGCGACGGTGTCGGCGACGATCGCTGCACCGCGTGCGAGCGCGGCGCGAGCCGGCGCCTCGAAACGTAGCTGCTTTGCTGGCATTCGTTGTTACTCGTGCCTAGCTCTTGTTGCCGTTCTTCTCGACGACCGCGAGGATGTCCTTCTCACCGAGGATCAGGTACTCGACGTCGTCGATCTTGACTTCGCTGCCGGCGTACTTCGCGTACATCACGCGGTCGCCAACCTTGACATCGAGCGCGACGCGCACACCGGTCTGCTCGTTGTAGCGACCGTTGCCGACTGCCTCAATGATCCCTTCCTGGGGCTTCTCTTTGATGGTGTCGGGGAGGACGATGCCGCTCTTGGTCATCTCGTCACGCTCGACGGGCTTGACGACGACGCGATCGGCAAGGGGACGTAGGTTGAGGGACATGGGGCCTCCTGGGTTATTAGCACTCTTAGTGGGTGACTGCTAACACTCTACCTAACCGAGTGCCAGCCACGCAAGCGTACGGCGTCCCGACGCGCAGCCGGCACCCACCATCGGAGTTAGCTTAGGCTAACCTAAGCGACATGGTCCCCCGCGCGCGTTCCCGGGTCGCGGTGATCGCAGTTTCGGCGGTCACGTTGGCAGCGTCGCTCGTCGCATGTGGGTCGAGCGGTGACCCGGCCAGGACCCTGACGCTGTACAGCGGCCAGCACGAGCAGACGGCGATCGCGCTGGTGACTGCCTTCGAGAAGAAATCCGGCATCCATGTCGACGTCCGCAGCGACAGCGAGGACGTGCTCGCCAACCAGATCGTCCAGGAGGGATCCCATTCGCCGGCCGACCTCTTCTTCACGGAGAATTCGCCGGCGCTCGAGTTCCTGAGTTCGAAGGGCCTGCTCGCCCCCGTCGATCCGGCGACACTCGTGGCGGTCCCGAGCCAGTACGACTCGCCGCAGAGCGACTGGGTGGGCGTGTCAGCCCGCGTGTCCGTGATCGTCTACAACACCCACATGCTGCAGGCGAGCGAACTGCCGACATCGATCACGCAACTCGCCGATCCGCGCTGGAAGGGGCGGATCGGCATCGCGCCGAGCGAGACCGACTTTCAGCCCATCGTCGCCTCAGTCGACCAGGCCGAGGGCGCACCGGCGACCGTGCGGTGGTTGGAGGGGTTGAAGGCGAACGCAGGTGATCACACGTATCCCGACAACGAGACGCTGGTTGCGCAGGTGAACAGTGGCGAAGTCGCTATCGGAGTCGTCAACACCTACTACTGGTACCGGGAGCAGGCCGAGGTCGGCGTGAGTGCCGTGCATTCGAAGGTCGCCTTTCTTGTCGCGCACGATCCCGGCTACGTCGTCGACGTCTCCGGCGCCGGGGTGCTGAAGTCGAGCCACAACCCGAGCGGCGCGCAGGAGTTCCTGGCCTTCCTGGTGAGCCCGGCGGGGCAGGAGATCATCGCCCAGGGCGACAGCTTCGAGTACCCGATGGATCCGAGTGTCATGCCTGCCGGTGATCAGGTCCCGTTCGCCTCGTTGCAACCTGATCCCATCACGATCGCCCAGTTGGGGACCGGCGCCACGGCCGTCAGCCTGCTCCAGCAGGCACAGCTGATCTGACCAGAATGCCGGCGTGTCGATAGCCGTTGCCGACCCTGCAATCGCCGGGCGCCCTGCGAGGGGGATCCGGCGCTCGCGGAGGCCGCGCGCCCTCGCGCTGACGAGCCTGCTCGTCGCTGCCCTGCTGCTGGTGCCGGTGGTGTTTCTGCTGGTCGATGCCGGCCAGGTTGGCGAAACGTCCATCTCCAACCTGCTGTTTCGCGGGCTCACGGCCACGCTGCTCTGGAACACCCTTCGCCTTGCCCTGGTCACGACCCTGTGCTGTGCGGTGATCGGGACCGCCGCGGCGTGGTGGGTGGAGCGCACCAACCTCCCGGGGCGTCGGGCCTGGGCCGTGCTCGTCATCCTCCCAGCTGCGGTGCCGGACTTCGTGATCGCCTACGGGTGGCTTTCGGCCGCGCCGTGGCTCTCCGGATACTGGGGCGCCGTGCTGGTCATGACGCTCGGCCTTTACCCCCTCGTCTACCTGCCGGTGGCCGCGAGCCTGCGTTCGGCGGACCCTGGCCAGGAGGAGGTTGCCCGCAGCCTCGGACTCCGGCCCGCTGCCGTCTTCTGGCGAGTCACCGTGCGTCAGGCGCGTTCGGCGTTGCTCGGCGGATGCCTGCTGGTCTCGCTGGCGCTGCTGGCTGAGTACGGCGCGTTCGAGATCCTCCGCTACCAGACGTTCACCACTGAAATCTTCACCGAGTTCGAGGTCGGCTTCAACGCGCCGGCTGCATGCGCGCTCTCGCTGGTGCTCGTCCTGCTCGGCGTGCTCATCCTCTGCGGCGAGGCTGCCCTCCCCGATCGAGGGCGGACGTCGAGAGTGGGCCCGATGGTCGCCCGACGCGGCGCGCGGGTTCATCTCGGGCGGTCGACCGGCCCGGTGCTGCTCGCGCTGACCCTTCTGGTTGCCATGGCACTCGGGCTGCCGGTCGCGATGATCGTGTACTGGATGGTGCACGGCGGCGCCTCCACGCTGCCGGCATCGACGACGGTGCTGAGCGCGACGCTCTACACGGCGGGATACAGCGCCGCGGCTGCCGCGCTCGCCACGCTGCTGGCGCTGCCCGTCGCTCTCCTCGCGATCCGGCATCGCTCGCGATGGAGCCGCCTGCTCGAACGCAGCACGATGCTGGTCCAGGCGCTGCCCGGTGTGGTGGTTGCGCTCGCGCTCGTCTTCCTCGGCACCAACTATCTGCTGCCCCTCTACCAGACGCCACCGATGCTGGTCGTCGCGTACGCGCTCTTGTTCTTCCCGCTCGCGCTCATCGCCGTGCGCGCAACCGTGGCGCGCGCTCCGGTCGGACTCGAGGAACTGGCCCGGTCGCTCGGCAAGCGGCCGCTTCGCGCCCGGCTCGAGGTGACCGTGCCACTCATCGCACCGGGGCTGGCGGCGGCGTTCTGCCTCGTCTTCATGGCCTCGGTCACCGAGCTCACCGCGACGCTCATCCTGGTGCCAACCGGGGTGCAGACGCTCGCCACGCAGTTCTGGGCCTACACGAGCAACGTTTCGTATTCAGCTGCGGCGCCGTATGCCGCGGTGATGGTCGGGCTGGCGGTGGTCCCGGCGCTCCTCGTCGGGCGCTGGTTCAGCCGCAACCA
The DNA here is from genome assembly GCA_041691155.1 of Candidatus Dormiibacterota bacterium. Classification (GTDB taxonomy): domain Bacteria; phylum Chloroflexota; class Dormibacteria; order Aeolococcales; family Aeolococcaceae; genus Palsa-851. The sequence goes on along the minus strand of JBEPVD010000012.1, from coordinate 44,821 downwards.
ATCCTCGAGCGCGACACTTGGACGATGAGCGGCCTCTCCACCGAGCACCTGCGCAAGGCTTTCGGCCCCAACGAGGTTCTGAAAGGCCTGGACATCGACGTGCCCGCGGGATCGTTCACGGCAGTGCTCGGCGCCTCGGGGAGTGGCAAGACCACGCTGCTGCGGCTCATCGCCGGCTTCGATCGGGCTGACAGCGGCCGGATCCTCCTCGGCGAAACACCTGTCGACGGCCCAAACCTCTTTGTCCCCCCGGAACGCCGGCGTATCGGCTACGTGCCCCAGGACGGGGCGTTGTTCCCTCATCTCACGGTCGCGGCGAACGTCGGGTTCGGGCTGGCGCGCCGGGCCCGCAGCGGACCTCGCGTCGCGGACCTCTGCCGGATGGTGGGACTGGACGGGCTCGAACCTCGCTATCCGCACGAGCTGTCCGGCGGCCAGCAGCAACGCGTCGCGCTTGCCCGTGCCCTCGCAGTGGAACCGACCATCGTGCTCATGGACGAACCCTTCAGCTCGCTCGACCCGGCCCTGCGCTCCACGGTCCGTGCCGATGTTCGATCCATCCTTCGCACCGCCGGAGTCACTGCGGTGCTGGTGACCCACGACCAGGACGAGGCGCTGTCGCTCGCCGACCATGTCGCGGTGCTCCGAGATGGGCAGATCGCGCAGTTCGCGAAGCCACAGGAGCTGTACCAGCACCCGGTCGACGCCGACATGGCCGGCTTCCTCGGCGAGGCGAACCTCCTCGCCGGCATGCTCGACGGTGCAAGTGCGCGCACGACCCTGGGGGTCGTCCGTCTCCGTGCAGGGCAGTCGATGTCCGGCGCCGGGGGTGCGGTGGTGGTGCTGATACGGCCCGAGCAGATCGTTGCGTCGCCCGGTGGTGGGGCCGGCGTGCCCGGCACCGTGGTCGCCTGCGAATACCACGGGCACGACACCGTGCTCACCGTGCAGCCCGACGCCCTTGGAGAGCCAGTGCTGCGCGCCCGGGCGGATGGGCTCGACCCATTGGCGCCCGGCACGCCGGTAACGCTCTCGGTCCGCGGCGACGTCCTTGCCTGGGCGTCCTGATACGAGCGAAGGCTAGGCGGCCGGGCTCTCGACCCAGACGGCTTGAGCGGTGCTTGCCTCCAGGCTCACCTCTCTTTCTCCGACGCGGAGCCGCCAGATGGCCGGCGTGCTGGCGATCACCGCGACTTCAATGCCCGGCATGATGCCGCGCTCGTCGAGGAGGTGGAGCAGCTGCGGCGCCTCGTGCTCGGCCACCTCAGAGATCCGGGCGACCTTGGCCCGCTCGCCTTCGGCAAGGTCGACGATGCGGATCAGCCGCCGGCCCTGCGGCGGCGTGCGCCCGGGGATGACGTTGCCGTGTGGGCAGGTGGTGGGCCGGCCGAGGGAATCGTCGATCCGCTCCAGCACCATCGCCGACATCCCGTGCGCGAGTGTCTGCGCCTCGAGGTCGGCAGTTGCCCAGTCGAGCCCGAGCACGTCGGTGAGCCAGCGCTCGACGATGCGGTGGCGGCGAACGATGGTGGCGGCGGCTTCACCACCGCTCTCGGTGAGCTCGACCGATCGATCCTCGGCGATCCGTATGAGGTGATCACGAGCCAGCCGTTGCAAGGATACGGTCACAGTCGGCGCGCTCACGCCGAGCCACTCCGCAAGCCGTCCGGGCCGCGGGATCTCGCCCTCGTGCTGGATGTAGTAGATGGCCTCGAGGTAGCGCTCAGTGGTCTCCGAGCGGTGGAGGGTCATGTCGTCGTCAGCGCTCACTGACGGGGACACTACGCGCAGTCCGCCAGGGACGGATCGACGTCGAAGCCGGCGACGTCGGGTCCGTGGACGCGGAGGCGGTGCCAGCCCGCGGCCGCGATCATCGCCGCGTTGTCGGTGCAGAGGTCGAAGGGCGGCACCACGACGCGGAGCCCGCTGAAGCGCGCGGCGACGGCTTCGCGAAGCGCTCGGTTGGCAGCGACACCGCCGACCACCGCCACCGTCGTCGCCCCGGTGCGTTCCGCGGCCGCTGCCAGCCCGGCCACCAGCTGATCGACGGCGGCAGCCTGGAAGCTCGCGGCGAGATCCGCGACCACCTGCGGATCGCTCGGGACGCCCGCTGCCGTCAGCACCGCCGGTCCGAGGTCGCGAACCATGTAGCGAACAGCGGTCTTGAGGCCGCTGAAGGAGAACGCTCCGTCAAGCCGGGTACGGGGCAGCGGAAAGCGGCGCGCGTCACCGGTTGCCGCAACCCGCTGGATCGCCGGCCCACCGGGATACTCGAGTCCCAGCAGTCTGGCCACCTTGTCGAAGGCCTCGCCGGCGGCATCGTCGCGGGTGGCGGCCAGTCGTTCTGCGACACCGTGCTCACGAAGGACGACGCACTCGGTATGGCCGCCACTGACCAGCAGCGCGAGATAGGGCGGCTCGAGATCCGGGTCCGCGAGCCAGGCGCTGTACACATGGCCCGCGAGGTGCGAGACGCCGACGAGCGGCAGGCCGCGGGCGAGTGCCGCGCTGGTGGCGTACATGGTGCCGACGATGAGGCACCCGACCAGTCCGGGTCCGCGCGTCACCGCAACCGCGTCGATGTCGCTCCAGCCGCCGGACATGGGAGCGAGCGCCGCGTCGACGACGGTGGCGAGACCTTCCAGATGTGCGCGCGCCGCCAGCTCGGGGACGACCCCACCATGCACCGCGTGCAACGCGATCTGCGACGACACCACCGAGGAGCGCACCTCGCGTCCATCCGTGAGTACCGCCGCAGCGGTCTCGTCGCAGGAGGTCTCGATCGCGAGGAGATTCAGGCGGACGGGTACTCCATCGAGGGTCCACCCCCGACGCCGGCGACATCGATGCCGCTCAGGATCGCGGTGAAACCGCGCTTGAATTCCGGAGCGTGGATGCTGTCGCTCCACATGATCACCGCGTCCTCGCCGTTGTCGGTGTAGTAACCGCGGCGGCGCCCGATGGCCTTGAAACCGAACCGTTCGTAGAGCCGGATCGCGTGGTCGTTGGTGTCGCGGACTTCGAGCGTGATCCACCGGGCGCCGAGCGCATATGCCCGCTGCACGAGGGCTGCGAACAGCACCGTCCCGTAGCCTTTCGAATGATCGCCGGCGCGCACGCCGATGGTAGTGACATGGGCCTCGAGCGCCACCCGCCACAGGCCCGCATAGCCGACGAGCTCGTTGTCCTGACGCAACACGACGTACGACGCCTGCCGGTTCTGCGACAGCTCGCTGGCATACGCATTCTTCGGCCACGGCGACGCGAAGACCTGCCGCTCTATAGCCTGGACGGCGGCGATGTCCTCAAAGCGCATCGGCTCGACCGCGAGACGAGGGACGACCTGCATGTTGACCCTGACATGGGATGGTTGCTCCGCCTCTGCATCATAACCGCGCCATCCCGAGAGGGCAGGGCCGCGCGGAGTTGAATGCATCGATGGTGCGCGCCGCTGAGCCGCACGGGCTATGGGCCGGTCGCGACGAATCAGTCGGCGTAGACCGCGCTGAGCCCGGCCGGATCGAGCGCCGGGCGCGCGAGCGCGATGACGACACTTCGTGCGAGCGCTGACGCCGGGTCAACGGCGACCAGGCCGGGAAGGGGCAGATCGTCGACGCTGTGGACCGGCTCGCCGCCGGGGTCGAAATCCGCGAGCGGTATGCGCACCGCGTGCGACGCGGCGGACGCGCGGGCGGCGTACAGCGCGCCACGCCCCGCGTCTGCGACCAGCCACGGGTCGCCGTTGCCGGGCTGGCGTGAACCGCAGTCGATGACCTCGAGCGAGCCGACGCCATGAAGCGGAAGGTCACGAGCCTGCGCGACACCGAGCGCGGCAGCCATCCCGGCACGCACGCCGGTGTACGTCCCGGGGCCGGTCACCACGACGACTGCGACATCGACGGAACCGAGCATGCGGGCAAGCAGTGGTGGGAGTGCGGTGCCGACCGACTCGCCGTGCACCACCGCGCCGTCGATGAGTTCGCCTCCAGGTGACGCCAGCACGCAGACGACGCGCGATCGCGACGAGGTGTCGATGGCGAGCACGCTCACCGCGACACCCCGTCGACCCAGGCGAGCATCAGCCGCTCCGGAGCGCCGGCAGGCGCGCTGATCACGCGGGTGCCGTCCTCGTCGATGCCGAGACTGACGCTGACCTCGGCCTCAGCCGCACCCGCCGCGTGCTCGCCCCACTCCACCACCACCACGCCGCCAGAGTCGAGCATCGCATCGATATCGAGCAGGCGGATGTCCGCGCCAGGTCCGAGCCGGTAGAGATCGAGGTGATGCAGGACCTTGGGGCCGGCGCGGTAGACGTGATGGAGCACAAACGTCGGGCTGCGCACCGAAGCTGGGTCAATCCCCATCCCGGTTGCGATGCCGCGGACGAGCACGGTCTTGCCCGCGCCGAGCTGCCCGCTGAGCATGATGAGGTCGCCACCTGCCACATGCCTCCCGATGCGCTCTCCGAGCGCAAGCGTGTCCGTCTCCGTCATGCAACGCACCGCCGCGCCCACGATGCTCACGCGAAGTGCCGCGAGCTTGTGCGCGGGGTTGGGACGGTCACGCCGCCCTCCCGATCGAGCACCACGACCCCAGTCCCCTCGCGGAGTCGCCCGGCGACCGTCAGCGGGGCGAGGTCCCGCGGCCAGGCCGCGAGGAGCCCGGCTACCGCAGCCTCGGGGAGCGTTGCCACCAACTCGAAATCCTCACCACCGCCGAGGGCCAGGTCCGGCCACGCGGCGCCGAAGTCGGAGACGAGCGCGGACTCCACCGGAACATGGTCGATCCAGACCTCGGCGCCGCACCCGGACATCTCGGTGATGCGCTCCAGCTCGATCAACAACCCGTCGCTGATGTCGCCTCCGCAGCGCACTCCCGCCCCGACCAGGTGGAGCCCCTCGGCGATGCGCGCGGCCGGCGACCGCTGCGCTTCGACCCACGCTCGCTCCTGTTCGGAGAGATCCTCGCCGCCATCGAAGAGCAGGCGGAGCCCTGCCGCTGCGCGGCCGAGCATGCCGGTCACCACCATGAGATCGCCCGGGCGCCCGTGATCACGGCGCAGCAGCTCACCGGACACGACCGTCCCGCCCACCGAGACGTCAAGGACCAGCGGCCCGTCGAGCGCGCTCACGTCCCCACCGGCCACCGCGCACCCCGCGGCCGCAGCGGCCGCGCACAGCCCCCGCTGGATCTCGAGCACATCCTCGAAACAGGTGCTTGTCGGAGCGCACAGGGTCGCGGCACACCACGCCGGGCGTGCACCCATCCCGGCCAGGTCCGAGAGCGCGACGGCGAGTGCCCGAGCGCCGAGACGCCGTGGACTCAGCCATGAACGCCGGAAATCAACCCCTTCGACGACCGCGTCCTGGCTGATCGCGACGTCGCGTCCGGGCACCGGGGACCAGACCGCCGCGTCGTCCCCAGTGCCGAGGGCAAGGGCAGACGAGTCCTCTCGAGCGATCGCAGTCAGGGCCCTCAGCACCTCCCGCTCACCGACGTCGCCGAGGGTCGGGCCACCCGTGTCGAAGCCTCGTTCGGCGGTGCGGTCAGTGTCCAACGTCACAGGTCCGCAATATACGTGGCCCGTGTCCGAGGTACGGTGGCGCGCGGCGTCCAAGCTTGCGTTCTGCCCCTCGGGATCGGTAAGGTGCGGCGGGGACGTACCGATCGGGGCCTTGAGAGGGCACCCGGCGGCCGATCAATTGGAGGATGCCTATTTTGACGTTGAGCCGGAAGGTGGCCCTGGTTGCAGCAGGCGTCATCACCCTTCTGGCCACCGGGCTCGGAGCCATCCCGAATACTCAGGCAAACACGAAGGCAGGCGCTTCGCAGGCGCCGAACTCTGCCATCGCAGCGCTGCAGCAGCGGCGCGCGCAACTCATCGCAGAGCTCGCCGCGATGCAACCCAGCCTGAATGCCGCGGGTGGCGCCGTCGGTTCGGCGGAAGCCTCCTTCAACGCCCAGCAGCAGCGGGTGCTGAACGAGCGCAAGCAGCTCGCCAAGCTCAACGCGACTCTGCTTTCACTGAGCGGTCAGCTGAAAAGCAACGACGCGACCGCCGCGCAGGACAAAGCGCAGCTGGCGGCGATTACGCGCGCGACCTACGAGACCAGCGGTAACAACCAGGTGCTCGCGGCCGTGCTGAGCGCGCGGTCCTTCAACCAGGCGATCGACGAGTTGAAAGCCGCGAACCAGGTTTCACACCAGGTCTTCCAGCTTGTCGAGCGCCTTGCGACGTCGAGCCGGGCCATCACCGCCGAGCAGACCAATATCCGTGCCGACGCGGCCACCGCCGGCAGTCTCGAAGGGCAACTCGCAGCGCAGAGCGACAGGATGCTGACCGTTCTTGCGGACCGCAACACACTCTTCGCGGGACTGAATGGACCTGCTCGCCAGGTCGCCGCGGAGATCGCCGACGTTGACCAGCAGATCGCGTTTCTCGAGTCGGGACCGCACGTCGGCAATGCACCCTGCGGCGACCATTTCGCATACGGGTTCTGCACGTACTACGTCGCGACCCGACGTTGCGTCCCATGGCTGGGCAACGCGAGAGACTGGTACAGCGCTGCCGCGGCTGATGGTTACAAGGAAGGCAGGTCGCCGACCGCCGGCGCGATCGTCGTCTTCCGGCCCGGCGTGAGCGGCGTCAGCTCACTCGGTCATGTTGCCTATGTGGAGGCGGTTGGCCCGGCTGCGGGGATTCCGGCAGGTTCGTTCAAGCTTTCGGAGATGAACTTCGCAGGCTGGAACCAGGTTGACTACCGCGTGATCAGCGACACGAGCATCGATATCGAAGGGTTCATCTACGGGAACTAGCCGCTTCGATCGCCTGCCGGAGCAGTTCTTGCGCAGCCGGCAGCGCTTCGATCACATCTGAGGCGAGGACCCCGGCGCGACCCCTCCGAGCCTGCGCCATGAGGCCGGCCTGTGCGTGGATGGTCACGCCCGCGATCGCCGCATCGCGAGGGGCGAGGCCCTGGGCGAGCATCGACCCGATCAACCCTGCGAGCACGTCGCCAGTGCCACCGGTCGCGAGAGCCACCACGCGATGACGGTCCACGAAAGTCGGCTGTCCGCGCTGGGCGATCACCGTCTCAGCGCCCTTGAGCACCACGACGACTCCGTGTTGCGCCGCATAACGCTCGGCGGTGCCGGTGCGATCTGCCTGTACCGCGGCGGTGTCCATCCCGGCGAGGCGCGCCATCTCCGCGGGATGGGGCGTGATGACGTTGAGCAGGTCGCACCTGCTCCAGTCAAAGCGTTGATCTGCGGTCGCGGTCGCGACGATGTTGAGCGCATCAGCGTCGATGACTGCTGGACAGCGCATGTCTGCAAGGAGATCAAGCACGACGTTGCTTGTCTCCGGCGAGCGTCCGAGTCCGGGGCCGACGACCAGCGCATCGGCAGCGTTGGTGCGCTGGCGCAGCGCCGAAAGACCTTCCGGATGCAGCACGCCGGTGCCGGCATCGGGAATCGACGTAGGCATCACCTCGAGACAGCTGGCCGCCACGATCGGATGTATCGATGCCGGAATACACATCTCGACCAGCCCGGCTCCTCCGCGCGCTGCGCCCATCGCAGCGAGACGTGGCGCACCGGTGTAGTCCTTCGAGCCGGCGACGACCACGACGCGACCGAACGTGCCCTTGTGGCCGTCGTCGGGGCGATCCGCGAGTGTGAATTCGCCGGGCACCTCGGGCAGCGACTGGCGGCGACGTGGCCCGCGGCTCACTGCAACAGCGATCGCCAGGCCGCCATCGTGGGTCAGGGACAGCGCGATGTCGGTCGACTCGCCGCGAACGTGTACCTGCGGCGCACCGCCACGGCGGCGGACGACTTCGATGTCCTTGTACGCCGGCATCCGTTCGCCCATCGAACCGTACAGTTTCTTGACCGCCTCCTTTGCGGCCCACCGGCTCGCCCACCGCTCAGGCTTGGCGGCGGCATACCGCTGCTCAGCGTCCGTGTAGATCCGCTGCGCAAAACGAGGATTCCGTCGCAGCGCTCCGGCGATGCGGTCCACGACGGTCACGTCGACCCCGACCACCAGCGTCATCCGACGACTATTCCACAGTCACCGATTTCGCGAGGTTCCTGGGCTGGTCGACATCGCATCCTCGCTGCACGGCGACGTGGTAGGCGAAGAGCTGCATCGGGATGACGTTGATGAGGGGCGAGAGCAACTCTGAGCAACCCGGGACCGGGATGACACTCGCGAATCCGTCGTCGAAGGGATCCTCACCCTCGGTCACGAGCGCGATCACGGGCGAGTCGCGCGAGTGCACCTCCTGGATGTTGCTCACCATTTTCGGGAGCGTCGCGGAGCGAGTCGCGATGGCGATCACCGGGACGTCTGGCTCGAGCAAGGCGATGGGTCCGTGCTTGAGCTCACCCGCCGCGTACCCCTCGGCATGCACGTAGGAAATCTCTTTCAGCTTGAGCGCGCCTTCCATGGCGATCGGGAAGTTGATGCCCCTGCCGATATAGAGGGCGCTGTGCGCGTGCGCGAATCGCTGCCCGAGGTCGACGAGCATCGGCTCGAGCTCCAGTGTCTTGCTGAGGAGGTCGGGAAGATGCTGCAACTCGGCGACCAGGCGTTGGTGCTCGGTGACGTCGAGCGTGCCGCGCGCATCGGCGATGCGGAGTGCGAGCAGCAGGCCACAAACCATCTGGGTCATGAAGGTCTTGGTGCCGGCAACGGACATCTCGGGTCCGGCTTGCATGTACAGCGCGCCGTCTGCCTCGAGCGAGAGTGCGCTCCCCACCACGTTGGTGATCGCGATGACCTGCGCCCCCGCGCGCCGCGCCTGACGGATCGCCGCAAGCGTGTCGGCGGTCTCACCCGACTGCGAGACGGCGATGACCAGCGAGTGTTCGTCGACCAGTGCTTCGCCATATCGGAACTCGCTCGCCGCTTCGACTTTGCAACGGATCTTGGCGAGATGCTCGATCGCGTAGCCCGCCACCATCGATGCATACCAGGCTGACCCACACGCGACCAGCACGACCTCGTGCACGGCCGCGAGCCTCGCGTCATCGAGACCGAGTTCGGGCAGCGTGACCATGCCCAGATCGTCGATCCGTCCACTCAGCGCGTTGCGCACCGCCGCAGGCTGCTCGTGAATCTCCTTGAGGAGGAAGTGCGGATAACCGTTCTTCTGCGCCTGCTCAGCTTCCCAGTCGACGGTGACGACGCGCGCCTCGACGGCGGTTCCGTCCATCTGGCGCACGGTGATCCCTTCGGGCGTTGCGGTGACGATCTCGCCTTCGCCGATGAGCGCGATTCGCTTCGTGTACGGGATCAAGGCGGTGATGTCGCTGCTGATAAACACCTCGCCGCGGCCGAGCCCGACGACCAGCGGTGCGTTCATTCGCGCGCCGACCACGCGATCCGGTTGGTCCGCGGAAATCACCACGAGCGCGTACGCGCCCTGCATGCGGTTGAGCGCGTTGCGCACCGCGCTGGCGAGGTCACCATGGAACGCGTCCTCGATGAGGTGCGGCACCACCTCGGTGTCGGTCTCGCTCAGAAACTCGTGACCCCGAGCCATCAGCTCGGTACGCAGCTCCCGGTAGTTCTCGACGATGCCGTTGTGAATGACGTGGATGCGACCGGTGCAGTCCGGGTGCGGATGCGCGTTCTCGAGCGATGGACGGCCGTGGGTTGCCCAGCGCGTGTGGCCGATGCCGACGGTGCCCGACGGCATACCCTCGGCCTCGACCTGACGCACGAGGTCGACGACCTTGTTGGTGTTCTTGACCGTCGCAACGTCACCATCGGCGTCGATGATCGCGATCCCGGCCGAGTCGTAGCCCCGATACTCGAGCCGTCGAAGGCTGTCGAGCAGGATGGGAGCTGCGGGACGGGGGCCGGCGTAGCCGATGATGCCGCACATGGGACCTCTCTGGAACGGGCGCGGGGGAAACGGGTTACGTCGGAGTCGGACCCGGCGTTGGCGTTGGCGTTGGCGTTGGTGTCGGGGGCGGCGTCGGCAGCGTGCCCACATCGAGTGTCACCGTCACCTGCTTCTGCGATAGGGTCACACCGGGTGGTGGCGCCAGTTTGATCGTCAGCGTGTACTGTCCGCTGACGCCGGTCAGGGAGATGGGGAGCGTCTGGATGGAATCGAGCGAGTTGAGCAGGTCCTGCGGACCCCTGATCACGACTGTGGAAGGACTGCAGGCGACGCTCACCAGATAGTGACCAGGCGAGGGATTGCCCTCGATATTCGCAACCACGGCCACCTCGCGAGTCGTCCCGTCGGAGAGAAGCGCGATGCTCACGCTGACCACTGAAGGGATGACATTGACGTTGTTGAGCCGCTCGTTGCGGGCGTTATACGCGTACACCCGGAGACTGGCCTGGAAGTTGGCTTTCTGCGCGCCCAGATCGACGCTGACGCGCGCCTGAACTCCGACGAGTTCACCGAGCGGTCCTGAGATGGCGACCTGTGACGGGGATGCTCCCTCGTCGACGGTGTGATAGCCGACTGGCGGAGGATTCGTCTGCACGATCGTCACCGCGACCGACACCGACTTCAGTGCATCGACGTCGATCTGTATCGAGGTCGGAGGGTCGATCAAGTCGACGTTGAGCTCGCTGGTGGTGATCGACAAAGGTATGGAATAGGCACCGGCGCGCGTGATCGCCGACGAGATCACATGCACCTGGAACTCTGCAGTGTTGAGCGTAGCCAGCGTGTTCTGCTCGCCACCAACGCGCACCTGCACGTCGCCGATTGGGCGCAGCAGGACGAACCCCGCCGGAATGGTCAGCGCGCTCGCGGGCACCGGCAACGAAATGACCCTGGTCTCCGGAGGATTCCCCGCGTAGACCACGCCGATCCAGGTCACCAACGCGATGAGCACGGAACCGACCTTGAGCCGCCAGTTCCGTCGGATGAACCCCGGACCTCTCATGGGTGTGAGCGCCGGCGGATCGCGCGCAGGGTTCCCACTTTCGCGAGCGGGCGCAACATCGCCGATCGCCCAGCACCGTCCTCTTTCTCGAGCAACGCCAGCAGCATCTCGCGCTGCTTTGCCTGATCCAGTCCGCGATACAGCTTCCCGGCGTGCGCGATGCTGATCAGCCCGGTCTCCTCGCTGACAATCAGCACCACCGCGTCGCTCTGCATCGTCAGACCGAGCGCTGCGCGATGTCGCGTTCCCATGCGCCCAACACCTGGCAAGGTTTCAGCGAGCGGAAGCACGCAGCCTGCGGCGATGAGCCGGTTCTCGCGAATGATGACCGCGCCGTCATGGAGCGGAGAGCCCGGGATGAAGATGGTGGCAAGGATCTCGGCGGTCACTTCACCGTTGATGTGCACGCCGGTCGCGGCGAGATTCTCGAGCCCGGTCTCACGTTCGAAGACGATGAGCGCGCCGACCTTCTTCTCCGCGAGTGAACCGGCGGCACGCAACACCTCGTCGACGATCCGGCCAAGTGCCAGCTCAGACGGGCGTCCGAGCAGCGTCCGGACCGTGCTCAGCCGGCCGACCTGGTCGAGCGCGCGGCGTAACTCGGGCTGGAACAGGACGATCGCCGCGATGACGATTGCCTGCGTGCCGTTGCTGAAAATGAATTCGAGCAGCCGGAGATGCAACAGCTGCGCCGTCCAGCCGACCACGAAGATCACACCCAGACCGAGGAGCAGTTGCACGGCCTGCGTGCCCCTGATCAGCTTGAGCAGCTGGTAGAGGAGAAACGCGACCACCAGCACGTCCAGTCCATCGCGCCAGCTGAGGCTCTGGAAGAAGAAGTGCGCGTTGCGCAGGATGTCGCTCATGCGACGGCCTCGCGGTTGCCGTCCGCATGGATCAGCGCAAGCAAGGCCTGCTGGACCCACAGGCGATTCTCGGCCTGGTCGAACACGATCGACTTCGGACCGTCGATGACCGAGTCGGTGATCTCCTCACCGCGATGCGCGGGGAGGCAGTGCATCACGCGGACGCCGGCCGGCGCCTGCGACACCAGAGCGTCGTTCACCTGCAGGTATGCAAAATCCTCGCGACGGCGTTGCTGCTCGGTCTCCTGGCCCATGCTGGTCCACACGTCGGTGTAGATGATTTCGGTATCGCGAAGCGCCGATGCAACGTCGTGGGTGACCTCAAAATCCGTACCTGGCGCGCGTAACCCCGCGGCCTTTGCAAGCACCGATGCGGATGGCTCATATCCAGGCGGACAGATCACCCGCAGATGGACGCCAAGCAGCGCCGCGGCGTAGATCCACGAAGTGCACACGTTGTTTCCATCGCCGATGTACGCGACGGTCGCGCCCGCGATCTTCCCGGTGACCGCCCGCATCGTCATGCAGTCGGCGAGGACCTGGCACGGGTGCTCTGCATCGGTGAGGGCGTTGATCACCGGCCCGCCGGCCGCGTCAGCGATGGTCACCAGGTCTCGATGCGAGACGAGCCGGGCCACAATGCCGTCCGCGTAGCGGTCGAGGATCCGGCTGATGTCCGCCGCCGACTCGCGCTCACCGAGCTGGACCTCGGGGTTGAAGAGTGCGATCGGGTGGCCACCCAGCCGGTGAATCGCGACTTCGAACGACACCCGGGTACGGTTGCTTGGGCGCTGAAAGATGAGCGCGAGCGAGCGGCCCGCGAGCGGGCGGCCGAGATCATGCCCGGTTTTGGCCATGTCGGCCAGGTCCAGGACGGTGATGATCTCGTCGGTGCTGAGGTCCGCGATGCTGAGCAGATCGCGTCCGGCGAGCGAGGAACTCATCCGCTCATATGGTTGCACTGCCACGCCGATCGCGCGCCCACCGTTCGAAAGCCGCGCACATGTGTCCACAGGCTATACCGTGCCCGCGTGGACATCGCTGTGGTCGTGAACGGCGGGATGGCCGAGGTTCTCCAGGCGACCCCACTGTTGCGCACCCTCCGTGCGGGATATCCGACATCGCGGATCGCCCTGCTCTGTCCGTCGACCGCGGCCGATATCGCCGATGGCATCCCCCCGGTCGACCAGGTGATCCCGCTCGGAAGCCTGCGCGGACGCCACACCGGCGGTCTGCGCCTCTGGGCGACGCTTCGCGGCCTTCGCCTCGATGCGGTGTTTCTGTGCACGACCGGTGCGCTTCCTGCCGCATCGGCGTACTTCGCAGGGATCTCGCAGCGCACCGGCGTTGGGGGCGGCATCGGCCTGCTGCTCACCGGCCGGGTCAAGCCCCGACGATCCGAGAATCAGGCCGAGACCTGGCTCCGACTCGCGCAGGTGGGCGGTGTCCATCAGCAGGTGCACAGCCCGATCTTCGAACCCGGCCCCGAGGCGAGACGGCGCGCCGAGCAGGTCCTCCACGGCACCGGGCTGGCCGACGGCCGCCTGCTGATCGCCATCGCTCCGGGGTCCGGATACGCCGACAGCCAGGCGGCGTCCGCTGCGCTGGCGACGTGGAACCCAGAGCGATGGGCGCACCTTGCCAACCAGCTGGCCCAGCGCCACGGGGCGGGCATCCTGCTGGTCGGCTCGCCCCACGACCGCTACGCCGCGGAGCGGACCAAGATCGATCTCCGCGCGGCCGCCACCGACCTCGTGGGCGAGATCGACCTGGGAACGCTTGCCGGGGTCATCGCCCGCTGTGACCTGCTGGTCGCGAGCGACACGCCGCTCCTCCAACTTGCCGCCGCGATGGGAACGCCGACTGTCGGGTTGTTCGGACCGACCGACGGTGCCCGCGGGGGCGCCTATGGTCGCGCCCACCGGGTCGTCCAGGCGCTGGAACCTCCCCTCTACGACGATGGCGTGCCCGAGACGGCAACCATGGACCAGATCCGCGTGGAGGACGTGCTCGCGGGGATCGAGTCGACGCTCTGATGCGACCTAGCGGATGTACATCAGCGCGCGCTTGAGGACATCGAGGTTGTCCAGCGCGTAGCCCGTCCCCCGGACCGCGCAGAGTTGCGGCTCGCTGTCGCGATGCACCTCAAACCCCGATGCGGTCGCGATCGCGCCGTCGAGGCCCTCGAGACGACCGCCGCCACCGCACAGGAGAATCCCCTCGCGCTGAATGTCGCCGATCAGCCGGGGCGGCGTGTCGGCCAGGACAGCGTCAATGGCGCCGAGGATCGGTTTCACATGGGCGTCGAGGCAGGTCCCCAGCTCCGTGGAGGTGATCGTCAGCGACTGCTCGCCCGCGTCGGACAGGCCCATCACCTCCAGGCGCCGTTCCTCGTGCGGGCCGACGCGCGCCAGCGAGGCGATCAACTCCTCCACCGTGGCGGCGTCGATCGTGACCCCGTGCTGGGCCCGGATGTGATCCGCCACGCCGGCGTGCAGCCGCATGCCTCCGTGGCCCGGAAGGCATCGGCCGCTCACGGTCCCCTCCAGGGCCAGCGCGGCGATGTCGGTCTTGCCGGCTCCCACGTCGATCACAAAGTGGCCGTTGGGCCCGCTGAGGCGCACTCCCGCGCCCATCGCTGCCGCGAGTGGCGCGTCGAGGAGATACGCGGTCCGAGCCCCGGCAAGTGCGGCCGCCTCGAGCAGCAGGCGCCGCTGCGCACCCGGCAGTGAGGCCATCACCGCGATCACCACATCCGGCTTGAAGATGCGCTGCCGTCCGGCCGCCCGGATCATCGCGTGATTGATCAGCCACCGCGCTCCCGCCGGATCGGAGACCTCGCCGCCGACGATCGGATGCCGCATCTGCAGATCGGCGTCGCCGGCGGCCGCTTCGAACGCCGCATCGCCGAACGCGGCGGCCTGCACCCCTCCCTCGCGTATCGCGACCGTCGTGGGCTCAGTCGCGATCATGCCCTCGCCTTTGACGATGATCCGCGTGGTCATCGTCCCGAGATCGATGCCGACCTTCTTGCCGAGCACTGGTTCTTGCCTCGCCTCAGTCGCCGACCACGCCGGTGAGGTCACGAACCTCGCTGCTGGGTTCATCCGTGCTGACGCGCTCGACGTCGGCACCCAGCGCAACGAGCTTCTCCTCGAGGTCCTCATACCCGCGTTCCAGATGGAAGAGCTTGTCGAGCTCGGTCGTGCCCTCTGCGCACAGACCCGCGATGACGAGCGCCGCGCCACTGCGGATGTCGGGAATGCTCATCCGTGTGCCGTGCAGGCGAGCGGGCCCGGTGATGACCGCGCTGCGCCCGTCAACGGCGATCTTGGCACCCATCTGCTGCAGCGCCGCAACGTGGCGAAAACGGTTCTCGTACAAGGCTTCGCTGATCACACTGGTCCCGGTCGCCTGGGTCATCAAGGCGCAGAACTGCGGTTGCATGTCGGTGGCAAAGCCCGGGTGCGTCCAGGTGGTGACGTCCACACCGCGCAAGTGATTGCAACTGACGCGCACGTGATGCGCACCCTCGACGATCTCACACCCCGCCGACCGCAACTTGCTGAACAACCAGCGCAGGTCGCTCGGACGCATGTGCTCGACGACGACGTCGCCGTAGGTTGCCGCGGCGGCAATCATGTACGTGCCCGCCTCGATGTAATCCGCGGTGATGTTGTGCGTCGTGCCGTGAAGCAGACCACCGCTGCCCTCGATGACGATCAGTTCGGTGCCCACACCGGTGATGTGCGCGCCCATGCCGATGAGGCATCGAGCAAGGTCGTAGACGTGCGGCTCGCGCGCGGCGTTGCTGATAACGGTGATCCCTTCTGCGAGCACCGCCGCCATCATCAGATTTTCCGTTCCGGTCACCGTGGGCATGTCGAGCGCGATGCGAGCGCCGTGCAGGTGGCGGGCTCGGGCGAAGTACGCGCCGTCCCGTTCCTCGACCTCGGCGCCCATGAGACGCAGCCCT
Source organism: Candidatus Dormiibacterota bacterium (assembly GCA_041691155.1). Lineage (GTDB taxonomy): Bacteria > Chloroflexota > Dormibacteria > Aeolococcales > Aeolococcaceae > Palsa-851. The sequence continues at coordinate 29,059 of JBEPVD010000012.1, read as the reverse complement.
TCGAGGTGCTGCTCGACGCGGCGCATCCCGATGTCGTCGCCGCCAGGTTTGGCGATGCTCGCCTCGCCGGCCCTCGCCACCAAAGCGCCGAGCAGCAGAAACGACCCCCGCATCCGCCGGCTCAGGTCCGCGTCGACCTCGGTGGTGCGCAGCTCCGCGGCGTGCAACTGCCAGGTGTGCGTGTCGGGGTGCTCGACCGTGACCCCGACCTGACCGAGCATGCTGGCCATGGTCGAGATGTCCTCGATGTCAGGGACGTTACCGAGTTCGACCGGTTGGTCGGTGAGCAGCGCCGCAGCCATCACCGGCAGGGCGGCGTTCTTGCTCCCCGAGATCGAAACGCTCCCGTCGAGCCGCCGGCCGCCTCGGATGCGCAGGAGTTCCATCTCCGCTTACCGTACTCGACGGCAGCGGCTGACCGGGTAGATTAGAGCCCGGCATCCACACGGATCGCCGGCACGCATCGGGAGAGATCATGGCCACCGCAACGCAACCCTCTACCGGCACCCTCGAGCAGCTGCTCGGCGATCAGGCGGCGTCCCTGCTCGAGCATCGCTGCGAAACCGTCTCGAAGACGATGCTGCATCTGCCCGGGCCGGATTTCGTGAATCGGGTCTGGACCGGATCCGACCGTTCGAATCAGGTGCTCCGCAACCTCAACAGCATTTACCAGCACGGCCGCCTGAGCGGAACCGGATACGTGTCGATCCTCCCGGTGGACCAGGGCATCGAGCACTCGGCAGGTGCGTCGTTCGCACCCAATCCGGAGTACTTCGACCCCGAGAAGATCGTCGAGCTGGCGGTGGAAGGTGGATGCAACGCGGTGGCTTCGACCTTCGGGGTGCTCGGCGCGGTGTCACGGCGGTGGGCGCATCGCATTCCGTTCATCGTCAAGATCAACCACAACGAGCTTCTGACCTATCCGAACGGCGCCGACCAGATTCAGTTCGGCACCGTCCGCGAAGCGTGGAACATCGGTGCGGTCGCTGTCGGCGCCACGATCTATTTCGGTTCCGACGGCGCGGATCGCCAGATCGTCGAGATCGCGCACGCGTTCTCCGAAGCGCATGACCTCGGTATGGCAACCATCCTCTGGTGCTACCTGCGCAATCCCGCGTTCAAGAAAGACGGTGTCGACTACTCGCTGGCCGCCGACCTCACCGGTCAGGCGAACCATCTCGGCGTGACCATCCAGGCCGACATCATCAAGCAGAAATTGCCGACCACCAACGGCGGGTATACCGCGCTCAACTTCGGCAAGACGACGGAAGCCGTGTACACCAAGCTGACATCCGATCATCCGATCGACCTCTGCCGCTACCAGGTGCTCAACTGCTATGCGGGTAGGGTCGGGTTGATCAACTCGGGTGGCGAGTCCATCGGTGCCGGCGACCTCGCTGACGCGGTGAAAACCGCGGTCATCAACAAGCGCGCCGGTGGCACGGGATTGATCAGCGGGCGCAAGGCATTTCAGAAGCCGATGCGCGACGGCGTGCAACTCCTCAATGCGGTCCAGGATGTGTATCTCAACGACGGCGTGACCGTCGCGTAGGCCAGAGCCGTCAAGACCCATGGACCTGTACGAAGAGATTCCCCGCAACGGCGATGAACGCAGCATCCTGCTGGGCTTCCTCGAGTGGCAACGGTCGATGCTCGTCTTCAAGTGCAAAGGACTCGAGCCGGATCAGTTGCGGATTTGCTCGGTCGAGCCGTCGAACCTGAGCCTGCTGGGGCTCGTGCGGCACATGGCTGACGTCGAGCGAGGCTGGTTCCGACGGACACTCGCAGGCGAGGACGTCCAGGATCGCTATTCGTCAGAGGAGGACATCGACGGCGACTTCAACCATGTGGAAGATGCAGACGTCGACGAGGCGTGGGCCGCATGGCGCGAGGAGTGCGATTTCTCCGACGAGATCATCTCGCGGCGCGCGCTCGAGGCCACCGGGTTTCACCGCAGCGGCCGAGAGGTGTCGATGCGCTGGATCCTCAATCACATGATCGAGGAATACTCACGCCACAACGGCCACGCAGATTTCCTTCGCGAGCGGATCGACGGCGCGACCGGCTACTGAGACCTCCGCGCCACTGTCAGCGACCTGGCGCGGCTCCGGCGTTCCTGGAACTTACCCGGTTGCTCGCAACGCCTCCAAGAATGACGGCGATGCCGGGTTGAGATGGGTGAGACCGGGAACCCGGCCAAACCCTTTGTCTGCCGACGCCAAGGGCCAGCCATGCCGCCTCCCTGTAGCCGCGAGCACGGCATCGAAGGCACCTAACGACGTGATACGAGAGAACACTTCCAGTCCTTCAACGAGATCATCGATATCGGGTGAGACCAAGGGCCCCAAGCTCACCGCGTAATCTTTCGCGATCGCGACCGCATCGGCTCGCGATCGGTGACGTGCCCTGATGTGCGCAAATTCTTGAACCGTCTCGCTCGTTGTCGTCGCGCGAACAGTCCCATCGACGGCCCATTCCATCAGCTGACGGCACGGAAGTCGCAAAGGGTGATCAGACCCGACGGCATACACGAGGATCGTCGTGTCCAGCAGGATCACGAGAAACGCCGACTTCTGGTCTCCTCGAGTTCCCTCTTCAACTCTTCCGGGGAGGGCACATCCATCGGCGCCGCTCGCAGCACGCGCGCCATCGCCGAGCGTCGCTCCGCGTCGCTGCCGGGATAGCGTTCGTCGACAGCCTCGCGGACGAGCAGGCTCACCGAAACCCGGCGGCGTTCAGCCTCGCGTTCGAGCCGCTCCCATAATTCCTGGTCGATTAGTACCTGTAGCCTCCGATCCAACATGCTCATACAGTAGCAGGTGACCAGATAACGAGAGACAGGGCGCGGACTAAGCTCTCCCCTCCTCGCGCTTCAACTCCTCGCGGCCGAGGATCGACAGATGCACCTCGTCGGGGCCGTCCATGAAGCGGGCTGAGCGCGCGTAAGCATACAGCTGCGTCAGAGGCAGGTCCTGCGAGACGCCGGCAGCGCCATGCACCTGGATCGACCGATCGATGACCGCCGCGGCAACGTTCGGCGCCACCACCTTGATCGCAGAGATTTCGAAGCGCGCGCCGAGGCTGCCTTCGGTGTCGAGCAGCCATGCCGCCTTCTGACACAACAGTCTCGCCTGCTCGATCTCGATCCGCGAACGCGCGATCTGTTCGCGGACAACCCCTTGCTCCGCAAGGCGTTGTCCGAACGCGGTGCGCGACTTGGCCCGCTCACACATCAGCGAAAGCGCGCGCTCTGCAGCGCCGATCAAGCGCATGCAGTGGTGCAGACGCCCGGGGCCGAGGCGTGCCTGGGCAATCATGAACGCCGTTCCCTCGTCGCCGATGCGGTTGCTCTGCGGGACCCGAACATGCTCAAGCAGGACTTCGCAGTGACTGCCCGGATCGTCGAAGCCGAACACCTTGAGTTGCCTGACGATGGTCACGCCGGGCGCGTCCATCGGCACCAATACCATGGTGTGGCGAGCATGACGCTCTGCGTCCGGATGGGTGACCCCAATGAGCAGGATGACCTTCGCGTTGGGATGCGCCGCGCCGCTGGTGAACCACTTATGGCCATTGATGACGTAATCGTCGCCGTCCTTGTCGATGCGCGTCGCCAGCTGCGTGGGATCGGAACTGGCGACCTCGGGCTCTGTCATGCCGATGCACGAGCGGATCTCGCCGGCGAGAAGCGGCTTCAGCCAGGTCTCCTGCTGTTCGGGAGTTCCGAACTGTACGAGCACCTCCATGTTCCCCGTGTCAGGCGCCGAGCAGTTCATGGTCTCGGAGGCGATGACGCTCCAGCCCATGATCTCGGCCAGCGCGCCGTACTCGAGATTGGTGAGCCCAGGGCCGAAGCGCTTGTCGGGGAGAAACATGTTCCACAGCCCGCGTTTGCGCGCCTCGGTCTTGAGCTCCTCCATCACCGGCGAGATCCGCTGCGGAATGGTTTCCGCGCTGAACCCCGCCCAGTACTCCGGTTCGGCGGGACGGACGCGCTCGTCCATGAAATCCCAGACCTTCTCCCGAAGCTCGCGCACCCGCTGAGTCTCTGCGAAGTCCATGTTCAGCCTCCTTCGGTGGGTTCCAATCGATCCAGTGCCTCGAGACCGCCCTGGACGATGGCCGGCACCATCTCACCCATGGTCTCGAAGCCCTCTCCCACGGTCATGCCCATGAGGAATCGCGCGGTGATCCCTTCGGCGATGATCGCGAGCTTGTAGGCGCCGAGCGCGATATACCAGTCGAGCGACCCCAGGTCGCGCTGCGTCCCGGCAGCGTAGTCGCGCACCAGGTCCTTTCGCTTGGAGAAGCCGTCCTCGACGGTGATCGCGCGACCGTGGAGCGTGCGCGCCGCGGCTTCGGACTCGTCGTCCGCCCAGTACACGCAGAGCAGACCCAGATCGCACAGCGGATCACCGATGGTGCACATCTCCCAGTCGATCACCGCGACGATCCGCGCCGGGTCCGCGGGTGCGTACATGACGTTGTCGAGACGGTAGTCGCCGTGGACGATGCCGGGCGCTGACTGTACGGGAACCGTCTCGTCGAGACGCCTACGGAGTGCTTCGATGCTCGGCAGCTCGCGCGTCTTCGACGCCTCCCACTGCTGCCACCACCGCCGCACCTGGCGCGTGAGAAACCCCTCGGGATGGCCGAAATCGCCCAATCCGACAGCTTCGGGGTCGATGCGATGCAACCGGAGCAGTGTCTCGATGAGTGCAGACGACATCGCCTGCCGCGTTTCGGTCGTGTCCGGGAATTCGACAGGCAACCTGTCGCGAACGACGTGCCCATCGATCCACTCCATCACGTAGAAGCGCGCACCAATGATCGATTCGTCCTCGCACAGCGCGATGACACCCGGCACCGGAATCCCGGTCCCCTGCAACGCGGCGAGCACCCGGTATTCGCGGGCCATGTCGTGCGCAGTGGGCAGCACGTGCGCGAGTGGCGGCCGCCGCACCACGAAGCGGCGCTGACCGTCGTCCACGACGTAGGTGAGATTGGAACGGCCGCCCGCGATGACCTCACCGCGGAGCGCGCCGGCGAGTCCACCGACCTTGGGTCCCAGGTAGCGCCCGAGCGCGTCGAGGTCGAGCCCGGGAGGCGAGGTCACTGCGTGGGCATATGACCGTGGCGGCGCCGCCGAACCTCAGCGACGCGAAGCCGGAGCGTCGCACGCTCCAGGGCGAGCGCCGCGTCGACGTTGGTCACGTCCTGGGTCAGCAACTCCTGCGCCTTCTTACGCGACTCCTCAGCGCGGGCCTCGTCGATGTCCTCGGCGCGCTCAGCGGCGTCGGCGAGGATCGTGACCTTGTCGGGCAGCACCTCGAGGAAGCCACCGGCGACAAAGATGTTGTGCTCCGCGTCCTCATTGCGAATGGTCACCTGCCCGGTCCGCAGCGGCGTGAGCAGCGCGATGTGGTGCGGCAGCACGCCGAGGTCGCCCTCGATCCCGGGGGCGAGCACGAAGTCCGCCTCCTCGCTGAAGACCCGGCCCTCAGCGGTGACGAGTTCGACCTGCAGCTTGGCCACCCTGGCTACTCCTCAGCCTCGGGCGCCGCGGTGTCAGCACCGGCGTCGGGCGTCGCTTCGAGCGCAGCAGTCTCGGCGGGCGCGGCCGTCGCGTCGACGGCAGTCTCGGCGGGGGCCGGTGTCGGGTCAGCGGCAGCAGCGGCGGCGGGTGCGGCGGCGGGTGCGGCGGCGGGTGCGGCGTCTGCGGCGGTCTCGCCTTTCGCCGCCTCAGTCTTGTTCGCCTCGGCGACGCGCGCCACGGCCTCGTCGATGGTGCCGCACATGTAGAAGGCATCCTCGGGAAGGTCGTCGTGCTTGCCGTCGAGGATCTCCGCAAACCCGCGGATGGTCTCGGCGAGTGGCACGTACTTGCCCTCGCGTCCGGTGAACACCTCGGCGACGAAGAACGGCTGCGAGAGGAAGTTGCGCACGCGGCGCGCGCGACCGACCGTCTGCTTCTGGTCTTCGGTCAACTCCTCCTGGCCGAGGATCGCGATGATGTCCTGGAGTTCCTTGTATTCCTGGAGCACCTGCTTGACGCCTTGCGCCACGCGGTAGTGTTCCTCACCGACCACGTTGGGATCGAGGAGGCGGCTGAAGGACTCGAGCGGGTCGACAGCCGGGTAGATGCCGCTCTCGGAGATCGAGCGGCTCAAGCTCACGGTGGCGCCGAGGTGACCGAAGGTGGTGGCGACGGCCGGGTCGGTGAAGTCGTCAGCCGGCACGAACACCGCCTGCACCGATGTGATCGATCCCTTGTTGGTCGAGGTGATCCGCTCCTGCAGGTCGCCCATCTCGGTGGCCAGCGTCGGCTGGTATCCGACGGCGGATGGCATGCGCCCGAGCAGCGCGGACACTTCGGCACCGGCGAGCGTGTACCGGAAGATGTTGTCGATGAAGAGGAGCGTGTCAGCGCCCTTCTCATCGCGGAACCACTCGGCCATGGTGAGCCCGGTGAGCGCGACACGCGCGCGAGCACCCGGCGACTCGTTCATCTGTCCGTACACCAGCGCGGTCTGCGCGAGGACTTTGGATTCCTCCATCTCGCCGTAGAGGGCGGTGCCCTCGCGAGTGCGCTCACCGACACCGGCGAACACCGAATACCCGGCGTGCTCGCGCGCGATGTTGCGGATCATCTCCATGACGATGACCGTTTTCCCGACCCCGGCTCCACCGAAGAGCCCGATCTTCGAGCCCTTGGAGAAGGTGCAGATGAGGTCGATGACCTTGATGCCGGTTTCGAGAATCTGGGACTCGGTCGACTGCTCGGAAATGCCGGGAGGCGTGCGATGCATCGGCATGTGCGCGGTGCCCGTGAACGGCCCCAACCCGTCGATGGGCTCGCCGATGACGTTGAACATCCGGCCGAGGGTCTCCTCGCCGACCGGGACTTGAATCGGCGCACCGGTGGCACGCACGGGGTCGCCACGACGCACACCTTCCGTGGTGTCCATGGCGATGCAGCGCACCGTGCTGTTGCCCAGGCTCTGCTGCACTTCGAGCACCAGGCGCCCGGTTTCGCGATCGATCTCGAGCGCGTCGAGAATCTCGGGCAAACGTCCGCCAGTGAACTCCACGTCCACGACCGGGCCGATCACCTGCACCACCGCTCCGGTGCCGGTCTTGATGTCCAGTGCTGCCATCTCTCTCCTCAGCCTTCGAGCGCAGCGGCGCCGCCGACGATCTCCATCAATTCAGTCGTGATCGACGCCTGCCGCACCTTGTTCGCGGTGAGGGTCAGGTCTTCAATGAATTCACTTGCGTTGTCGGACGCGTTGCGCATTGCCAGCATCCGCGCGGCCTGTTCGGACGCGCCGTTCTCGAGCACCGCGCGATACACCTGCGCCTCCACATAGCGAGGCAGCAGCGCATCGAGCACGTCCTTCGGGTCGGGCTCGTACTCGAAGTCGGCGGTCACGGCTTTCGCATCCTCGGGTGGCACGACAGGGATGACGCGTTGCAGCGTCGCCTGTTGCCGGCCAACGCTGATGAAGCGCGCATAGACCAGATCGATCTGCTGCACTTCACCCTTCTCATACTGCTCAAGCGCAACGCGCACCGCAGGGAGCACATCGCCCATGGTGGGTCGATCGCCGAGCATGCTCTGATCTGCCACGAGGTCGCGATGCAGGCGCCGGATCACATCCCGTCCGCGCCGGCCGATGGTCACAAACGACGTCGGGACCGACGACTGCGAGGCTTCGCGGACGGCGAGACGCGTGTTGTTGCTGTTCAACGCACCGCACAATCCACGGTCGCCGGTGATCAGGATGATCAGCCGCTTCTCCAATGGACGGACCTGCAGATATGGATGGTCGTACTGCGGTGAGCGCCGCATGAGCTCGCCCATGATGCTGGCGATCTCGTCGCTGTACGGGCGCGCCGCCAGCACGCGCTCCTGCGCACGGCGCATGCGCGCCGCCGCGACCAGCTCCATCGCCTTGGTGATCTTGCGCATGTTCTGGACGCCTTTGATGCGGCGTCGCAGATCGCGGAGGCTGGGCATGGAGCGTCAGCCTCGCGCGGTGCCGAACATGCGGGGGATCGAACCGAGGAAGCTCATCCGGCAAACGTCTTCTTGAACTCGTCGACCGCGGCGCGCAGCGACGGCTCGGTCTCGTCCGAGATGCGTGTGTTCTTGGTGATGTCCGCCTCAATCTCCGGATGTGTCTGATCCATGAAGCGCAGCAGGCTCTTCTCGAAGTCGCGCACGCGGGGCAGGGGGACATCGTCAAGGAAGCCTCGCGCACCCGCGAAAATGCTGATGACCTGCTTCGCGAACGGCATCGGCTCGTACTGCGGCTGCTTGAGCAGTTCGGTCATACGCTGCCCACGGTCGAGGCGGTCGCGTGTGCCCTTGTCGAGGTCCGCGGCGAACTGTGCGAAGGCGGCGAGTTCGCGATACTGCGCAAGGTCGAGACGCAACTGCCCCGCGACCTGCTTCATCGCTTTGGTCTGTGCGTCACCACCGACACGGGAGACGGACAGTCCGACGTTGATGGCCGGACGGATGCCGGCGTTGAACAGGTCGGTCTCGAGGTAGATCTGACCGTCGGTGATCGAGATCACATTGGTGGGGATGAACGCCGAGACGTCGTTGGCCTTGGTCTCGATGATCGGCAGCGCGGTCAGCGTGCCGCCGCCTTCCTTCTCGCTCATGCGCGCCGCACGCTCGAGCAGGCGGGAGTGCAGATAGAAGACGTCGCCCGGATAGGCCTCGCGCGACGGTGGGCGCCGCAGCAGCAGCGATAGCTCGCGATACGCGTCCGCGTGCTTGCTGAGGTCGTCGTAGATGATCAGCGCGTGGCCGCCCTTCTGCATGAAGTACTCGCCCATCGCGCAGCCGGCGTACGGGGCAAGGAACTGCATCGGCGCGGGATCTGCCGCTGTGGCCGCGACGATGATGGTGTGCGCCATGGCGCCGTGCGCCTCGAGCGTGGCCTTGACCTGCGCGACCTTCTGCGCGTTCTGACCGATCGCGACATAGATGCAGATGACGCCCGTGTCCTTCTGATTGATGATCGCGTCGATGGCGATGGCCGTCTTGCCGGTCTGGCGGTCGCCGATGATCAACTCACGCTGGCCGCGGCCGATCGGGATCATCGAGTCGATTGCTTTCAGTCCCGTCTGCAATGGCGTGTCCACGTTCTCGCGCTGGATGACGCCCGGCGCGACGCGCTCAGTCGGCAGGGTCTGCGCGGTCTCGATGGGACCGCGATCGTCGAGCTGCTGCCCGAGCGCGTTGACCACGCGACCGATGAGCTCGTCACCGACCGGAACCTCGGCGATGCGACCAGTGGTGCGCACGTTGTCGCCTTCCTGCAGATGCTCGTACGGGCCGAGGATGACCGCGCCGACTCCGTCCTCACGGAGGTCGAGTGCGAGCGCGAGCACGATGCCCTTCCCACCCGGGCCGGGCATCTCGAGGAGCTCACCCGCCATGGCGCGGTCGAGGCCGTAGATGCGCGCGATACCGTCGCTCACCGACGTGATCACGCCCTCGTTGGCGTCGACCACAGGTGCCTCGAAGCTCGCGATTCGTTGCTTGAGGATCTCTCCGATTTCGTCGCTGCGTATGGCCATCAGTTCGTGGTTCCTCTCTCGTCTTAGGCGAGTGCTGCCTGGAGTTGCTGAAGGTGCGTGCGCAGGCTGTCGTCGATGACCCGGTCACCGATCCGGATCACCAGACCGCCGACGATCGACGGGTCGCTGCGCACTGTTGTCTGCACGTCACTGCCGAGCTGCTTGCTCAGCGAATCCCGGATCCGCTGCTCGAGCGCGGCATCCGCGGGTATCGCGGTGGTCACCTCGACGCGCACGACACCTGACGCCTTGTCGGTGAGCGCGTCGTAGTGAGCGAGGATTTCGCCGGCGATGCCGACACGGCGTCGCTCGATGAGCAGCCGCGCCAGATTGCGCGCTTGCGCTGCGGCGCCGTCCATGAGCTGGAGACCGAGCCGCACGCGCTCGGCAAGACTGGTCTTGGGGTTCGCGAGCGCGTCGCTGATATCGGGATTCCCAAGCACGCCGGCCACGCCCGCCAGTTGCTCACGCCAGCCGCGGATGTCGTGGGCATCCTGGGCGAGCGAGAAGTACGCCTCGGCGTAGCGGCGGGCGAGGATGCTCGCGCGGACCATCTAGTTCTGCTGCGCTTTCGAGGCGGGGCCGTCGCCGACCTTGCTGAGCGCTTCGTCGATGAGGCGCTCGTGCGCTTTGGCGTCGATGGTCTGACCCAGGAGTTGCTGCGTCGCCGCGACCACGAGGCTGCTCACCTCAGCGCGAAGATCCTGGATGGCGCGATCGCGCTCGCCACCGATCTCGGTCCGCGCACGCTCGATGAGCGCCTCGGCATCACCGTGCGCCTTGGTGAGCACTTCCGCAGCGTCCGCGGTCGCCTCCCCATGCGAGCGGCCGATGATGTCGCGAGCCTGGGCCCGCGCCTCCTCGAGTGTCTTCTCGACCTGCGCTTGCACCGTCGACAGCCGTTGCTCCGATTCCGCCGCGGCACGCAGGCCTGCCTCGATCTTGTCCTCACGCTCGGTTGCCGCCTTGATCACGCGCGGATAGACCCACCTCCCGAGGATGAGGATCATCAGGACGAACGCGATCAGTTCCGCGAAGAACGTCCCGTTCGGCGTCAGCAGTCCGGCGTCCGGCGACGCGACGAGCATCGTCAACAAGGCTTTACGGCTTCGGCGCCGCGATGACGTAGATGAAGAAGAAGCCCAGCGCGAGGTTGATGAAGTACATCCCCTCGACAAGGCCGATGATCAGGAACATCGTGACCTGCAGACGGCTCTGCGCCTCGGGCTGGCGCGCGGTGCCGGCGATCGTGGCGTTCCCTGCAAGACCGTCGCCGATGGCGGCCCCGATTGCACCTCCGCCGAGCGCAAGACCGGCGGCGATCAGTGCTCCCATCTGTACCAGTGCTTGGGCGGTCGTCATGTGGTCTCTCTCCTCAACTCGTGGCGGTATGTGTGGTGGCGCCGTGATGCTCTTCCTCGAGACCTTCACGAGCCATGCCGAAATAGATGATGGTCAGTAGCATGAAGATGAACGCCTGGATGGTGCCGATCAGGAAGACGTCAAAGAGCTTCCAGACCACCAGCAGGATCACCCAGATCGGCGAGAGCGCGGTCTGCAGCACCGATGATCCCGCGAACGCCGTGTAGCCGAGCGTGAGCAGATACACCATCACCAGACCGCCGAAGATGTTGCCGAACAACCGGAGCGCGAGGCTGAGGGGCTTGGCGACTTCTTCGATGATGTTGAGCGGCGTGAAGGCGACTCGGGCCAGGATCGGAAGGTCGAAGGGTTTCGTGAAGCGCCGCAGGTACCCGCCGAATCCGAGGACGCGGACGCTGTATCCCTGGACGATGACGATCACGACGAGCGCCATCGCGATGGTCAGGTTGATATCCGCGGCGGCGGGCTCGATCGGCTTGGTGAGCGGGAAGAAATCGATCCAGTTGGCGATGAGCACGAAGATGAAGATCGTCGCCGCGAGCGGTAGGACGAAGCCCACATCATCGTCGGAGACCATCTCCTTCGTGAGGTTGCGGATGTAGCTCAGCAGCAGTTCCAGCACCATCTGGAGCTTTCCCGGCTTGCCGTGGCTGAGCCGGTAGGCGACGCCGAATCCCAGTGCGAGCGTGAGCACGATGGCGATGCCGCTGGAGATGAGCGTGTCGACATTGAACGTGCAGAAAAACGCGTTGCCGCAGACCTGGATCGTCGGGTGTGTCCCGGGAGGAACGTCGGCGGCAAGGATCATGCGACGCGCATCGATTCACGCAGGGCGGCGGCTGCGAGCACGACCTGGGAGACGCCGAGACCGAGGATCACCAACCACACGCTCGCCAGGCCGAAGAGCAGGCCGATCGCGACGGCGACCATGCTCAAGGTCAGGATCCGCAGCATGCTGGTGGCGAGAAAGGACACCGGGAGCGAGATGAGCTTCGCCGCCATCGCGCCATTCACGGAGCCGATCGCCAGCCCCGTGGCCAGTGCTCCACCCTGCGCCAGGTGGCCGATCAGGAAGCCGACCAAGACCGAAACGACCGCGGCACCCGCACACACAATGGCCGCGTTTCGCACCAGGCGCAACGCATTCGCGGTTGGGGCTAGGCGCGGAGACGTACCTTCCGAGATCACCGTCACTCCCACTGCCTCACTGGATCGAACAAACCAAGGCAACGATATCAAGTCGGACTTGGGACACGACCCAATGCTTGTTCAGGCGTACTTCTTGAACTGCGAATACGCCCGGTAACAGGCGGCCGTGATTCCGACCAGCAGCCCGACAAGAACGCCGATCGGACTGGTGTGGAGGAAAGCATCGACGCCCACGCCGATCAGCAGGGGTACGACGAGCGCCACGGCGAATGTCATGCCAAGACCGACCAGCTCGCTGCCGGTCGGCTGCCGGGGCGACGGCCTGCCGCTCAGTCGGTCTTCCCGTGGTGCTGGATCGGCGCCGGCCGTGCCCGCCGTCCATCAACCTGCACCTCGCCGTCCTCAGCGGTGACGAAAGGAAGGCGTGCCGGCCTTCGCCAGTTGCGCCACACCACCACGATCAACGCGACCACGAGCACGCCGAGCGCGATGTAAATGATCCGGCGATGCCCATAGATGGTCAGCGCAAGGCATCCGAGGATTCCGGTCACGAGGTAGAAGGTGAATGCCGTCTCGAACGGCGTCATCCCCACCCTACGGAGCCGGTGGTGCAGGTGTCCGGCGTCGGGCGCGGCCGGGTTCCGGCCCGAGAGCGCCCGACGGACGATCGCGAACAGGGTGTCCCCGATGGGCAGTCCCAAGGCGATGAGGGGCACGAGGATCGACAGCCCGACAACGATCTTGGAGACACCGAGGATGGTGATCACGGCGAGCGCGACGCCAAGAAAGTGACTCCCCGAATCGCCCATGAACACCCGCGCGGGCGGGAGGTTGAAGACGAGAAATCCGAGACAGCAGCCCATCAACGCGCCGCTGAGGACGAGCACCCCGGCCTGGTCTCCCCCGGTCGCGCCAGTCAAGCGGTTGATGGCGGCGAGCAGGCAAACACCGGCAACGATGGCGATGACGCCGGCGGCGACGCCGTCAGCCCCGTCGAGCAGGTTCACCGACACTTGCATGCCAACGATCCAGACCACCGTGATGGGTGCCGCGAGCCAGCCCAGATCCCAGACCGACACCGGATGCCCGCCCGGGACGGCGATGATCGTGATGGTGATGCCGAGCGCCGCGGTGAGGACACCGACGCCGACCTCGATGAGGAGCTTGCTCTGCCAGGACAGGTCGAGGATGTCGTCGATCGCCATCGCCAGGGTGATGGCTGCGGTGACGGCGATCACCTGCCACCTGAATTCAATCGACGATCCGAAGATCGCGATCGCCACCGCAAACCCGGCGAACAGCGCGATCCCTCCGAGCCGCGGGGTCGGCCGGCTGTGCAGGTGCCGGTCGCCGTCGGGTTCGGCCACGGCCCCGGTGCGTCGCGCCAGCCACATCGTTCCTGGCACCGCGGCGATGCACACGCCCCCGGCCACGAGGAACGGCGGCAGCGCGTTCAGCCAGGGGGAGAACGCCGCGATCACGCCGATGCTTCACCTCGGTAGGGCAACGGGAACCGGCGGCAGAGCGCACGGCTGGCGGCACGCACCTCGGCGCGCACCTCGGCGTCGTCAAAGTTGCCGAGCATCCTGGCGACCAGCGCCGCGATCTCATCCATCTCCGGCTCGCCCATGCCTCGCGTCGTCACCGACGGGGTCCCGAGCCGGATCCCGTTGGGATTGAACGGCGTTCCGCCGTGTCCCGGGAAAGTGTTGGCGTTCACGGTGATGCCGATCTCATCGAACGCCGCCTGCACGGCGCGGCCGCGGAGGCCGGTTGGCCGGAGATCGATGACCATGAGGTGGTTGTCAGTGCCCCCCGTGGTGAGCAGGAGGCCGCGGCTCATGAGACCCGCGGCGAGCGCCTTGGCGTTGCTCACGATCTTGTGCGCGTACTCCCGGAACTCCGGCTGCGCGCACTGCTTGAACATCACCGCTTTGGCGGCGATCGCGTGCATCTGGGGGCCGCCCTGCACGCCGGGGCATGTCGCCTTGTCGATCGCGTCTGCGAATTGGCCACGGCAGAGCACGACGCCACCCCAGGGTCCGCGCATGGTCTTGTGGGTCGTGAAGGTCACGAAGTCGGCGTAGGGCACCGGGCTCGGGTGGGCCCCGCCGGCGACGAGCCCCGCGAAGTGGGCCATGTCGACCATGAGGAGCGCGTCAACCTCGCGGGCGATCTCGGCGAATGCGGCGAAGTCGAGGATTCGCGGGTACGAGCTGTACCCGGCAACGATCATCTTGGGACGGACCTCGAGGGCGCGCTCCCGGACGGCCGCCATGTCGATGATCCCCGACGCCTCGTCGACGAAATAGGGCTCGAAGTGGTAGATCTTGCCGCTGAAGTTCACGGGCGACCCGTGGCTGAGGTGGCCGCCCTGGTCGAGCGCCATCCCGAGGACCTTGTCCCCCGGGTCCAGGACGCTCTCGTAGACAGCCATGTTGGCCTGCGTCCCGGAGTGAGGCTGGACGTTGGCGTGCTCGGCCCTGAAGAGCGCCTTGGCACGGTTGCGGGCGAGGTTCTCCACCTGGTCAACGACTTCGCAACCGCCGTAGTAGCGCTTGCCGGGTACGCCCTCCGCGTACTTGTTGTTGAGCCAGGAGCCGAGCGCCTCGAGCACAGCAATCGATGCGAGGTTCTCGGAAGGAATGAGCTCGAGGGTCTCCTCCTGCCGTACGAGTTCGGCATCAAGCAGCGCCGCGACCTCGGGATCGGTGGCACGCAGCTCGGGTTTGTCGGTGAATCCGGCGCCGGAAGGGGCGCTCGGACGGATATCGACAGGTGTGCTGGTCACTGCCTTTGCTGCCCCTCCGTGGTGGTTGCTGAATCAGCCCCGAGAAGCGAAAGCAACGCGGCGGCGCTGATCGGGCCGTCGCGCAGCACGCGAGGGGTCGTCGTCGTGCAGTCGATGATAGTCGAGGCAAGTCCGGCGGAGGGACCGCCGTCGAGAACGGCATCGATCTCGTCCCCAAGCGCCGCCTGGACTTCGGCGGCTGTGCTTGCGGGCTCGACGCCGTGGCGATTGGCGCTCGTCGTCGCCAGCGGCCCGGTGCGCCGGAGCAGCTCGAGCGCCAGTGGATGCGCGGGGACGCGCACGCTCAGCGTGGTGCCCTTGCGGGGAATCGCCCAGCGGCGGCTCCGAAGTCCGCAGATGATCGAGAGGGCGCCCGGCCAGTACGCATCGGCCAGCGTCCGGATGGCGGGCGTGATGTGGACGTCGTTCTCGACGTCCGCCAGTGACGCGGTCAGGATCGTCAACTCGAGTCCCGCCGGACGTCGCTTCATCGCGTAGATGCGGCTGACTGCTGAAGTCCTCGCCGGGTCGCAGGCGAGCCCGTACACGGTGTCGGTCGGGATCGCGATCACACCGCCGCGGTTGATCGCCCGAACGGCGGACTCGATCGTCACGCGATGGCGGCGTCGAGCACACGCGTCCTGCCGGTGAGGTCCGGCACCGGCGACACCACGGATTGCGGGTACGTCACGCGCACCAGCCCGCTGACCGCGTCGGCATGGCGTGGGTCGACTTCGAGCATGAGGCGCGCGGCGGTGACATGATCGTGCAGCGAGGTGAGCAGCGCTCGGTAGGCGTCGAGTCCGTCGTCGCCGCCGAGGAGGGCACCGCGCGGCTCGAAGTCGCGAACATCCCGGTCGACCGCCTCGAGTTCGGCGGTGGTCACATAGGGCGGGTTGCTGACCACCAGGTCGAAATGTCCTTCCAGCGAGTCGGCCCATGAACTTTCGACGAACCTGATTTGCGCCTGGAGCCGCTCGGCGTTCGCACGGGCAACATCAAGCGCCGCGCCGCTGACGTCGGTCGCGAACACCTCAATATCGGGGCGTTCCGCGGCCAGCGAAATCGCGATGCAACCCGACCCGGTGCCGAGATCCGCGACCCGCAGGCCGCTGCCGGGAGCAACGAGCAGCGCGGCGAGCGCGCGCTCGACGATCGACTCGGTGTCGGGCCGCGGGATGAGCACGGCGGGGGTCACCGCGAACGCGCGGCCGTAGAACTCGCGGGTCCCGGTGATATACGCCACCGGCTCGCCCTTGCCGCGACGGCGCACCAACTCGCGAATTGCGGTCAGCTCGGCTTCGTCCAGGGGTCTGTCGAACTGCAGATAGAGGTCGAGGCGGCCGAGGCCGAGCGCCTGCGCGCAGAGCAGCTCGGCATCAAGACGGGCCGACGAGCTGCGGTGCTCCCCGAGATACGTGGTGCTCAGCCGGAGGATGTCGATGAGGGTGGGAGCGGCGGACGCCACCTCAGGCGTCGTGCCCGTTGCCGTCCGGGTCGTCCTCGAGAAGACGGCGGGCCTGGTCCTCGTTGGAGAGCGGCTCGATGAGGAGATCGAGGTCACCGTCCAGCACGCGCTGCAGTTGATGCAGCGTGAAATCGATGCGATGGTCGGTGACGCGCGCCTGGGGGAAGTTGTAGGTGCGAATCTTCTCGCTGCGGTCGCCGGTGCCGACCATCGATCGGCGCGTCGCCTTGAGCTCGGCGTCGCGTTCAGCCTGGGCGAGGTCGTAGAGCCGGGTGCGCAGGACGCGCATCGCCTTGGCTCGATTCTTGATCTGCGACTTCTCGTCCTGACAGGTCACCACCAGCCCCGTCGGCAGGTGCGTGATCCGCACCGCCGAGTCCGTGGTGTTGACGCTCTGCCCTCCCGGTCCGGTGCTGCGGTACACGTCGATCTTCAGGTCGTTCTCATTGATCTCCACCTCGACGTCGTCGACCTCGGGGAGGACGACCACCGACGCGGCCGAGGTGTGAATCCTTCCTTGCGCCTCGGTCTCTGGGACGCGCTGCACACGGTGTACTCCGGATTCAAATTTCAGCCTCGAGTACGCTCCCCGGCCGTGGACTTCGAAGACGATCTCCTTGAATCCGTGGCCGGCGGTCTCGTTGTGGTCCAGCACCTCGATGGGCCAGCGCTGCCGCTCGGCATAGCGCGAGTACATGCGGAACAGATCGGCGCCGAACAGCGCGGCCTCATCGCCGCCGGTTCCAGCGCGAATCTCGACGACGACGTCGCGCTCATCGTTGGGGTCGGCGGTGATCAGCTGTGCGCGGAGACCTTCGTACTCGGCGTGGGCGGCGGCGAGCTGCTGCTGCTGCTCCTCCTCCGCCATCGCAACCATGTCCGGATCGGTCTCGGCGTGTGCCATCTCCTCTGCTTCATGCGCCGCGTCTCGCGCCGTCCGCCAGCGGCGTGCCGCTTCAACGACGTCACGCATCTTCGCCTGCTCGCGTGACTGTTGCTGCAGCCGCTCAAGATCCTGATATGCGTCGGGGGCACTGAGCAACGTCTCGAGCTCGATGTACCGGGCTTCGAGCGCGGCCAGGCGCTGTTCGAACGCGTCGAGTTCACTCATCAGGCGTCATCCTGCAGCCGCCGCTTCGAAGACCACGTTGTCTCCGCCACGGGCGGCGTCCAGCGCCGCGATCGCGACCTCGATCTGTGAGTCGTCGGGTCGGCGGGTGCTCAGCAACTGCGTGCCGAGGACGGGTGCGAGCGCGATCCTGCCGGGCAGCGTGTTGCGAATCTTGATGAGCGCGCGAATGATCTCGTACGACACCGCCGCCACCACTGGGACGAGCACGATCTGGAGGACGAGACGTATCAGGGTCGGCAGCAGGCCGAGCGGTGCGAACACGACGATGCTCACGAACGCGACCACGACGAGAAATCCGGTGCCGCATCGCGGATGCAGGCGGCTGCGTGCACGCACGTGCGCGACATCAATGGGATCTCCAGACTCGAGCGAGTTGATCGCCATGTGCTCGGCGCCGTGATACTGAAACAGCCTGCGCACATTAGGAATGAGCCCGATCAGGAGCAGATAGGCCACGAGTACCGCTGCGCGGATCACTCCCTCGATGAGCACCGTGGCGATCGACCGCGTGCCGTGATGCAACAGCCCACCGAGCACCAACGGCAGTCCGATGAACAGCGCGAGTGCGAACACGAGCGATGCGACCATGGCGCCGCGCAGCGCTCCCTCACCGATCTCGGCGTCTTGACCAAGCTGCACGAGTGCCGACCACTGCAGCGCGCGCATGCCGAGATGAATCGTCTCGTACAGACCGGCGACGCCCCGCAGGAACGGGCGGCGCCATGCGTTCCCGGTGTACACGCGCGAACGCAGCACGTCCGTGCACAGAACAATGTCGCCGTTCGGCTTTCGCGCCGCGACCGCGTAGCGATCGCGGCCGCGCATGAGCACGCCTTCGATGACCGCCTGGCCGCCGTAGAAGAAGGTTCCCGGCGGTGCGCTCACCGCGTTCACGGCGACCGTCAGCGCGAAATCACGGCAACGCTGAGCGGACCACATGGGCCGCATCCTAGATCACACCCGGCTCGGGCGCAGCGCCCGGCCGTCCAGTGGTCAGGCTTTCTTGGCTTGCTCGGCGCGACGGCGGAAGCGCTCGACCTGCCCGCCCGTGTCGATGATGCGCTGCGTCCCGGTGAAGAAGGGATGGCAGACCGAGCACACCTCTGTCTTCAGCTCAGTGAGCGTGGAGCCGGTCGTGAAGGTGTTGCCGCACAGGCAACGGACTTGGGCGTCAGCGTGGTACTCGGGATGGATCGTGGCTTTCATTGGGGCGCCTAGGTGTACGCGGAAGGGACCAACTCACGATACCACGGAGCCGTCAGGCTCAATCCACCGCCACAGCCACGGGCCGCGTGAAGTTGCCGTGAGCCACCGTGGGAAGCCGTTCCACGACATGGCGATAGGCCGCGGCCACGCCGATGCCGTCCTCGGGAAGGAGCCCCCGGGAGGCGAGCACGTCGACAAGCCAGTCGTGGTCGCAGTTCAGTGAGCGCCACTGGATCTGGTGCGCCCCCATCTCCACGACGGCCTCCAGGGTCCGGTCGAGTTCGGCACTCGCGTCGGTGACCCCGGGGAAGGTCAGGAGGTTCACGCATACCTGCCCACCCGCCCGAGACATCACGCGCCCGCACTCGATGACGTCCTCGATCGAATACCCCACCGGCCGGTAGTAGGCACGGAAGACGGGATCGTTGAACGAGATGCCGCTGATCCGCACGCTGTTGCAGCCGGCATCGATGAGGCGCTGGAGGATGTGCGGCCGGCTGCCGTTGGTGTTGATGTGGATGGTCGCCGACGGATGGTCACGACGGATCTCCGCAACGGCATCAGCGAGTACATCGTCTCGCGTCAACGGCTCGCCCTCGCAGCCCTGGCCGAAGGACACGATTCCCGCGTCGGGGCCACTGAGATGGAATGCGGCCATCCCCGCGAGCTCCTTCGCCGTCGGGGCAAATCGCATGCGGGGCTGCGGGGCCGGCGCCTGACCGTCGGTCTGCAGCGAGATGCACCCAAGGCAGTCCGCGTTGCAGGCCGGCGAGGCGGGCAGCGCGCCCTCATAGCGCCGCAGGAACGTGTTCTGGGCGGTGTAGCAGCGCAAGTCGGTCGCACAGATCGCGAGGTGATCGACCAACCGGTTGTCCGGGAGGGCTGTACGCGCGCTTTCGATGGCGGCCCCCAGTTCCCCACCCGCGTAGCGGCCGGGCTCCCACCAGCCGAACTCATCGGTGCTCAGCGCCGCGACCCGAAGCTCATCGTGATGCTCGACCACCGCGGCATACCCGTACAACGGCAGCCGCCGGCTGCCGGGGAGCGGTCGTGACGCGGGCAGGAGTGTTCTGAGGTACCCAACTGGGAGCACGGCCGCCACGGGGAGGAGATCGGCTTCGACGTCGACCGGGCGATCCTTCGCATCGAGCGCCAGCGCGCGCCGGCCGGGCAGGTGCATGAGCGTCGTCCCTTCCGGGAGCGGGATCGTGTCCGTGGACTCGAGCTTGACGACACGACCACCGGATCGCGCGGCAGTGTGAAAGCCTCCGAGGACCTCGAGTTCACCGTCAGGCCGGGCAACGACAGGGCGCATGAGGCGATTCTCCCCCACGGCCGCTTACCTCAAGCGCGGGCGATGCCCAAGAGGCTACGCGACCTCAGCGGGCGCGGCGCTGTGCCGCGCCGACAATCGCGACGGCGCCAGCCCCCACCGCAAAGAGCAGGCAGATGAGGCAGCCGACGAGCGATATGGTCGTGAGCGGTCCAACCACACCTGTGAAGAGCAGCGTTCCGATCACCAGCGCGCCGAGGAAGGTGCCAAGCGCCATCCAGAAGGTCGAGGGGGTGACCCATGTGGTGCGCAACGTCCCACTCGCGGGCTTGGAGAACATGGCAATCATGAACGCGTCGGCGACGGGGAGGACGGCGGCCGCGAGACCGCCCGGCGCCGGCACGGGCGTGAGCGGGACACGGGTGAATCGGTTTGGCATGCGGACAGGGTAATTCGCGCCGGAGATCCATTTCTCCCCGAATTCACACCGTGACACGGCGACCCCTCGAGTCCCCACTCATGCGGGCGCGCAAGGAGCGAGATTCCGACTGGTTCGCCAGGTCAGCCCGCCTGCACAATCACCTTCAGGCTGTAGCTGCGGTCCGCAGGCGCACATTGCAACGCCTCGCCGCACACAACGCGCGACGCGTCGATAACTGCCGTCCCCGCAGTCACGGCTGTGAATGCCGCAGTGACGGTTCCGCATCCCTGACCAGGGACGCATCTAGATGCGGGCGGCGACAGGGTCGGTGCTCCCGCCGCGCGCAGCACCGAGGAATTTGAACTGGCTGCAAACGTCCAGTAGGTGCCGTGCAGCGCCACCGAGAGATGATCGCCAACGTGAAGGGTGACGGTGCGCGCGCTGTCCATGTCGGAGACGATGACAGCCCTGCTCCCCGACCCCGGCGGACCGCTCGCTGCGGGCACAGCGCCGCATGCGGTCGCAGCCACGCAGCCGAAGGCGAAAAGCAACAGGGCGATACGACTTCTCATGGACGTGATACGCGCGGCAACGCCGGGCGGTTCCCATGGCGCTGGAGCCTGACCAAATATCTCTGCAGATGTGCTGAGAGCAACCGCGCGTCACTATGAACTGAATACCCAGGGCATCAGTGGTTCGACCTCGCGGCCTGACCCGAAGTCGCTGCGGCCGAACTACAAGCTGCGCGCAGCTACGCCGCCGCCACCAGCTCGTCCGGGATTGCGGTGACGACGTGGCTGTCGCCACTGCGGACCACACGCATCACCAGGAAACGCTCGATCGGACCGTCGATCATCAGGCGCTGCAGATCACGAGGGCTTTCGATGGTGGTCCCGTCCACCTCGATAATAATGTCGCCCGGACGCAGCCCCGCAGACTCGGCCGGGCTGCCCTTGATGACCTCGACGACCTCCAGGCCCTGGCGCATGCCCAGCGCCCCGGCCCATCGCGGCGGGATCGGTCTCGACGCGCCTGCGACTCCAAGGTGCGCGCGCCGCACCCGGCCGTCACGAACCAGCGCGCCGATGATGCGCTGGGTGGTCGTGTTGATCGGCACTGCAAGACCGAGGCCGACGCCGGCCAGCGCGGTATTGATCCCGACGACGCGACCTGATGAGTCAGCCAGCGCGCCCCCCGAGTTGCCGGGGTTGAGCGCTGCATCGGTCTGGATCACGTCGTCGATGACACGAACGTTGGAGCCCTGGCGCGCTGGCAGCGAGCGGCCCAGCGCGCTCACCACCCCTGCGGTGACGCTGCCGGCAAGGCCGAGGGGGTTGCCGATGGCGACGACCAGCTGGCCGACGCGTAAACCGGAGGCATCGCCTAGGCGCGCCGGCTGAAGCTCGCCATGTTCGGCGACGAGGACCGCGAGATCCGAGAGTGGATCTCGGCCCTGAACCCGGAAGCGAAGCTGCCGGCCGTCCGCAAGATCAAGCCTGCCGCCGTCACCGCCGGCCACCACGTGTGCCGAGGTGACCAGATAGCCGTCGGAGCTCAGCGCGACCGCCGAGCCACTCCCGAGCGGGGCGCGACGAGCGCCGCTCGAGGTGACCTGGACCGCCGCGACCGACGGTGCCAGCTCCGCGGCTACTTTGGTGAGCGTGCGCGAGTATGCGTCGAGCAACTCGCCGTCATCGCTCGGGTCAGGCGACATCCGGACCTTCGGCACGGGCCTTCTGCACGGCAGTCAGCGCGCCCCGAAGGCTCTCGATCCAGTCGGATTGATGCTGCCCGACGAGGCGAACACACCACGCGAGCGCCTCGCTGCGGCTGCGCGCCACGCCGGCCTCGATGAGCGTGTCGAGAACGCGGCGGTCTTCGATCCGGAGCCGGGTCATGACCGGGACTCCGAGGGTGGTGAATAGCTCCTCTACTCCACCGCAGCGGGCTCCCCACGAAACCTTGCGACCGAAGAGTCGTTCGGCGTCACGAGCGACACGGACGCGAGCATCGCGGGTCTCGCCGCGGAAGCGAGCGATGCGGGCGCTGCGGGCGGCGGCCCTGGTGCCTTCGGCGGCGTCAGCCGGGAGTTCGGGCTCATCGATCGCACCGACGATGAGGATCTCGTCGGGATCGGAGCTGATGGTCGGGGCCGAGCTGTAGAGACCTTCGGGCAGGCGGCCTGCGAACCAGCCGGAGACTTCTTCGTCGGTCAGCGGGGCGGGAGCGGGTTGTCCTTTCATGAATTACATCATTACACAATGCCTCGGTTCTCAGACCCGCTCAGCATTGCGTCGATGGCGTCGGCGACAATTCTTGTTGTCGAGGCGGGAAAGACCAAGTCGTCGCAGGCTGCCGGAACAATCGATGCGCTACGCGACGTGGGAGCGAATGTTATCGGGGTCGTACTTAACAAGGCGTCGCGCCGCGTCGGCGCCGGCTACTACTTCCAGTACGGCCAGCGGCCATATGGGCAGCTCACGGCGGGGCACGACAATGAAGCATCCTCAGACGATCTCTTCGCCGCCGAAGATCCCGCGCCGGAACCTGATCGCCACCGCGAAGCGGTCGCGCCTTAGCCGCAGCGCGGCGCGCCTGCCATTCCCAGGCTCCGGCTAGCAACTCTGATCCCGGCGCTCACCCCACAGCGTCGCGTAAAGAACGCATTAGTTTGCCGACTCCGCTACTTTCGGCATCTCAAAATCGGAAGAGTGAAGACGCGGTCAGGTCGTATCGCCGTCTGGCGATCAGGAAGCATATCCAGCCGATGATTGTATTCACGCCTTTGTCCGCCAATCGCTGCATCACGGAGATTGCGGTCGCAATGTCGAAGCTAATTCCCAAAGCGACGAGCAGCCCCGCGGTACTCGCTTCCACCGCCCCCAAACCTCCCGGCGAGAAGCTCAGCCAAGCGGCTCCCTGTGTCACCGCATAGACGAAGCCGGCGCTCGTCCAGCTGAGCTTCCCGGGGTCGACTGCCTCGGCGACGGCCCAGAGGAGCGTGACGGCCATGATCGCCTGGGCGACGCTCAGCGGCAAGAACCGGTATGTGTCCGGATGGCGGAAGAGCACGCGCGCATCGTGATGCAGCTCGTCCACCGTCGGCCTCACGCGGCGGAGCACTGGCACGCCTTCGATGACCCGCCGCACGCGCGCATACAGCCGCTCGACAGTGAGAATCGCAACGATCGCGATCACGAAAATCATCGGCACCACCACCGCGATGGCGATGAGATGCAAACCGAGCGCCTTGGGCAGTGCGAGGGCGAAGAGCATGAACACGAACAACAACTCCTGCACCGTCTCGCTAGCGACCACCCTCCCGAGATGCACTGATGCGGCTTTCGAAAGCAGCAGCGCCCGCGTCAACTCACCGAGCGGCAGCAGTGCTGTCGCCTGCCCGGTCTCGGTGAGAAACACGGTGTCCAGCAGGGGAAGTTGATGCCGAGCGCGCGGTTGAGCGTCCACCAGCGCACGCCCTGCACGAGGTAGAACCCGACGCCAAGCACCATCACAATCGGCACGTAGACGAGGTTGAAGCGCTGAAACGCAATGCCGATCTTGTGCGGGTCTGCGGACACGATCAGCGCTGCAATAGCCCCGAGCGCAAGCAGCAGCGGAATGTATGCAACCCATCGTCGCCACCAACGGCGCTGCGCTTCGATGGTCTCTGTCTCGGACGCGGGTGGCGCGCGTTCCTCGCCTGAACACTGCGCCTCCGTCACCACCCGTCGAATGGTATGCCGAGAAGGCGAAAGTCAGTCCGGCGGCGCGCCTCCCGGCCAGGGCAGTGCCGCAAATCCGATTGTCCCGGGCCCGGTGTGGGCGCCGAACATCGGACTCAGCGGGAGGTTCTCGGAGCGAACCGTGTGCACAACCGACGCGAGCCGCACGGCGAGCGCTGCCGCCTCCTCGGGTGCATCGGCATGGAAGATCATCAGCCACTGCGGTCCGGAGCCGAGCTCCTCGAGTGCGACCCGCTCCAGCTGGCGGATCGCGCCGCCCAACGTCCGGGTGAGACCGACCCGCCCGGTGCTGCCCCCCTCCACCAACCGGAACACGGGCCGGACCCGCAGCGTGTTCGAGATCCCCGCCAGGAGCGCCGGTACGCGTCCACTGCGCGCGACGTACGTGAGCGTCGCCAGCGCCCCATAGACCCGCACCTGCTCGCATGCGGCGCGGACCGCCGCCTCCCATTCGACCGCATCGGCGGTGGTGCTGGCCAGGTTCGCGGCGCATCGGGCGATCAAGGAGAATCCGCCGACCGCGGTCCCGGTGTCGATGACCGTGACCCGGCGCCGACCCTCCTCCTCCGCGAGCAGGCCGGCTGCAAGGGTCGCCGTCGAGTGCATCGCGCTCCAGCGCTCGGGGATGGTGAGGCAGAGGACGTGCTCGGCCTCGCACCGCCGGAAGGCCTCGATGTACGAACCCGGCGAGGGCGTTGCCGTGGTGGTCACCTCGCCGCGACGGAGCAGCGAGTAGAAGTCGGAGTAGGCGCCGGTACTGCCGTCATCGACGAACTCGGTGCCGCCGATGGTGATCCTCTGGGGCACGACGACGATGCCGTGTCCGAGGTCCTCCTGCAGCGCCGCGCCACCGTCGATAACCAGCGCGCGGTCGCGACGTGTCATCCGTCGCACCCAAGCCGCATCATTGGCGGCATCATGATCTCCCCGTGGGTGGTGGCGGGTTGGTGCGCCGGCGCCTATCTCGTGGGCGCGCTCCCAGTCGGCTGGCTGCTGGTGCGCCGCAAGCGTTACGGGCTCGACCTGCGCAGGTTTGGGACCGGCAACATCGGCACGAGCAATGTCTACCGGCACGCCGGCATCGATGTGGCGATCATCGTCGGCCCGCTGCAGTTCATACAAGGGTTCGGCCCTGTGGTCGCATCGAGACTGGCAGGGCTCCCGCTGAGCGCCAGCATGCTCATCGCGGTGTGCGCGGTGGCGGGCAACGGCTGGCCCGTCTACATGCGCTTCAACGGCGGACGTGGCGTTGCGGTGGCGACCGGTGTGATCGCAGCGCTGTCCGTTGCTGGACTGATCGCTCTGCTCATGTGCTACGCGTGGGGCGCGATTCGCGGCCGGATCGCAATGTCGGTCCTCGTCGCGTTCGTGATCCTGCCGGTGGTTGCGTTCTTCTTTGGCGGCTCCGAGGGCTGGATCCTCGGCAGCGGATCCCTCGCGATCCTGGTGCTGCTGCTGGCGCGGCGCCTCGAGGGGTTGCCTCGCGACGCACGCGTCTACGGCCATTTCTGGCGACGCGTGTATCAGCGCCTCGTGTTCGACGAGCGTCCCGGACGGCCGCTCATGGGCCCGCGCACCGATCCCGGCGCGGACACGATGCGGCGCTGACACGCCGGGCGACGCTCAGTCCTCGTAGACCTTTCCGAAGGGATACCACCACTCCGGCCGGCGTCGGATCGCGGCCTCCAATCCGGTCGCGATCCGCTGCGTGACCTCCGCGTCCGTCTCCCCGGGCGCGATCGTGAGCGGCGGGTGCATGACCAGGCGATAGCGGCCCCCGACGCGCATGCAATCGACGGGCATGACGGGCACCTTCGCGACTCGAGCGAGCCATGCCGCGGCGGTGCTGAATGCAACCTGGCCACCGCAGAAGTCGACGACCACGGTCTCGCCACGCTCGGGGATATCGCTCAGGATCGCGGCGAATCGCCTCCGACGCACGGCGCGAATCAACCCGCGCGCCGCGTTCGAGGACACCAGGACCTCCAGATCCTGCCGGCGTCGCGCCCACGCGGCGATACGCGTCGTCATGTCATTCCCGACCGGCGCCATCACCGCGGTCACGCGAAGCCCCAGTGCAAGCCCGCAGCCCGCCGCGACGTCCCAACTGCCGAAGTGTGCGAGTGCGAAGACTCCCCCACCGTGCTCGTCGAGCGCGGCGCGGGCGTTCTCGAGCCCGTAAACGCGGAAATGCTTGTGCATCGCATGCGCGGGCAGTCCGTATTGCCAGACGAAGTCTACTGACGTACGCGCGTAGTTGCGATATGACGCCAGTGCGCGACGCCGCGCGTCGCGCGGATCGAGCGCGGGATCCAGCCGGCGATGATTCGCGGCGCATCGCTTGCGACCGATGGGAGAGCCTGCGTAGATCGCCGCGCCGATCACATCGGCGAGTGCGTAACGACCAGAACCGAGCGCCCGTAAGGCGAAACTCGCGGTCCACATCCCTGCGCGAAGCGGCCTCGAGGGTGCCTCGAGCGGCGCTGCCGGCTTCGAACCGTCCGGCGTCAAAGCACCTTGCGGGCTTGGTCCGGTTGCAACGCGACGTGATGCTTCGCAATGATCTCGCGGACGGTTCCGCTCTGCGCGCGCATGACCATGCTGTGAGTTTCCGCCCACCAGTCGTGATACCGCACGCCGCGCAGCAGTCCGCCGCCGCTGATGCCGGTCACGGCCACGCTCAGGTCGCGGCCGGGCACCAACTGCTCCATGCTCAGTGACGCCTCGGGGTCGTACCCCGCGGCACGCATCGCGGCAGCCTCGTCCTCGTGGCGCACCCAGGGACGGCATTGCAACTCGCCGCCGAGACAGCGCATGGCGCAGGCGGCGACGATCGCTTCACGGGTGCCGCCCGACCCGATCATCACGTCGATCCCTGATCCCGGCCACGCAGCCATCATCGCCAGCCCGACGTCCCCGTCACTGACGATCGCCACGCGTGCGCCCAGCGCACGGAGGCGCTCCAGCAAGGCCTGATGGCGCGGGCGGTCGAGTAGCACGACCGTCAGGTCCTGCACCTGAACGTTCATGGCGAACGCGACCCGGCGAAGGTTGTTCTCGGGCGTGTCGCTGATATCGACGGCGCCGCGCGCCTGTGGTCCCACGGCGATCTTGTGCATGTACGCCACCGGCGGCGGGAGCAGGATGCCGCCGGTCTCGGCCGCGACCGCCACGCTCAACGCCTGGCTCAGGCCACCGGCGACCAGGCTGATCCCGTCCACCGGGAGCACCGCGAGGTCGACGCGGTCGCGTCCGGCGCCGATGGTCCGCCCAGAGACGAGCCGGTTGTTCGACCCCTCGGGGCCGATGACGATCCGCCCCTCGAACGGCATCCCCAGGAGAGCCTCTTCCATGACGTTCTGACCGGCGTCACGAGTCCCGGCCTTGTCGCCCCGTCCAAGCCATCGGCCCACCGAGAGCGCCGCCGCCTCGGTGGACCGGAGGAGTTCGAGGCCCCGGTTACGTCCGCGCGTCTCTCTCGCCGCCGCCGGGGCTCCTCGTGCAGCCGTGCTCATCGGCTGCAGCGTACCCGCCTGCTAGATGATCCCGACGAAATGGGCGCTCTGGGTGGCCGGGGTCAAGCGGGTCACCGCGAGCGTTGCGGTGTTGACGGCGATCGTCGCCCAACCGGACGGGGTGCTGATGGAGCCGTAAAGGAGTCCATCCGCGGTCCAGGTCGTGGGTCCGAAGTTTTCGTGGAAGGCCAGCGAGATCGCCTTGCCGGTGGCGAAGTTGAGGATGCGCAGCGTCGGCGTCACCGCGTCGTCGCACGAGTCCTGGGCCACCGGGATGGTCACGTAGGCCAGCGAGCCGCCGTCGGGGGAGAAGACGGCGTCGCCGGCCACCGTGGAGCCGGAGAGGGTGAAGTTGTGGATGAGCGTTGGGCCGGATGCGATGTGGATGGCCTTGGTCGTCGACGTCCCGTCGAAGCACACCGTCTCAAAGCCGCTTCCGACCGTGCTGAGCGGGCAGGAATTGCTGGCGGTGAGCGTGGTGACGGCTTCGGTAACCGGATTGATGAGGCCCGAGTACGCGGACTGCATCTGCATGTCGAAGGAGCCGCAGCCGCAGCCGCCGGTGGGCACGCGGGCAAAAGCGATGCCGGCCGCGTTCCAGTTCACCAGGTAGTAATCCCAGCTGGTCGGCGCGTCTGCCGTCGGGTGCAGCGAGTTCGAGACCCGGTCGGCAATGACCTTGGGGGCTGCGCCGGGGGCGACGACCACAATCCGATTCACGTTCACGGTGTCGGTCTGGTCGCTCGTCGAGTACGCATAGGAATTACCGTCTGGGCTGATGAGCATGCCAGCTGCATCAGCCGGCATGCTGCCGAGAGTGCGGACCACGCCGGACGGGGTGAGCTCATGCAGCTCGCCACTCTGGGACCAGTAGGCGCCGCCGGCTCCGGAGCCGATCATCCAGGCCAGCGAAGGGTTGATCTGGGTTGCAGCGACGACCGTGCCAGAGGCGGAGAGGATTTCCAGCCGCTCGACTGAGCCGCTGATCGAGTCGGTGGCGACCATGTAGGCACCCGACGCCGGAGTGGTCGGAATCGGCTGGGACGTCGGTCCCGCCGGATGGACGACCGGTGGCACGATGTGGACCGCCGGGCTGTGGAGCGAACGACCGGGCGCCGGCGCCACGTTGACTGCGGCAGGTGGATGTGGGTCCGAAACGGTGTGCGCCGTGATCGTGGAGGCGGCTCCACAAGCGGAGAGCACCAGCGCCATGGCTGGAAGGGCAAGTGCGGCGCGGGTCGGGGTCATTCGCGGGTGCCTCCGTCAACCTTGTTGATTGACGGTGCAACGTGGCCCAATGGAGGGAGTTTCGCGTAACGAATCGCGCCGGGCGACGTTGCGACGCCGGCTCAGACCGCCGCGATGCGCTCCGACGGCA
>JBEPVD010000011.1:0-69674 GCA_041691155.1 Candidatus Dormiibacterota bacterium | reverse complement strand
TCCTGCAGAAGGATGTCGTGTACATCCCGCTGTACTACTCGGTCGGCAACTTCCTGATCGCTCCCTACGTGAGCGGAGCAGGTTCGAACACCTCCTTCGACCACTACTGGAACGAGATCAAGATCTACTCGCACTAGACACCGCAACCCGACCTGCATGAAAGGCGTCCGGCAACGAGCCGGGCGCCTTTTGCATGCGACATGACGGTCACGTACGGACAGTCAAGCGAAACGTTGACTACCGAGGGATGTCATGTGGGGACGCACTCCGGTCATATCGAGCATCGCTCCAGTTGAATCCGCTCAACGTCATCGCGCAGAAAAAAGGTGCGCAGGCTCACGGCGATCTTCGAGAGTCGACAAGGCAAGGAAGTCGTTGTCCCCGCTCGCTGACGTTCACCGTCGCGAGGTGCTCCGCCTTGACGCAACACACTGAGTGGGGAATGCGGCGCGGGTGCGTCTGCGTGTGCGTTCGAAATGGTATGCATGCTTCGCGCTTTACGAGAAAAGTGGTGATCGCGCGACAGCGAAAGTGGTATTGAAAGTCGCGCTGAAGCTGGTAGCACACAAGCCATTTGCGTGGCTGGGCAAGGGCTTTGCGCACATGAGCAAATGCCATGCATGGCCAAAAGATCATCCCACTGGGCGATGTGAGCCGACCCGCGAGGCGCCTACGATGCGGTCATGTGAGACGCGTGTCGGTGAACGCATCCGTTGCTGTTCTGGCGACGGGATTCACGGAAACAGGAGTCGCAAGGAGGTCACGATGGTCATACGAAGCGTGGTGAGTGGAGGCGGCATCCGAAGGGCGTCTCTGGCCACGGGCAAACGAGTCACTGTCGCCGGGTTTGCCGCCGTGGCTGTGGTTGCGTGTGGAGGTGGAGGTTCGGTTGCACCACCCGGATCCACAACCAATCTTTTCGACGCCGCAAGCTTTAACACGGCGAACGTGTCGTGGCTGAGTGCCAATGCGAATGCGAGCGGCACGCCGGTGATGGGCGGTACGCTGAAGATCGAGGGAAGTACCGACTTGTCCGCCGCGGGCGATCCCCAAGGCGAGTACGAGACCATCGGCACGACGGTCGAGCGCGGCTACACGCGCCAGCTGGTCACCTACCCTGCCTCGACAAACTTCAATACCGCAGTGTCGATTGTCCCTGACGCGGCCACGGCTCTCCCCACGGTGAGCTCCGACGGCCTCACGTATACGTACCACCTGCGCAGCGGCATCATGTGGAACACGTCTCCGGCGCGAGCGGTCACATCGCAGGACTTCCAGCGCGGCATCCTCCGCAACTGCGATCCGACGCTCGCCCCCAACGGCAATCCCGGGTACTACATCTCCACGATCGTTGGCTTCAAGGCGTTCTGCACGGCATTTGAGGCGTCCAATCCTTCCGAAAGCGCTGCGGCGCGCGCGACCTTCATGAACAACGGCATGACGAGCGTTTCGGGGATACAGACCCCGGACAGCTCCACGATTGTTTTCACCCTGACTGAGCCGGCGGTCGACTTCAACAACATCCTTGCGCTGCCATTTGCGTCGGCGGCGCCGGTCGAGTACCTCAACTACATTCCTCTCACCCCGCCGTACCACTACTTCTCCGACGGTCCGTACTACATCAGCACCTACAACGTCGGCCACCAGATCATTCTCAGCCGTAACCCGACATGGAGTCAGAGCGTCGATCCGGACCGTCACCAGTACGTGCAGGAGATCGACATCCAACTGGACTTGGCAGGCGCCGCCGCGTCCGCCGAGAGTCAGCAGGACATGCAGGCGAATACTGCGGATCTCGCATGGAACACCCCCGTGCCGACCGCCGACATCCGGGGTCTCGAAACCCCTGCGTGGAACCCGCAATTCGGCACCTTTCCACAGCCGGGCACCATCAACCCGTACGCGATCTTCAACGTACAGAGTCCGAACAACGGCGGAGCCCTCGGTAAAGTGGCGGTTCGCCAGGCGCTCGAGTACGCGATCGACAAGGTCGCAATCGGCAAGATCTATGGCGGCGTTTCAATCAACCAACCGGTAAACCAGGTAATCGGCCCGGGCGCCGATGGGTACGTTCCCTTCAACGATTACCAGACCCCGAAGAATCAGGGCGATCCTGGAAAGTGCAAGACGCTCCTGGCCGCAGCGGGGTTCCCGAATGGGTTCTCTGTCAAGTACTTCTATCGCAACAGCGGCAACCACCCGGCGATTTTCCAGGAGATCCAGTCGGATCTCGGCAAGTGTGGCGTGACGGTAGTCGGCACCCCCATCGCCACCGGCTTTTACGGCTCCAGTGGCATTGGCGTCACCTCTCCGGATGGATTGAAGGCAGGCAAATGGGACATGACCGACGCCGGGTGGGGCCCGGATTGGTTCAGCAGCACCAATGGTCGCTCCATCCTCCCCGACATACTTGACGGCGCTCTCAGCTTTCCCGGCTCCGATTGGGGCGGGTATGACGATCCAGCGGTCGATGCCCTCGTCAACCAGGCCGAGGCCGCGACCACGGCTGCGGCGGGTGCGAGCCTTTGGCATCAAGCGGATGTGCAGGTCATGAAAGACGCCCCGATCATCCCCCTGCAGACTCAGCTCTACGCGATCTTCCGTTCGGCACGCGTGCACAACGCCCTCTACTCGCCCGTCTCTCAAGCGTACGACTTCACCCAGATCTGGCTCTCGTCCTAGCCGTTTCATCGCGGAAAGGAGATGCCCGCCGCGCCGTGTGCGCGCGCGGGCATCTTCGCGTGGGTGGGTGGGTGCTCCGGCTCCGCCGCCTGCAGACGTCTGAATGACCGGCCGCGATACGCCGTCCACGTGCTCCGACACTACGATGCCCAGCTTGACTCAGGGCCCACGCGGCCACGATGCCCTGCGGCTCACGAGCCTTAGCGAGCCTGCGTCTCATCCCGACGTGAACGGCTCTGGGTGGCCTGCATCGCTGAGGCAACGGCACGACCACCTGGGTTGAGCAGATATGCGAGTTCCCAGCGCGATCGGACCTCCAACTTCCGGAAGACACCCGTCAGGTGACTCTTCACGGTGTCCGCTGCGACCCCGATGACGGCTGCCGCTTCGGCGTTGCTCAACCCATCCGCCGCGAGCAAGGCGATCCGCTTCTGCCGAGGGGTCAACGTGTCGAGCGAGACTTCCAACCGACGCCCGCTTTCGGGGGCAATGTGAGTCACCGCGGCCAGGTCGCTGCGCACGTCTCGTAGCTCGTTTTGAGCCACCTCGATAGAGCGGCGCAGAGAGTCGAGGCGGCGTTCGAACACACCTACCATCGCGACCAACTGCACCGCGGGATACGCCTCCGCGCCCCGCTTGAGCCGGGCGGAGGTATGTGGCCGCTGCGACCGTGGTTCGCCACGCTTGAGCTCCTGCGCCTGGCTACGCGCGCGCGCATCGGTGCGGGCAACAACCACTTGTACTCCTTGATTTACCAATTTGAAGATGCCGGTCGGCGTCGTTCTTCGTCGGATCTGATGTGCGCTGCAAGGTGTGCGGATTCGGCAGGTCGCAAGCACCTCTCGGCTCTCCGAGCGTTGGTGACGAGAGGCCTGCGAGTCATGAAGCTCCTTTGCCAATCCGTGAGCGCGATTTACGTCTCAACAATAGCGGGCTTGACTTCGGTCCGAGGCGCATTTCAGATGAAGTCATCCCAATAGGGGATGCGGGTCTTGTACGGATCGCCGTCTGCGTACCGAAAGCGTGCGATGCGACCTCAAGTGGCGTTATGCGTTGTGCAGGAATTGGTACACACGACACCGCCGCAGCGACGATGAAACGGTGGCACGCGTTGGATGAAGTGGCGGAGTGCGTTGTGCAGGAATTGGTACACACACGACCGCCGCAGCAACGATGGAACGGTGAGTGCAGGCTTCCTCGGGGTGTTCTGCTACGAGGGTTTCCGCTCGTCGACGGTAATGAGCGGGCGGGTTGCACGTCGCGCCCGCCCCGCCATCGCGCCAGGTGGCGGTGTCGCCGCGAGCGTGATGCCGGTTCTGGCGCCGGCGCGGACCACTCGGTTACGACCGGCGGCTTTGGCTGCGTACAGCGCCTGATCAGCTGCCGCAACGAGGGCTCGTGCATCGGTGGCGTCGGTGGGAATCCCTGCGACACCAAGCGAAGCCGTGACCATCGGGGACCCTCCGTCACCGGCGAAGCGTTGCGCGATCGCGATGCGCAGACGTTCAGCGACGACCATCGCCGCGCTGACGTCGGTTTCGCGAAGCAGCACGCAGAACTCCTCGCCGCCGTAGCGATAGGCGGTGTCGGTTTCACGGAGTGAAGACTTGAACGCCGTCTCGAACTCGGACAGGATCTCATCGCCGGCTTGATGACCATGGATGTCGTTGACCCGCTTGAACAGGTCGACGTCGAGCATGATGAATGCGATGGGACGTCCATACCGTTTGCTGCGCGCGACCTCCGCGTCAAGGTCCACCTCGAGACGGCGGCGGTTGGGAAGACGCGTCAACGCGTCGGTGTGACTCAACTCATCCGCGTCGTGGTGAAAACGTGCAGCCTCGACGGCCGATGCTCCCTGGCCCGTGAGGCTGTTCATGACGTCGAGGATGCTTGCGTCAACGCCGACCGGTGCGCTCGACGCCAGCTCGAGGACGCCGACAATACGTGCGCCGACGATCATCGGCAGTGCGAGCGTCGCAACCGGTGTGCCGGCGATGTATTCGGTCGCGAGCGCACCCGCCGACAAGGTCGCGAGCGTTCGTCCGTATTGCCCGGTACGACCCACGAGCCCTTCGCCAAGCCCGACCGGAGCGCGATCGGCCCCACTCCCGGTCGCAGTCCCGGTGTCGTACACGACGCTGAGTGCATGTTTCTCGTCGTCCGTCAGCCAGATTCTGGCTTCTTCGTAACCGCCAATCGAAAGTGCTGCCTTGCACACTGCCTCGGCCACGTAGCGGAGGTTCTGGCTTCCGGATATCTCGCGTCCGACATTCACGATCAGCCCGAGGCGCGCTGCCTGCGAACGGGCTTGGACCTCGAGGGAGGCGATGCGCGAACGCTCTTCCACCAGCGTGTCGGTCATCCGAGCGAGCTCGGATGCTACTTCGCGGAGCTCTGGTGGGCCGCTGGTCCCCGGTCGCGCGGTGAGATCACCGGAGCCGACGCGTCGCATGGTGGACAGCAACTCGTCAACGGGCTCGATCACCGCTCTGCGCAAGCCGCGGTGTTGGCGGCGCGCGACCGCCATGGTGATGAGCAGGGCTGCCGCGACCGCTCCGAGCATGATGACCACGAGGTCGTGTTCGGCATCCTGCTGAGTGCTGATGTCGGCGTCGACGACGGCGTTCGCCACGTCGTCGCTGGCACGGTAGGTATCGAACAGCGCCTTGCCCTGCAGAAGGAACGCCTGCTTGGCTGCCGGATTGGTCACCGCGCGCTCGAATGCCAGGGCGGGAGACGCCCATTCACTCAACCACCGCTGCTGCGCGATTCGCATGTTGAGAATTGGCCCGACCAGCTCGGTGCGGGTCGCGAGACCCAGTGATCCTCTGTCACCGTCTCGGATCTCGACCTGTCCAAGGTAATACGGTGTCAGGAATACCTGAGACCCGGTGTCGAGATACGCGCGGATGCCGGTCTCCTCATCGAGCATCCCGTTATGCGATCGGTCAAAGGCGTCACGGCCGGCAAGAAGCTCATTGATCGAGGGCTCGTAATGGCCGAGGACCGCGGCGAAGCAGATTCCAGTCAAGCCGAGGGTCGCGGCGATGAGCAGACCGATGGCGAGGAATGACCGAGCGAGCCGCCTGGCCAGACTGAGGTCTGAGGATCGAGCCGATCTCACCTTCATGGGGAGAGCGTGGGCGTTCCGTTCCTCCGAAACGGCAGTCGCGCTACTCCGTCACGAACTTGGTTGGCCCCGACAGGACGCCGTCACGGCTCAGCCTTCGGCGGCCGGGTCCTCCGGGGAGCCGAGGCCGTCGGCCACGAGCCGGGTGTCGGGTTCGAGCACGAGGCTGGCGCCGCGGGCGGCGAGTTCGAGCAGTGCGGCGAAGTCCTGGTCGCCGAAGCCCTGGCCGATCAGACTGACGACGATCTGATGGGTGAGCGCGGTAACCGGCAACGAGACGTTGTGCTCGCGCGCCGCCTCGAGGCCGAGCTCGAAGTCTTTGCGCAACAGGTGATTGGTGAATGTCGCCGTGTAATCGAGATTGACGAACGCTGGGGTCTTGTACCTGCTGAACGTGGAACCGAGCACGCTGTCGTTGATGAACGCCAGGTAGTCGGCGCGAGCGATGCCTCCACGTTCGGCAAGAACCGTGGTCTCAGCGAGGATTTGCGCCACCACTCCGAGGATGAGGTTGTGGCAGATCTTGACGAGGCGAGCGGCTTCGCCTTCGCCGACGTAGGAGACGCTACGCCCGAGCATCTGGAGATAGGGGAGTGCTCGAAGGTACGAGTCGCGGGGGCCGGAGACGGCGACGCTCAGCATGCCGGCACGAGCGGCTTTCGGGTTCCCGCTGACGGGGGCCGCCAGCAGCGTGACGCCGCGCTCGGCCGCTCGCTCCCGGATCGCGCCCGAGATCTCCATCGAGACCGTCGAGGCGTCGATGACCATCCCCGGGATCACGTCGGCGCTGGTCAGCAGCCCGTGCGGCCCGACCATCACGGCTTCGAAGTCGCGTGACCCGGCGACCATGGTGATCACGATGTCGCGGTCCGCCAGATCCACCGGGTGCTCGACAATCCGGGCACCGAGATCGACCAGTGGCTGCGCCTTGGAGGCGGTCCGGTTGTAGACCGTGAGGTCGCAACCTCTCGCGAGCAGGCGTGCGGCGAGCACCTCGCCCATCCGGCCGACGCCGATCCAGCCGAGTGTCTGGCTGTCGGGTCCTGCAGCGATCATGTCCTCACTCCCGGGTAGCTGTTTCGACGTGGGGCTGTCGTTGCCCAAACGATTGCCTAGCATAGCGGTGGCTTTTTTCTCGTGTCAACGACACGCTATTCGGCACTGAACATCGGCCGGGCGGCGCGTGCGGGGCTTGCTGCTCCGAGCACTGTGGACTCACGAACGATGAGATCAGGCGTGAAGCGAACGCGGCGGCGGGCCGGCTCATCGCTCTCGATCTGCTCGAGGAGGAGCCGAGCCGCCACCGATCCGAACTCGTGGATGGGGACGTGCATCGTGGTCAGGCCGGGGCTGACCCGGCCCGCGAGCGGGATGTCGTTGTAGCCCACGATGGCGATGTCCTGGGGGATGCGCAGCCCCATCTGCCGAGCGACCTCTGCCGCACCGAGGGCCACCATGTCGGTCACCGCGAACACCGCCGTCGGCGGATCGGCGAGCGAAAAGAGCCTGCGCGCGGCGAGGGCACCGCTCTCCTCTGTGTACCCCGCCTCC
The DNA here is from genome assembly GCA_041691155.1 of Candidatus Dormiibacterota bacterium. Taxonomy (GTDB): domain Bacteria; phylum Chloroflexota; class Dormibacteria; order Aeolococcales; family Aeolococcaceae; genus Palsa-851. The sequence goes on along the minus strand of JBEPVD010000011.1, from coordinate 62,308 downwards.
ACGATGAGGTTCGGGTCCGCAGGGAGACCGGCGAGCGTGTGCGCGGCGAGATACCCGCGGCGGCGCAACCATCCGGTGCTGACGGTCGATTTGCCCGCCAGGTGTCCGACACGGACATGACCGAGGTCGAGCAGGTGGGCGGTCGCCAGCTGGCCACCGAGCAGATCGTCCGAGCCGACAAACGGATCCTCGCCCTCGTCGCTGAAGCGATTGACGAGCACGTAGGGGCGTTGTTGCCGGCGCAGGTCACGAACGCTGGGGTCCTTGAGGAAGCTGCTCGCAAGGATGACGCCATCGACGCGGCGAGCCTGGAGCCCTTGCAAGTGCGAGCGCTGACGTTCGGGGAGCCCATCCGTGTTGCAGAGGAGGACGTTGAAGCCCGCAGGTGCTGCCGCGTCTTCCACGCCCCGGAACAGCGCAGCGAAGAACGGGTTGGTCACATCCGGGATCACGACTGCGAGCACATTGGTCTGGCGGAGCTTCAGCCCACGCGCGATGCCGTTGGGCTGATACCCGGTCTCCCGAAGCAGGGCCTCGATGCGTGACCGCGTGGCTGTGGCGATCCTGAGGCCGGGGTCGTTGTTGGCGACCCGCGAGATCGTGGAGGGATGGACGTTGGCTCGCGCCGCCAACTCCTTCAGCGTGACCGGCATTTCGTTTGCACTTGACATTGCTTTCTACTGGGTCCTAGGCTAGCGCAATCGTTTGTTCATCGGCACACCGCTCGCGTCAAGCGAGCCAGGGGACGAGCATGCGGAAGCCAGCGTCTTTGGCCCTCAGCGGGATTGCTTCGCTCGGGACGATCACTCTCGCGGCGTGCGGCAGTGGCACCACCGGCGGCAGCGCGTCTCCCGGCGCGGCCGCTCCAATCACGATCGGCGTGTCCGTCTCTCTCACCGGAGACTTCTCAGGCGATGGCAAGGCGCTGGTGCAGGGATATGACCTGTGGGCCCAGGACGAGAACGCGAAGGGCGGCCTGCTCGGGCATCACGTGACGATGAAATACGTGGACGACGCGAGCAGCACCACGCAGGTGGTGACCAACTACCAGAACCTGATCACCCAGGACAAGGTGGCCCTGGTATTCGGACCCTTCAGCAGCCTGCTCACGATTCCTGCGTCGACGGTCACCAACCGCTTCGGGTATGCCTTCCCGGAGCCTGCCGGTGGTGGGCCGAGTGTCTTCACGCGCGGCATCCATTCGCTCTTCTTCGTGCAGCCCGCTCCAGTCGAAGACAACCTCGTGAGCTTCACGCAATGGGTGCTCGCACTGCCCGCTGCGGTGCGTCCCGCGACGGCGGCGTACGCCACCGAGGACGATCCGTTCACGCAGCCACAGGTGGACAAGGCTCGTGCGCTCCTCGAGGCCGGTGGCGTCAAGACGTTGTCCTACAAGGTCTATCCGGCGGAGACCACGGACTTCAACCCGCTGGCGCAGCAGGTCATCGCGGCGAATGCGGACGTCGTGATTCTCGGGACGCAGGAGCCGGATGGGGTCGCGTTCATCAAGGCGTTTCAGCAGCAGCACTACAACCCCAAGGCACTGGTCGAGACCGCTGGTCCGGACCAAGGGAGTGACTTTGCGGACAAGGTGGGTGCTGGGAACACCGAGGGCGTGATGGTTCCCGCCGGCTGGTGGTCGAGCGCGAAGACGCCTGACAACGCAACCTTTGTGAGCGAGTTCGTGGCGAAGTACGGCGGTACCCCTGGCGGCATCCCGAGCGACGCGCCCGAGGCGTACAGCGTCGGCGAAGTGATCGATCAGGCCGCCCAGAAGGCGCACAGCATCGACAACGCGGCGTTGATCACCGCCCTGCACAGCGGGACGTTCCAGACCGTCCAGGGGCCGATGGGCTTCGACTCGCTCGGCAAGCCGAACGGCGCAAGTTTCCTCGTGCAGTGGCAGAACGGGCTGACCGTCCCGGTGTACCCGGCATCCGCCGCCGTTGCTCAGCCGGAGTATCCCAAGCCCGACTTCTCCGGGTGACCGAAGGGCCGGTATGACCCTCATCCTGGAAGCGGTCATCTTCGGCATCCTCACCGGCGGCGTGTATGCGCTCATGGCCTCGGGCCTGACGTTGATATTCGGTGTGATGCGGATCATCAACGTCGGGCACGGGGCACTCGTGATTCTCGGCGCGTACCTCAGCTTCGAGTTGATGCGCACGGCGCACATCGATCCCTTCGTCAGCCTGATCATCACGATGCCGGTCATGTTCGCGCTGGGCGTCGTGCTGCAACTCGTCTTCATCCGGCCATTGAAGGAGGATCGTGAGGCGCTCTCCGTGCTGGTGACCTACGCACTGGCACTGGGCATCGAGGGCCTCCTCGGCTACCTGTTCACCAACAACTTCGTGCAGTTGAATGCCTGGTACGCGACATCATCCATTGCGGTGTTCGGCTTTCACATCGCCTACGTCTACCTGTTCGGGTTTGCGCTGTGCCTCGCAATTCTCGCGGCACTCTTTCTCGTGCTCTACCGAACGACGTTCGGTTCGGCGGTACGCGCGACCATGCTCAACCGGACCGCGGCGCAACTGGTGGGTGTCAATGTGGACCGGGTGTCGGCGATCGCCTTCGGCATCGGCGTCTCCACGGCCGCGGCCGGTGGCGTCATCTTCGGCGTGACCAACGCGTTCAATCCCGGAAGCCACTACGATCTGATCTCGCGGCTCCTGACCATCATCGTGCTCGGCGGTCTCGGCAGCCTACGTGGCGCGATCATCGCCGCGATCGCGATGCTCATCGTCGAAGATGTCACAGCGGTGGTCGTCTCGCCGGTCTGGGCAAGCTTCGCGTTCTTCGCGCTCCTCGTGATTGTTCTGGTCGTACGCCCGCAAGGGTTGTACGGCATCCGCGTCCGCGAGCGCATATGAAACGGACATCCCGGGTGCGCGTCGCGAAGATCGCTGCGCTGCTGGTCGTGGTCGTGGTGGCGGCATTGCTCCCGGCGTTCGAGTCAGATCCGGCCACCGTGAACATCGCCGTGTTCACCGCGATGTACGTCGGTCTCGCAACTGCATGGAACATCATGGGTGGATACACCGGCTACGTCTCGCTCGGTCACGCCGCGTTTTTCGGGTTCGGTGCATACGCGTTCGGCCTCGTGCTCGCCCATCTCGGTATCCAGGCGGGGTACGAACCGTTCCTGTTCGTGCCGGTCGCGGGCGCGCTCACCGTGGTGTTGGCGCTCGGCATCGGATGGATCGCACTGCGCACTCGCGCGGCGACGTTCGTGATCGTGACCATCGCAATGATGTTCATGATCCAGCTGCTCGCCGAAAACCTCGTCGGGCTCACCGGCGGGGGATCGGGACTCAGCTTTCCCGTGCCGCCATGGAGTGGTGACTTCTTCGACACGCCGTTCTACTACGCGATGCTGGTGATGGCGCTGGTGGCATTGGCGATCTCGTGGTGGATCCGGCGCTCGAAGTTTGGTCTGGGTTTGCTCGCGATCCGCGATGACGAGGACAAGGCGCTTGCCGTCGGCGTGCCGGCGCATGGGTACAAGCTCATCGCGTTTGTCACCAGCGCCGGTCTCGTCGGAATGATCGGCGCCGTCTATGGCTATTACGTGACCTACATCTACCCGCAGTACGCGATCGATCCGTTGGTGGGCATCTCGCTTGTGCTCATGGTCTTTCTCGGGGGTCTGGGAACGCTGTGGGGACCCGTGCTCGGGGCGATCATCCTGGAGCCGGCACAACTCTGGCTGGCGTACAACTTCGGCGCCAGCCGCCTGTACCTCGTCTTCTATGCGGCGGTGTTCCTGGTGGTGATCCTGCTGCTGCCGCGCGGCATCATCCCCTCGGTCGGTGACCTTCTGAAGCGCATCATCGCTCGTCGGGGACCAGCTGGTCCAAGCGACACGACCACAAACACGAGCGGCGCACCGGCCGTCGCAGGTGCCCAACCACCGTGACACTCCTCGAGGTCGACGGTCTCTCCAAGCGTTTCGGCGGCGTCACCGCTGTAGACGGCTGCTCGCTCGCCCTGCAGCCCCGCAGCATCACGGGTCTCATCGGACCGAACGGGTCCGGCAAGACGACGGTGTTCAACCTCGTGACCGGGTTCCTGCCCAAGGATTCCGGGGAGGTTCGTTTCAACGGCCGGTCGATCGGTGGTCTCAGCCCCAACAAGATCTACGGCCTCGGCATTGGACGTACCTTCCAGCTGGCGCGGATTTTCCCGCGGCTCACGGCACTCGAGAACATGCTCGTGCCGGTACGGCGCTCAGGGCTGCGAGCGCTTCTGGCTGGTGGGCAGTGGCACGAAGAAAAAACCCGCGCCATGGACATGCTCGCGACCATGGACATCGCGCACGTCGCAGGTCTGCTCGGCGGGTCACTCTCCTATGGGCAACGCAAGCTCCTGGAACTGGCGGCGGTGATGATGGCTCGACCGCAACTGGTGCTGCTCGACGAGCCGGCGGGCGGCGTGAATCCGGCGCTGGTCGAGCGAATCGGCGAGCACATCGTGGACCTCAACCGGCAGGGCGTCACGTTTCTCCTGGTCGAGCACAACATGCCCTTCGTGATGGGTCTGTGCCAGGAAATCGTTGTGCTGCACCGGGGCACCGTGCTTGCTCGCGGCACACCCGCCGAGGTTCGCGGCAATGCAGCCGTGCTCGACGCGTATCTGGGGTCATAGATGAACGCACTGCTCGAACTTGAGGGCGTCACGGCCGGGTACGGCGGGGGCGATGTCCTCCATGACGTCAGCCTTGCGATTGACGAGGGAGCCATCACGTGCGTGGTCGGTCCCAACGGCGCCGGCAAGTCGACGATCCTCCGGCTCGTGAGCGGGCTGATCAAGCCACGACTGGGAAGCGTGCAATTCCGCGGCGATACGATCACCGGACTGAGTCCTCGCCAGATACTGAAGCTCGGGATCGTCCAGGTGCCCCAGGAGCGAAGCTTGTTTCCCACCATGACGGTGTGGGAGAACGTGCGCATGGGGGCCTACACGCTCTCGGATCGAGCGCTCATCCACCGCCGGATGACCAGTGTCTGCGACACGTTTCCCCTGGTTGCGGACCGGCGCCACGAGCGCGTCGCCGCGCTCTCGGGTGGTCAGCAGAAGATCGTCGAGTTCGCTCGCGCTCTCATGCTCGATCCGAAGCTGCTCGTGCTCGACGAACCGTCGATGGGGCTGGATCCGAAGACGCATACGCTTGTCTTCGATTTGATCCGCGATATGAACAATGCGGGTCGCACCATCCTGCTGGTCGAGCAGAACGCCCGCTCGGGCCTCGGGCTGGCCAGTCACGGCGTGGTGCTTGAGAGCGGTCGCGTTCGCCTCGAGGGCACCGGCGCAGCGGTCCTCGGCAACGGCGAGATCGGCCGTCTGTTCCTCGGAGCCCCGGCGTGAGCGAATCCGGTCTGAATCGCGTGCAGTTGGCCGCGCACCACTGGCAGCCGCGATTCGTCGCCAACGGCATTGATGTCAATGACTTCGACAGCGTCCTGAGCAGAACGGTCGAGTGGGCCGACTGGGGCCCGAACTGGCATGAGATGGGTGGGGTGCACGAGGCGCTCGGCGATGTGGCTGCGAGCAGGGGTCGCACGGTTTCAGCAACGGCCGCATATCAGCGCGCGGCGTGGTGTTACCACCTCGGCAAATTCCTCTGGTTCGAGACTCCGGCCCTCTATGCGTTGCTTCGCGATCAGTCGGTCGCGGTGTATGCGAGGGCGCTCGCCCATCTCGACCCGCCGGCGGAGCGCCTCGAGATTCCCTTCGAGGGCCAGAGCATTCCCGGGCATCTCCGGCGTCCACGCGATGGGACCAAGCCACCGCTCGTGCTGATTGTCCCGGGGCTCGACTCTTCCAAGGAGGAGATGTTCGCGATCGAGAATGAGTTCCTTGTGCGTGGGATGGCGACCCTGAGCATCGACGGACCGGGTCAGTCGGAGAACTCGGTGCACTTTGCCATCCGCCCGAACTGGGAGACGGTGATCACACCGTTGCTCGACCATCTCGCGGCGATCGGCCTCGATGCGAGCTTTGGCCGCGTCGGGCTCATGGGTATCAGCATGGGAGCGATCTACGGTCCACGGGCTGCGGCGCACGAGCCGCGCCTCCGCGCCGTCGTCGGGCTGGCCGGTCCGTACAACCTCGGCGACTGCTGGGACGCGTTGAACCCGCTCACACGCGGTGGGTATGTCTTCTACACCAAGTCAGCGAATGAGGCACAGGCGCGGGAGCGGGCCTACGCCTTGAACCTCGAAGGAGTCCTGGCGCACGTGACACAGCCACTGCTGGTCATCCACGGTGCCCGTGACCCCCTGTTTCCGCCGGAACAGGCAGAGCGGATCGCGCAAGAGGCGCCCAACGCCACCTTGCTCATGTATCCGGACGGCAACCATGTGTGCAACAACATCGCCTACAAGTACCGCCCGGTGATGGCGGACTGGATGAGCGAGCAGCTGCGATGACACACTGCCAACGCGGGGAGACAGCGCCATGAGCCTCGACACGAGCGGCGGGATTCCGGCCAGCCCGGGCCGCATGAACGTCGACTTCGAGGAGCGGGTCGACTTCACCAGACTGCGCGCCTACCGTCTGTCGCGTGCGCGTGCCGCACTCGACGCGTCCGAGCTCGGCGCGCTCCTGCTGTTCGACATCAACAACATCCGCTACGTGTCGGCGACGATGATCGGTGAGTGGGCACGCGATAAAGTTGCGCGCTACACGTTGCTGACACGGGGCGGTGAACCGATCGTCTGGGACTTCGGGTCCGCGGCTCGTCACCACCAGCTGTACTCGCCCTGGATACGACCCGAGAACAGCCGTCCCGGGATGCTCGGGCTGCGCGGCGCCGTCGCGCCCGACGCGGGGCTGATCACCCGCGCGGTGGCGGAAATTCAGTCCGAGCTCGCGGCCGCCGGTGTCGCCGGTATGCCGCTCGGCGTTGACATCGCGGAGACTCCCATGTTCCTGGAGTTGGTCCGAACCGGGATCGATGTCCGCGATGCCCAACAGGTGATGCTCGACGCGCGGCTCATCAAGTCCAGCGACGAGATCATGCTGCTCTCGACGGCCGCGGCCATGGTGGACGGTGTGTATCAGGACATCGCCGAAGCCCTCAAGCCCGGCGTTCGCGAGAACGAGATCGTCGCGCTGGCCAACAAACGCCTGTATGAGATGGGCTCCGACGACGTCGAAGCCATCAACGCGGTGTCGGGGGAGCGCTGCAATCCCCACCCGCACAACTTTTCCGACCGCCTCATTCGGCCCGGAGACCAGGCGTACTTCGACATCATCCAGTCGTTCAACGGCTATCGCACCTGCTACTACCGCACCTTCGCGGTCGGCCGATCGACGGCCGCTCAGCGCGACGCCTACGCGCGAGCTCGCGAGTGGATCGACGCCGCGATCGACATCGTCGAACCGGGAACGACCACCGACCAGATCGCACGGCTCTGGCCCGAGGCGAACGACTTCGGCTTCCCGAGCGAGATGGCAGCGTTCGGTTTGCAGTTCGGCCATGGTCTCGGTCTCGGACTGCACGAACGGCCGATCATCTCGCGGCTCAACTCCCTCGATCACCCGATCGAACTGCAGGAAGGGATGGTCTTCGCGCTCGAAACGTACTGTCCTGCGACCGACGGCCAGTCGGCAGCGCGCATCGAGGAGGAGATCGTGGTCACCTCGGGTGGCTGTGCCGTGCTGACCCGTTTCCCCGCGGAAGAACTGTTTGTCACCAACAAGTATTGACCGGCGTCGCCTGGCCATCGAGAGGAGTGCACGGACATGACCACAGTGATTGACGGCCCCGCCGGGCCACCCGGAATCGATCCGGCGACGCTGCACCGCCCGGCCGGCGGCGTCGATACCGCAACGCAACTCGGGCTGTACCGGCAGATGGTGCGGATGCGGAAGTTCGAGACGCGTGCCTACGACCTCTTCATGGAAAACCTCGTGAAGGGAACGAGCCATCTCTCGCTCGGCCAGGAGGCGATTGCCGCCGCGTTTGGCGAGGCGATGGAAGAGCAGGACTACACGTTCGCGACGTATCGCGGCCATGCGCACACACTCGCGCGCGGCACGTCGATGACGGGTGTGATGGGCGAGTTGCTGGGGCGGACCTGCGGTGTGCTGTCCGGCAAAGGTGGATCGATGCATCTCACCGACGTGAGTCACGGCGTGATGGGCTCTTACGCGATCGTTGGCGCCCACCTCACCATCGCCCTCGGCGCTGCATGGTCGGCGCAGTACCGCGGCGAGCCGCGTGTGGCGGTGGCGTTCTTTGGTGACGGCACCACCAACATCGGCGCATTCCACGAGTCGCTCAACCTCGCGGCGGTATGGAAACTTCCGGTTGTCTTCGTCTGCGAGAACAACCTGTATATGGAGTACACGCCCATCGGATCGGTCACCGCGGTTGCGAATCCCGCAGCCGATCGCGCGTCCGGCTACGGGCTGGACAGCATTTTGGTCGACGGCAACGACGCCGACGCGATGTACCTCACCGCCCGTGAATGTCTCGACCGTGCGCGGAGCGGAGGTGGCCCGTCACTGATCGAGGCGCGCACGTATCGAAGCTCCGGGCATTCACGTGCCGATCCCGGCAAGTACCGGCCCGACGCCGAGGTTGCGGCCTGGAAAGCGTATGACCCGATCGGCCTCTATCGCTCGCGTCTGCTCAGCAACGGTGTGCGGGAGGCAGAGCTCGACGCCATCGAGGAGGCGGCGGATGGCGACGTCGAGACCGCGTCCGTCAACGCGAAGGCGTCGCCGCCCCCGGGTGCCGACGACCTGATGCGCGACGTGTGGTCGGATGGAGGATGGTCATGGCGCAACTGACGTACCGGGACGCCGTCGCCCGTGCCATCACCCAGGAGATGGAGCGCGATCCCAACGTGGTCTTCCTGGGCGAGGATGTCGCCGGTGCCGGCGGTGTGTTCAAGGCGACGGTTGGACTGCTCGAGCGCTTCGGACCGCTGCGGGTGCGGGACACACCGATTTCCGAGCAGGCCATCCTGGGTGCCGCGATGGGTGCCGCAATGACCGGGTTGCGGCCGATCGCCGAGATCATGTTCGCGGACTTCTTCGCCGTGTGCTGGGACCTGGTCGCGAATCAGATCGCCAAGAGCTCGTACATGACCGCCGGGCAGGTGAGCTTCCCGCTCGTCATCCGTTCGGGCAACGGCGGAGGCTTGCGGTTCGGCGCCCAGCATTCGCAATCGGTGGAGAACTGGGCGATGGCGATCCCGGGCCTGAAGGTCGTCGCGCCGTCGAACCCGGCCGACGTCATCGGTCTCTTTGCCGCGGCCGTGCGCGATCCCGACCCGGTGATGTTTTTCGAGCACAAGGGCTTGTACTCGAGCAAGGGTGAGGTTCCCGACGGCGAGATCGTCGACACGCTCGGTTCCGCCAAGGTCCTGCGCTCGGGGGCGGATGCCACCATCGTCGCACTGGCCGCCATGGTGCCCCGCGCTGTTGCGGCGGCCGAGATTCTCGCCGACCGCGGTATCCAAGCCGGCGTCATCGACGTCCGCAGTCTCGTCCCGCTCGACACCCAGACCATCCTCCGCGAGGTCGCGGCCACCGGACGGCTGTTCACGGTTGAGGAAAACCCTCGCCTCTGCGGTTGGGGTGCCGAGATCGTGTCGATCGTGAGCGAGGAGTGCTTCAACCACCTCGACGGCCCGCCGCTGCGCATCACGACCCCGCACATTCCGCTACCGTCGGCTGATGCGCTCGAGGACATGGCGATCCCCTCGGTCGACCGCATCGTGATCACCATCGAGAGGGCAATGCAGTCATGACCACGACGTTCACCATGTCCAAAGCAGTCGGGGCGCCGACGCAACTGCTGATCGGCGGCGCGTGGCGCGACTCGTCGGACGGAAAGACGTTCCACGTGGACGACCCCGCGACCGGCGAGGTCATCGCCACCGTTGCCGACGGGTCGGTCGAGGACGGCTTGGCGGCCGTTTCGGCGGCGTACGACGCGCTTCCGGGCTGGAGCGCGACGCCGCCCCGTCGGCGCTCCGAGATTCTCCGCCGCACGTTCGACCTGATGACCGAGCGCACCGAGGACCTTGCGCGCCTGATCGTGCGTGAGAACGGCAAGGCGTTATCCGACGCGCGCGGGGAGGTCACCTACGCCGCGGAGTTCTTTCGATGGTTCGCCGAGGAGGCGGTCCGTGGCGGCGGCGAATTGCACACCGCGCCATCTGGGACGAATCGCATTCTCGTGATCCGGCAGCCGATCGGGGTCAGCGTGCTCGTGACTCCCTGGAACTTTCCCGCCGCCATGGCGACCCGAAAGATCGGGCCGGCGCTGGCGGCCGGATGCACGGTCGTGCTCAAGCCGGCGTCCGACACGCCGCTGACGGCGCTGGCCATGGGCGCGATGCTGACTGAGGCGGGCGTACCCGCCGGGGTCGTCAACGTGCTGCCGTCGCGGCGTTCTGGCGCGGTGGTGGGCGCGATGCTGCACGACTCGCGCGTTCGCAAACTGTCGTTCACGGGGTCGACCGAAGTCGGTCGTGGCCTGCTTCGTGAGGCCGCGGACTGCGTGGTCAGCTGCGCGATGGAGCTGGGCGGCAACGCCCCATTCGTGGTGTTCGACGACGCGGACATGGACTCCGCGGTGGCCGGAGCCATGGTCGCCAAGATGCGCAACGGCGGCGAGGCCTGCACGTCCGCGAACCGTTTTCTGGTGCAACGCGGCATCGCGAATGAATTCGGCAGCCGCCTCGCTGCGGCCATGGGCGCGTTGCGTGTCGGGCCCGGGCTCGAGGAGGGTGTGCAACTCGGTCCGCTCATCAACGCCGCCGGGCGTGACAAGGTCTCGTCGCTCGTCGACGGCGCTGTCAGCGAGGGTGCACGGCTCGCGGTCGGTGGGGGTGGCATCCCGGATGGTCCGGGATTCTTCTACCCGGCAACCGTTCTGGTCGACGTTCCGGTCGGTGCGGCAATCCTCGGCGAAGAGATCTTCGGGCCGGTCGCTCCGATCGTGGTCTTTGACACGGAGCAGGAAGCTGTCGCACTCGCCAATGACACCGAGTACGGTCTGGTGGCGTACGTCTACACGCGGGATCTGCAGCGTGGATTGCGAGTGAGCGAGGCGCTCGAATCCGGCATGGTGGGGCTCAACCGGCCGATTGTTTCGGACCCGGCCGCGCCGTTCGGCGGTGTCAAGCAGAGCGGCCTCGGTCGCGAGGGAGGCCACGACGGTCTGCTCGAGTTCACGGAGAGCAAGTACATCGCCGTCACCTGGTGATCGACGGATCGGATGGTGCCCAGTGCGAGCGAGACGCCTCCGTCACCGGGGCGATGGCGGTCGGTGACAGTCGCACAGGACGGAATCCATAACACTCGCTCAATGCGCCGCTTTCGGGAAGGCCGCGTCGGTGTCGCAGTGGTCGCTGTCGCCGCCGCCGCGGCGATAGGCATTGCCCTCGCCGCCTCCCAGGCACAGGGACGCGACGCCGAGCAGACCACATTCCAGCTCAGGGCCGACATCGTGTCGCGTTTCGTGGCCACCTACGCGGCTGAACTCCTCCACAAAGAGCAGGTTGCTGCCACCGCGCAACTCTCGGGAACACCGCCCGACCTCGTTGCGTTTGCTGCGGTCAACGACGCCTTCGGGTTTCCAGCGGTTGTGCTCCTCGACGCCAACGGTGATGCGCTGGCTGTCGATCCCCCGACCCCCGGGCTCATCGGAAAAAACCTCTCGGGCCGCTATTCGCACCTCGCGACCGCCACCGACGGTCATCAGGCAGTGTCAAATCTCGCGTTGTCTGCGGCGCTCGGCCGTCCAGTCGTCGCCTTTGCGACGCCCTTCACCACTCCGGCCGGTCAGCGGGTTTACAGCGGAGCGTACGAGGTTGCCGCGACGCCACTCGCCGAATATCTCGTGAGTGCGATCCCTTACGGAGCTCGCGCATATCTCATCGACGCGAAGGGCGACATCGTCACCAGCACAGCGAAGCTCGACGAAACTGCGATTCATCTCCTCGCTGCGGAAGACTCAGGTCTCGCGAAAGCGATCGCGTCGGGGCCGCAAGGTACCTTCCAGGAAGGCGCCCCAACCTATTTTGCGATGCGAGCGGTTGCGGGGACGCCCTGGCGTGTGGCAGTGAGCGTCCCGACCGCGACGTTGTACGCAGCGCTTTCCGGCCCTGCGCTCTGGGTGCCCTGGGTCCTTTTTGCGCTGTTCGTCCTCGGCCTCGTGGTGGCGCTGGTGCTCTTCCTCCGATACATGGTCAGCAAGGATCGGCTCGCTGGTCTGAATGTCGAGCTTGACCGCGTCGCCAGGATCGACAGTCTCACCGGTCTCCACAATCGGCGTCATATGGACGAGCAGATCTTGACGCTGCTGAGCGCGGCGCGCCGCCACGAGACCCCCGTGGGGTTCGTGCTCATCGACGTCGATCACTTCAAGCGGGTGAACGACACAGCCGGTCATGCGGCCGGCGATCGCGTGCTGGAGGAAACAGCGCGACGCCTGCGCACCCTTGTTCGGGCGGAGGACGTGATCGGGAGATGGGGTGGCGAGGAGTTCCTGGTGCTCATGCCGGGTACCGCTGCGTCTGCCGCAACCAGAACGGCGGATCGGCTGTGCGCGTCGATGGCGGCTACTCCGATCGATCTGGGTCGGACGTCGTTTACCGTCACCGTGAGCATCGGTGTCTCATCTGGGACCACGCCCTCCGCCGACGATCTCCTGAACGCCGCGGACCAAGCCCTCTATCAGGCAAAACGGGAGGGGCGCAACCGCGCCGTCAACGGTGGCGAGGTCGCCATCGTTGCGCTGGACGCGGATCGAGTCACCAGCGGCGCCCCGTCTCGCCACTGACGGTCAGTGTCACACCGACTCGCAGACGCCCTGCCGGTCAGGAGCGTGTGGGAGCATCCGGGAGCTCGTCGAGAAAATCCTGCGTCGGTACGAAGAACAGTGTGCCGGTGACCGCGGTCGAGAAGTCCAGGATGCGGTCGTACGTCCCCGGGGGATCGCCGATGAACATGTTGCGAAGCATCCGCTCGGTGATCGAGGGCGTCTTCGCGTAGGCGATGTAATAGGTACCGTACTCGCGGCTGCCAACGCTGCCGAACGCCATGTTGTCGCGCAGGACCTTGAGCTCGTTGCCGTCAGCGTCGGTGATCACATTGAGCGCCAGGTGGGAGTTGGCGGGTTTTCGATCATCCGAGAGCTCGATATCGCTCAATTTCGTGCGCCCGATGGCATTCTCCTGATCCTCGACCGACAGCGCATTCCAGGCGTCGAGATCGTGGAGATACTTCTGGACGACGACGTAACTCCCACCTGCGAATGCGGCGTCGGTCAAGTCGATGGTGACCGCGGCATACGCCGCGACCGCGACCGGATTCTCGGTGCCGTCGACGAATCCGAGCAGGTCGCGTTCGTCGAAATACTTGAAGCCGTGCACCTCGTCGACCACGGTGGCTGATGACCGCAGGCGGTTCATGATCTGCATCACGAATTCGAAGCACAGATCCATCTGACCTGCGCGAATGTGGAAGAGCAGATCGCCGGGCGTGGACACTGCTCGGTGCGCGTCGCCGGCGATCTCGGGAAGCGTATGGAGTTCGGCCGGACGGGATCCCGTGAACAGCCGGTCCCAGGCCGATGAGCCGATACCCACCACGCATGTCAACCCGCCCTCGGGGACGCGCGCACCGATCGATCGTTGCAGTCCGGAGCAGTCTTCCAGGAGGCTGCGTGCGACAGCTTCTTCGCCGGGATCGATCGTCACGACGAGAAAGATCGCCGCAGCAGTGAGCGGCGTCAGCAATGGCTGGGGCACCGGCTCCATCACGAGCCCGGCTCCGGAAGACGCGCGCGCGACTTTCGTTCGCGATGCGGCAGGTAGGAGCGATCCCCGATCCAGGCCGCCGGAGGGACGCTGAGACCCTTGGTGATCCGGTTGAGAAAGGGCGCGTATGAGCTGCGCATCCGGCCGAACGCCTCCCACGCCGTCTCCTCGTCGAGCATGCGATACCCCGTCTGGCGGAGCCGCCCACATGCCTCCGCGAATTCCGAGCGCTCGACCCCGGTGAGCGACTCCTCCGGATACCCGAGGAACTGCCGCATGTCAGCGACGAAGTGCGCTCCTACCTTGTGCATCAGCCTGGCGTGACCCGTGGGGCCACCATCGACGGTGGTGAGCACCAGCGTCGCCGCGTCCATCACCGCGCCGAAAGAGTTTGCCCAGGCCTCGTTGTCGTGACTGGATCGGAAGTAGAAGAGCAAGGGATATGAAAGATGACTCTCAAGGACATCAACCGTCCACATCCGCCACTCGTCGAAGGTGGTCGCAAGCTCCTCCGACATGTCGTCCTTCGCGCAGCTCTCGAGGATCTGGACCCCCGACGGAGGTGCGCCGGCCAGGGCGTCGAGCGCGATCACCGACATCTCGCGACGTTGGAATGACTGGAACAACGAGAACAGCAGGCTGATCACCAGGGCAAACAGCCCGAACCCACTCGCAGCTTCGATGCCCGCCAGGATGCGGGTGGCAACACCCACTGGCTCGATGCCGCCAACCGGAAACGCCAGCATCCGGCCCGCCGAGAAGAACAGTGTCGTCCCGAAGGAGTCGGGCTGCGGTCTCAGCCCGGCGTGGAGACCGCTGAACAGCAGCGTGAAGCCGAGGATGAACGCCAGCCCCCAGAGCACCAGCAGCCCGATGACAGCGAGCGGTCCGAATGCCGCAAGTGCGGCCTCGCGCGTCTGCAGCTTGTGGGGGCGCTCGGCGATCTTTCGCCACGCGCGCCACCCGCCACGCACGAGCGTGAAGCTGAGCCGCAATCGCCCGACCGCGGGGCGCGGCATCACCACAGACTGGAAGACGTCATACATCGTGATCAGAACGAGGACCGCGCCGAATCCAATCTGGAACCCGTCAGCGACGTTCACCGGCCTGTGCTCATGCGCTCGGATCGGCGGAGAGGACGGAGTCGGTCAGCGCGTCCATCCCCGCCGGACGCGCCTCCGAGGCATCACACAACGTGGTCGCCACGCGGCCGGGTACCGTCATTGCTGGCGGGTCATGGTCAGCGCCGGTGGCTGCGCGAGTGTCTGGTAGACCACGCAGTACCGTTGCGTGACTGCCAGCAGCTCGTCGAGGGCGCCAGGGTCCGCGTCACTCTGAATGTCGAACATGACTCTGATAGCGGTGAAGCCCACGTGCGCATCGCGGCTGATGCCCATGGTGCCTCGGAAGTCGAGGTCGCCTTCGGCGCGCACCCATCCCGATACGGCGATGCCGCGATTGGTCGCGACCGATTCGAGTGTCACGCCGGCGCATGCGACCAACGCTTGCAGCAGCATGTCTCCAGAGCAGGCCAGCGTGCCGTCGCCACCGCTGAACTCGTGGAGGCCGGCCTCGACCAGAGCGCGTCCGGTCTGCACAGAGCAGGAGATGGCTTCGGTCCCCAACTCACCCGCGGCACGCAGCGTGACGAGCGCGGTTGCGGGCTCCGCCCGGTAGCGGTCTTTCAGCGGGGCTTGGATGGATCGAAGCTGGTCACCGTCCAACGCAGACACCTCCTAGTGGCGCGCCCACGTTACCCCACTGCAACTGACGGGGTTGGGCCGCAGCTCCCCGGGCTCCGGTTCACGCCACGGCTTCACGCGTCTCGGGAACCGCATCGAGGCACTCGTCGATGATCGCGCGGACGAGGCGGTCGACCCGCTGACCGCCGAGGCGTGGCGCCCGCTGCGACAGCCGGTCCACGATCGCCTGCTCGCGTTCGGGATCGCGCCCGGGGACGGCGGTTGAGACCTTGTGCTGCTGCGCGGCCTCGACGATTGCCGCGCGGTATTCCAGCATCTGGAACACCGCGTCGTCGATGGTGTCGATCGCAGCGCGGCATCCGGTGAGCGAGTCCATTTCCGCGGGGCGCGACATCGCGCAGAGGGCTGCTGCCGCCTCCACGATTCGAGCGAGGACTCGCGGCGTAATCGCCTGGTCCGCGTCGCAAACGGACCGTGCGGGGTGCGGGTGACACTCGATCAAGAGCGCATCGGCACCGGCAGCGACGGCGGCGACGGCCAGCGAAGGGACCCATCGGGCGTTCCCTGCCGCGTGGCTCGGATCGACCGCGATCGGCATGTCGGTCATGTCCCGCAGTACCGCGATGGCGCTGAGGTCGAGGGTGTTGCGAGTCGCGGTCTCGAAGGTGCGAATCCCGCGCTCACACAGGATGACCTGGCGGTTTCCCTCGCCGGTGACGTATTCCGCAGCGGCGAGCCATTCGTCGTACGTGGCGGACATCCCGCGCTTGACGATCACGGTCATCCCGCTCTGGCCGGCCGCGCGAAGCAGTGGTGTGTTGTGCATCGACCGGGCACCAATCATCAGCGCGTCGACGTGGTTGCGGAGCATCTCGATGTCCGTGACCGAGAGCGGCTCGGCGATGACCGGGAGCCCGGTACGCCGCTTCGCCTCATCGAGGAGGGGAAGCCCGTCAATCCCCAGCCCCTGGAACGACCCGGGTCGAGTCCGAGGCTTGAGCACGCATCCGCGCAGCACGGAGGCACCGGCTTGTTGCGCGGCAACCGCATGTTCGACGTAATCGATCTCGACCGCGCAGGGGCCGGCGAGGACGGGGACGCCGGCACCGCCGATGTCGACGTTACCGATGCGCACCCGGCGAGTCGCACGGTCGTGGGTCGCGCTCGGGAGCAGCGGCTCGATGGTCACTGTATGGAACCTCCGTGTGGTGATGGGCCACCTCACGGGATCCGGGGCTGACCCATCTTTGATGAACCAGCCCTGGAAGAAACTGCGCGTCGGGTTAGAGAACCCCCGGCAGCCTTACGGCTGGCGGGCCAAAGTATCGACGCGCAGTTGCGACCATTTGCACAAACCCTAGCACAGACTCTTGTGAGGTTTGTGGATTGAATCGATTGGCCGCGCCTGTCAGGATGTCCTCGTATCGGCCAACAGATGAGCGACCTGCACCCGCGACGAGGTCTATTCGAGTCTGCCGCTGAACACGATGCGTGCGGCGTCGCCTTTGTCGCGCGCATTGCCGGTGGGGCAAGCCACGCGGTGGTGGAATCGGGCATCGAGGCGCTCGTGAACCTGGGTCATCGCGGTGCATCCGGAGCCGAGCCCGATAGCGGGGATGGCGCGGGCATCCTGATCCAGCTCCCCGACCCGTTCTTTCGCGATGCGTCGGGCATCTCGCTCCCCGCCCCAGGCGCGTACGGGGTCGGGATGGCGATGATGCCCCAGGACCCGGAGGACCGCGCTCGCTGCGAGGCCATCACGTTGCAGGCATGCCGCGCTGAGGGCATGCGCCTCCTCGGATGGCGTGACGTCCCGGTGGCCGGCGACGCGCTCGGACTGAGCGCTCGGTCGACGCTGCCCGCGATCCGCCAGCTGTTTGTTGCCGCGATCGGGCTCGACGGTGCCGTCCTGGAGAGCCGTCTGCTGGTGCTGCGAAGGGTCATCGAGCGTGCCGCTGTTGCAGCGGGCATCGGGCGCGATCAGTTTCACTTCGCGTCGCTCTCCGCGCGGACCCTCGTCTACAAGGGCATGCTCACCGCGGCGCAATTGGCCGGCTTTTATCCCGACCTCCGCGATCCACGGTTGATGTCGTCGCTGGCGCTGGTGCATGCCCGTTTCTCCACCAACGTGCTGCCGCGCTGGGATCTCGCGCAGCCCTTCCGCATGTCGGCGCACAACGGCGAGATCAACACGCTCCGGGGCAACGTCAACTGGATGCGCGCGCGCCAATCCAAATTCCGCAGTCCGCACTTTGGCGATGACATCGCCAAGCTGGTGCCGGTCCTCGACGAGTCTGGTTCGGACTCGTCTCAGTTTGACAATGCGCTCGAGCTGCTCACCATGACCGGCCGGTCGATCGAGCACGCGGTGATGATGATGATTCCCGAGGCGTGGCATGAGAACACGCTCATGGACGCGGATCGCCGCGCGTTCTACGAGTTTCACAGTTCGCTGCTCGAGCCGTGGGACGGGCCGGCAGCGATCGCTTTCACCGACGGACTGGTCATCGGCGCAACCCTCGACCGCAACGGTCTGCGCCCGGCTCGATACCTCACGACGGAGGATGGCCTCGTGGTCATGGCGTCCGAAGCCGGCGTGCTGGACCTTCCGGAGGAACAGATCACGCGGAAGTGGCGCCTCGAGCCGGGCAGGCTGCTCCTCGTCGACACGGCTGCGGGACGGATTCTCGATGATCAGGACGTCAAGAGCGGTCTCTCCGCCACGCATCCGTATCGCGAGTGGATCAGCGCGGGAACGGTGCATCTCGATGAGCTCGATCCCCC
Organism: Candidatus Dormiibacterota bacterium; assembly: GCA_041691155.1. Taxonomy (GTDB): domain Bacteria; phylum Chloroflexota; class Dormibacteria; order Aeolococcales; family Aeolococcaceae; genus Palsa-851. The sequence continues at coordinate 44,031 of JBEPVD010000011.1, read as the reverse complement.
GGACCACGTCCCGGTGTCCGATCGGGGAACGCTCCTGGTGCGACAGCAGGCCTTCGGGTACAGCGTCGAGGACGTCGAAATGCTCATCACGCCAATGGGCCACACCGGCGAGGAAGCCGTCGGTTCGATGGGCAACGACACGCCGCTCGCGGTCCTCAGCGAGCGACCGCTGCCGCTCTTCAATTACTTCAAGCAACTCTTCGCACAGGTCACGAACCCGCCGATCGACCCCATCCGTGAGCAAGCGGTGATGTCGCTCGTGACCACGCTTGGGGCGGGGGGCAACCTGTTGGAGCAGGGCCCTGCGCAAGCGAAACGTCTCGCGCTGCGTCATCCGGTGCTCACCAACATCGATCTCGAGAAGCTCCGGCACGTGACGCAACGCCAGTTCCCGGCTGCGACGATTTCGATGGTGTTCCATCGCGACGCTGGTGCGGCGGGTCTCCTCGCGGGGATCGACCGCATCTGCCGCATCGCGTCGGAACAGATTGCCGCCGGCGCGACGGTGCTCATCCTGAGCGACCGGCACATCGACGCTTCCCACGTGCCGATTCCCTCGCTCCTCGCGACCGCCGCAGTGCACCACCATCTGGTTCGGGAACAGACACGCACCGGTGTTGGACTGGTCGTGGAAACCGGAGAGGTGCGCGAGGTGATGCACCTCGCCTTGCTGGTCGGGTATGGCGCGGAGGCGGTGAACCCCTATCTCGCGTTCGAGACCGTGGCTGACCTCGCGCGGCGCGAACTGCTCCCGCCGACCGTTGACGCGGCGCGTGCCGAGGAGCTGTACGTCCATGCGCTCGTCAAAGGGTTGCGCAAAACCATTGCACGCATGGGCATCTCCACGATCGAGTCGTATTGCGGCGCGCAGATCTTCGAATGCCTGGGAATTGATCACAGCGTCATTGACCGCTTCTTTCCGAATACGCCGTCGCGCATCGGGGGTATCGGGATCGATGTGATCGCCGCCGAGGCACTCGCTCGTCATCGGCGTGCCTTCCCCGACGTGAGCATCACACCACCGACGCTCGAGGACCGCGGCGAGTATCGATGGCGACGAGACGGCGAGCTCCATCAGTGGCATCCCGAGGTCATCGGCGCACTCCAGCATGCGGTCAAATCGGGTGACGAGGCCGCCTTCCGTGAGTACGTCGCGCTGGCTGACGACGAGTCGCAGCGCTTGAAGAACCTTCGGGGACTGTTCGCGCTTCGCGACTCTGCGGTGCGCGTGCCGCTCGATGAGGTTGAGCCGGCACTCAATATCGTCCGACGCTTCTCGACCGGCGGCATGTCGCACGGCTCCTTGGGCAAGGAAGTGCACGAGCTGCTCGCGATCGCCATGAATCGCCTGGGTGCACGTTCCAACACGGGTGAGGGTGGCGAGGACCCCTCGCGGTTCGAGCCCGACGCAAACGGCGACTGGCGGCGGAGCGCGATCAAGCAGGTGGCGTCAGCGCGTTTCGGCGTCACCGCCCACTACCTCGTGAATGCTGACGAACTGCAGATCAAGATCGCCCAGGGGGCGAAACCGGGCGAGGGAGGGCAACTCCCGGGATTCAAGGTGGACGAGGCGATCGCGAGACTTCGCCACTCGACACCCGGCGTCGGGCTCATCTCGCCGCCGCCGCATCACGACATCTATTCCATCGAGGACCTTGCACAGCTCATCTGGGACCTCCGCAGCGTGAACCCGCGGGCGCGAATCAGCGTCAAGCTGGTGGCGGAATCCGGCGTTGGCACCGTGGCTGCGGGCGTCGCGAAAGCGCGCGCGGATCACATCGTCATCGCGGGGTATGAAGGTGGCACCGGTGCCTCGCCGCTCACAGCCATCAAGCACGCCGGTGTGCCCTGGGAGCTCGGTCTCGCCGAAGCGCAGCAGGTGTTGATCCGCCAGCGGCTGCGCAGCCGGGTGACGCTGCAGGCGGACGGTCAGATGAAGACCGGACGCGACGTGGTCATCGGCGCGCTGCTGGGTGCTGACGAGTTCGCGTTTGCCACAGCCCCGCTGATTGCCGCAGGCTGCGTGATGATGCGCGTCTGCCATCTCAACACGTGTCCGGTCGGCATCGCCACGCAGGACCCCGTGCTCCGCGCACGCTTCGCCGGCCGTCCCGAACACGTTGTGGCGTTCATGCTCTTTCTTGCGGAGGATGTTCGTCGCTGGATGGCACGTCTGGGATTCCGTCGCTTCGAGGACATGATCGGTCGAGTCGATGTGATCGAGGCGCGCCCCGCCGTCGATCACTGGAAGGCGCGCGGCCTTGACCTGCGCAGCCTGCTGACGGTTCCCTCGGTGACGTCGCCGGCCGAACGGCGTCACAGCGCTTTTCAGGTCGCGGATCTCAGCGAGATGCTCGATCAGGATTTGCTGGTCCAGTGTGCCGACGCGCTGGAGACGCAACGGTCGGCGCGCATACGAGTGAAGGTGCGCAACGTGCATCGCTCTGTGGGCGCGATGTTGAGCGGCGAGATCGCGAGACGCTACGGGGCAGCTGGGCTTCCGGATGGCACCATCGGCATCGAACTCGACGGCGCCGCCGGTCAGTCGTTCGGCGCGTGGCTCGCATCGGGGGTCACACTCACCTTGCGTGGTGAGGCGAATGACTATGTGGGTAAAGGGCTTTCGGGCGGGAGGCTGGTCATTCTTCCACCCCACGCCGCCCTTCGACGCGCCGAGGAGAACATCATCATCGGCAACGTGGCGCTCTACGGAGCGACGTCGGGCGAGGCATTCGTCCGCGGCGTGGCCGGCGAGCGTTTTGCCGTTCGCAACTCGGGCGCGCTCGCGGTGGTGGAAGGGGTCGGCGATCATGGATGCGAGTACATGACCGGCGGGACGGTCGTCGTCCTCGGTCGCACTGGACGGAACTTCGCCGCTGGCATGAGTGGCGGCATCGCCTACGTGCTCGACGAGGATGGCGGCCTGTCGTCACGCTGCAACGGCGCGACGGTTGCGCTCGAGCCGTTGGGTGTCGAGGATCAGGGCGCGGTGCTTGATCTGCTGGTGCGGCACGCAGCGCTCACCGGGAGTGACGTTGCCTCGCGGCTGCTCCGCACCTGGAATCAGTCTCGCGCGCTGTTCGTGAAGGTCATGCCCGAGGAATACCGCCGCGCGCTCCGCGCCCAACTCGAACTGGTGAGCTGATGGCGGCACGCACAGGCTTTCTCGAGCACACCCGGCAGACGGCGCACAAGCGACCGGTGGCGGAACGCGTCGGTGACTACCGTGAGGTGTACCTGCCCCTGGCCTTGCACGTGGTACGCGAGCAGGGCTCACGCTGCATGGACTGCGGGGTCGCCTTCTGCCATCAAGGATGTCCGCTCGGCAATCTCATCCCCGAGTGGAACGACCTGGTTGCACGCGATGACTGGCTCGGCGCAGTGCAACGTCTCCATGCCACCAACAACTTCCCCGAGTTCACCGGCCGGCTCTGCCCGGCCCCCTGCGAACCGGCGTGTGTGGTCGCGATCAACGACGACGCGGTGGCCATCAAACAGATCGAGCAGACGATCATCGACCGCGCGTTCGAGCAGGGGTGGATCCGCGCGGAGCCGCCGGCACACCGCACCGGCCGCCGCGTCGCGGTTGTCGGCTCGGGTCCGGCGGGGCTGGCTTCGGCGCAGCAGCTGAACCGCGCGGGCCATCACGTCACCGTGTTCGAGCGATCAGACCGAGTTGGTGGACTGCTGCGCTACGGCATCCCCGATTTCAAGATGGAGAAGTGGGTGCTCGATCGCCGGCTCAATCTGCTCGAGGCGGAAGGGATCACTTTCGAGACGGGCTACGACATCGGCGTCGACGTCTCGGCGGACACGCTGCGCGACCGATTCGACGCGGTGGTCCTTGCAATTGGCGCCGACAGGCCCCGCGACATTGCAGTCCCCGGACGCGCGCTGCATGGGATTCACTTCGCGATGGAGTACCTGGTGCAACAGAACCGCCGCGTCGCCGGCGAGCAGATTGGCGGCGTGCCCGCCATCAGCGCCAAGGGATGCAAGGTCGTGATCATCGGCGGGGGAGACACCGGCGCCGACTGTCTTGGTAACGTGATCCGGGAGGGCTGTGCGGATGTGCAGCAGCTCTATCTCTACGAGCAACCGCCGGAACAACGCCCGGAGGGAAATCCCTGGCCGCAGTGGCCGTTGATCCTCCGCACCTACCCCGCGCACGAGGAGGGCGGATCCCGCGAGTTCGGTCTCATGGTGACGGGATTCGAGGGCGTCGATGGTGCGGTCGAGCGCGTGCGCGCGTCCCGCGTCGAGGTCCGCAATGACCACGGCGAGCGTTCCGTCGTTGCGCAGGGCGGACCGGACGTCGAGGTGGACGCGGACCTCGTGCTGATCGCCATCGGGTATCAAGGACCCCTGCCCTCACGCCTGCTGCAGGACATGTCGATCGCGGTTGGCCGCGCAGGAAATATCGCTGTCGACACCTCATTTGCGTGTGCCGAACCAGGCGTCTTCGCGGCCGGCGACGCCGTGCGCGGCGCGTCGTTGATCGTGTGGGCAATCGCCGAGGGTCGCGCCGCAGCTCGCAGTTGCGACGCCTACCTGATGGGAAGCGTCCGGCTCCCCTGAGCAGGCTCTGCAACGTCATCGCCGCCACGGGGGTAGCATCTGATGCCCTGATGACGGCACGAATCGGCGAGCCCGGTCCAGTCGCAACGGCTTTCGTCGGCCGGGGGAGTGAACTGAGCAGCCTACTCGCCGAGGCGGAGCAGGTCCGGGCGGGTCACCCGCGCATCGTGCTGCTCACCGGCGAACCGGGAATCGGCAAGACGGCGCTCGCGCACCGTTTCGTCAGCCAGTTGCACGGCTTTCAGGTCTGGGAAGCCAGTGGTGAGGAAGCTGAGCAACTCCTCACCTTCGGCGTCGTGGAGCAACTCGTGCGCACAGGGCCCTCGACCGATGCTCCCGCTCTCGCAGGCCTCGGCAGCGCCGGTGGCGAGTCTCGCGACCCGATATGGGTGGGCGCGGCGCTGCTCGAGTTGCTCGGGTCGATGCAGACGTCGGGCGGCCCCGTTCTCCTGCTCATCGACGATGCGCAATGGGCCGACCGGCCGTCCCTGCAAGCGTTGCTATTCGCGTTGCGGCGGCTCCAGGCGGATCGTGTCCTCACCCTCATGGTGTCGCGCAGCGGTTCGACCCGCGGCCACCTGGCCGGATTCCACCGCCTGGTCGAACACAGTCATGGCGGATGGGTCCGTGTTCGAGGGCTCGACGCGGCGTCGATACGTGATCTCGGCACGACGATGGGCATCGACCACCTCTCATCCCGTGCGGCGGACCGCATCCGGGCTCATACAGGTGGCAGCCCACTGCATGCCACGGCCATCTTCGACGAGATCGTTCCCGAGATCCTCCGCGAGCCGTCGGATCTGCCTTTGCCGTCCACCGCCGACTTCAGCGCGCTGGTGCGGGCGCGCCTCGAGGCCTGTTCACCGGAGGCGCAACGGCTGGTCACGGCGGCGTCGGTGTTCGGCCTGAGCTGCAGGCTCGCACAGGCCGGCAAGCTCGCCGACCTCGCAGAGACGCTGGTGCCGCTGGAGCGCGCGATGGCCGCCCGTCTCCTGCTGGAGCGAGGCGCTCCAGCGGATCGCGACATCGCATTCCCGCACCCGCTGATCCAGGCGGCCGCGTACCACACGATCGGCCCTGCACGCCGCGCTGAACTTCACGAGCGCGCCGCCGGGATGGTCAGCGACGAGGCCGCAGCACTCCACCATCGAGTGGCCGCCGCGCACGGCGCGGATCCGCAACTCGCGGCAGACCTCCTGATCTTCGGTATGCAGATCGCGCGTCGTGGGGGATGGGACGCCGCCGCCGACGCGCTGCTGTCCGCCAGCCGCCTCACAGTGGACAGCCCGGAGCGCGACCTGCGGCTGCTCATGGCTGCGGAATACATGCTCCTGGGCGGTGCCGTGGATGATGCGACAGCGCTGGTCGACGAGATCGAGCTGCAGCCGCCGACGGCTCGGCGCGGCTTCGTGCTGGGTAGTCTCGCAATGGTTGCCGGCCGATACGACAGAGCGCAGGAGTTGCTCAGCATCGCGTACGAAGCCTGCGACCGCGTCCGCGACCACCCGCTGGCGGAGGAGATCGCCGCGCAGCTTGCTCACGTCCACATGGGCCGCGGCCACGGCGCTGACGCCGCGTTATGGGCCACACGCTCGCTTGACGCCAAGCGACCGCCGTCGCCAGTTTCCGACTCACTCTCGGTGCTTGCGACCGGGCTGCTCTTCGCCGGGCGAGCGCCGGAAGCAGCGGCAGCGGTTGTCGCGCTCGGGGATGCGAGCTCGATCGACGAGTCGGAGTCACTCGACGGCTTCATCGGCCGTGGGTACGTGCGCTGTGTGACCGATGATCCGGTCGGCGCGCGCGACGACCTCGCGCCGATTGCCGATCAATACCGGCGTCGAGGCCCGGCGCGACACGCGGTCGAGGCGCTCACGGCGCTGTCGATCGCGGAGTACCGCATGGGCGCATGGGACGACGCCTCGGTGCACGGTCAACTCGCCGCGTCCCTCGCGGAGGATGCCGACCAGACCTGGCTGCTCGCCCGAGCGCACGCCGCAGCGGCGGCACCGCTCGCCGGCCGAGGTGACTGGGACGCAGCCGGCGCACACGCGGCCGCGGCGCGCCGCGCCGCCGAGATCGTCAGAGCGGAGTTCGCCGGGGTGGCCCAGGCTGCGATGGCTTCCGCGCTGGTGGCGCGCGCGCGCGGCGATCACGAACAGGTGATCCATGCGCTGGAGCCATTGCTGCCGCTCGCCGACCTCGACGGCATCCGCGAGCCCGGGATCCTGGACTGGCCGATCCTGTACGCATCCGCTCTCGTCGGCACGAGCAGGCTTCGCGATGCCGAAACCGTGCTGGGCCAGTTCACGCGGCTTGCACGTGAGCGGAACCGAGCGCAATCGGTGGCGGCCGCAGAACGGGTGCGTGGCGCCATCGACGCGGCACTCGGTCGGACTGACGACGCCGAGGTGTCATTCGTCTCCAGCCTCGCCATCCTTGACGACATTCAGCTGCCGTTCGAGCGAGGATTGACCGAGCTCGAGTATGGTCGGCACCTCCTTCGTGAGGGCCACAACCGTTCCGCGATGTGGCAGCTGGAGGCTGCCCACGAGCGCTTCGTCGACCTGGAGGCGCGGCCCTTCATCGCCGACTGCGCCCGGCTGCTCGCGCAGTGCGGTCTCGCGCTCAGCGCCGACGGCGGTCAATCGGCACGCTGGCGGCTGACGCCGCAGGAAGTCTCGGTCGCCCGCCTCGTGGCGACGGGTCGCACCAATCGTCAAGTCGCGGACGAACTGGTGGTCAGCATCAAGACGGTGGAGTACCACCTGGCGAATGTGTACGGAAAGCTCGGCATCCGTTCGCGTCAAGAACTGGTACCAACGTTTGGGCCAATTGCTCCGGTGCGACAGGCTCATACGAGCAGCAGCGCAACCAAGGGTGTCCTGGTCGCAAAAGACTAGGGTCCGACCCTAGGGTAAAAGGTTGGTTCGCCGCCGTACAGTGAGCACACCAGTTGGCGGATTCGAGGTAAGGCATTGAGCGGGGACGGCCGGCCGGTTGGACCAGGGGCAATGTCAGTTGGCATGCTGCGCCCGTGCGTCCTCGCGCATCTCGTCGGCGGAGACACGGTCTACGGCTACGAGCTGCATCACTGGCTGCTTGGCGTCGGCGTGGAGTGCGATCTCGGAACGGTCTACCGGGCTTTGAACACCATGGAGAGCGAGGGACTCTTGCGTTCAACCTGGGAGCGGACGACGGGCGGTCGCAGTCGCCGTCGCTACGAATTGAGCGAATCGGGCATGGACATGGTCGACGCCTATGTCGCTCCGGTCGAGCAACTCCTGCATGTCGCGCAGGAGTTCCTGAAGATGCGCAGGCGAACCCCGGGGTCCTCGAGCGTGCACTCCGCATCGCCGAGTGGCAAGCAGGAGTCGAAGGCCGCGCAGCAGCACGACCATCTTGCGTTGAGCACCCGCAACACCACCTCGCTGTAAATATCCGCGCTGCGCGGATAGGTGCGAGATACACGGATTGACGGGGGTATCGCGGGTGGGCACAGTCCGTCACGAGGCGGACTTCGCGCGACTTGATCCGTCGTTTCGTCGCCGCAGCCAAGCTCATCAAGGAGGAGGTTGGATGGCCACAGACACGGTGCCCTACGGGCGGAAAACCCAGCGGGAGTCGCCCGTCCCGGATGTCCACATCGTGTGGGTGACCGCCGGACTCGGCTGCGACGGTGACTCGGTGTCGATCACCGCAGCCACGCAGCCCAGCATCGAGGATGTGCTGCTCGGTGCGATACCGGGCCTCCCCAAAGTGCATCTGTACAACCCCGTCCTCGCGTATGAGAACGGCGAGGAGTTCATCAAGTCCTGGCACGCGGCCGCGAACGGCGAGCTGGATCCCTTCGTGCTCGTCATCGAAGGCTCGATTCCGAACGAAACCATCAAGAAGGAAGGTTACTGGGCCGCCGTCGGCACGGACGCGGCGACCGGGCAACCGATCACCACCTGCGAATGGATCGACCGCCTCGCGCCCAAGGCGCTCGCTGTCGTCGCCTGCGGCACTTGCGCGACGTACGGCGGCATCCATGCGATGCAGGGGAACCCCACCGGCGCTATGGGCCTGGCCGACTACCTCGGCTGGGACTGGAAGTCGAAGGCGGGCCTTCCGATCGTCAACGTACCGGGCTGCCCTGTGCAACCCGACAACTTCATGGAGACGGTGCTCTATCTGCTCTACATGGTCGCCGGACTCGCGCCGGTGATCCCGCTGGATGACCAGTTGCGTCCCACGTGGCTCTTCGGGGACACGGTCCACGACGGGTGTGACCGTGCCGCGTCCTACGAGCAGGGCGATTTCGCCGCGGACTACAACTCCCCTCGCTGCCTCGTGAAGCTCGGCTGCTGGGGACCGGTCGTCAACTGCAACGTGCCCAAGCGCGGATGGATGGCCGGCATCGGCGGCTGTCCAAACGTCGGCGGCATCTGCATCGGCTGCACGATGCCCGGCTTCCCGGACAAGTTCATGCCGTTCATGGACGAGCCGCCCGGCGCGCATCTTTCGACCGGCGTGATCGGTGTCTACGGCACTGCCATCCGTGCGCTGCGCAAGGTCACCAACACGACCGTCAACAAAGAGCCGAAGTGGCGTCACACCCGGCCAGAGCTGACCACCGGCTACCGGCCGACCACGTACTGAGGAGAGACAGACCCATGACTGTGGTTGAGAAAGACGCCACCCGGACCAAGGACCCGACCCTGGTTGACGTCTCCTGGGATCCCATCACCAGGATCGTCGGCAGCCTCGGCATCTTCACGAAGATCGACTTCGCGAACCGCGTCGTCGCGGACTGCCGGAGCACCTCGTCGATCTTCCGTGGCTACAGCATCTTCATGAAGGGCAAGGACCCTCGCGACGCGCACTTCATCACCAGCCGCATCTGCGGCATTTGCGGTGACAACCACGCGACCTGCGCAACCTACGCGCAGAACATGGCGTTCGGCATCCGGCCGCCGGCAATGGCGGAGTGGATCGTCAACCTCGGCGAGGCCGCCGAGTACATGTTCGACCACAACATCTTCCAGGACAACCTGCTCATGGTCGACTTCTGCGAGCAGATGGTGAAAGAGACCAACCCGAGTGTCCTCGCGAAAGCGGAGAACACTCCCTCGCCGCATGCGGCCGACCATGGCTATCGGACGATCGCCGACATCATGCGGGCGCTCAACCCGTTCACGGGCGAGTTCTACCGCGAGACCTTGCACGTCAGCCGCTACACGCGCGAGATGTTCTGCCTGATGGAGGGACGCCACGTCCATCCATCGACGTTGTATCCCGGCGGCGTCGGCACCGTGCCGACCGTCCAGCTCTTCTCGGACTACCTCGTTCGCCTGATGCGCTACGTTGAGTTCATGAAGAAGGTCGTGCCACTGCACGACGACATCTTCGACTTCTTCTACGAGGCTCTTCCGGGGTACGAGGAAGTCGGTCGTCGCCGTATGGACACGGTCTGCTGGGGCTCGTTCAACGATCCCGACGAGTGCGACTACACCTACCGTCACATGACCAACTGGGGACGGTCGATGTTCGTGACCCCCGGTGTCGTTGTGGACGGCAAGCTGGTCACCACTGACCTGGTCGAGATCAACCGCAACATCCGAATCCTGCTCGGACACTCGTTCTACGAGGACTGGGTCGACGACGGTGAAGTGTTCGTCGAGAAGGATCCGCTCGGATTCCCGATCGACAAGCGGCATCCGTGGAACCAGACAACCATCCCCAAGCCGGGGAAGCGCGATTTCGACAAGAACTACAGCTGGGTGATGTGCCCGCGCTACCTCCACGAGGGCCAGCACCTGGCGATGGATACCGGTGGCGGCGCCTTCGCCCGGCTGCTCGCGACCTCACTCGCCGGCGTCGTCGACATCGGCTACGTGAAGGCGACCGGTCACAGCACCAAGATCTACCTTCCCAAGACCGCCTCGAAGCCCGAGGTTGAGTTCGAGTGGCACGTGCCGAAGTGGAGCAACGCGATCGAGCGCGACCGGGCCCGGACGTACTTCCAGGCGTACGCGGCAGCGGCTGCGCTCCACTTCATCGAGAAGGCCTTCGCTGAGCTCAACGCTGGACGCACCGACACCTTCACGCCATTCACCGTGCCTGACGAGGCGATCGGCTGTGGCTTCCATGAAGCGGTTCGCGGTGTGCTCTCCCACCACGTCGTGATTCGTGACGGGAAGATCGCCAACTACCATCCGTACCCGCCGACGCCGTGGAACGCCACGCCTCGCGACATGTACGGAACGCCGGGACCGTACGAAGACTCGGTGCAGAACACGCCGATCTTTGAAGAGAACGGGCCTGACAACTTCAAGGGCATCGACATCATGCGCGCGGTGCGCAGCTTTGATCCGTGTCTGCCATGCGGCGTGCACATGTATCTCGGCAACGGCAAAGTGCTGGAGACTCGGCACTCGCCGAACTTCGGCACGCAACCATGAATGGCAGCGCGAGCCCGCATCGTTGAGGAGCGCGAGCTCCAGAAACGGCTAGCCCGTATTGACGCCCTGGTCGGGGAGCTGCAAGAGCTCCCCGACCTTGCGTTACGGGCCAAGGTCGAAGACTTGCTCTCGACTGTCCTCGACCTGCATGGTGAGGCCCTCTCACGGATGCTCGACGCACTCGGCCCACGCGGCGATGCGGCCGCGGATCGCTTGTTGCGAGCCATGGCTGATGACGACCTCATCCGCGGCGTGTTGCTCCTGCACGGATTGCATCCGATCGATCTCCGCACCCGTGTCGAGGGCGCGCTCGAGTCGGTGCGTCCGTACATGCGCTCACATGGCGGCGGGGTGGAGCTCGTCGCTGTGCTGGGAGACGTCGTGCGCATTCGCCTCGAAGGTCACTGCAAGAGCTGCCCTTCGTCGATGGTCACCCTCAAACTGGCGGTGGAGAAGGCGATCTACGAAGCGGCACCCGACGTCGTAGCCATCGAGGTGGCCGACCCGGTTGACGCGGCGCCGACGGGGCCGCCGAGCATGCCGGGGCTGATGGCACTCCCGATGGTCGCGAGACCGTCGCCGAAAGTGATGCCACTGCCGGTCTCAGCACCGTCAGGCGAATGGGTCACGCTCGCCGCGCGGTCGGCGGACGTTCGCAACGGCACGGTCCTGCGCACGACTGTTGACGGAGGCGGGGTGCTCATCGCCCGATCCGGGGATGTGTTTTACGCGTATGTCGCCTCATGCCCGGCGTGTGCCGGTGATATGGAAGGCGCCACCCTGGACGGCGCTGCTCTCGTGTGCACGTGCGCAACCCGGTACGACATCCGTCGTGCGGGTGCCGGCATCGGGACCGATCACCGCATCGAGCCGATGCCGCTGCTCGAGGAGAGCGGCGTACTCCGTGTCGCCGTTTTGGCGCCGGTGTCATGACCACTGCCGCACGGCTCTCCGGGCTTCGCGGGCTGATTCGCGAACGGGCGCCCGCGGAGCGGTGCGAGCTGTGCAGTGCGGAGCTGTCTCCGCACCCGCATCACGAGCACGTTTTCGAGCCCGGGGCGCGGCAGATTCACTGCACGTGCACGCCGTGCGCGATCCTGTTTCCTCCTGAGGCGGAGAAGCGCTACCGGCGCGTCCCGCGCCGCCTCTGGTACCTGTCCGGTTTCGCATTCAGCGATGCGCAATGGGAAGGGCTGTCCATTCCGGTGAACATGGCCTTCCTGCACACGACATCACCGGAAGGATCGGTGCGCGCGTATTACCCCAGTCCCGCCGGGGCGACGGAATCGATGCTCACGCTTGACGGGTGGGGCGAGATCATCGCGGAGAACCCGATCCTCACCGGTCTGGTGCCCGATGTCGAGGCGTTGCTCGTCAATCGCGTGAGCGGGGCCCGCGACCATTACATCGCCCCGATTGACAAGTGCTTCGAGTTGGTGGGCCTGATCCGCATCAGCTGGCGCGGTTTGAGTGGTGGCCAGGAGGTCTGGGACCGCATCGCGGATTTCTTCACCGAGATGCGCAGCGTGGCAACCGAGAAGGGTGCGGTCCGTGCCTGACCTGGATCTCGAAGTGGTGTCCGCCGGGGCTGAGCCCGACACGCTCATCCCGATTCTCAACTTCCGCATCGCCATCCGTGAGCGGGAAGGTCGCCGTGTCGATTCGATCTCGCTCCGATGCCAGATCATGGTGCAGGCCACGCGCCGCACCTACGCGCCAGGCGAGCAGGAGGCGTTGCTCGATCTGTTCGGCACGCCGGGGCGCTGGGGGACCACGCTGAAGACGATGCTCTGGACGCACGCGAGCGTCGACGTCTCAGGCTTCACAGGGTCGACGGACGTGATCGTCCCGGTGCCGTGCACGCACGACCTCACCATCAGTGCCGGCAAGTACTTCTTCGCGCTGCAGGACGGCGAGGTGCCACTGATGTTCCAGTTCAGCGGCACGATCTTCTGGCGCGACGAGGACGAGGAGCTGCAGGTCGCGCCGATCCCGTGGTCCAAGGAGGCAGCGTTCCGGCTCCCAGTCTCCACCTGGCGGGGGCTGATGGATGAACACGACCCCGACAGCGCCTGGCTCTGCCTGCGTCGCGACACCGTCGACCGGCTCAATCGCTACAAGGCTCATTCCGGTGTTCCAGGATGGGATGAGGCGCTGGCTCGCCTGCTCGCGAGCGCAGAGGATCGACCGACGATCAGCGGGCCGCCGGCATGACGACCAGCATGCTCGACCGAATCGTCGCGGCAACGCTGTACGAGGGCTACATCCTCTACCCGTACCGCCCGTCGTCGGTCAAGAATCAAGTCCGGTGGACGTTTGGCGGGGTGCATCCACGCGCATGGAGCGAGGCGTCAGGTGGCACCGACCCATGGGCGGCTCAGACCGAGTGCCTGCTTCGTGACCCGGGTACGGCGCAGGTGAGCGTGCAGGTCAGGTTTCTGCAACTGGTGACGAGAACTGTGATGAAACTCGATCCGTCGAGCCACGTGCTCGACGCCGATGCGATCGGCCGTCTGGAGGACGTCCCGGAGTTGCGTGTGGCAGGGGTGACGCATCGCGGGTGGGAGGAGGCAACCGAGCTGAGCATCGACTGCGGCGCCCACGATGTCGCGACGCTCCTCGCGCGCGAAGTCGTGGTGGAGAGCCTTCACGCTGAGACCTCGGCCATCGAGCCGCTCATCGACGAGGACGGGTGCATCGCAGGCGCGCTGATCCGCGAGCGCGTGCAACTTGGAGCTGAGGTTGCCATCGCCGCTGAGCGCGTCGGGCCTGCGCTCGTGCGCTTGCGAGTGATCGTGCGCAACACCGGTGCGTTCCCGCTCACCGGGGACCGCGACCGAGAGCGCGCGCTGTGCAGCTCGCTGATTTCCACCCACGCGATCCTCGTCACCGAGCGTGGCGAGTGGCTCTCCCTTGCCGATCCGCCTGCGGACGCGGTCGACGCTGCGGCCGGATGTCGCAACACAGGCCTCTGGCCGGTGCTCGTCGGTGAGCCTGGCGATTCGGACACGATCCTGGCCTCGCCGATCATTCTCGAGGACCACCCGCAGGTGGCGCCGGAGTCGTCCGGGGACCTCTTTGATGCGACCGAGATCGATGAGATTCTCAGCCTGCGGATTCTTGCGCTCACCGACGATGAAAAGGCAGAGATGCGCGCCGCCGATGGTCGCGCTCGCGCCCTGCTGGATCGCACCGAAGCGCTCACCGGCGAGGACCTGATGCGGATGCACGGAACCATCCGAGAGATCCGTCCGGTTGGACGGGGGCAGCGATGAAGGAGTTCGATCTCGGGCTCTGGGACCCGGCAGGCGCCGATACCGCCACCGAGTCGGTGCGCTGGGGCGATGGCGAGTTGCATCGCGGTGATCGTGTTCGCATGCGGCCCCGGCGGCGCGCCGACATCATGGACATGGTCCTCAACGGGCGCACCGCTATCGTGGAGTCGATTGAGCGTGACTACGAGGACGTCATTCACGTCGCAGTCCTGGTCGACGACGACCCTGGGAAGGATCTCGGGGCGTTGCGCCAGCCCGGCCACCGGTTCTTCTTCAGCCTCGAGGACATCGAACCAGTGAACGGCGTCGGAGGCGAGACCGATGGCTGAGCGCAATGTGCTTGTGGCCGGGATCGGCAACATCTTTCTCGGCGACGACGCGTTTGGCGTCGAGGTCGCGCAACAGCTGTCGCGTCGACCGCAGCCTGACGGAGTCCGGGTGATCGACTTCGGCATTCGCGGCTTCGACCTTGCGTTCGCACTCCTCGACAACCCGGACGCGACGATCCTCGTCGATGCGATGCAGCGTGGCGAAGCGCCCGGCACGGTCTACGTCCTCGAGCCGGATCTCGATGCCGATGGAGCGGCTATCGCACCCGACCACGCCGACGGTTCGTTTCAAGGGCACGCCATGACCCCGGACTCGGTGTTCGCGCTGGTGCGCACACTTGGCGGCACGCCCACCAACGTCACGGTGGTCGGATGCGAGCCCCTGACGTTCGGTCCGGAGAACGAAGGGCAGATGGGCCTCAGCGAAGCGGTTGCGCAGGCAGTGCCCGAAGCCATCGCCGTCGTCGAGCAACTGCTTGGTCGGCTCGTGCCGATCGCGAGTGCCGGCTGATGCACGAGATGGGCCTTGCGCAAGGGATCTTCAGCACCGTCGCCGATATGGCAGGAGAGCGTGCGGTCACCCGCATCGTGGTGCGCGTCGGCCAGGAGCAACGCATCGCCTCGGACAGCCTGGAGTTCAGTTTCCAGTTGCTCGCCGAGGGAACACAGTGCGAAGGGGCCAGGCTGCAGTGCGTCGTGGTTCCCGGCGTCACCGTTCTGATCGATGAAGTCGAGCTCGGCGGCGATCCCCCGATGGTGCTTCGACGTCCCGGTGCCGAAGTGGTCGAACCGCCGCACGCACACGCGCATTCCAGCCATCACGACGCCCCATCGGCGTCGGTCACACCGCTACAGGCACAAGGAGGAGCCTAGATGTCTCTGATGCTCGGCAAATCGAACGGCGGACTGCGCACGCTGGTTCAGTGGCTCGTACTCGGGGCGATCATCGGCGCAGTGCTCAACTCGAAGGATATTCAGCGGTATCTCAAGATCCGCGCGATGTAAGGGAGCTCGATAGCCAACCGTGCCAAAGTTCCGCGTCAACACCAACAAGTCGTCGGTGAAGGTCGGGCTCAGAATCAACCTTCACCCGTCGCACGTCGATGCCAACGCGCTCACCGGCGTGATCGAGTGCGAGGTCGACGACCAGGGGCAGCCGCGCCTCGACCAACCGTACAGCGCGGATCTCGCGCTGCCGGTGGACGCCATCAAGTCGGGGAACGGTATCCAGGACCGCGAGATGCGGCGGCGTTTCGACGTGGGGCGCTATCCGACCATCAACGCGCGCGTGACCAAAGGCGAAGCGTTGGAAAGCCAGGGTCACTATCGTGCGGTGGCCCAGCTGACCATGCACGGCCAGACGCGGGAGATCAGTGGAGACCTCACGCTGCACGTCGACGGAACGACGATGACCATCGACGGTCAGCAGGTCATCAACGTCAAGGACTTCGGGATCGATCCGCCGCGTCTGATCATCCTGAAGGTGGAACCGGATGTGGATTTGACCGTCCACATCGTGGCTGAACTGCAGACATAGCAAGAACGGCATCTGGAGTGGAAGCACATGCTTGAGAAACTCGTGATCTTCAGTATCGGCTACGTGCTGGGCACGCGCGCCGGCAAGGAACGCTTCGACGAGCTCGTCGACACTGCCAAGAAATTTGCCGCCCGCGAGGACGTGCAGATGGTGGTCAGTCTGGCGACGGGATTCCTCGAAGAGCGATTCAGCAACACGGCGGACCAGTTGCGGGCCGCGTGATGTCGTGAGCCTTGCCACCTCGCCGCTGGCGGTCACACTGCCGGTCACGACACCGCCCGAAAGCGGTGGCGTGTCCCGGTGGCGATTCACCGTGCGCGGTGTCGTGCAAGGCGTTGGTTTCCGACCCTTCGTGTGGAACCTGGCACACCGGCTCGGGCTGCGCGGCTTCGTATGCAACACGTCCGGGGCCGTGATCATCGAGGTCGAGGGTGCGGCCGTCGTGGTCGATGTCTTTGCCCGCGCGCTGCGTGACGAGGCGCCTCGGCTGGCACGCATCGACACGGTGGAGTTGCGGGCGATGGATTCGGTGGGCGATACCCAATTTCGGATCGTGGAGAGTCGCGCCGTCGACGGCGAGTACCAACCGATCGCGCCCGATGCGGCAACGTGCCCCGACTGCCTCGCCGACATCATGTCGCCGGAGAATCGCCGCTTCGGCTATCCGTTCACGAACTGCACCGACTGCGGACCGCGGTTCACGATCATCGAGGACGTCCCCTACGACCGGCGGTTCACCACCATGCGGCACTTCACGATGTGTGCGGCCTGCCGGCGGGAATACGACGACCCTGCCGATCGCAGGTTTCATGCGCAGCCGAACGCCTGCCCGGACTGCGGGCCGCGCCTCTGGCTTGCCGACGCACGGGGCACGGCTCTCGCTGACGAGCCGATCGCCGGCACGGCCGCAGCGCTCGCGCGCGGCGAAGTGATCGCGCTCAAAGGCTTGGGGGGATTCCAGCTCTCATGCAGCGCCGAAGACGAAGCGACGGTATTGCGTTTGCGTGCGCGGAAGTGCCGCCCCGCCAAGCCGTTCGCAGTCATGTTCCCGAACCTGGACGACGTGCGCGCCCTCTGCCACCTGTCGGGCGAGGAGGCGGCACTGCTCGAGGGCTCGACGCGACCGATCGTGCTCTTGCGGCTCCGGGCGGACCAGGTGGAGAGCGCTATCGCGGATTCGGTTGCGCCTGGACTGCACGAACTCGGCGTGATGCTCCCATACACGCCGATGCACCACCTCCTGTTGCGCGCGGTCGGTGCACCCTTGGTGATGACGAGCGGCAACCGGAGCGAGGAGCCCATTGCTCGCGACAACGACGAGGCGGTCGCGCGTCTCGGTCAGATTGCTGACAAGTTCCTGCTGCACGACCGCGACATCCACGCGCGCTACGACGACTCGGTGCTGCGCGTGGTGGGCGGCACCCAGCGCATGATCCGGCGCGCCCGTGGGTTTTCTCCGTTGCCGGTACGCGTTCCGGTGGGCAAGAGCACCGTGCTCGCCCTCGGTGCACACCTCAAGAACACCTTCTGCATCATCAAAGATGGCAACGCGTTCACCGGCCCGCACGTCGGCGACCTGGACAGCCCGCAGACGCTCGCCCATCACGGCGAGGCGCTCGCCACCTACCTGCACCTGTTCCGCGCGGACCCCGATGTCGTGGCTGCTGACCTGCATCCGGACTACGCGTCGACACGTTTGGCCGAGGCGTACTGGGACGGCGGTGCGCGACCGGTGCGCGTCCAACACCATCACGCGCACATCGCGAGCGTGCTGGCCGAGCACGACCTTCGCGGGAGCGTGCTGGGCGTGGCATTCGACGGTGTCGGCATCGGACCCGATCAGTCCATCTGGGGCGGCGAATTTCTGCTCTGCGACGAGCGCTCGTACCGACGAGTCGGTCACATCGCGGCCGTTCGCCAGCCCGGAGGGGACGCGTGCGCTCGTGAGGGGTGGCGCATGGCGATCGCGTACCTGGCCGCCTCCGGCGCGCTGCGCGACACCCCGCCTCGCTGGATCCGCGACTCCGTTGACGCGCCGACTGACCGTGCGTGGCGGCTGGTCTCGAGGCTCGCGCTCTCCCCGTCGGCAGCGCCCGTCAGCACCAGCGCCGGCCGTCTTTTCGACGCGGTCGCAAGCCTTCTGGGGATCGCGCAGGTGTCGAGCTTCGAGGCCGAGGCTGCGATGCGTCTCGAGGCGCTGGCGGCAACCGGTGGCGACGGCGCGACTGGGCAGCGACTGGATGTCGGTCTCCAGGGATCGCCGCTCGTGCTCGACACGGTTGGTCTGGTCGCGCGGCTCGCGCAGGAGCGCGACCGAGGCAGACCGGCCGGCGAGCTGGCCGCACTGTTTCACGAGAGCGTGGCGCATGCGATCGCCGCGGCGTGCATGCGACTCGCGGCGGAGCTTGCTGTGGCTCGTGTTGCGCTGAGCGGTGGCGTCTTTCAAAATGCCCTGCTGCTGGCACGTGTCGAACAGTTGCTCGGCGAGCGGGATCTGCAGGTTTTCTCAAATCACGAGGTGCCCGCCAACGACGGTGGGCTCAGCCTCGGACAGGCGCTGGTTGCCGCGTCCCGAGCGGAGGAGGCTGCCTGACATGATTGTTGCCATGGAGCCAGCGCGCGATGCCCTGCCTGGCGCCGACCGCGGTTTCGTGGCTCAGCGCATCGAGCGCTCCAACCAGGCAGGCGAGGCATTCTTCGCACAGAACGCGCGGGCCATCGCCGCGTGCGCGGCCGCGATGGCGGATCGCTTTTTCATGGGCGCCACGCTGCTTGTGTTCGGGTCGGGTCCGCACGCGACCGACGCGCAGCACAACGCCGTGGAATATGTGCATCCGGTACTGCCTGGATGCCGGGCACTCCCGTCACTGGCCCTGACCAACGATATCGGCACCGTCACCGCAATGCTGCAAAGCGAGGAAGCAGCAGACGTCTATGCCCATCAACTGCGAGTCCTCGGGAGACGCGGCGATATCGCACTCGGTTTCGCACATGCCCCGCTGCATCCATCGATCGCACGGGCGATGCGGGCGGCCGCCGACGGCGGCATGCTGACCGTGTCGCTGACCTCCGGTGACTTCGAGCACAGCACCGACCTCGCCGAGTTCGCGTTTCATGTGCCGGGCACCGACCGCGGCACCGCACATGAGCTCCATCTCGCGACCTACCACATGCTCTGGGAGCTCGTGCATATCGTGCTCAACCACCGCGGCATTGGAGACGGCTCATGAGCGTTGAGTGCCACGACGAGGTCTGCATCACGTGTTCGGATCAGCTGCTCGAGTTCACCGTCACGCAGGTCGATGCATCTGCCGGAAGCGCACGCGGAACCATCGACGGGTCGCCCGCCGAGGTCAGCATCGAGTTGCTCGACGCCGTGACGATTGGGGAAGTGCTGCTCTGCCACGGCGGTGTGGCGCTCCAGCGTGGGTCACTCGCTGAGGTCGGGGCGTGACTGACACCGGGCGCGATCCCTTCTCGCAGCTGCTCTATCCCATGCTGAGCGCGCAACCGGCGGTCGGCGAGGACGTGATCGCCGAACTTGCCCGCGCCCCACTCGAGAAATCGGCCGAAAGCAACCGGCTGCGCCTCGAGTTGCTCGACGAGTTCGGTGACCGCGTCGTGGTCGCGGCGATGGAGATGGCAGATCGTTTCCGTCGCGGCGGACGCCTGCTGGGACTGGGAAACGGCGGCAGCGCCACGTCCGCGGCCGACATGGTGACCGAGATGTTGTGGCCGGCGCCCGGCGTGCGGCCCATTCCTGCGCTCTGCCTCACCAATGACGTCGCGGTGGTCACAGGAGTTGGCAATGACGTCGGATTCAATGATATTTTCGTCAGGCAGTTGATTGCGCTGGCGCGGCCGCAGGACGTCGCCGTCGCCGTGTCCGCGAGCGGCAACTCGGAGAATCTCGTGCGCGGATTGAGCGAGGCGCGCAGTCGTGGTCTCTACACGATCGCGATCTGTGGCTACGACGGTGGCCGTCTCGCTCGCGAGCAGAGCGCGGACCAGTGCTTCATCGTCCGATCCAGCAGTGTCCATCGTATTCAAGAGGTGCAGATGACGCTCTATCACCTCCTTACTGAGTTGGTGCAACGAGAGCTTGAAGGAGAGCCAGCATGTGCCTAGCGATTCCCGCCCGACTCGTCGAGTACGTCGACGAGGAGCGTATGTACGGCAAGGTTGAGCTCGGCGGTGTGCAGCGCCGGATCAACACCTCACTGCTGGTCGGCGAGGACAAGACCGAGCCCGGCGAATACGTGCTCGTCCACGTCGGATTTGCACTGTCCCGCGTCAGTGAGACCGAAGCTGCCGAGACCTTGCGGATCCTCGAGGAGATGGGCCCCGCGTACACCGATGAGATGGAGCAGATCCGCGAGTGGCAGGCGATGGAAGAGGAGCTCGTCGGCGCGCACTACCGCGACGGCAACGGGGGATCGCCGGCATGAAATTCGCTGACGAGTTCCGGGACGCCGACCTGGCGCGTGCGCTGGCGGCGCGCATCACCGCCGAGTCCGGCGACAAGCACTGGAAGATCATGGAGGTGTGTGGCGGCCACACGCATACCATCTTCAAGTACGGCATCGAGGATCTCCTGCCGAGCAACGTGGAGCTCGTTCACGGGCCGGGATGTCCCGTCTGCGTTATTCCGATGGGACGGCTTGACGACGGGATCGCCGTCGCACACGAGCCCGGCGTGATCTTCACGTGCTTCGGCGACCTCATGCGCGTGCCCGGCAGCAAGGGCAGTCTGCTCGACGCCAAGGCCGCCGGTGCCGATGTGCGCATGGTGTACTCGCCGCTCGACGCCTTGAAGATCGCCCAGGAGAATCCGGACCGGAAGGTCGTGTTCTACGCGATCGGGTTCGAGACCACTGCGCCGTCCACGGCGCTGACACTGATGCGAGCCAAGGCGGAAGGGCTGCGCAATCTCTTCGTCTTCTGCAACCACGTCACGATCATTCCGCCCATGAAGGCCATCCTCGATTCGCCTGACCTGCAGCTCGACGGGTTTCTCGGGCCAGGACACGTGTCGACGGTTGTGGGGATTCGACCCTTCGAGTTCGTGACACGCACGTACAACAAGCCGGTCGTCGTCGTCGGTTTCGAGCCACTCGACATCCTGCAGGGCGTGCACATGATCATTCAGCAAGTGCTCGAGGGCCGTTGCGAAGTCGAGAACCAGTATCGGCGCGTCGTCCATGACGACGGCAATCCCAAGGCGCTCGAAGTGCTGGCGCGCGTCTTCAAGTTGCGTTCGCATTTCGAATGGCGCGGACTCGGGTTCATCAGCCAGAGCGCGCTCGAACTGCAGGACGAGTACGCCGACTTCGATGCCGAGAAGGTGTTTTCCGTGCCCGGCGTCCGCGTCGCCGATCCCAAGGCATGTCAGTGCGGTGAGGTGCTCAAAGGGGTGCTCAAGCCGTGGGAGTGCAAGGTGTTCGGCACCGCCTGCACGCCGGAGACACCGATCGGCACCTGCATGGTTTCGTCGGAAGGCGCCTGCGCTGCGTACTACAACTTTGGCAGGTACTCGCGCGCCCGCGAGCGCGAGCGAGTGCTCGCGTCCGGCGACCGGCCCAACGGCAACGGTCACAGCAACGGCAATGGTGTCGAGCACGACCTCGTCCCGCTTGCGGTGCGGGCGCGATGACCGACACGATGGTTGAGCCCGGAAGCGGCGCCGCGATCAGGGCGGCCTCCGCGCGCATCGCCGACCCCGAGCAGCGGGTGCTCGAACGCATCGCCGAGATTCGGAAGCGCAAGCCGTCGATGCGCGAGGACGCGATCACGATGAGCCACGGCGCCGGCGGCAAAGCCAGCCACACGCTCGTCACCGCGCTCTTCGGTGACATCCTCAGCAATCCCGTCCTCGACCAGCTGGGTGATCAGGCAGTGCTGGCGATCCCCGGGGTGGACCACATCGGACTCGCGGTGACCACCGATTCGTTTGTCGTCAGCCCACTCTTTTTCCCGGGCGGCGACATCGGCGAACTCGCGGTCAACGGCACGATCAACGACCTCGCCGTCGGCGGCGCGACCCCGATGGGGATTTCCGCGGCGTTCATCCTCGAGGAAGGGCTTGACGTGGCTGTGCTGCGCAGGGTGGTCGAGTCGATGCGACGCGCCGCGGATCGCGCAGGCGTCAGCGTCGTCACCGGCGACACCAAGGTCGTCCCTCGCGGCAAGGCCGATCAGCTGTTCATCACGACCACGGGCGTCGGTGTGGTCGCGCTCCCCAATCGCATCGCAATCCCGCGAATCGTTCCCGGTGACGTGGTCATCCTGAGCGGCGCCATGGGCGATCACGGCGCCACGGTCATGCTCGCTCGTGGTGACGTCGATCTCGAAGCCGACTCGCTGCGGAGCGACACGATGCCCCTCAACGGACTCACCGCCGCACTGCTCGACAGCGGCGTCGACGTCCACTTCATGCGCGACGCGACGCGCGGCGGGGTTGCGACCGTGCTCAACGAGATCGCTCAGGCGGCCGGCGTGGCTGTGGCGATCGACGAAGCATCGCTACCAATCCACGACGCGGTCCGTGGCGTGGCGGAGATCCTCGGCATTGACCCGCTGTACATCGCCAACGAGGGCAAGCTCGTGGCCATCGTCGCGAAGCAGGATGCGACCCGCGCCGTCGATCTGATGCGCTCGCGTCCGGAAGGGACGGAAGCGGTGGTCATCGGCGAGGTGCTCGCCGAGCCGGAGGGAATGGTCTTCATCCACACCGGATTCGGCGGCACTCGCGTCGTGGACATGCTGATCGGAGATCCACTGCCCCGCATCTGCTAACCGCGTGGCCAGACGAAGCACTCAGGATCGGCGGTGACAGCGGCACCGCGCCTCGACACCGGCCATGGGCGAGCGCGCACCATCGTTTCGGTGAGGCGCCGGGTGACGCATGGGTGATTGGTTGCTGCCAACGGCGGAAGCAGCCCGTGTGCTGGACCGCATTGCCTTCCTGCTCGAGCGCGACTCGGAGCCGACCTACCGCGTGCGTGCGTTTCGCAACGCCGCCGCCGTTGTCCGCGGTCTCGACCCGGGTGTTCTCGATCGGCATGTGCGGGCAGGCACGCTGAAGACGCTGCCGGGGATCGGACCGGTGACGGCGGGAGTGATCGCCGAGGCGCAGGCTGGACTGATCCCCGAGTACCTGGTACGTCTCGAGGCAGTGGAAGCAAAGGCCGTCCCCGAAGCCGCGATCGCGCTGCGTGCGGCGCTGCGTGGTGACTGTCATACCCACTCCGATTGGTCCGACGGCGGCAGTCCCATCGAGGAGATGGCGCAGGCAGCGCGAGCGTTCGGACATGAGTACATCGTGCTCACCGATCACTCGCCGCGCCTCACCATCGCTCACGGGCTCAGCGAGGAACGCTTGCGCCATCAGCTCGAGGTCGTCGCCACGCTCAACGCCGAGTTGGCCCCCTTTCGCATCCTCACCGGTATCGAGGTGGATATCCTCGAAGACGGTGGGCTGGACCAGTCACCAGAGCTGCTTGCCGCGCTCGACGTGGTCGTCGCAAGCGTCCACTCCAAACTGCGGATGCCCGAGCCGGAGATGACGCGCCGCATGCTGGGGGCGATCGCCAATCCGAACACTGACGTCCTGGGGCACTGCACGGGACGGATCGTCGTCGGAAGGGGACGGCCGGAGTCGACCTTCGACCACGACGCCGTCTTCACGGCGTGTCGCGAGTACGACGTCGCGGTGGAGGTGAACTCGCGGCCTGAGCGGCTCGATCCACCGCGGCGATTGTTGCGCCAAGCGCTCGAAGCCAGGTGCCGCATCGCAATCGACACCGACGCGCACGCGCCGGGTCAGCTGGAGTGGCAGATGCACGGCTGCGTCCGCGCTGACGAGTGCGGGGCTTTCGCAGACGGTGTCATCAACACCATGACCGCGGCCGACCTGGCCGCGTGGACTGCCCGGAAGCAGTGAATCGCTCTTCCTCGGTCGCGCCTCTGGCGATCTTCGGCCAGACGTGCGAAAGTGGGCGCACGGTGCTCGAGACAAGGGTTCACGAGTGAGCTGGGAAGAATCCGGACAGGCATGGGGTGAGCGTGCGGCCGACTGGGCGTACCTCATCGAGCCGTACGCGCGCCGCGCCAATGACCTCCTGTTCGACCGCCTCGGCGTCGGTGGCGGCACCCAGCTGCTGGGTATCGCCTGCGGGTCCGGGTACGCCGCTGCTGTCGCCGCAGAACGCGGTGCCGAGGTCTCCGGATTGGACGCGTCGCCGGCGCTCATCGCAATCGCACGCGCGCGCACCCCCGCAGGGGACTTCAATGTCGGGGACATGTTCGCGTTGCCGTACGCCGACGACAGGTTTGACGTCGCGACCAGTTGCAACGGGATCTCGAAAGGCTGTGAAGATGCGTTGCGAGAAGCACGTCGCGTCGTCCGGCCCGGCGGCATGGTTGGGCTCACGTTCTGGGGCTCGCCAAGACGGATGGGGCTGCTCGCCTCTTTCGCGACCGTCGGACAGTTCTCACCCACCGAGCACATCGCGGCGCTGGCCGATGAAGGGTCCACGGGCCGCCCGCGTGTGGCAGAGCAGATGCTCGCCGATGCCGGTCTTGAGCGGGTGGATCGAGGGACCGCACCGGTGGTCAATGAGTTTCCCGATCTGGATATCGCGACCCGGGCGCTCGCCGCCGCCGGGCCGTCGTGGCCGGCACTCCAGAACGTCGGTCGGGAGCGCTTCACTGCAGCACTGCGAGAGGCGCTGGAGCCCTTCTCCACAGGCGGTATCGGCGGGCGCATCAGATCCGAGTTCGGCTGGATCACCGCTCGTGTTCCGGACGTCGAGCCGCGGCGAGCGGTGTCGTAGCAAGCAGATGCCAGAGCCTGGAGTGTCGCCCGGCACCCCGAATCCCGATGACGCATCACCGGCGAATAACGACGCGGTCCACGTCCAGACGATCATGTGTGGGCGTTGTGGCTGGCCGAACGCGTGCCGGGTGCAGAGCGGGATGCGAGCAATCCGCTTCATGTGCCAGTGGTGCGATCAGATGACCACCGGCATCGTTGACGCGTCCTTGAAGCGACACGTCATCTTCTGAGCACAGCGGCTTCAGCCGGCGTCGTCAACGGCCTTCGGTGGGTCGGTGAACCAGCGGCTCTTGAGTATGTCAGCGGCCTCGATGCGCATGAGATCGTCTCGCGTCACGAGGCGCCCGTTGTCTGAAACGAGACGGTTGGCCTGCCGCAACCGGGCGCGCTCCAGGGCGTTGCGAACGCTCCGGGCGTTGGCGAAGCGAGGCTGGGTCATGCGCCTGGTCAGCAGCTCACGGAAGGCACCTTCGGCGGCCGGCGAGAAGGCATATCGCTGACGATCGAGCATGATGCGCGCGATCGCCGTCAACGCATCGAGGTCGTAGTCGGGGAAGTCGATGTGGTGCGCGACGCGTGATCCCATGCCGGGGTTGCTGTTGAAGAACTGGTCCATGCGGTCGCGGTACCCGGCGAGGATGACGACCACATCGGCGCGTTGATTCTCCATGACCTGCAACAGGATCTCGATTGCCTCCTGACCATAGTCGCGCTCGTTCTCCTGGCGATGGAGGTAATACGCCTCGTCGATGAAGAGAACCCCACCCATCGCGCGTTTGAGGACCTCGCGCGTTTTCGGCGCCGTGTGCCCGATGTACTGACCGACCAGCTCGTCACGGGTCACGGCGACCAGATGGCCTTTGGCGAGGTAGCCGAGGCTGTGCAGCACCGCGGCCATGCGGAGCGCGACCGTGGTCTTGCCGGTCCCCGGGCTGCCCGTGAAGCACATGTGCAGGTTGGGGCGCTCCGCCTCCAGTCCAGCGCGTCGGCGCGCGGAGTCAACGACCAGGAGTGCCGCGATCTCTCGAATTCGCGTCTTGACCGGAACCAGCCCGACCAGCTCGCGGTCCAGTTCTGCGATGACGTCGAAAACGCCGGATGCGCGCGCCTCGGCCTCGAGGTCGACACCGTCGCCACCGAGAGCCGGCGGCTCCGGCGGCACGTTATCCGCTTCAGTGGGGAGGCCGTCCCCCACGGTGGCGACGCCGCCGGTCGACGGCCGGGGCATGCCGAACGGAACGTGCGGTTCCCGTGCCATCACTCAGCGCTCGTAGCGTTCTCCGGGCGGGAGGTCGAGCGCGTAGGGGTGGAGTGCGTAGCGCACCTGGCGATCGGCACCCTCCTGCCGCTCCAGCCGGAAACCCTTCTCTGAGACCGGTCGCTGAACGATGAAGCTCAACGCGGTGGTCTGACGGCCGAGCGTCCGGTCATAGGCGTTGATGCGGACGTACCGAGCCGGATACGCCGTGCGGCAGCGACCGACCTCGAGCAGGATGGCCGCCGGATCGCGTACGTCGAACATCGGCAGCCCCCACATTTCCCACAGGAAGTTGCGGGGGTGCGGGTCATCGGTGAACTCCACCGAAAGCGCCCACCCGTTGTCGAGCGCGTATTGCACCTGGGCGCGTACCTGCGTTTCAGTGAGTGGAGGCAGGTAGGAAAAGGTTCCCTGTGTGACATGCATATCGTCTGTCCTCAGGCCGGCGTCGCCGTCGGCATCACGTCGGGCGTGTCCGTCGACTCGTAGTTGAAGCTGATGTCACCCCAGACATCGAGCGCCGCGCGCAGCGGGGCGCACCACCGGCCCGCGGCGCGAAGGATCTCGGGGCCTTCGGTCAGAAAGTCACGGCCCTCGTTGCGCGCCTGCACGATCAACTCCACGGCGGTTCGGTTTGCGGTCGCGCCCGCCGCCACGCCCATGGGGTGACCGATCGTGCCGCCCCCGAACTGCAGCACGACGTCCTCGCCGAGGTAGTGCAGGAGCTGGTGGGTCTGGCCCGCGTGGATGCCACCCGACGCGACCGGCATGACCCCCGGCATCGAGCCCCAGTCCTGGTCGAAGTAGATGCCCTGCATGGGATCGCGCGGAATGTGCGATTTGCGCAGGACGTCGTAGTAGCCGCGCACCATGTTGGGGTCGCCTTCGAGCTTGCCGACGACCGTTCCCGCGTGGATGTGGTCGACGCCGAGGAGCCGGCACCATTTTGCGAGGACGCGGAAGCTGACGCCGTGGGCCTTCTGCCGCGTGTAGGTGCCGTGGCCCGCGCGGTGCAGATGGAGGAGCACACCATTCCGCCGCGCCCATTTCGACATCGACGTCATCGCGGTGAAGCCGACGGTCAAGTCGAGCATGATCACCACGCTGCCGAGTGCTTTGGCGAACTCGGCACGCTCGTACATCGCCTCCATGTCGCCGGCGGTGACGTTGAGGTAGTGGCCTTTGATCTCACCGGTTTCCGCCATCGCCTTGTTGACCGCCTCCGTCGAGGAGAGATAACGGTCACGCCAGCGCATGAATGGCTGGCTGTTGATGTTCTCGTCGTCCTTGGTGAAGTCGAGGCCCCCGCGCAACGCCTCGTAGACGACGCGCCCGTAGTTCCGTGCCGAGAGCCCGAGCTTCGGTTTCGTGGTTGCGCCGAGCAGCGGACGCCCGTACTTGTTGAGATATTCCCGCTCCATGACGATGCCGTGCGGCGGTCCCTGAAACGTATTCACGTAGTGGAGCGGGATGCGCATATCCTCGAGCCGCAGCGCACGAAGGGCTTTGAATCCAAAGACGTTGCCGATGATCGACGATGTGAGGTTGGCGATCGATCCTTCCTCGAAAAGGTCAAGCTCATAGGCGATCAGCGCGATGTACTGGCCCGGGGTCCCCGCGACCGGCTGCATGCTGTACGCCTTGGCCTGATAGTGCTCATGGGCGGTGAGCCGGTCGGTCCAGACGACGGTCCAGGTCGCCGTTGACGACTCGCCCGCGACGGCCGCCGCGGCTTCGTCCGGGGGGACGCCGTCCTGCGGCGTGATGCGGAACGCGCAGAGGATGTCGGTGTCTTTCGGGATGTAGTCCGGTTGCCAGTACCCCATCTGCGCGTACGGCCGGACGCCGGATGCCCACCGGTCGGTTGCGGGGTCGTGCGGTGGCGATTGGACAAGTGTCATCGGACGAGGTCCTCCGAGCCGGCGCGCGCCGGTGTCACATGGTGGTGCATCGCCGCGTAGTCGTCGGCCTTGACGCGGACCAGCACCGACTTCTGTGCGCTGAGGATGCGATGGGCGAGGATCAACTGAGTCAGACCGAGCGGGTCGCTGTGCCGGGAGCCACGTGGTTCGTCGTAGGTACCGAGTTCCTGCTGTCGGAGATGATGGAGGTGGTGATGGCGCTCGCTCGCGTGGTGCCAGACCGCGCCCTCGATCTGCGCTGCGTCGTCAACGGAGATCTGCCCTGCGATCTCGATGATGTCCGCGCGACACCCATCCTCGTCGTCGACATCGATGTGAAGCCGCACCGTCGTGCCGTTGTCGAGCGCCTGCTCGAAGTCGAGCCGGGGCAGCGAATGGCGCTGGGTCAAGCGCACGTTCAGGTGTCCCATTGCGGCCGTAGCGTGATGGGAGGGTGGCGCGGAGAAACGCACCACCAGATCAGCGTGCACTCTCTGTGGGTGAATGTGGGCTTCGGCGTCCGCACGACGTGCCTCGAGCTCGGCGCGCACCTCGGACTCGTTGTAGCCACGTTTGGCCACATCACGTTGCAGCTTCCAGGTGATGCGAAGCTCGGTTTCCGGGTCGAGCCAGACCTTCAGGTCGAAGGCCTGACGGATGCCCGGCGACAGGAATGGATGCAGGCCCTGCACGATGACAACCTCGTTCGGCGCAACCATCTCGGGTGCCTTGAAGGTTCCGTCGGCGTGGTCGTAGACCGGCTTGGCGATGACCTCGCCGCGTTTCAGCGCCCAGAGCTGTTCCTCCATGAGCGCGAAGTTGTTGGCGCGCGGGTTGAGCGGTGTGACGCCGACGAGTGCACGCTCACGACGATCGAGCGAGTGGTAGTCGTCAAGGCAGAGCGTGGTGACGCGATCGTGCCCGAGCAGTTCGTAGAACGCCCTCGTCAACGTCGACTTTCCGCTGCCGCTGTCACCGCCGATGCCCACCAGGATGGGCGTGATCGCCGTGCCAACCATGGCCCGACGATAGGCGGTCGGCTTGCTGCTGTCTAATGCATGGTATGCATGGGCGAGATAAGCTTTGCTAATGAGCCAGCGACTGGAGCGGCGAATCACGCTTCGCCAGCTCCGGATCTTCACGAGTGTGGTCGAACTCGGGAGCTTCACACGAGCCGCGAGCCTCCTCTCCCTCACGCAGCCGGCCGTCACCCATCAGATGCAGGCGCTGGCTCGCGCGGTGGGGCAGCCGCTGCTGGACCCGGGGAGTCGCACCCCCGTGCTGACCGCGGCCGGTCAGGCACTGCATGAGCGCGCGGGCCGGATCCTGGCAATGGTTGGGGACGCGCAGGACGCCATCGACGATGTTGCGGGTCTCGAGGCGGGCAACGTTCGTCTAGCCGGCGACACGACCGTCGGGATCTACGTGCTCCCCGATGCGATGGCGGGATTCCATCGCGCCCATCCGGGCATCACGCTCAGCCTGGATGTCGTCAACCGCGCCCGGGTACGCGAACTGCTCCTCACGGGCGGCGCAGACATCGGTGTCGTCGGGACGCTCTGGGACGACGACCTGCTCGCTGCGGAGCCGTTCCTCGACAACTCGCTGATGTGCTTCTGCGCGCCGAATCACGAACTCGTCGGCCGTGAGCCGCTCCGACCGGCAGATCTGCTGACGGGTCCATTGCTGCTGCGCGAACAGGGCTCGGGAACTCGCGAGGCAGCGGAACGCATTCTTCGAGGCGCCGGGGTCGAGCCGAGCGCCGCGATGGAGATGGCGAGCAACGGTGCGCTCAAGCGCGCGGTCGCGGGCGGCCTTGGCGTGACCGTGCTGTCGACGTATGCCGTGCGCCTCGAGCTGCAACTGGGCCTCCTCCATCCGTTGCAGGTCCGCGGCTTTCCGGTGCAGCGCATGTGGCACGTCATCTGGGCGCAGGATCGCATGCTCAGTCCGGCCGCAAGCGCGTTCAAAGCCTTCCTGCACAGCCCCGACTGGCGCACGGCGTTGACGGTCGCACTCGGGAGCGACTAGCGCCGTCAGGACATCAGCAGGCGCTCCAGGAAGGCGTCGACCGAGGTTGTATCCGCGCCCGCCGGCGCAACCACCGCGTCGTCTTCGCGACCCGCCGGCGTGCTCCGCATGTCGAAGTGTTGCAGCAGCCCGTTCGGGATGAATCGGGTCAGCTGCGCGTACCCGTGGGTGTCACCCTGCCCCCGCGGACGCCGGTAGTAGCGCAGGGGGAAGTAGATTTCGAGCGCGTCGCGTGCGCGCGTGAGTGCGACATACAGCAGGCGACGTTCTTCCTCGATCGTCGCGACATCCCCGGTCGCCATGTCGGACGGGATGTGGCCGTCCGACGCGTGGATGATGCAGACGACATCCCACTCGCCTCCCTTCGCAGAGTGGATCGTGGAGAGGATGAGAAAGTCCTCGTCCAGCAAGGGCGGGCCGGCGAGGTCGGAGGTCGAGGTCGGCGGGTCGAGCGCGAGATCGGTCAGGAAGGCGGCCCGCGACGGGGTCGATGCGGCGAGGGACTCGATCTGCTCGAGGTCGCGGAGTCGCACTTCCGGATTGCTGTACCGACGCGCGAAGGTCGGCTCGCAGAAGAGCCGGATGCGCTCGATCTGCGAAGTCAGCGGCATCACCTCGTCGGGCTGATCGGCGCAGTCGGTGAGCATCGAACGGAGCTCGGCCAGCGAATCCGTCGCTGACGCGGGGACATCGATGTCGTCGGACAGCAGCCGGCGCAACGGCGACACACCTGCGGCGGGTGGATCGACGCCGATCGCGCCCATCAATCGCCGCGCCTGGGCCGGACCGATGCCGTCAAGGAGCTGGAGCACGCGAAACCAGCTCACGGAGTCGCGCGGGTTCTCCAGGATGCGCAGGATGGCCACCACATCCTTGACGTGCGCGGCTTCGAGAAACTTCAGGCCGCCGTATTTGACAAAGGGAATGTTGCGGCGCCCCAGCTCGACCTCGAGGAGGTCGCTGTGGTGCGAGGCCCGAAAGAGCACCACCTGGTGCATGAGTGGGACGCCGCGTTCGCGATGCGCGAGGATGGACTCGCAGACTGCGGCTGCCTGCTCAGCCTCATCGCCGCAGGTGATCAGCTCGGGTTTCTGCCCTCCCACGCGCGTCGACACGAGCGTCTTGTCATGGCGCTGCGGCGACATCGCGATCACCGCGTTGGAGGCGGCGAGCAGCGGTGCGGTGGACCGATAGTTCTCTTCAAGCGCGACAATGCGCGCGCCGGTGAAGCGCTGGGCGAACGAGAGAATGTTGTCGATCGTCGCCGAGCGGAACGAGTAGATCGCCTGCGCGTCGTCACCCACCACCGTGATGTTCGGGATCCGGGCATGGAACTGCAGGAGTATCTGCGCCTGCAGCGCATTGGTGTCCTGGTATTCGTCGACGAGGATGTGGTCGAACTGCTCAGTGACACGCTCAGCGGCGGCCGAGGCCATCAACGCGTTCCAGTAGAGGAGGAGATCGTCATAGTCGAGCACGGTGTCGAGGCGTTTGCGCCGGGTGTAGGCGGTGAAGATCTCCGCGATTGCGGGCTTGTCGCTGCTGCACCAGGGAAAATGCTTCTCGAGAATCTTGCTCAACGGCTCGCTCGCGTTGACCATCCGTGAGTAGATGGTGGCCAGCGTCTCCTTGCGCGCGAACCGCTCGTGCTGGAATCTGACGTTCATGGACCCGCGAATGAGGTTGAGCAGATCGGCGGTATCGGCCTGGTCGAGCACAGTGAAGTCGGGACCGATGCCGATGCCGCGTCCATACATGCGCAACATTCGATTCGCAATGGCGTGAAAGGTGCCGCCCCATACCTTGCGGAGGCCGCCACGATCGATGAGCGTCTGGGCGCGGGACAGCAACTCGGCGGCGGCACGTCGGGAGAAGGTCAGCAGGAGGATTCGCTGCTCCGGCACGCCGGATTCGATGAGATGGGCCACACGGCAGGCCAGCGTCGTGGTCTTCCCGGTACCGGCGCCGGCAATGATCAGCAACGGCCCGTCGCCATGGGTGACCGCCTCACGCTGCGATGCGTTGAGGGTGTCTCGCCACGGGCCGGTGAAACGGACGTCGCGCCGGGTTGCTCCGAGCGTCAAAGGTTCCTAGCTCCCACTGAGGTCTTCGGGCGTCGAGCCCCAGGCGAACAGACGTTCGTCTGGGGTTCGCATGGTATGCCTTCTGCGGCGTCAGCGGGTACCGCTATGCTCGATCGGCACGACATGACGTCGAGGGAGGCCCATGCCAGGAACCCGAATTGCAGGATCCATCCGCGACTGGATCAACGCCCGCGATGTCCGGCGGATGGTGCGCAAGCAAACGTTCCCGGACCCACTCGTCCGGCACTACTTCGACCTGGCGGAGCAGTCCAGGGATGAGGGGACGTTGCTCGGCATCGGCTACATGCCGGTCACCAAAGTGGAGACGGAGCCGTATGTCGGAGTGACGATTCCTGCCTCGACCAACGGAGCCGGTGGGAACCTCGAGCGGCGAGTCCAGCGAAGGGTCGCGTCCATTCACGTGCGGTATGAGCGACGTCCCGAAGTGCGGGCGTGATCACCGTCGACGGCAAGCAGGTCTTCACCGAACTGTCCGAGCTGGTCGACCCCTCGCACACGGCTCTGTTGCTCATCGACATGCAGCACGACTTCGTCGATCCGGACGGCGCTTTCGGCGAGATGGGTGTCGACGTTTCCATGTACCAGGCGCAGCGGCCGGTACTTGCCGCCCTGCTCGACGACGCAAGAAACGCCGGCGTGCTCGTTATCCACGTGCAGAACACCGCGCTCCCGAACCGGATGAGCGACTCGCCTGCCCAGATCCGCTTCAACCTCCGCATGCACGCTGCGCATCGCGGCAATGATCCGGCGCTGCGCTATTCGGTGCCCGGCACCCCCGGGCACGCGTTCGTCCGGGAGTTGACGCCCCGCTCCGATGAGCTGGTGGTGCTCAAGAACCGCTCCAGTGCCTTCTGGGGCACCAACCTCGAACTCCTGTTGCGTAGCAATGGGATCCAGACCGTGGTCGTGGGCGGCTGCACGACCGAAGGCTGCGTCGAGTCGACGGCGCGCGACGCGATGTTCAACGACCTCTACGTGGTGATCGCAGTCGATTGCGTGGCGAGCGATGACCGGGCGCAGCACGACGCATCGATGCTCCTCATGGGGCATCGATTCGACATGGCAACCAGCACCGACATCGCTGCGGAGTGGACCCGGGCGCGAGCGAGCGCCGAACCGGTCTGAAGCCAACCTCGCCACCAGAGCGCTAGCGGAGTCCCATGTACATCGTCGACGTGATCGCCGTCCCGGTGCGGACAGGATTCTTCGCGGACGACCAGGCAGCGATTCGCGCCGGGGCGATCCACGACGGTTTTGCCTACGCCGGCCTGCCGATCACTCCCGGATTTCGCGCCATCCGGCAGCCTGGCGAGGGCGTCTCAATCCTGCTCCTGCTCGACGACGGGCAGGTCGCCCACGGCGATTGCGCCGCGGTGCAATACTCGGGCGTCGGCGGGCGTGACGCGGTGTTCGACTCCGCGGCCGGTGTGGTCGCGATCGAGCGACATGTGGCGCCGATCCTCCGGGGCAGCACGGTCACGTCGTTCCGCGCGGTCGCGTCGACGATCGACTCTCTGATCGTAGAAGGGAAACTGCTGCACGCTGCCATCAGGTATGGGGTCACCCAGGCGCTCCTCGACGCGGTCGCGCGATCACGGGGCCTCACCATGGCCGAGGTGGTTCGCGACGAGTACGAGACCGGGATCGAGATCCGCCCGGTGCCGATGTTCGTGCAGTCCGGCGACGACCGGCACAGCAACGTCGACAAGATGGTGCTCAAGGAGGCCGGCGTCCTGCCGCACGGCCTGATCAACGAGGTCGAAACGAAACTCGGGCGCGACGGCGAGGTGATGCTTGCATACGTCGCCTGGGTGCGCGACCGCATCATGACCTTGCGCTCGCGTCCCGACTACGAGCCACGCCTGCATTTCGATGTCTACGGGACCATCGGCACGGTATTCGACGGTGATGTGGAGCGTGTTGCCGCATACCTCGCGGAGGTCGGCGAGACTGCGCGGCCATTTGGTGTCTGCGTCGAGCACGTCATCGACACCGGGAACCGATCGGATCAGATCCACGTGTCAGCTGCGCTCCGTGCCGCACTCGGAGCCCGTAACAGTCAGGTTCAGATCGCGGTTGACGAATGGTGCAACACCCTCGAGGACATCGAGTTGTTCGTGCGCGCGAGGGCGGCAGATGTCATCCACGTGAAGATGCCCGACCTTGGCGGCGTGAACAACACCATCGAAGCCCTGCTGCTCGTGTCACGCAATGGACTCGCCGCGTATTGCGGGGGCAGTTGCAACGAGACGGACCGATCCGCGCAGGTGTCGGCCAATATCGCCATGGCGTGTGGCGCGGTGCAGGTGCTGGCGAAACCGGGCATGGGAGTCGACGAGGGGATGATGATCGTGGGGAACGAGATGGCCCGTGTGGAGGCGCTGGTCGCGCGACGTCATCGCATGGTCAGCGCGACCTCGGTCAGCCCCCGGAGCCTCGCTGGCTGAGGTGGATTCGCTCGAGATGTGCCGCGAGATCGCGCATGGATTCCCGGTGGATCGATGACCCGTAGCTGATACGCGCCACGCCCATCGCCGCAAGTTCCGCGTTCGATGGCGCCGGCGGAACCTGGAAGATGTTGACCGGACAGCCGACGGCATCGACGAAGCGTTTGATGACACCGGCTTCATGCAAGACGATTGGATAGACGCAATCCGCGCCCGCTGCGATGTATGCCCGCGCGCGGGTGACGGCCTCATCGAGGAGTTCAGGCCCGTCCTGCTGCGTCTGCTCAATGAACACGTCGACGCGCGCGTTGATGACCAGGCCGTACCCCCGCGCCGTCGCGGCACGCCGGATGTTCGCCAGCCAGGCAGCGTGTCGCTCCGTCTCGGCCAAGCGACCGGCAGCGTGGTCCGTGTCCTCGAGGTTGCACCCCGCCGCGCCGGCGGCGAGCAATCGATCCACCACCACCTCGGGCGGCAACCCGTACCCGGCCTCGAAATCGATCGTGACCGGGACGGCGACCGAGCGTGCGATGCGGGCCGCGGCGGCGAGCATCTCCTCGACGGGGGCGTCCTGCCCGTCCGAAAACCCGAGCGCCTCAGCCACGCCGCCGCTCGTCGTGGCCACCACGGGGAAGCCGGCGGCCGCCACCGCTTTTGCGGAGGCGACGTCCCAGGCATTGGGGAGCACCAGCGGAGCGCCGGGGACGTGCAGGGAGCGCAGGAGATCGCACCGGACTTCGAGTGGCCCGCCTGACACTTCCGCCATAGCGTCGATTGTGCCCGCCCACCCGAGATCGTCGTACGGGTTCACAGGAACCTTTGAGTTTTCACTCACGAAGCCGACAGGTGGGATCGCGATGATGCGAGAGATAGCCGAACCAGATAGGGGAAGCAGCAATGCTCGCAATCGACGTCATGGACCGCGACATCATGGTGGCCACTCCGCACCGTCACGGTGGCGTCGCCCGAATGCTGGCAGCGTTGCAGGCGGCCGGCCTCCGTGTCATCCGCATCGAACCTCGCCACGACGAGCGCGGGATGTACCGCCTCACCCTGAACGACAGCCCGGAGCTCGCGGTCAGGATTCTCGAGAAGCTCGGCTGCCGGGTGAGCCCGATCACCCTCTCGCCAGCCTCCAGCTAGGCGGGCGCTCCCCGCGAGCACTCGCGCTACGCTGAGTCGTTCAGTGAGCGCGAGACACGATTGACGGAGGCTGAAGCGAAGCCTGGTTGGATTCGCCGCCTCTGGGGCTATATGCTCCGGCACCGGCGCGATGTCATTCTTTCGGTCGGCGCGGCAGCCGTGGGGAGCGTCTGTCAGGTGGCGGTGCCGCTGGTCGCGCGCCAGATCGTCGACGGCGTCATTCTCACGCAACGCTCCCAACTCTGGCCGTTGCTGGTGTTGCTGATCGGGCTCGCAGCCGCGACCTTCGGGTTCGCCTATATCCGGCGCTACCGCGGCGGCCGGGTTGCGCTCGAGGTCCAGTACGACCTGCGGAACGCGATGCACGACCATCTCCAGACGCTGGACTTCGACAACCTCGGGCGCATGCCGACCGGCCAGCTGGTCGCGCGGGCCAACTCTGACTCCACCCTGGTTCAGGGACTGCTGAGCTTCTTTCCGATCATGAGCAGCAACGTCTTGATGTTGTTGCTGTCCCTCGGCGTGATGGTGTATCTGTCGCCGCTGTTGTCATTGGTGAGCATCGTGGTGGCGCCGACCCTGCTCGTGGTTTCGTACCGGATGCGCTGGCGCATCTTTCCCGCAACCTGGGACGGGCAGCAGCGCGAGGGAGACCTTGTGCAGATCGTCGACGAGGACTTGAACGGCGTCCGGGTCGTCAAGGCCTTCGGTCAGGAGCAGCGGGAGATCGAGAGAATCGCCGATGCTGCCAAGACGGTGTACGGCTCGCAGATGCGCGCGGTGCGTCTGCAGTCCCGCTACCAGCCCCTGCTCGAGGCGATTCCGATGTTCGCCCAGGTCGCGATCCTTGCGCTCGGCGGCTGGCTGGCACTGCACCACCAGATCACGCTGGGCACCTTCCTTGCATTCTCGACGTATGTCACGCAGCTGATGGCGCCCGCACGGCAGCTCGCGGGCGTTCTCACCATCGGCCAGCAGGCACGCGCGGGCCTCGAGCGCATCTTCCAGTTGCTCGACCTCCCCTCGGCCATTGCCGACAAGACTGAGGCACTCGAGCTCCCTGAACTGCGCGGCGACATCATCTTTTCCAACGTTCATTTCGACTACGGGGAAGGCGAGCCGGTGCTTCAGGGGGTGGACCTTCACGTGCAGCCCGGTGAGCGCGTCGCCATCGTCGGACCGAGCGGCAGCGGCAAATCGACTCTCGCCAACCTGGTCCCGCGTTTCTACGATCCCACCGAAGGGACGGTGCTCGTCGACGGTCACGACGTACGCGACGTGGCGCTCCGTTCGCTGCGACGGCGGCGTGGTATTCGAGGAAAGCTTTCTCTTCTCGGACAGTGTGCGAGCGAACATCGCGTACGGACAGCCCGACGCAACCGAAGCGCAGGTAGAAGCCGCCGCCCGGGCGGCGCAGGCGCATGAATTCATCCTTGAGTTGCCGCGCGGCTACGACACAGCCATCGGCGAGCGCGGTCTCACGCTCTCGGGCGGACAGCGACAACGCGTGGCCCTCGCGCGGGCGATCCTCTACGATCCGCGCATCCTCATCCTCGACGACGCGACCAGCGCCATCGACGCGCGGATCGAGGCCGACCTCCACGACGCGCTGCGTGGAGTGATGGCGGGGCGCACCACATTGCTCATCGCGCACCGACAGTCAACGCTGCATCTCGCCGATCGGATCGTTGTGCTTGACGGCGGGCGCATCGTCGAGCAGGGCACGCACGCCGACCTCATTGCGCGCAGCGCGCGCTACCGGACATTGGTTTCGGGGCTCGAGGAACTGGACGCGGAGTCGACCGGGGACTCCATTGAAGCGCTGGCGTCGATGGCCGGAGCGGACGGTACGACCGCAGCAGCCTGGGGCGGTGACTGGCAGCGCTCCGGGATCCGGACCGCGAACCGCAGCATCGGAGCGCCGAGCCTGGGTCCGGGGCTTGGCGGCGGCGGAGGCGGGTGGCGCCTCAACCTGGCGCCGACTCCTGAGTTGCTGGGCAGGGTCGCGCGCCTCCGACCCGTCCGCGATGTTGCCAAGGTGGATCTCGAGCGCGAGACGCGCCACGATCGCCAGTTCAGTCTCCTCCGCCTGTTGCGCGAGTTTCGCCGTCCACTGCTCGCGGGCCTGATGCTCGTCGTCATTGACGGCTTGATGACGCTTGCCGGCCCGGTCCTCGTGAAGACCGGTATCGACAACGGCGTCTCCACGGGGTCCTCGTTCGTGCTGTTCGCTGCCGCAGCCGTGTTTCTCGTGGTGACCCTAGTGGATCTCGTTGACGAGGTCGGCGAGACGTTCGTCACCGGTCGAGCGGCACAACGCATCATGCTGTCGCTCCGCATCCGCATCTGGGCGCAGTTGCAACGTCTCTCGCTCGACTACTACGAGCGGGAGATGGCCGGCCGGATCATGACCCGCATGACGACCGATGTCGATCAGTTCGAGTCGCTCATCGAGAACGGTCTGCTCTCGGCGCTGGTCTCGATCGTCACTTTCGTCGGCGTCGGTGTGGCGCTGATCGTCATCAACGCCGAGCTTGGGCTCTGCGCGCTCGCGGTCACGGTGCCGCTCGCCGTGGCGACGGTGATATTCCGGCAGAAGGCGGCACGCCTGTACAGCATGTCGCGTGAGCGGATCGCGATCGTCAACGCCGACTTTCAAGAGAGCCTGTCCGGCGTTCGCGAGTCGCAGGCCTTCGTGCACGAGGGCGCCGCGATGGCGCAGTTCCACCGGCTCGGTCGCTCGTATCTCGACACCCGCGTGGCGGCCCAACGCCTCGTGGCCACGTACTTCCCATTCGTGCAGTTCATGGCCGCTGTCGCCGATGCGATCGTCCTGGGAGTCGGTGCGCACCTCATCCAGACCGGACACCTGACATCGGGTGCGCTGATCGCGTTCCTGCTCTACATCGACCTGTTCTTCTCGCCGATACAGCAACTCTCGCAGGTGTTCGACGCATGGCAGCAGACACGGGTGTCCGTGGGACGCATCGCCGACCTCATGCAGCTCGAGACGATCACGCCGAATCCAGCGGTTCCCGAGGACCCCGGCCGGCTGCACGGCGACATCGCGCTTGCCGGTGTGCACTTCTCATATCCGACGCAGCCGCTCCGCTCCGGCTTCGACGGGGCGCGCCCGGTCGATCGGCGCGGTCCGGATGACCCGCGGTTCGTGCAATCGAAGGACGCTGCCTGGCGCAAGCCACCCGAAGCGCTCCGGGGGATCGATCTGCACATCACGGCGGGCGAGACCGTCGCGTTGGTGGGGGAGACCGGTGCCGGTAAGTCCACGGTGATGAAGCTGCTCGCGCGCTTCTACGACCCCGACGAGGGAAGCGTGCAGGTTGACGATCACGATCTTCGCAACATCGATCTGCACGACTTCCGCATGCAGCTCGGTTATGTGCCCCAGGAGGCGTTCCTGTTCTCCGGCACGGTACGCGACAACATCGCGTACGGACGCCCCGACGCAACGGATGCGCAGGTCGAGACCGCCGCGCGGGCAGTGGGCGCACACGACTTCATCGCGCGGCTGTCAGGCGGCTATCACCACGAACTGACCGAACGCGGCCGCTCGCTGTCGTCTGGTCAGCGTCAACTGATCGCGCTCGCGCGCGCGGCGCTCGTCGATCCCGCCCTGTTGCTGCTCGATGAGGCAACTTCGAATCTCGACCTGGTGACCGAAGCGCACGTGGCCGCGGCGATGCATGAGGTCTCGCATGGACGCACGACCGTCGTCATCGCCCATCGATTGCAGACCGCGAGAGCGGCGGATCGCATCATCGTCCTGCACAGCGGTGCAGTGGTCGAGTCGGGATCGCATGACGAGCTGCTCGCCCGGGGTGGGAGATACGCTGACATGTGGGAAGTCTTCGACCTGGTCGGCAACGCGAGCGAGAAAACCCAATCTCGATAAGGGAACCGGCTAGGGTTGCGCCACGGTACCTGGGCTCGCCGCAGCCGCCGGGTCCCAGGTGGGTTCGAGACCGGTCGCGATAGCCCCCGCGACCAGGGCTGCGAGCAGCGCCCAGACGATCACTCGCTCGGGCCGGTTGACCGCGGTCGCGGTGAGGCTTTTCGCTGAGGCGCGTGCTGCTTTGCGGACGTACACGGCAAGGTGGACCAGCGCCAGCACGGCGAGCGCGATGACGGAATCGGCATGGACCGTAGCCCAGGTGCCCTGATCCGTGCCCTCAGCCCAGAGCACCACACCGCTGACGGTCGCGAGCACGACCGAGATGACGAGGGGAAGAGCGATCAGCCGCGGCAACCACCACGGTGGTCCCGCGGCCCGGTATGCGCTGCGACCGATGTAGTACCGGATTGCTCGCCAACCGGTACTGAGGAGTTTCACCACGAGCAACGGAATCAGCGCGAAGCCGATGGCGAAGTGCATCGGACGAAGCGGTGCGAACGCGAGGCCGCTCAGGTAGAGCAGCACCAGTCCAAACAGGATGATCAGGCTGGCGTGCGATGTGAGGATGAGGTTGCCCATGACCGGTGGTGCGCGTCGTGGGTGCGGTCCGTCCTCAAGGACGTCAAGCGCTCGCGCCATCCCTGATCGCGCCGCCGTGGCGGCGTCGGGAGCGCCGTCGGCACGCGTCTCAAAGCCTCTGCCCACCCCGGCCACTCTACCGATGCACTCTGTCGCCCCGGACGATCCCGAATTCGGATGCGAGGACGCCTCGGGTATCGTGGACGGCGGGAGGATCGGGTTTCGCGCCACGGCCGGCCGTGGCTGACCGCGGCCGCCACCAGGGAGATAGCGACGTGAGACGGCTACGGATGCTTGCGCTCGGGAGTGGCGCGATCGGGATGATGGGAGTCGTCGGCTGCGGGAGCGACAACACCGGGCCGACCAACACCGGGGTCTGCAACGGGACCGCCGCGGTCAGCGGCGTTGGCACCCCTGCGGTGACGATCAACGCCACTGACTCCCTGGTCTTTGACCCTCCTTCATCCACCGCGACCGTGGGTTCGGTCATCGAGTTCAAGAACACAGGGAGCGTCACGCACACGGTGACCTTTCAGGACAACAACGACGGCTGCCTCACCGACGCGTCGCTCAACGGCGGCTCGACATGGGAGGTGAAGTTCACGGTTGCGGGCACCTACCACTTCCTCTGCATCCCGCACGCACCCAACATGAAGGGCGAGATCACGGTCTCCTGATCCGCGTGCTCTGGGGCTTCGCGTCAGGCGGCGGTCTCCAGCGCCTCGTCGACGAACTGCAGGAGCCGGCCCTTCGACATGAGGCCGATCACCTCGCGCACGGGCGTGCCGCGAACAAACAACAGCATCGTCGGCAGCGACATGACGCCATATTTGGTCTGCGTCACGGGGTTGGCGTCCACGTCGATGGAGCGAACGTTCAACCGGCCGGCACGCTCGGTCGCGATGTCTTCCAGCACGGGCGCGATCATCCGGCAGGGTGGACACCACGAGGCCCCGAACTCGACGAGCACGGGAATGCCCGACTCGAGCACGTCGGTGTCGAACGTCGCGTCGTCAACAGCATTGAGCATCGAGCTTCTCCTGGTCACTGGCGGGTGGTGACCGCTTTGTAGGCGGCGCAGTTCGAAAAGGTGTGCGTAGTGGCGCGGGCGCGGGAATGCCTGCCTCGGGCGGGCGGCGGCGGATCGTGATCCTCGGCGGCGTAGCGATCCCAGACGGATTGCCGTGACATGCCCAGGCGATCGGCAATGTCGTGCCAGCTCATCCCCTCGCTGCGAGCGGCAAGGACCGTGGATGCTCGCCGGGCGCCGAGGAGCACGGCGACGGATCGCAGCGCGAGCAGCCGGTCGCTGGTGGGGAGCTCGTTCAGCGCGTTGAGCACAGAGGCGACGGCTGCATCTGCGGAAAGGGTCGATCCCAGATAGGGCATATGTCAAGTATATATGACATATTCAGGCAGCCGGCTCCGGTGCCCGGCGCCGGAGCCGGGGCACTCGCGCACCGCGCGTCACGGCGACGCCGGCCAGACACAGGACACCGCCGATAAACGCCAGCCAGGGCGGCACGTCGCCGAGCACGAGCCACCCGAGCGCGATGGAGATGGGCGGCACCAGGTAGGTCGTCGCTCCCAGACGCCCGGAACTGGTCCGGGCGAGCGCATAGCCCCAGAAGGTGAATCCCACCGCAGTGGGAAACAGGCCGAGGTAGATCGCCCACGCCCACGTGATCGGCTCTGCATGCGCGAGCTCAGCTGCCAGCTGCGGCGCGAACGGCAGACACGCGATCGCCCCGATGGTGCATCCGAGCCACGTGACCGACACGGCGGAACTGCGTGCCAGAACCGGCTTCTCCACCGTGACTCCGCCCGCGTATGCTGCGGCGGCGACCACGCAGAGTACCGCGCCCATGCCCGCCTGGAGGCCGCGCGTCGACGTGGCAAAGCCGATGATGACCGCCCCCGCGAAACCGATTGCACACCCGATGACGACGCGTCGCGGAAACCCTTCGCGGAGGAGGACGCCACCAAGAATGGCGATGAAAACCGGCGAGATATTCACGAGCATCGCCGCGGTCCCGGCGTCCACCAGCCGCTCGGACTGGTTGAGGACGATGTTGTAGACGCCGAACCAGAGGAGTCCGAAGAGCAGGATCGCCGGGAAATCAGCCCGGCGCGGGAGCGGCTCCCTGCGAACCAGCACCAGTAGGCCGAGCGCCACCGTCCCGACGAGGAGCCGCGCCAGCGAGAGGGCTCCCGGAGCCAGCACCTGCCCGGCCGCCTGGATGCCGACGAAGGCCGAGGCCCAGAGGACGACGGTGACGAGTGCGGCCGCGACCGCCAGACGTTGCTCGCGCGCTGGAATGCCGGACGTGGCGAAGTGCTGTGCCATGCGCGAACCTTACCGATGCAATGCGTCGCGAGCGGACTTGCCACCACCTGGCCGGGCCACCGGGAGTCGACGGTCGCGGCTCGCCGTCACCGCGCCCGGTGCGGCGCTGCGTGCGAAGGACCATGGCGTGACGGGTGCATCCACGGCATGACCCCGGCAATCCGTAGAGCGGCTCGTGCGCTGATCATCGACAGCGGGGAACGCGTGCTGCTCTTCCGCGGCGTGCTCGCCGACCGCGAGCCCTGGTGGTTCGCACCCGGAGGCGGTCTCGAGAGTGACGAGACGTACGAGGCTGCGCTGGTGCGCGAAGTCAGGGAGGAGACCGGCCTCCGTATCGACCCCGCCGATCTCGCCGCACCCGTGTGGACTCGCGACACGCTGTTCACATGGCAGGGCGAGGTGGAACGTCACCTGGAACGCTTCTTCGTCATTCGCGTCGGCCGGCCTGCGGTCGATACGACCGGCTTCGAACCCGGCGAAGCCGCCATGATTCGCGAATACCGCTGGTGGTGCATCGACGACATTCGTGACAGCAGCGAGCGTTTCGCGCCGTCCCGCATGGGGACGATGCTTGCCTCGATGTTGCTCGGAGCAACGGCATCATTGCCGCTCGAGGTTGGCGAGTAGGAAGCGGTTACCCCGTTAGGGCGGCGAGCGCCACCAGAGAGTGTGCCGCAAGGGGAATCTGGTCGCCGGGCCGGCACGCGGCGGAAGCGCGGTGACCGTGGGGATCATCGGTGTCGAGGACGAGTGTCCAGCCACCCTCCCAACTCGCCGGCACCGTCCAGGTGATGGGGACGTCGCCGGAGTGCAGCAGGACCATGAGCGAGTCGCCGACGATGCGCTCCCCCCGCGCATCGCGGTCGGGAATCTCGTCGCCGTTGAGGATCATGCCGATGGAGCGCTCCGCGCCGTTCTCCCAGTCCGCGTCGGTGAACTCCGCGCCGTTGGGGAGCAGCCAGATGATGTCCTTGCGTCCCGAACGGCGGGTGGCCTCACCGGAGAAGAAGCGCTTCCGGCGAAGCACAGGGTGCTCGCGGCGCAGCGCGATGATGCGCTGGACGAATTCGAGCATCACGGTGTCGATCGCTGACCAGTCCAACCACGACAGCTCGTTGTCCTGGCAGTAGGCGTTGTTGTTGCCGTGCTGGGTGCGCCCGATCTCGTCGCCGGCCAGCAGCATGGGAACGCCTTGCGAGAGCAGCAGCGTCGCCAGCAGGTTGCGCGCCTGGCGTTCGCGCAGGGCGAGAATCGGCGCATCCGCGGTGGGACCCTCGACGCCGCAATTCCAGCTCAGATTGTGATTGTG
>JBEPVD010000010.1:0-70212 GCA_041691155.1 Candidatus Dormiibacterota bacterium | reverse complement strand
TCGAGCGCGCGATGGCGATGCTGCGTCGCGGCGACATGAGCGTCACCGACGTCTGTTTCGCTGTCGGCTGCCAGTCGCTGGGCACGTTCAGCACCCGCTTCACCGAACTGGTCGGCGTGCCGCCAAGCACCTACCGGCGGCACGCTGCGCGCGCGACCGCAGGGATGCCGTCCTGCGTGGCGAAACAGGTGACCAGACCCGTCAGGAATCGAGAAGCCCCGGTCGCCGAGCCAAACCTAGCATTGGCTTGAGCGTCCAAAGCGGGCTCGCTGAGACCCACGATTCCAGGAGCGAACATGAGCGACTCTTCCACCACGCAGGGAATCAAGACCGTGCTGCACCCGGTGTCCGACCTGGAGAAAGCAAAGCCGGTCTACACCGCGCTGCTCGGCGTGGCGCCGGCGAGTGACGCGCCGTATTACGCCGGCTACGAGGCCGCAGGCCAGCAGATCGGGCTGGTTCCGAACAGTGACATGAAATCGCCGGTGGCCTTCTGGCACGTCTCGGATATCGAGGCGAAGCTCGCCGAGGTGACCACTGCCGGTGCCACGCTGCACGAGGCCGCGCACGACGTTGGCGGGGGTCGCTTGGTAGCCACCTTCACCGACGTCGACGGCAACGTCCTCGGGTTGATTCAGGACCCGACTCCAAGCTGAACAGCCACGACATGATTCGCGTGCACGGCGCGCGCGAGAACAACCTCAAGGACGTCAGCGTCGACATCCCCAAGCGCCGGCTGACGGTGTTCACCGGCGTCTCGGGCTCGGGCAAGACCTCGCTGGTGTTCGACACGATCGCGGCGGAGTCGCAGCGGCTGATCAATGAGACGTACAGC
This sequence comes from Candidatus Dormiibacterota bacterium, assembly GCA_041691155.1. Taxonomy (GTDB): domain Bacteria; phylum Chloroflexota; class Dormibacteria; order Aeolococcales; family Aeolococcaceae; genus Palsa-851. Next base: position 69,377 of record JBEPVD010000010.1, on the reverse strand, counting down.
GCTTTCGTGCAAGGCTTCATGCCGACCTTGGCGCGGCCCGATGTCGACGTCCTTGAGGGGCTGACCACTGCGATCACCGTCGACCAGGAGCGGATGGGCACCAACCCGAGCTCCACGGTCGGCACCGCCACTGACGCCGGCGCAATGCTGCGCATTCTGTTCAGCCGGCTCGGCACGCCGCACATCGGCTCGCCGAGCGCGTTCTCGTTCAACGTCCCTTCGATCCGCGCTGTCGGCGTGATCACCGTCGAACGCGGTGCGACCAAGACCGTGAAACAGACCTTCACCCGTACCGGCGGCATGTGTCCGCGCTGTGAGGGACGGGGCTCAGTCACCGACTTCGACCTGACTCAACTCTACGACGACAGTAAGTCGATCAACGAGGGAGCGCTGACCATCCCCGGTTACAGCGTCGACGGCTGGTATGGCCGCATTTTCAGCGGCTGCGGCTTCTTCGACCCGGACAAGCCGATCCGTCAGTTCACCAAGACCGAGCTCCACGCGTTGCTCCACAAGGACGCGACCAGGATCAAGGTGGACGGCATCAACCTGACGTACGAGGGCCTGATCCCGAGAATCCAGAAGTCGATGCTCTCCAAGGCCGTCGACGCGCTCCAGCCGCACGTCCGCGCGTTCGTCGAGCGGGCAATGACATTCACGACGTGCCCCGAGTGCGACGGCACGCGGCTCAGCGAGGCGGCGCGTTCGTCGAAGATCAAGGGGATCAACATCGCCGACGCGTGCTCGATGCAGATCAGCGACCTCGCCCGCTGGGTGCGGGGTGTGCACGAACCGTCGGTCGGCCCACTGCTCACGTCGCTGGGTGACATCCTCGATTCGTTCGCGGAAATCGGCCTCGGATACCTCTCGCTCAACCGGCCGGCGGGCACGCTGTCGGGCGGGGAAGCACAGCGCACCAAGATGATCGGCCACCTGGGCTCGGCGCTCACCGACGTCACTTACGTCTTCGATGAACCGACCGCAGGCCTGCACCCTCATGACATCCAGCGCATGAACGACGTGTTGCTGCGCTTACGCGACAAGGGGAACACGGTGCTCGTGATCGAGCACAAGCCGGAGACGATCGCGATTGCCGACCACGTCGTCGATCTCGGCCCCGGCGCGGGGACGTCCGGCGGCGCCGTGTGCTTCGAGGGAACCGTCAAAGGGCTGCGCGCGAGCGGCACCATCACCGGCCGTCATCTCGATGACCGCGCAGCACTCAAGGACTCCGTCCGAATGCCGTCCGGCACACGGAAGATCCGCGGTGCGCGGACGCACAACCTCCAGGACGTCGATGTCGACATCCCGCTCGGGGTGCTCGTCGTCGTCACCGGCGTCGCCGGGTCCGGCAAGAGCTCGCTGGTGCACGCGTCGCTCCCCGCCGGCCCCGACGTCGTATCGATCGACCAGAGCGCGATCCGGGGCTCCCGTCGAAGCAACCCTGCCACCTATACCGGACTGCTCCACCCCATCCGCTCGGCGTTTGCGAAGGCCAACGGCGTGAAGCCGGCGTTGTTCAGCGCCAACTCAGAGGGTGCCTGCGCCAATTGCAGCGGGGCCGGTGTGACCTACATCGACCTGGGGATGATGGCCGGCGTCGCGACGGTCTGCGAAGAGTGCGAGGGGAGGCGATACGAGGCGTCGGTGCTGCAGTACCACCTTGGCGGCCGCGACATCAGCGACGTGCTCGCGATGTCGGTGACCGAGGCTGAAGACTTCTTCGAAGCGGGCGAGGCGCGGATACCGGCTGCGCACGCGATCCTCGAGCGGCTCGCCGACGTCGGGCTCGGCTACGTCAGCCTCGGCCAGCCGCTTCCGACGCTGTCGGGCGGCGAGCGGCAGCGGCTCAAGCTGGCCACCCGCATGGCTGAGCAAGGCGACATGTATGTCCTCGATGAGGTCACCACCGGCCTCCACCTTGCCGACGTCGAGCATCTGCTCGGACTCCTCGACCGGCTCGTCGATTCCGGCAAGTCGCTGATCGTGATCGCGCATCACCAGGCGGTGATGGCGCACGCGGACTGGATCATCGACCTCGGCCCCGGCGCCGGCAACGACGGCGGCCGGGTCGTCTTCGAGGGCACACCGGCCGACCTCGTCGCCGCCCGCTCGACACTCACCGGCGAGCACCTCGCGGCCTACGTCGGGGCCAACCCCACGACCGCGAGGAAACCCCGAAACCACCCGACAGAGCCATCAGGAATCGAGAAGCGCCGCGCTCCGAGCCGCCGTTAGCATGGCCGCCATGGACTTCACGATTCACCAGACCTTCCTCCCGCACGACAACCCTGACGTGTCCCTGGCCTTCTATCGCGACAAACTCGGCTTTGAAGTCCGGGCCGACGTCGGATACGGCGGGATGCGCTGGATCACCGTGGGCCCCGCGGGCCAGCCCGGGACGTCCATCGTCCTGGAGCCGCCGGTCGCCGACGGCTGCGGCATCACCGACGACGAACGCCGCACGATCGCCGAGATGATGGCCAAGGGCAGCTATGCCCACATCATCCTGTCCACCGCCGACCTCGACGGCACCTTCGAACGGTTGCAGTCCGGTGGCGTGGAGATCGTCCAGGAGCCGACCGAGCAGCCCTACGGCATTCGCGACTGCGCCATCCGCGATCCCGCGGGCAACCTGATCCGGATCAGCGAGCGACCCTGAGTCACCGGACGAGCGCTCCCGAAATGGAGCGGCATATCACGCCGGCTCCCACAGGTTCGCCGGTGGTGATCCGCGAGCCGCACTGCTGCAGCGAGAAGGTGAGACGATTCAAGGGTGGCTGACCCTGTTTCGCTGACCCTCCCGGCCATGGGTGAGTCCGTCTCAGAGGGGATCATCTCCCGGTGGCTCAAGGCCGTCGGGGACAACGTCGACGAGGGCGAACCGCTCGTCGAGGTCACGACCGACAAGGTCGATGTCGAGGTTCCCGCACCGGCGTCGGGTCATCTTTCCGAGATCCTCGCCGCCGAGGGGCAGACAGTCGCGGTCGGGGCCGTCCTTGGGCTGATCGCCCCGGGGGCGGGCGCGACACCGCCACCTGCCCCAGTCGCTGACGCCCCTACGAACGTCACCGAAACCACGCAAGCATCGGCACCGCCCGAAGTGCCGATCGCGGTGACCGAACCAGCAGCGGTCGACGCCTCGCCCCTGGCGCGACGGGCCGCAGTGCGCAATGGCGTCGACCTGCAATCGGTGCTTAGGTCCGGCCCCGGCGGCCTCGTGACCAAGGGCGACGTCATGGTCACCAAGGCGGGTGGCGCGCCAATGCACGACACGGCGCCGGTGGTGATCGACGGCGACAACGCCGAACTCATCAGGGGACCGGCCGCGGCGCTGGTGGAGTACATGGAGCGGAGTCGCGACATACCGACCGCGACGTCCTTCCGCACCGTGTCCGTCGACATCCTCGACGGGCGTCGCCGTCAGCTCAACGCCGCGCTTGCCGCAGCGGGACAGGCGGTGAAAGTGTCGTTCACGCACCTCATCGGCTACGCGATCGCGCGTGCGGCCGCCGAAACCCCGGCAATGACCACGCACTTCGCGCGCATGGCGGACGGCAAACCGGCACGGGTCCCCGGTCCCACCAACCTCGGTCTCGCGGTGGACAGCCTGCGCAAGGACGGCTCGCGCTCGCTCGTGGTGCCGGTGATTCGCGACGCAGGCGGGCGCTCGTTCACCGACTTCCGCGCCGAGTACGAGCGCTTGATCGAACGCGCGCGCACCAACACGTTGACCGCCGACGAGTTGCAGGGCGCGACGCTCACCCTCACCAATCCCGGCGGCATCGGGACGGTCGCCTCCGTCCCGCGCTTGATGCCAGGGCAGGGGACCATCGTCGCCATCGGTGCGATCGGCTATCCGGCCGAGTGGCGAACCGTGCCCGAGAGCAACATCCGCAACCTGGGCGTCGGCAAGGTAATGACCATGACCAGCACCTATGACCATCGCGTCATCCAGGGTGCCGAGTCCGGAGAATTCCTGGGACGGATCGAGTCACTCCTCGACGGCGAGGGTGGGTTCTACGAAACGGTTTTTGCCAATTGTGGCGTCATCATGCCGGCGCTCGACAGCAGTCATGCTGCCGGCTTCGCGCCCGCTACGCAGTCCGCGCCCGCGCCGCCCCCGCTCTCGGGGGCCGCGCCGGATCGCGTCCTGCTCGGAGCCATGCAGGCGGCGACGTCGCTGGTGAAAGCGCACCGTACACACGGTCACCTCGGTGCGCACCTCGATCCGCTCGGTTCACAGCCCATCGGCGATCCGGCGATGGACCCCGCCACGTACGGCCTGACGCAGGAACTGATGGAGCAGATCCCGGCTGACCTGCTGCGCGTCTACGTCCCGGGACGCAACCTCGCGGAGGTGCTGCCGAATCTGCGGCGCACCTACTGCAGCACCATCGCGTTCGAAATCGAGCACATCTCCAGCCACGAGCAGCGCGTGTGGTTGCGCGAACACATCGAGTCCGGAAAGTACCGGGCCGCCATCACCGTCGAGGAACGCCTGCGACTCCTCGAGCGGCTCACCAAGGTCGACGCCATGGAGCGCTACCAGCGCGCCGCGTTCCTGGGGCAGAAAACGTTCTCCCTCGAGGGACTGGACGCGCTCGTGCCGATGCTGGAAAACCTCCTCACGCGTGTCGCCGATGACGGCATCGGCGAAGTGGTGATGGGCATGTCGCATCGCGGGCGGCTCAATGTCGTCGCGCACGTGGCCAATCGCTCGTACGAGTCGATTCTCAACGCGTTCGAACTCGCGTCTGCCCGGCGTGCGATCGCGCGCTTCGAATCGACCGGCGACGTCAAATACCACGTCGGCGCCACGGGCACGTACCACACCGAGTCGGGCAAGGTGATCCTGGTCCGGCTGCTGCCGAATCCAAGCCATCTCGAGGCGATCGACCCCGTCGTGGAAGGATGGTCGCGGGCGGTGCAGACGCAGCGTCGCGCCACGTCGCTGCACCTGGATCCGATGGCGGCACTGCCCGTCCTGGTCCACGGCGACGCGGCCTTTGCGGGGCAGGGTGTCGTGCAGGAGGTGCTCAACTTCCAATCCCTGCCCGGGTACACCACGGGTGGCACCGTGCACTTCATCGCTGACAACCAGGTCGGCTTCACGACCGACCCGCAGGAAGGCCGATCGACGAGATACGCCTCCGACCTCGCCAAGGGGTTCGACATCCCGATCGTCCATGTCAACGCGGACGACGTCGAAGCGTGCCTGGCGGCAATCACCTTCGCGTATGACTACCGGCGTCAATACCGTCGGGACGTGATGGTGCATCTGATCGGCTACCGGCGCTTCGGCCACAACGAGGCGGACGAGCCGGCGTACACGCAGCCGCTCATGTACATGAAGATTCGCGAGCACCCGACCGTGCGCGAACTGTTCGCCGCGCAACTGGTGAGCGACGGGCTCATCCGGCCGGAGGAGGTCGACGCGCTGGCCAAGGAGATGTACGGCAGGGTGGCGGACGCGCACAAGCGCGTCAAGGAAAACCTCGCGGCCGAGCTCGACGACCTCACGCATGAGCAGGTCATCGAAGAGCCTGACGATCCCATGCTGCGAACGGCGGTGTCCGCCCGGATGCTCACCGCGCTCAACGAGCAGTTGCTCACGTTCCCGAAACACTTCACGCCGAATACGAAGCTGCTGCGCCAGATGGAGCGACGGCGCGCGGCGCTTCACGAGGGTGCGATCGACTGGGGCACGGCGGAGGCGCTCGCGTTCGCGTCGCTGATCACGGACGCACACCCCATACGGCTCACCGGCCAGGACACGATGCGCGGCACCTTCAGCCACCGCCATCTCGCATTTCACGACGAACGCAATGGCGAGGTGTTCATCCCCATGCAGCACCTCACGGACGCGCAGGCCACGTTCGAGGTGCTCAACAGCCCGTTGAGTGAGGTGGGCTGCCTCGGCTTCGAGTACGGCTACAGCGCGGCCGACCCGGAAACGCTGGTCATCTGGGAGGCGCAATACGGCGACTTCTTCAACAACGCCGAGATGATCGTCGATCAGTTCGTCTCATCCGCCCGGGCCAAATGGGGGCAGCACTCGCGGTTGACCATGCTGCTGCCGCACGGATACGAGGGGAGTGGCCCCGAGCACTCGAGTGCGCGCATCGAGCGGTTCCTGCAGCTGTGCGCCAACGACAACATGCGCCTCGCCAACTGCACGACGCCGGCGCAGTATTTCCACCTGCTGCGCAGTCAAGGATTGCTGAACGATCCGCGTCCACTGATCGTGTTCACCCCGAAGAGCCTGCTGCGCCTCAAAGAGTCGACGTCGACGATGGCCGACCTGAGCGCTGGACGGTTTCAACCGGTGATCGACGATCCGACGGGACCATCTCGCCGCGACGAGGTGCGCACGCTGCTCCTGTGCTCCGGCCGTATCTACTACGAGTTGAGCCTGGCGCCGCAGCGCGCCGACGCCACCGACATCGCCATCGTGCGCGTCGAGCTGCTGTACCCACTTCCTGTCGACGCCATCCTCGGACTGGTCGCGTCGTACCCGAATCTCGAGCGTCTCTACTGGGTGCAGGAAGAGCCGCAGAACATGGGCGCGTGGGGCAGTCTCGAGCGCGCGCTCGGACTGGCGCGACCGTCGAACATTCAGTGGGAATACATCGGAAGGTCGCGTCGAGCCAGCCCGTCGGAAGGCTACGCGGGCTCGCACCAGCTCGAGCAGGAACGCATCGTCACCGAGGCTTTCGGTACCTCCCAGCGTGGCTCGAGCCGCACGGCGCCCGCAGCGCCCACCGCGATACCAAGCGCGACATGACACAACGGGTCGTGGTGCTCGGCGGTGGTCCCGCCGGCGATGTCGCCGCGCTGCGCGCGGCGCAACTGGGCGCGGACGTCACGCTCATCGAGCGGGCCGAGCTCGGCGGGACCTGTCTCAACTGGGGCTGCATCCCGACCAAGTCGCTCCTCGCCGGCGCCGACCTGCTCCGCAAGATCCGCGACGCAGCGAGCTTCGGCATCCGGGTCCCCGAGCCCGAGATCGATTTTCCGCGCATGATGGAGCGCAAGGAGGAGATCGTCCTGAGCATGCGCCGCGGTGTGGAGGCAGCCTGCAAGCGCCGTGGGGTCAAGGTCGTTCGCTCCCAGGGCGTCGTGGACGGAGACGCGGTGGTCACGGGCGACGAGCGCCATCCGTTCGACCACCTGATCGTCTGCGTCGGCACCGAACCGTCCGGGCTGCCGGGTATCGACATGGAGCATCCGCGTGTGGTGACCTCCAACGGCATCCTGCGGTTGGAACGTGTTCCCGAGCACATGCTCGTCATCGGCGGTGGTGTTGTCGGGTGCGAGTTCGCGAGCCTGTTTGCGGCGCTGGGGTCTCGAATCACGGTCGTCGAGGTCCTTCCCCAGGTGCTGGCCGGTGTCGACCCCCGTGTCGTGCAGCAGTGGCGACGCATCGTGGAGCAGGAAGGGATCACGTTCCTTCCCGGCCGGCGAGTGGCATCGGTCGACTACGGGAGCGACACGCTGGTGGCGCATCTCGACGACGCGTCAGCGCTCGAGGCCGATCTCCTCCTCGTCTCGGTCGGACGCCGTGCCCAGACCCGTGGTGTCGGACTCGAGGATGCGGGGGTCGCGGTGGACGATCGCGACCACATCGAAGTGGACGGCTTCCTGCGTACGGCGAACCCGAAGATCTGGGCCGCGGGCGACTGCATCGGCGGCCTGCAACTCGCCCATCTCGGTAGCGCGGAAGGGGCACGCGCGGTGGAGAACGCGCTCGGTCATGAGGTCATGCCGATGGATCGAACGGTCGTCCCCTCGTGCATCTACACGCATCCAGAAATAGCCATGGTTGGCCTGAACCCGGAGGCCGCGAAAGCGGCGGGGATCGACGTGAAGCTTGGGCAGGCGCGCTACCTCGGCAATGGGAAGGCGCTCGGCGAGGGCGAGCCGGACGGTCTCGCGCAGCTCTACGCCGACGCGGCGACGGATCGCCTCATCGGCGCAACCGTGATGGGTGTGCACGCCGTCGAGATCATCCACGAGGTCGGAGTCGCCATCAGCGACGGGCTCTCGATGGACGACCTCGGGTCGATCATCCACGCGCACCCCACCGTCAGCGAATTGATGATGGACGCCGCCGAGCAGGGTGAGGCGGTTGCTCCCTACCTGAGCTGAGCGGGCGCGCCGGGCGGGTTCAGGCGCCGGGCGGCGGCGCGGATGCGGCCGTGTTGCGCAACCGTTCGTCGCGTCGCCGGCGGCTCCGCATCTTGATGGCGATGAACAGCACGCGTCCTTCGAACCAGGTCGCCGCCCCGGCGGCGATCGCGGCCACGATCAACAAGGCGCCAAGCCACCGCGGCGTGAGGATGAGGATGGTCACGCCCGCGACGGCGAGCACCGCCGTCACCGCGAGGAAGGTCCCCGTGACCAGCGCCCGCCACGTCAGCAACACCGAGTCGCGAACCGCCATCACGGCTGCCTGCGCATCGATCTGGCGCGATTTCGGGGTGGCGCCCGGGGCTCCATGCCCGTTGGTGAAGGCGCGGCGGCGGTTGGTGGCGATGCGCCAGAAAAACAAGCCCGCCGCAAGCCGGGCGATGAGCCGGATGGCGATGGCCCATGGCATATCACCATGCTACAGTCGCCGAGCGTTTCAACCGTGGGAGGAACGAGATGATCCGTGCGTATGTGCTCGTCACCGCGAGCGCAGGCAAGGCACAACACGTGGCCGACGCCCTGAGAGGCAACGACGGCATCGTCCTGGTCGACGCGATCACCGGCGAGTACGACGTGATCGCTCAGGTCGAGGCACCCGACGTCCCCGGGATCGGGCGTCTCATCCTGGACCGGATCCAGTCCGCGGAAGGCGTGGTCAAAACGATCACGTGCCTGGCGGTCTGATCGAGACGTTGCGGCACCCGAAGGGAGCCTTGGCCTGGGTGGACTAGCCGGCCTCTACGGGACGGCGCTGGCGCGTCTGCGCGGAAGCGCGCACCTACGCCGGTCGCTCTGGTTCTGGACAGCGCTCGGGCTGATCCTCAGTGAAGCGCTGACCGCCGACGTTGCGCTGGTGCACGGGCATTCGACGATCACCCTGGCGCTGATCGCCACGGCAGTGTGGTGGCTCGCCGTCTCGGTGGGGCTGGTCGGCGGAGCCGCAATGCTGCGCACCCCGGATGGGACCCCGGTTGATCGCTATGGCATCCCGAACGGCCTCACCGCGTTGCGCGGCTACGCGTGTGTGCCGCTGCTGTTCGTGGCCACCCTCTCACTGCCCGGGCGCCTCGCGCTCGCGCTCTGGGGCGGCATTGGTGGCTCGGTCGGATTGCTCGACGCCGTGGACGGCTTCATCGCTCGTCGCTACGGGCCGGTCACAGTCCTCGGCAAGGCGATGGATCCGTTCGGAGACGCCATCTACTTCGCGGTCGGCGCCGTCGGTTGCTGGGCGCTCGGGATCGCACCGCTCTGGCTGGCGATCCTGGTCGTCGCCCGATACGCCGGACCGGTGATCCTGACGCCATTGGTGCTGCTCACCGGCCGCCGTCCGGAGCTGGTCTTCACGGTGTGGGGACGGCGCAACACCGGGCTCACCGGGCTGGTGCTGTTCATCCTGTACTGGGTTCGACTCTTCGGCGGTCCCGTCGACGTGGTGGCGCTGATCATCGCGCTGCCGACGCTGGTGCCCACGGCGCTCCTGCACTTCGCCGCGCTGATGCGACGCGTCGCGGAATCGCCGCGGGCACGCTGAGGTTCGGTCAGGCCGAAGGACGCAGCCCGTCACGGACCGTGCCGAGCCAGGCGGCGTTGGTGAGACCGTCGTTGGCCGGCAGGTAGTTGCAGTCGAGACCCTCGGCCAGCAACTGCGCCAGCTCGACGTCGTCGAAGCCGGCGGCGAGCAACCGGTCGATCTCGGTCGCTGCGGCGGTCACCGTCTCCGCCGAGGCGTCACGCCTGAACGCCTGCAGCGCCGCGGCAGGGGAGGCGTGGTCCTGCTGCCAATCCTGGTGGTAGTAGCCGGCCAGCAGTTGCGCGAGCGAGGGGTAGTCGGTCTCCGCGTTTTCGATGGCGTCGATATCGATAGTGCCGTTCATTGTCATTGCTCCTTGTGCCGCTTGTCGCGGAACGGGGATCGAGTCGGGTAGGCCGTCACGAGCGTGAACCCGCCGGGCAATTCGTCGTTGCGGCGAAGGACGAGGCGCACCGCCGTCACCTGTTTGGGGACGACGACCCCTCGGCTGACCTCCGCATAGGTCAGCACGTGGCCGACGACCTCGCCCATGTCTTCCACAAACGTCAGGGGCGCGGCCTTGTCTCGCCCGCCGAGCCACGTGGTGATCTCGGCGCTGCGCCTGGTGACTGCGATGTCGACGCAGCGCTGCGCCGTCGCGCGGCTGACGAACCGGCCCGCCGCCGCAACGCCTTCGCGCAGGATCCGGCGCATCTCGTCGCCGGGCCGGGTATCGACGTGGCGGCGCAGCGTGTGGCCGCCGCGCGCCTCGTAGACGCTGAGGTCCTCGACCGGGAGCCGGCGAGGTCGAGGCCTCGGAGCCGGCCGGTCAATGCCATCGAGCATGCGTGTGTCCCTTCGCGCCTTTCGCTGAGCGGCACTCGAATGCCGCGATGGGCCGAAGTCTCTCCGGGCTCGACGGACGCCTCGCGGACGATGAGCCGGGGGGACCGCGTGCGAAACGCATAATCACGGCGCCGTGCTCGCGATCCTCAAGCCCACGCCCGCGCCCGGATTCACGATCGGCGATGTCCCCATGCCCGAGGCCGCGCCCGGGCAGGTGCTGCTTCGCGTCGCGGCCACCTCGGTGTGCGGCACCGACGTGCACCTCTTCGAGTGGAACCCGTGGGCGGCGGCGCGCGTGCGGCCACCGCGCGTCGTAGGACACGAGGTCTGCGGTGAGGTCGTGGCCTGGGGAGAGGGTGTCGAGGGGCCCGCGCTCGGAACCCGGGTCGCCGTCGAGTCGCACATCGTCTGCGGTCACTGCGACGAATGCCGCCGCGGGGATTTTCATGTGTGCGAGAACACCCGGATCCTGGGTGTCGACGTCGACGGCGCCTTCGCAACCCATCTCGCGGTGCCGGTGGCGAATATCTGGCCGATCGGCGAGTCCGTCCCTGCCGAGGTCGGCGCCGCCATGGAGCCGTTCGGCAATGCGGTGCACGCGTGCTCCTACGGCGATCTCGGCGGACGCACCGTTGTGGTCTTCGGCTGTGGGCCGATCGGCTGCGCCGCGATCGCCGTGGCGCGCGTGCAAGGCGCCGCCCGTGTCGTCGCCGTGGATCGCAACGCGTATCGCCTCAGCCTTGCGGAGCGGATGGGTGCGCACGCGATCGTCCACGCGACCGACGGTGCCGTCGACGACGCCGTGCGTCGCGCGGCGATCGACGCCATCGATTGCGTGCTGGAGATGAGTGGATCGCCGGTCGCGGTGGCATCGGCAACCCGGCTCGTGCGCCCAGGCGGGTGGATCAGCCTGCTCGGCATCGGCGATGGGCCGGATGTCGTCGATCTCTCGAGCGACGTCGTCATGAAAGGCCTGAGCCTGTATGGGGTTGCCGGGCGGCGCATTCCCGAAACCTGGGAGCAGGTGACGGCCTACGTTCGCGACGGGGTGATCGACGTGGGCGCGCTGATCACGCATCGCTTCGCACTGCGCGAGATCAACGAAGCGATCGCGCTGATGAAATCCGGCGAGTGCGGCAAGGTGACGCTCACGCCCTGAGTACGACGTGCGGCGTATCGTTGGTCGCATGGTGATGACTCCGGAAAGATCCCAGGCGGTTCAGGCGCTTGACGCGTCCCTGAACGAAGATCTCGATGCGTTGCGACGGGACGGCGTGTTCCGACCGCTGCGCGTGCTCGAGTCGGCGCAAGGACCGGAAGTCGACATTGCCGGCAAAGCCGTCATCAGCCTTGCCAGCAACAACTACCTCGGTTTGAACACGCATCCTCGCCTGGTCGAGGCGGCATCGCGTGCCGCATTGGAATGGGGCGCAGGCACCGGCGCGGTGCGCAGCATCGCCGGCACCCAGACACTGCATCAGGAATTGGAGCGGCGACTGGCCGCGTTCAAGCACACCGAAGCGTCGCTGACGTTCCAGAGCGGCTATGCGGTGAACCTCGGCGTCATCGGTTCCATGCTCGACCAGGGTGATTGCGTCGTCAGCGACAAGTTGAATCACGCCAGCATCATCGACGGCATCCGGCTCACCAAGGCGGACCGGATTCTGTATGAGCATGCCGATCCCGATGACGCGGAGCGCGCGCTCAGCGAGGCCCGTGGCAAGGGATATCGCCGCATCCTGCTGGTGACCGACGGCGTCTTCAGCATGGACGGTGACATTGCGCCGCTGCCCGCGCTGGTCGAACGCGCCGAGCACTACGGCGCCGCCGTCATGGTCGACGACGCGCACGCCACCGGCGTCCTGGGCACCAACGGGCGCGGCACTACGGATCACTTCGGGCTGCACGGCAGGGTCGCGCTGAACATCGGCACGCTCAGCAAGGCCATCGGTGTGGTGGGCGGGTACGTGGCCGGCTCGCAGATCGTCCGGGATCATCTGATCAACAAGGCGCGCTCGTTCCTTTTCTCGTCGTCGCACCCACCCGCAGTCGTCGCGGCGTGTATCGCCGCAGTGGACGTGCTCGAACAGGAGCCGCAGTTGCAGGAACAGCTCTGGAGCAATACGCGCCACTTCAAGAGCGGCCTGCGAGAGCTGGGATTCGACATCGGGAACAGCGAGACGCCGATCACGCCCGTGATGTGCGGTGAGGCACCGGTGGCGATGGAACTCTCCGACCTTCTGCTCGAGCGCGGTATTTTTGCCCAGGGCATCGGATTTCCGATTGTGGCCCGCGGCCAGGCCCGGGTTCGAACCATCGTGTGCGCGACCCATACGCACGAACAGCTCGACCGCGCCTTGCTCGCGTTTGAAGAGGCAGGCACGCGCCTCGGCCTCATCGGCGGGCGGCGCGATGCGTAACGCGATGGCACCAACACGCTTCTGCGAGTTGCGTCCCTCTCGAGACGCGCGGCTCTAGCGATGGCGCATCGCACACCCGCGGAGCTCGAGGCGGAACGGCTGGAAATCCTGGCTGCGCAGCGTGATCGGGCGGCATTCGCGCCGCTGTACGAGCGCTACGTCGACCAGATCCACGCCTACGTGTACACGCTCACCCACGACATGGAGCAGGCAAACGACGTGACCGCGGCCACATTCGCAAAAGCAATCGAGGAGCTTCCCCGCTTCGAATGGCGCGGCGTTCCCTATTCCGCCTGGTTGTATCGTGTCGCCGGCAACCTCGTCTCGAGAGAGCGCCGCCGTCCGGGGTGGATCGAACTCGAGCCACGCATGCTTCCCGACGCTGCCGCCGATCCGTCGCTGCACGCCGAGGCCAACGATCGAGCGGATGCAGTCCGCGCGGCTGTGGCGGCCCTTCCGCATGACCAGCGCCAGGCGATCCTCCTGCGCTTCCGCGGTGACCTCCGCAACCGGGAGATCGCCGAGATCCTGGGAAGGAGTGAGGGGGCGGTCAAGCTCCTGACCTTCCGCGCCTTGACCGCGCTCCGTCAGCGACTCGGGGCGCCGCTTCCGGCCGAACGCCTGTCGAGGTCCGGGTCGTGACCGCGGAGGACCGGCTCGACGAAGCGCTCTCCAGCGACATCGCCGCCTTTGCCGCCTCGTCAGAGGTCCGAGCGCTGGTGGACACGGGAGACGAGATCGGCGACGCGCTCAGCGCGTGGTCGCTCGACGCTGCAACCCGGACGCGCCTCTACGCTGACGCGCAGGCGATGACCGGTGCGCCGAGCATCAATGACCGGCTTCGCGCCTTCGGACTAGACCACCGAGTGCAGGCGATCGCGGGCGGAGCGGTGGTCACCTGTGCCGCCGCTGCTGTGAGCGTCGCGATCGCCAAGGGCCGCCGCCACGCCCCGGTGAGCGCTGCAGCGCTCGGGGTCTGACCCGAGGATGGACTCCGAGACCGATATCCCCGAGGCCGAGCGGGAGCGTATCCGTCAGCGCGATCGCAAACGAGAGCAGCGCATGGTCGTCGACAACGCCGGGATCAAGAAGGTGCTCCCCGCGGTGGCAGAGAGGCGCCGCAAAGCTGCTGCGCCGCCCCCTCAGGACGGGCCGAGGTGACCGCTCAGGACCTGTGATCCGGTAGGCGCGGAGGAACCACCGACCGGCTCGTTGGTAGCAGCGATCGTTTCGAAGCGTTCAAGACTTCCATTCACCACCGCCGTCCAGTCATGGTCGGCGGGGTCCGGACTAAGGAACGCCACGCCTGTCGGTGTCCCGTCGGCCGGGATCAGCCAGACCTCGTAGACCTCCGACGCCGGCAGCGGTGCGAGGCCGTGCACGGTGAGCACCGCCTGCGTGCGCGCCGAATCGAGCGTCACCGACCCCGTGACCAGTGGTTGCGAGGTGCTCCCGGAGACCACGTAGGTGATCGGAGCCGCCGCCGAACCCCTGCCGGCCACGCCCCAGAATCCCAAGATCACCGCCGCGGCGACAGCAGCCACGCCCAGGACGGTCATGCCACGGCTGGCGGGGATCGCTGCGACCAACCGCCGCCACCATGGGTTCGTCTCCGCCGCAGATGCTTCGGCATAAACCTGTGCCATGAGGTTGCGTCGAAGGCGGGCAGGAGGCGGCACCGGTTCGAGTGCCGCGGACATCAGCGACACCACGTCGACATACTGAGCAGCCAGCGGCGCGCAGGTCGGGCAGGTCGCGGTGTGGCGCTCTATCTGGGCGCGCTCCCCAGGCTCGAGCGCGCCCACCGCATCGAGGGCGAGCAGATCCTGAGCCTCGTCGCAGTTCACTGCATCTGCCATGGCGCCTCCAGACGATCGGCAAGCGAGGCGCGCAGTTTGTCGAGCGCGATCCGGACCCGTCCCTTGACCGTGCCGAGCGGGACTTCCATCTTGGTGGCGATCTCAGATTGCGAGTAGCCCCCGTAATACGCCAGCTCGATCGTCTGGCGCTGCTCGAGCGGTAGCTCGGCCAGTGCCTTCCGAACCTCCTCCCCGCTCAGTTCGAGTGCCACCGCCGCCCAGGGGTCGGTGACAGCGGGCTCGATGGTCTGTCCCTCGATCGGTGTGTCGAGCCGGGTGCGGTGAAGGTCACCTCGCAGGCGGTCGATGGCGCGATTCCTGACGATCGTGCAGACCCAGGAACGAAGCGATCCACGGCCGGGTTGGAAGGTCGAGCCACGCCGCCAGACGGCGAGGAACGACTCCTGGACGACGTCTTCGGCCGCTCCGCGGTCGGCGAGGATGCGAAGAGCCACCGTGTGGGCAAGGCCTCCGTATCGGTCGTACAAAGCTTCGATCCCCTCAGGCGAATGGGCAGAGATCGAGCGAATGATGTCGTCGTCGGTCAGGTGCAATCGGGCTCCGACACACGCTCGGGGGTTGCGCGTCTGTTGGTACGCACGTTCCCCGGTCGTCGGATCACGTCGAAGAGCCCACGCTTGCCGGCGCGAGGCATTGCGAGGTGCTCCTAGGAGACCTTGACACGACCGCCGCGCACCCGCGCCGCAGTCGACTGGAGCAGCACGGGCTCATCGGGTTGATGGACGACCGTGGTCGCAGCCGATGGTCGGAGGCTCGTAGCTGCCGGGCCCTCGAAGACCACCTTCACGGCACCTGCTGCCGACCCGGCCTGGGCGATGGCAAGAGCCGCGTTGTACTCGTCGAGCGGGAAACGATGGGTCACCACGCCGTCAATCGGGAAGCTCGCATCGCTGAGCCAGTCCCGAATGGTCCCGAAGGTTCGGCTGCCATCAGGCTCGCTGCCGTACGAGGCGGCGCCGCGGACGGTGAGCTCACGCGCCCAGATCAGCGACCACTCGATTTCGTGGCGACCCGAACGGCCGCACAGGACGAGCGTGCCGCCGGCGCGGAGCAGGCGGACGGCGAGATCAATGCTGTTCGCGGAGGCGCGGCAGTCGAAGACGACGTCGACGCCCCCGTCGAGGACGGGAAGCCCGCCACCCGCCGGGCGCATGACACGCGCCTCCATGTGCTCGGCGGTCCGCTGCAGCATCTGCTCCGAGGATCCGTGCCAGACACGGTTGGCGCCGATCGATCGGATCGCCATGAAAGCGGCGTTTGGATCGCCGTTGAGGGGGGCGCTCTCCCGATGGCGCCGGCCCAGCCGCGGCCGGGTTGTGCTCCTCGCGTCGTGAAGCACGATGATGTCGAGATCCGGGTGCAGCCGCCGCAGCGTCGCCACGATGAGCCTGCTCAGGGTGCCCGAGCCGACCACTACGGCAGTGTCGCCTCGACGATTCCAGCGCATCACCGCGTGCAAGGCGGTGGCTGCGGGCTCGGCGAGCACGCCTCGCTGATCCGAGATGCCGTCCGCGGGAACAAGCATGTCCTCATGCACGAGGAAGCCCTCGCTCCATCCGCCGCCGGCCTTCTCGCTCGATCCCACTGACCGGCCGGAGCACAGCGCACCGCCGCGATCGGCGTTCTCGCAGAGGTGGGTGTCACCGGCGCGGCACCGCCGGCACTCGGCGAGGCCCTTGTGCGCGCAGCGCAAGGTCGGCTCGACGAGGACCCGATCGCCCTCATGTGCCCAGCGTGTATTCGACGCGCGCTCGACGACGCCGACGACCTCGTGGCCGGGAATGAACGTTCCGGCGGCGCCGTACGCGGTCAGCACATTGGGAATGGGGTCGCGATGCACCAGGGCAAGGTCGGTGCCGCAGATGCCCGCCAGGGCGGGGCGGATGAGCACCCAGCCGGGGCCCGGCGGCACCGGGGTGCGGACGTCACGGACCTCGACCGGGAGCGACGAGCTCTGCTGCGCTCCACGGCGCTTCCCGCGACCCCGACGCCCGGAGCCCGGGTCCATCAGGGACGGGTCGACGACTAACGCTCGCATTGGGCGTGACAAAGGGTGAGATGGCCGCGAACCAGCGCGGCAGTGAGATCTCTCATCGCCTGGTTTCTCAGGATACCCGTGCTCACCTATGCAGCGCAGCATCCAGAATGGTTGCAATGGCCGATCCATCGCCGCCGCAACCACCGTCGCCTCCCGATCACGGGGCACCGCTGCCGGGATGGGGAAGCCCGCCGGTCGGTTGGGGAGCACCGCCTCCGGGATCGAGTGCGCCGCCTTCGGGATCGAGTGCGCCGCCTTCGGGATGGGGATCGCCGCCGCCGGGCTGGGGA
The DNA here is from genome assembly GCA_041691155.1 of Candidatus Dormiibacterota bacterium. Classification (GTDB taxonomy): domain Bacteria; phylum Chloroflexota; class Dormibacteria; order Aeolococcales; family Aeolococcaceae; genus Palsa-851. The sequence goes on along the minus strand of JBEPVD010000010.1, from coordinate 52,200 downwards.
TCACCGCCACCCGGATGGGGCTCACCACCCCCTGGTTGGTCGCCTTCCCCGGCAGCGTGGGGGCAACCGCAACCGGGATGGAATCCCGGCTTCATGCCGTCGCAGGTCGGATCGGGGCGATTCCGTTCCCTGTCGGTGGGCGAGTGGCTCGACGCCACGTTCACCCTCTACCGGCGCAACTTCGCCCTGATCGCGTCGATCAGCGCCGTTGTGCAGATTCCCTACGCGCTGCTCACCTGGCTCCTGTACTCCGTCACCGGACTGAGTGCCTTCGTGAACTCGCCGCTCGCCTCGCTCGGCTCGAGGACGCTGACCCAGGCGCAGACGCAACAACTCCTCAACTCGTACCTCGGTGTCCTGGCCGTCAGCGGCGGGTTGCTGCTCTTGAGTGCGCTGGTGATCCTGCCGCTCGGCGAGGCTGCAACCACCCGCGCGGTGAGTGACCGATATCTCGACCGCAAAAGCACGCTGCGGTCGGCCTACGGCGCCGCATGGCATCGCCTTCGCTCGTTGATCTCCCTCATTCTCATCCTGGTCGGCGCCTACGTCGGCTGCATTGCCGCGCTGGTATTGCTCGTCCTGCTGTTTGCTGCCGTCGGGGCCGGGGCCCTCGGCGCAGTGCTCGCCATCGTCGCGATCATCGCGCTCATCCCCGCGGTGCTTGTCGTGTACGTGCGCTCCGTGGTCGCCGTTCCCGCCATCGTGCTCGAGCGCGTCTCGGGATGGAACGGCCTCAAGCGGAGCTGGTCCCTGATGAGAGGCCGGTTCTGGCCGACGCTGGGTCGGGTCCTGCTGCTCGCATTGATCACCGGAATCATCTCTTCAGTCGTGGCACTCATCTTCGAACTCCCCGGCCAGGCGATCGATCCGAACAACACCTTCATCTACAACCAGGTGGCGGGCGCGATCGCGGCAGTGTTCGTGGGGCCGATCAGCTACATCGGCATCACGCTCCTCTACTACGACGTGCGCATCCGCAAAGAGGGCTTCGACATCGAGATGCTCGCCCGCTCGCTGTGAGGCGCATTGTCGTCGGCGGACTGATCATTGCTGCGCTGATGACCGGGATCGCCTCGTCGGCAGCACCAGCGCGGGCAGCGGGGACCTGCGTCACGGTCGCGTACGTCGCCCTGCTTGATCAGGCCGACTCGGCGCTTTCGGCGACTCCGGCGCAGCCGGTTGCCGCGTTGACGGCCGTCACGGAAGCGCAGGATCTCGTCCGGTCGGCCGCCCCTGACCTCGCGCCCGTGATCCGTGACCTCACCGCATCGCCGCCCGACATCGCCGACAGCCGCAGCCAGGTGCACCTCCTCGCCACGACGCTCGCGTTGCCGCCCGGCTCAGCCTGCGATGTCGACACCCGGGCTGCGCAGAACGCGCTCCATCAGGTCTACTCCTCGTCAGTTTTTGCCGGTCTCGACCAGAACCAACAACAGTCGATCTTCGAACGCATCGGCGCAGTGATCAACTGGATTCTGTCGCATCTCTTCGGACTCTTCGGGAGCGCCGGGTCGATCGTGCTGGGATTGGTGCTCCTGGCCATCATCGCGGCTTTTGTCATCTACCGCCTGCGGGGCGTCGCCGGGGGACGCCGCGCGGATGGAATCGTTGAGCCCGCAACAGTTGGTGACGATCCCGAGCAGGAGTGGAAGCTAGGGATGGCGGCGGCCCAACGAGGCGAGTACCGCGAGGCGATCCGCCGCGCGTTCCGTTCTGCGTTGCTCGATGTCGGTGGCCGGCGTGCGCACCTCAATCGTGCATGGACGACGCGGGAGATGCTTGCGTCGTTGTCGGCGGACGCCGACCTCCTCGCAGTGATCGCGCCTGCCGCGGCTTCGTTCGACACGGCATGGTATGGCAAGACGACCGTCGATGCGGCCGCGTGGGAGGTCGCCCGCGGACGCTGCGAGGCGGTGCGACGCGTTGCGCGTCACGGTGCCGGTACGCAGTCGACATGAGCCGGCCGCCACTCTCCGCCGTGCTGGTGCTGATCGCCGCGCTGTGCATTCTCGCGGTGGTCGCCATCAGCACCGCCATCCCCCCCAACGACCAGAGCAATCCGTCATCGCGATCGGCGGGATCGCTCGGCACGCTCGCGCTCTACACGTGGTTCTCCCGGCTCGGTCTTGACGTCAGCCGGATCACGACGAGCTTCGACCTCGGCGGCAGCGACATCGTGTTCCTGTATGACCCGACCGTCGCGCTCTCCAATAACGACGTCGCCCGCATCATGAGCTTTCTGCAATCCGGCGGCGACCTCGTCCTCGTGATCACGCCGGACAGCTTCAGCGCCGCAGCGCCGTTACTCGGCAAGCTCGGGGTCAACCCCACCACATCCATAGGCGCCGGCACCGCGACGGTTGCGCAACCGTTTGACAGTTCAAATCGCGTGCACTCCGTGCCGGTCGGCGCCGGTTTGACGCTGTCGGACCAGGTACCCCTGGTGCCGATGCTCGTCGAGAACGGCCACGTTGTGGCAGGGATGGTGCGCGTCGGCGTCACCGGCCGCGCCTATGTCCTCGGCGACACGGCGCCGCTGTCGAACGAGGGTCTCCGCCATGACGACTCTTCGTTTCTCGCGCTCAGCCTGCTGCAACGCGCGCGCGGAGGACGGATCAGTATTGATGAGTATCACCACGGTGAGGGCGCCACGACGAGCGGCGCCTCCGTCATCTTCGACGGACCGGTCGGCCTCGCCATGTTGCTGGTGGGCGTGGTGGTGCTGCTCGCGATCGCGCTGAACGGGCGCCGCCTCGGGAAGCCGGCGCAGGACGCCGGCGTCGCCACGATTCCAAGTGCCGGCGCCTATGTCACGGCCATGGGTCAACTGTTCGCGCGCAGCCGCCAGCGAGGCCCCATTGCCGCGCGATATGCCGATGAGCTCAAGCGCCGGATCGGCAGCGCCACCGGCGTGGACTGGCATCTCGGCGACGAAGCGTTTTGCGCCGGCGTCGCGGTGGCAGGCGCTCAGGCCGCGCCCGCACTTGCCGCGTTGCTCACGCACGCGCGTCAGCTCGCTGCCGGAAGGCCCGAGGAGAGCGAGTTGCTGCGGCTCGCGCGCGATATCGACGCCTGCGAACGCCAGTGGACCGGCGCACCAGTCGCATGATCGCAACCGGATGATCAGATGAACGAGGAGGGCACAATGCCCACAGTGGCAACCCAGAGCGATGCGGCGGCACTGCGCGCGGCACTTCACGACATGATGGGCCGGGCAGTGGTCGGTCAGTTGCAGGTCATCGACGGGCTCTACATCGCAATGCTCTGCGGTGGGCACGTGCTCCTCGAGGGAGTCCCCGGAACTGCCAAGACGTTGATGGCGCGAACGCTCGCCGCCGCCCTCGACGCGCGCTTCACGCGGATTCAGTTCACGCCGGATCTGCTCCCGTCGGACATCATCGGCACCAGCGTCTACCGGCCGAACAGCGGCACCTTCGAATTTCGCGAGGGACCGATATTCACCGACACACTGCTCGCCGACGAGATCAACCGCGCTCCAGCCAAAACCCAATCCGCGCTCCTCGAGGCGATGGAGGAGCGGCAGGTCACGTCGGATGGTGAAAGCCGTCCGCTCGGCGATCGCTTTCTGGTCGTGGCGACCCAGAACCCCATCGAGTACGAGGGGACGTATCCGCTGCCTGAGGCGCAACTCGACCGCTTCTTCTTCAAGCTCGAGGTGAACGTCCCGGAGCCCGCCACGGAACTGGTGATGTTGCGACGCGTCGACGGAGGGTTCAACGCGCACGACCTGGTGGCGGCGGGCGTGACGCCGATCATCGACGCTGTGGCGCTCGCGAAAGTGCGAGCCGAAGTCGCAGCCGTGCGCGTTTCTGACGAAGTCCTCGGCTACATCTCGGCGATCGTCACGGCGACGCGCACCAGTCCAGACCTCTCACTCGGCGCGAGTCCGCGTGGCTCGATCGCGTTGCTGCTCGCCGGCAAGGCGATGGCGGCCATCCAGGGACGCGACTACGTCGTGCCCGACGACGTCAAGGACATCTGCATCCCCGCCCTCCGCCATCGCATGATCCGCCGACCTGAGGCTGAGATCCAAGGGGTTTCCGAAGTCGCTGCGGTGCAGCGCGCAGTGGGCAGGGTCCCGGTCCCCAGGTGATCGCGCCGCCATGACCTGGCGTGGCACCGGCGTCCTCATCCTGTCGATTGCGGTCATCGCCATCGGGGCTGCGGTCCCCGGTCTGTTCATCGCCGGCGCCGTGCTCCTAGGATGCAGCGCGATCGCGATCGTGGTCGACTCGCGTCGTGCGCCGGGAAGGAGCGTGCTCTCTGTCGAGCGTGTGTGCAACGACCTGCTGTCCGTGGGTGTCGCCAACCGCGTGACTCTCGACATCAGCGCACGTTCGCGCGCCGCGGCGATCGTCCTCGAGCGCGTCCCACCCGGCATGCACCCTTCACGGGTGCGCTGGCGCACGCATCTTCCGGCAACCCTGGAGTACACCGTGACGCCGACCGCTCGCGGTGACGTGAGTCTCGGACCTGCAGCAGTCCGCGTGGTCGGCCCGTGGGGTCTGGGCTGGCGGCAGACGACCGTGGATGGGACGCGAGCGGTTCGCGTGGATCCGAACCTCGCAGCCATCGATGTGTACGAGGCGCTGGCTCGGCGCGGACAGCTCGCGGAGATCGGGCTGCGCACCATGCGCCTGCGCACCGAGGGCAGCGAATTCGAACGAGTTCGCGAGGCGTTTCCCGACGATCCCCTGCGCTCCATCAACTGGCGCGCCACCGCTCGAACCGGTCGCCTGATGGCCACCGAGTTGATCCCCGAACGCTCGCAACCCCTGGTCATCTGTCTCGATCACGGACGCCTGATGGGCATCGGCGCGGGCGAGCTCACCAAGCTGGATCACGCCATCAACGCCGCGCTCCTGCTGGTGCACGTCGCGCTTCGCAGTGGCGATCGAGCCGGCATGCTCGCGTTCTCCGACACGGTGACCGGCACCCTGCCCCCGAGGGCAGGCACCGCGCAACTCCGCCGCTTTCTCGACGCGACCAGACCGATTCAACCGGGCGAGACTGAGGCCGACTACGACGACGCGCTCACCTTCTACAGCAGGTGGCAGACGCGCCGATCACTGGTGGTCATCTTCACCGACGTGCTCGATGCGGACCAGGGGAAATCGCTGATCCGTCAGTGCGTCCGTCTGCGCCGTCGCCATCTCCCACTGGTCGTGACGGTGCGCGACCCCGCACTCGACGACGCCGCGAACGCGGTGCCACGGACCGGCGATGCAGCCTACGCGCGAGCCGTCGCGGGAGGACTCATCGCGGACCGCGACGATACGCTGCGTGTGCTTCGGCGCTCGGGAGTCGAGACCATCGACGCCGACGCGCGCACCCTCTCGCCACGCCTGGTGAACCGCTACCTCGACCTCAAGCGGCGAGCGCGCCTGTAAGCTGCGCGCTCGCCGAAAAGGCTATCTGCTCGTGCCCGCGAAGTTTCGTCGCGTTGCCGGGTCGAAGAGCAGCGCGTAGAGGACGATGATTTTCCCGGCTAGGAAAACGATCAGCACCAGTGTGAAGTAGCTTCCGATTCCACGTCCCAGACCGGAAATGACATAGAGAAGGCTGAGGACGTCGAGAACGACGATGATCCAGCGCGCGGCGTTGGACGGCCGTCCGACGATGACTCCCAGGATGAGGTCGATGACTCCAGAAATGATCCAGTACGCAGCAAAAGCAAACAAGACTGCCGCGAGGACGTTCAGGACGCCATTCCCAAGTTGCCCCAATGCCTGGTCATATCCCGGAAGGGATTCGATGCGCCCCCGCCCCCCCACGAGGAACAGGACGCCGACCGCACCGATGCCAATGCCGAAGAGAATGCGTACGATCGCGAACAGGATGATGATCAGTTGCGCGATCGTCAGCCAGAACGTGCGCTTGTGCACCTTGACGACGACCGGCGCCGGTTGGGCGTACTGCTGCGCCGGCATCTGTCCGGTGTAGGCGCCACCGGGATAGGGCGCAGGCGGCGGACCGACGGGAGGCGGAACACCAGCCGGCGTGTAGCCGGGCGGTGCAAAACCGGGCGGCTCGGGGGGCTGGTTCCCGGGTGGTTGGGGCGGCAGTGCTGCCACGATTGCTCTCCTCCTCGGTGATGCCGTCCCAGTCCTGCGGGACAGTGCCGGATTCTAGACTTTGCGGACCACGAAGGTGCTGGCCATCTTGTCGTGCCAGCCTTGCTTCCTCGGGTCGAACGCTGCCCAGATGAGCCCGATGTACAAGCAGATGGCGCTCACCACGTAACCGATGAAGCGTCCGAGAGCGCGGCCGAACCCGATGTTCTTACCGGTCGCGGCGTCAACGACGTGCAGTCCCAGCAGTCGTTGGCCGAGCGTTCCTCCGAAGCGCGACCACAGAAGCGTGAAATACAGGACCTGCACGGCCAGTCCGAGCAGCTCGAAGGGTCCGATCGAACCGAGGAATGGAGAGAGACAGGCGTTCGCGAGCGTGCCCGTGCTGATCGCGGTGTCGACGCAGTCTCGGTAGGTGGTCAAAGCCGACGCCTCGGCGGCGAAAAACAGGATTGCCAGCGGGATGCCGACGATGATGCCGTCGATGAGCAGGGCGACAAAGCGAATCCAGAAGCCCGCATAGCCCAGGCCCGGAGCGGGCCCCCGCGCCGGTCCTGCGTAATACGCGCCGACCGGATACGCAGGCGCCTGCGGCGGAAGATACTGGGGCGGCGGATACTGCTGCCCGCCGCCATACGCCGGCGGCTGCTCGGGCGGTGGAGGCGGCGGCGGCCCTCCTGCAGTCATCGAAGCAGGACACTAGCAGGCGGATTGGCCTTGTGAGCCGCTCCCGCGGATCGTGACATCAGGTGATGTCAGGCATTGCCTCCAAAGCCGCAATGACGCCGCGGGTGATCTGGGTCGGAGTGGACGCGCCCGACGTGACCCCAACCCGACGCACGTCCTTGAACCACGTGGGGTCGAGATCCGCCGCGGTGTCGACGAGATACGCCGGCCGATGCCCTTTTTCCCGGACGACCTGCACCAACCGCTGACTGTTGCTGCTGCGTTCGCTGCCGACAACCACGACGCAATCGACGTCGTCGGCCGCGAGCACTGCCGCCTCCTGCCGCTCCTGGGTGGCGCGGCAGATCTCGTTGTGCACTTCGATGGTCGGGAAACGTTCGACCAGGCGCTCGATGATTGCCTGGGTGTCCCACATGCTCAAGGTCGTCTGGCAGGTGACCGCCAGCGCCCGTCCGGGTCGCGGCTCCAGCGCGTCGACCTCCTCGATACTCTCGATGAGCGTCGTGTGGTCCGGCGAGATGCCGAGCACACCGGCGGGTTCGGGATGGCCGCGCTTACCGATGTAGACCACGTCGTGGCCGCTCGCGACCAACTCTCGGACGAGGTCATGCGTTCTGGTCACGTCGCTGCAGGTTGCGTCGACGAGGTTGAGCCCTCGCGCCCGAGCCGCCTCGACCACGGCAGGCGAGATGCCGTGCGCTGTGAAGATGACGGTGCCTTCGGTCACCTGCTCGAGGGCTTTCATGCGGTCGGGCTCCGCGATCAAGGCGACGCCCGACTCCTCGAGCTCTCGCGTCACATGCTCGTTGTGCACCAGGTAGCCGAGCATGGTCACCGGCTCGCTGCCGGCGCGGGCCACCCCCTCACGTTTGGCAATCCGGATGGCTTCGACGACGCCATGGCAGTACCCGCGCGGTGTGATCCGGACGACGTCCACGAGATCCAGTCTACGCGGGGGATTCCATCGGGCCGTCGAAGCGAAGGGTTCGTCGACGATGCGGATTGCGTCCCGCGAGCAGCAGCCACGAGTACAGAAGCACCCCGACGCCACCGCCGATGGCGAGCTTGAGACCGCCGGGCAGCGAGCTTGGCGACACGAAGGATTCCAGCGTCCCGGCGATGATGAGCAGGCTTGCCGCTCCGAGCACGAGCATCACGGCTCGCACCGCAACGCGTGCGAGCGCCTCGCCTCGGCGCAGCTGTCCGGGTCGGAGAATGGCATCGCCGAGCATGAGCCCGGTGCCGCCGCTGATGACGATCACGCTGAGCTCGAGGATGCCGTGCGGGACGATCAGTGACCAGAACTGATAGTCGTAGCCACCGAGTCGCACCGCCGCGGCAACCGTGCCCAGCATCCATCCGTTGCCGAGCAGCACCAGCGCGGTGGGGATGCCGAGAAACACACCACCCGCAAAGCAGATGAGCGCGACGCGGATGTTGTTCTGGATGATGAACGCCGCCGCAAACGGGGCATCCTGCACGCCGGTGCCAATCTGGCCGCGTGCCATCTCGTCGAACAGCGACGGCGGTACCAGCGACGCTCGGAGATCGGGTCGCACGAAGACCGCGACCCACCCGGCGATGAATCCAATCAGCATCAACGCGAAAGCCGCGACGATGTACGGCCAGGCCGCGCGAAACGAGCGCGGCAGCGCTGTCGCGAAAAACGGTCCCACCGCACCGAGGCGCACGGGCGTGCCGCGGTAAAGGAGCGGATGCGCTCGCGCGCAGAGCGTGTTCAGGTATTCCGTGATCGGCGCGTCGGGATGGTCGCGTCGCGCGATCGCGAGGTCACTCGAGGCCTGACGGAGCAGCAAGCCGAATCGCTCGATATCGCTCGCGGATTGAGAACGGAGCCGGCCGCGTTTCGCTGTGTTGATTGCCGCTTCCAGCGCGGCCCATCGCGGTTGACGTTCTGCGATGAAGGCTTCGAGGCTCATCGGAAGCGCTCGTCGAGCTGCAGGTAGATGCGCTCGATGAACAGCTCCGGTGGCCACATGCGCTCGGGGGCGGTGGGGGGCAGCGCGAGACGGTCGAAAAGACGTTTCGCGATGTCGGTGGCAAGGTCGGCGCGCAGCTTCGGGGTCAGTCCGGGCCGGGAGAGAAAGACTCGAAGCGCATCGCGTTCGAAACTTCCGAGCCGCTCGAGCCCGTCGATGGACGGCCCCGCGTCAGGGGTGCGAAGGATGATCGGCGGAGGTGCCGTCGCGGCGGCGAGCGTCACCATCGCGCGGTCGCGGATCACGACAGTTCCCGCTCCCAGGTCGCCGAGGCGCCGTGTCTCCGGTTGAAAGAACATGACCACGATGCCGACCAGAAACACGGCAACGTCGACCACGCGAATCACGTTGCGTACCGCGATCGCTCCGAAGTCGGCCGCGGAGCCATCGACCTTGATGACCCTGAGGCCCATGGCGCTCTTTCCCGGAGTCTTGCCACCGGTCACCGCCTCGGAGATGAAGAAGTAGCCGAAGTAGATGAAGAACGCGAAGAATCCGGCGCCAGCACCGGCGAAGGTCGCGCCTTGGGAGCTGGTGACGAAATCGTTTGCAAGCGCGCCGTAGAGCAGCAAGCCGGCGAACACCAGTGGTATCGCGACCAGGTTGTCGATGATCTGAGCGACCAGGCGGCTGCCCAAGCCCGCGACCGTGTAGCCCAGCGTCACGTTGTCCGACGTCTTGACGCTGATCGTGTCGAGCTGACTCGAGTTCACCGAATCATCCTCGCACGCCTGCGGCCGCCCGCCATCCTCGTCGCGAGACGGTGACCCGCCTTGCGTCGCTCAGTCGATGACCGCGACCGTCTGGCCCTCCTGGACCACTTCGCCCTCGTGCACCAGGATCTGAGCAACGGTGCCCGTGATCGGCGTCGTAATCGGGATCTCCATCTTCATCGACTCGAGGATCATCAGCGTGTCGTCCTCCTCCACGGCCTGACCCACCTCGACGACGATCTTCCAGAGATTGCCCACCAGTTCCGCTTTGACCTCGGTCACCTTGCCCTCCTCACACCGGCGGCACGCCGTGCTTACGCCACGCACGCCGCTGCCGTTTGGTCGCCGCACCTTCGAGTGCGTCGATGATCACCCGCCGCGTCTCGGCCGGGTCGATGATGTCGTCAACCATCGCCCATGATGCGGCGATGTACGGGTCGATAGTCTGGCGCACGGCGGCGGCGTAGTCCGATCGAACCGCCACTGGATCCTCGGCCGCGGCGATCTGCTTGGTGAAGATGATGTCGACTGCTCCCTCTGGGCCCATCACCGAGATCTCAGCCGTCGGCCAGGCCACCAGCGTGTCCGGCTCGTAGCCCCGCCCGCACATCACGAAGTACCCGGCCCCGTACGCCTTACGAAGCACCACGGTGACTTTGGGCACGGTTGCCTCACTCACAGCGTAGAGCATCTTCGCGCCATGGCGGATGATGCCCTGCTTCTCGACCTCGGTTCCCACGATGAAGCCGGGCACATCCTGCAGGAACACCAGCGGCACGTTGAACGCATCGCAGAGGCAGATGAATCGCGCGGCCTTGTCGGCGGCGTCGATGTCCAGCGCACCGCCCTTGATCATCGGCTGGTTCGCCACCACGCCGGTGCTCCTTCCGTTGAAGTGCACGAGCGCCGTGATGATATTGCGAGCAAAGGTCGGTTTGATCTCGAAGACGTCGCCGTCGTCGGCCAGGCGTTGCACCACTTTGCGCATGTCGTAGGCCGCGCGAGGGTTGGTGGGGACGAGTTTTCCGATGTCACCGATCCGGCGATCGGGTGGATCCGCCGTGTCCTTGCGCGGCGCCTCCTCTCGATTGTTCGACGGCAGGAACGAGAGGAAACTGCGAACCGCCGAAACGCATGCGCGGTCGTCGTCGACCTCGAGGTCACCGACTCCGCTGACGTAGCAATGCACCTGACTACCGCCCATGGCGTGGTCGGTGGTCTCCTCTCCGGTCGCCGCCTTGACCAGGCGCGCACCGCCGAGCGACATGCTGCTGGTCCCCTTGACCATGGGCACGAAGTCCGCCAGTCCTGGGATGTACGCCGTGCCGGCGGAGCACGGACCGAGCATGGCGGCGACCTGCGGCACCACGCCGCTCATCTGCACCTGCTCGAAGAACAGCGCGCCGCTCCCCGCGAAGGTGCTCCCGGCGGCTTCCTGGATTCGAGCTCCCGCCGAGTCGAGCAGCCAGACCATGGGAAGCCGGTTCAGCATCGCCTTCTTCCTGAGGCGCGCCACCTTCTGCTCGCCGATCATCCCCATGGACCCCGCCATGACGGTGAAGTCGTACGCGGCGCAGTAGACGCGACGGCCGTCGACGAGCCCCTCTCCGGTGACCACGCCGTCGGCGGGTGTGCGCTCCGGCTCAGTTGCTCCGCCGGTCATGGAGTGCTGATGCGCGAGGACCCCGAACTCAACGAAGGTGCCCGTGTCGAAGAACAGGTCGATTCGCTCGCGTGCGGTGAGCTTCTCCCTGGCGTGCTGTTGGGCGATCCGCTCGGCCCCGCCCATGGCGAGCGACCGCGCGCGGCGAACGTCGAGCGCGGCGGCGAGCTCGTCGAGGCTCGGGGGGTCCGAGCCGGTGCTCATGGCAGGACGAGCGTCAGGCAGCGACGCCGATGATCCGGCCGTCGATCCAGCCGGTCCAGCCGTTGGAGCAGATCACGCGCGCCCACGCTCCGCGGACTTCCGCGACCTGGATCGGCAGCCCGGGTGCGAGGTTCGCGACCACGGGACCGGATGGATCCGGAGCGCCCCACGCGCGCAGGCCCTGCGGCGGTACCGAGTGACTCGGCATCCAACCACCGGCAGGCGCCGGCTGCTGCACCGGCTGCGCCTGCGCCGGTTGCGGCTGATAGGCCTGCACTGGCTGCGGTGTGTACGCGGGCTGCGCGGGTTGCGCCTGCACCGGCTGGGGGCTGAAGCTCGGTTGGGGCAGAGGCTGCCCGACCGGGAGACCGGACGGCACCGGCGACGGCATTGGGAAGGACGGCTGGGGTGTCGCCTCAGGGACGACGACCGGGGTCGGAGTGGGCGAGGCGGCGATCTCGGGCGCGGGTGTCGCCGCGAACTCCGGTACGGCTGTCGCGGCAGCGACCGCGTCATCAGCCGGCATGTCGCTGATTGCGGTCGAATCGGGCTCGGGATCCTCGTCCACCGAGTCGGAGGCGACCGTCGCGGCTTCCGCGTCAACCTCGCCTACAGCCCCGCCACCGCCGATGGCGTCGAGCAGCGTGCTCGTCCGCGCGAGCTCGGCGACGGCCTGGACGAAGGTGTGCTTGCTGAGTCCGTCGATATAGGCGAAGGTCTGGGCAACGACGGTGGTGTCAGCGCCGGACCGTTCGACTGCCGCGGTCACCGAGCCGGGGCGCGAAGCCACGAGCTGGTTCGCAGCATCGACGACATCGCCGGTGAGAGTCACGCTCCGTCGAATCGTGACCCGGTCGGCCCCGTCGCTCTTCAGGACGACGAGGTCCACCGGCGACGTGCTGAGCGTTCCGGCGCGGAGACCGAACGAGAAGTCGGTGCCAGGCTCAAAACGGTCGGAAGCCATTTCCAGGTCGTCGTCTGAAGAGCACCAGGTGGTGATGCTCTGCTTGATCTCATCCGGTGTCATAGGTTGATCTCCTCTCCGCGTCCTCGAAGGCTCTGGGCGACTATACGGTGTTCACGATGCATGGGCCGAGTGCTGCGAGGTCGTGCCCATCGCGAGCAGGCCGTCCAGCACGTTGCCGAATTGATTGATGCCGATCGAAAGATGCCCTTCGGTGGGCAACAAGTGTCGCTCGGCGGTGGGGATGTGGTCGGCGAGCCAGGCGCCGTGCGCCATCGGCACCATGCGGTCTTCGCCCCCCTGCCAGATCGCCACAGGCGTGGTGATCGCGGCAACGTCGAATCCCCAGGGCCGCACGAACGCCAGGTCGTCGTCACGCCAGCCGGCGATGCCGTTGCTCACCGCGCGTTGGAGCGAGCTCGCCATGTGGACCGCGTAAGCGCCGGTGAGAGCCGCCTTGTCGACGTCGCTCACCAGGCCTCCGAGCGCCGCGGCAACGGCGTCAGGCTGCACGTTGCGCAGTCCAGTCGCTTCGCGCTCGAGAAACGGGGTGAGCGCATCCTCGCCCTCGATGCTCAGGTTGAACTCCTCGATGTTCTCGGGGCCCATGCCCGCCAGCCAGTCGAGCCCGGCCGCCGGATAGGGCGCCACGCCCGCGAGCGTCGCGGTGGCGATCACTCGGTCGGCCAGCAGGGCAGCACAGGCCAGAGCGTGCGGTCCTCCACCCGACTGTCCCGCGCAGAAGAAGGAGTCGACCTTGAGTGTGTCGAGGATCGCCTGGACGTCGGTGGCGACATCGCTGACCGCGCGCCCGGCCATCACTGTCGAATCACCATACCCCGGGCGCGAGAACGTGACGACGAAGAGACCACGCGCTGCCGCGGCATCGGCCATGGCTCCGAAAATCTCAGCTCCGCTCGGCGTGCCGCTGTGGAAGACCAGGCAATGTCCGTCGTTGGCTCCAGCCGAGACAACGTCGAGCTGCCGTCCGTCAGGCGACTGGATTGTCTGGCGGCGCGGTCCGGAACTCACCGCCTCATGGTACGAGCGATGGTCGTCGCTGACGCGAAACGTCAGGCGTCGAGACTATGCGCGGTGGGGTGCGACGGTTGGTAGAGACCGATCGCTCCGCCGCCCGGGATGCGCATCCGAGCAAGACGCCCGAAGCGGGCCTCAGTGACGGGCCCTTCAAACGCGACTCCCTTGGCGCTGAGGTCGGCCACCGTGCCATCGATGTCATCGCAGAGGAGGAAGAACTCGTGATGACCGTTGGGCGATGCCCCACCTGTGGGATGGATGCCCAGCTCCGCAGGGGGCAGCTTGAAGATGAGCCAGCCACCGTGCGCGTCGACGTTCGGTAGTTCCAGGACGTCACGGAAGAACGCGCGTGCGGCTTCGGGATCCTCGGCGTAGATGATCGCGTGGGCTGCGGTGATCACGCCGGATCGCGTCCGGTGAGGCCGAGCAGGCGCTGCATCAGCGGCGCGTCGTCTGGAACGGGTATGGCCGGCCCGAAGACACCGATCTTCCGCCACACCTCGGCGACTGGACCCACCTCATCCCAGAGACCTTGCACGAGGTCGTCCGGGAGGGTCGGATTCACACCGATCAGCTTCGCGATCTCATACGCCCGCATACCCCGAAATATGTTGATCTGCCAGAAATATTCGCGCGCCGTGTAGTCGCCGAACGACAGGTGCACGGTGCGCTCCATGTCTTCGAATTGCGATGCGGCAGCACACGCGATATCCACGATTGCAGCGAAGGCGGCTTTGGGGTCATCGCCGAGGAAGTCGCCCGCGAATTTGTCCTCGCCGACCTCCCCCATGGTGCGACCCGACAGCGTGTCCGGCACCCACGCGTCATCCGATGCGTGATGCTCAATGATCGTCCGGAGCGTCGGCGGTGTGTCGAGTGCCCGCATGCGGACATAACTTGCCGGAACCACGATTGCCCACTGGTCGTCGGCGATCTGCTGCACGACTCGGTTGAGTGCCTGGTCGGCGAGCACAAAGACATCGTTTTCTTTCATCGTCGCGATGATCGCACCCACGTGCCGGCTTACGGGCGGCGTCGCTCCATCAGCAGCACGTCGCGCCAGCGTCCATGCAATTGGCCCAGTCGCTCTCGGGTGCCGACCACTCGGAAGCCACAACGACGATGGAGGGCGACGCTCGCGGCGTTCTCCGGAAAGATGCCGGCCTGGATCGTCCAGAGCCCTGCGGCGTCCGCCTGGGCGATCACCGCATCCAGAAGACGCGAGCCCACGCCCCGGCCGCGCGCCTGTTCCGTGACGTACACGCTGACCTCGGCGACGCCCGCGTACGCGCAGCGGTCGGAGATTGGGGACAACGCAACCCAACCGAGCACCATCCCATCATCGCCCGCGACCAACCGATGCTCGGCGGGATGCGACGCGGACCAGCGCGCAAATGTCGGCGCCTCGGTCTCAAATGTCGCTTCGCCCGTCACGATGCCGTCCTGGTACGCGGCGAGCACACCCGGCCAGTCGTCATCGAGCATGGGACGGATCCGCGGCGTTGTGACGGCGTCACTCTTCGGGGTCACCGAACCATCGTAGCCATGGCGCGAGCGACAGCAGTAACCGGCACGCGCCGGGCAGTGTCACGGGCTGATAACACGCCGGGGATTCGAGATGGCACCGGATAGGCTCGCCGGAGTGAGCCGATCTCTCCGACCTGCACGGCTGATCATCGCGATCTCGGCAGCCCTCCTGGTCGCGTACGTGGTCATCTGGTCGCAGATCAACAGTGTCGATCTCGGTCGGAGCGACTTCACCGCGTTCTATGTCGGAGGAACGCTGCTCCGCGAGGGGCACACCGGGGACCTCTACAACGAGGCGATCCAGCAGCCTTTGCACAGCCTCTTGATTGCCCCGGACCGCGAGGCGAACCTTCCGTTCGTCAACACCCCGGTCGCAGCCGCGCTCGTGCTCCCGGTGACATTCCTTTCGCTGACCGACGCGTATCGCGTGTGGAGCGTGCTCGAGCTTGCGATCCTGGTGCTGGCGGTTGTGCTGGCGGTGCGGAGCGTGGAGTGGCCGTCGGATACCCCGCGAGTGTGGAAGGTCGCCGCCGGAGCAGGTGCGCTGGCATCGATCGGCACATGGACGATGTTCATGCAGGCGCAGTGGACGCCGTTGCTGGCACTCGGTCTCGTGCTGGCGTATCGATCATGGAAACGCGGCCACCTCGCAACGGGGGCTGCGGTGCTCGTGGTGTCCGCCGGCATCGCGAAACCCCATCTCGCGCTGGGACTCCTGGCGTTCATGCTGGGATGGCGACGCCGCCAGGTCATCATCGGTGCAGTCGCCGGAGCCGCTGGGCTGGCCCTGGCGTCGGTCGCGCTCGTCGGTCCCACAGGGATCGCCGGGTTTGTGAACATCCTGGCTTCATCGACCACGCGATGGGCCTTATCGAAGATGGTCAGCTTCATCGGCGTGATTGGCGCCGTCTTCGGTGACGGAACGAGCGCACACCTCCTCGGGCTGGTCGCCTCGCTGGCGGCTTGCGCCGCCGCCGTGGGGCTCGGGATGGCCATGCGCCGAGACCCCACCCGCCTTGACGCTGCGCTGGCTGGGGCTGCGGTCCTGTCACTCGTGGCGTCGCCCCACGCGTACCCCGACGACCTGGTGATGCTCGCCCCGGCGATGGTGCTGGGCGTCGCCGCAGCGGCGCGGCGACGCACAGCGAACGCTCGATTGACCCTGACATCGCCCGTCACGCTCGTCTTCGGGGCGTGGGCTTTGATAACAATCGCGGCCTTTGGGGATTTCGCCGACGCTGCGACCTTCCCGCCAGGACAGCTGGCGGGGTGGGCTCTAGTGCTCGCCGCGGTACTTGCCGCGATCGGCACCGTGCGGCCGAACGAACTCGGAAAAGTCGCCAGAGTGCTCGCTACTCCTCTGGGCGGGGTCCAAAGCCGTAGCTAGTCGGTAACGTCCCCGGCTTCCGCTCCGTGCCGGGGTTAGCGTCCTCGCGCAGATGCCCTTTGCAGACCTTCACGCGTACGCGACGCCGGATACCTCCGTCTCAAGACGGACGCCGCTGCACCTCGTGGCACTGGCCAGCGTCACCGGATCCATCGCCATGGCACTGGCGACCGTCCGCTACGCCGTCACGAACTCGCAGACCTCGGACTTCGCCGGCGTCCTCGCGAGCCATCACGCGCAGGCGGCAAATCTAGGCTGCATCTACTCGCGGTCGGTCCAGCTCGCCGGTGCGCACCTGGTGCCAGGGGTGGTCGCTCCCTCGGTCGCGGCGGATCTCGTCTGGCACTTCAACGAGCCACCGGTGATGACGCTTTTCGCGGCGCCATTCGCCGCGCTGCACGTCGCCGCGGCGGTGGGCGTGTGGGAAGCCGTCATGTGGGCGTCGCTGGCGGTGTGCGCCTTCCTGCTCTGGCGGCGTCGAGGCGGACTGACGCAATGGGTGATGGCCGGCGTCGTCGCGGCGCTGCTGCTCAACCAGATCGCCAACACCGACTTCAGCCTGGCCCAGAACGACGCGCTGTTGCTGATTCCCGCCCTGCTGTCGCTCGACCTCATGCGGCGTCATCAGGACATCGCCTCCGGCATGTTGCTCGGTCTCGTGGCCGTGAAGCCGCAGTTGGTGTTTCTCGCGGTCATCGCGCTGCTCATCCACCACCGCTGGCGGATCGTCGCGGCGTGCGCCGCAACCGCAGCCGTAATCGGCGCGGTCAGCGTCGCAATGGTCGGAACCTCGTGCAGCCTTCAATGGATCGGCAGCGCCACGAAACTTGGCGAGTTCCAGATCGGTATCGGGCTCCCCGGGACGGTTGCGCGCGTGACGGCGAGCACCGCCGCCGCAGAGGTCGCGTTCGCAGTGCTCGCTGTCGCAGCGGTCGTCGTCCTGGTCCGCATCCGATCGCGGGTGGACACGCGGCTCTTCGCCGCAATCGCCATCGCCCTCGCCGTGGTGATCGGCCTGCACACGCTCGCGTATGACGTGCTCTTCCTCGCGCCACTCGGGCTCGCGGTGGCTCGTACGAAGCCGTGGGCAATCATCGGCGCAGGCTGGGTGTTCACCCTCGCGCAACTCACGTACCCCGTCGGCACGGGTCCGATCCTGGCGACTGAGATCGTCCCCTTCGTCGCCGTGGTGCTCGCCGTCGTTTTCGTGGTTCGCACCCCGCCGCAATCCACGCTTCCTCCGCCTGCACGCCGGACGCTTGTTCAGCAACCGCTGGTGGGGGCCCTCTAGAGATGGAACGTCTCTCGAAGTTCCAGCACGACATCGTCATCGTCGGCGGGTGTGGTCACGTCGGCCTGCCGTTGGGTCTCGCGTTCGCCGATTGCGGGCTCGACGTCATCCTCTACGACACCAACGCCGCCACCGTCGACGCCGTCAACGGTGGCTCGATGCCCTTTGTCGAGAATGGCGCCCCCGAGGTTCTCACTCGCGTCCTTGCCTCGGGCAGGCTCCACGCCACCACCGACGCGTCGATGATCGACATCAGCGAGCACATCGTGGTGGTGGTGGGCACGCCCGTCGACCGCTACCTGAGCCCTGACATCGAGGCGGTCGCGCGTGTCATCACGCCGCTTGCCGATCACTTTGTCGACGGCCACCTGCTCGTGTTGCGCAGCACCGTGTACCCAGGGGTCACGCAACGGGTCGCGCGTGTCATCGCGAAGCTCGAGCGGGACATCGACGTCAGCTTCTGCCCCGAGCGCATCGCTGAAGGACAGGCACTCATCGAGCTGCGCACCCTCCCGCAACTGGTCTCGGGAACCACGCCGCGCGCAATTGAGCGCGCGCTGCAACTGTTCCGCCGCCTGACACCCGAGACGGTGGAACTGGAGCCCGAGGAGGCGGAGCTTGCGAAGCTCTTCACCAACAGCTGGCGCTACCTGAAATTCGCGGTCGCCAACCAGCTCTACATGATCGCCAACGACAACGGTCTCGACTACGAGCGCATCCGCCACGCCGTCACGTATCACTATCCGCGCGCGGCGGACCTCCCGGGCGCCGGGCTCACCGCGGGTCCGTGTCTCCTCAAGGACACCATGCAGATCACCGCATTCGCGGAGAATCGGTTCACGCTCGGACACGCCGCGGTCATGGTGAATGAAGGTATTCCGCTCTACGTCATGGGCAAGCTCGAGCAACGCTTCGACCTTGGGTCACTGGCGGTCGGGATCCTCGGCATGGCCTTCAAGGCGGGCTCGGACGATTCACGCTCCAGCCTGAGCTACAAGATGAAACGCGTCCTCACCGGCCGGGCGGCACGGGTGCTGTGCACGGATCCGCTGGTCAGCGGCGACCCGGAGTTGATGCCGTTCGAGCAGGTGCTTGCCGAGTCCGATCTCTTCATCATCTGCGCGCCGCACCGCGAGTACGCGGACCTGATGACTGACAAACCGGTGGTCGATATCACGAACCTCCTCGGCAACGGAGTCCGAGTGTGAAGCCGCGCGTGAGCGTCGTGATCCCCGCGTACAACGAGGGTGCGGCCATAGGTCCGTTCCTCGATCGCATCTTCGAGGCGGTCACGTTGCCCGCAGAGGTCCTCGTCGTGCATGACACCACGGACGACACGACGGTGCCGTTTCTCACCGCCTACGCGGAACGGGAGCCGCGGTTGCGCGCGGTGTTGAACACGTTCGGGCGGGGACCGGCCAACGCGCTACGGTTCGGGATCTCTCAGGCGACCGCAGACGTCGTCGTCGTCACCATGGCAGACGGCAGTGATGATCCGATGCAAATCGATCAGCTCACGCGACTCGTCGAACGCGGGGTCGTCGTCGCATGCGCGTCGCGGTACATGCGTGGCGGACAGCAGGTTGGCGGGCCGTGGGTCAAGGGGCGCATCTCGCGTCTCGCAGGTGTGTCCTTGAATCTGATGGCGCGGGTTGGCACGCACGACGCAACCAACTCGTTCAAGGCATATTCCCGCGAGTTTGTGGAGCGTGTCGGCATCGACTCGGACGCGGGTTTCGAACTTGGGATCGAGCTGGTCGCCAAAGCTCGCCGTCTCGGGCTCCCGGTGGCTGAGCTGCCCACGATCTGGCTCGACCGCACGGACGGCACCTCCAACTTCAAGGTGCGGGCGTGGATTCCGAAGTATCTCCACTGGTATCTCTACGCGCTCGGCGTGACGGGACGTGAAACTCCCGTGCCTCATGCCCGTCCGGGTGCGACGCCGTGACGCAGGTCCTGGTCACGGGGTCGGCGGGATTCATCGGCGGTTACGTCGTCGAGGAGTTGCTCGAGCGGGGCTATGACGTCGTCGGCGTTGACAACGAGTCGAAGTACGGGCACGTCGCACGCTCGTACGACACCAACCCGCACTACCGGCTCGTACTCGGCGACGCGCGCGATGTCGCCCTTATGTCGGGTGCGCTCGACGGATGCGAGCATCTCATCGCCGGCGCGGCGATGATCGGCGGGATCTCGTACTTCCACACCTACGCGTATGACCTGCTGGCGACCAACGAGCGCATCCTCGCGGCCACCTGCGATGCCGCGATCACGGCGCACCAGGCCGGTTCGCTCTCCAAGGTGACGTACCTGAGCTCGTCCATGGTGTTCGAATCGGCCTCGTCCTGGCCGTCGGCCGAAGGACAGGAGCGCGAAATCCCGCCTCCGCGCTCCTCGTACGGATTTCAGAAACTTGCTGTCGAATACTTCGCCCGCGCCGCATATAGCCAGCACAAGCTGCCCTTCACCATCGTCCGGCCGTTCAACTGTGTCGGTGTCGGTGAGGGCCGGGCCCTCGGCGACGTGGAGATACTGAGCGGGAACGTCAAGCTCGCGATGAGTCACGTCGTGCCGGATCTCGTGCAGAAGGTGGTGAAAGGGCAGGACCCACTGCACATCCTCGGCGACGGAGCGCAGGTCCGTCATTACACCTACGCGGGTGACCTGGCAAAGGGCATCGTCACCGCGATGGAGAGCCCCGCGGCGCTGAACGACGACTTCAATCTGTCGACGCGTGAGTCGACGACAGTACTCGCGCTGGCCGAGTTGATCTGGCGAAAGATCAAGGGCGATGACGTGCCGTTCCACTACGTCAGCGACACCCCGTTCGAGCACGATGTCCAGCGCCGGATTCCTTCCGTCGACAAGGCCCAGCGCGTGCTGGGCTTTGAAGCCACGACCACACTCGACACAATGCTCGATGACGTGATCCCCTGGATCGAGCGCGCGATCGAAGCGGGAGCCATCTAGCTCTCGTTCACACTGAGTGGCTGTGACCGGCATCGAAATCACAGCACTCCGTGCCTCGCCGCAAACGCTTGCGAGGTTGACCGACATCCTCATCGAGGTGGTCGCCGAGGGTGGATCGGTCAGCTTCATGCATCCGCTGTCGCGCGAGGCTGCCGGCACCTATTGGCGTGAGGCGCTGGAAGCGGCGGGCCGGGGCGAACGGATCGTGCTCGGGGCGTGGGATGGCGAGGTGCTGGTCGCGACCGTCACGGTGCTCCTCGATCTGCCACCCAATCAGCCGCACCGCGCAGAGATCGCGAAACTCATGACACGACCGAGCCATCGCGGCAGAGGGGTCGGAGCCGCGTTGATGCAGGCTGCCGAGGTCAAGGCGGTCGAGCGCGGTCGCACCCTCCTGGTGCTGGACACGGCAGTCGACGGTGGGGCGGCAGGGCTGTACGACGGGCTCGGCTACAACCTTGTGGGAGAGATTCCCGACTACGCGCTCAAACCGCACGGCGGACTCACCGGAACCCTCGTCTACTGGAAGCGCATCGGAGCAACTGCTCGGCAGGTTTCCGGCTAACGCTCTCCGGGGGTAGTGGCGACCACGGATCGCCGAACAGCGTCAACGGAAACCCGCACGTCTTCGTCGTCTGTCGACCAGTTGCTCACGGAAATGCGCAGGATATTCTCTCCGTGCCAGCGCGAACCGGACATCCACACGGTGCCGTCGGCAATGAGATGCTCGGTGACCGCGCGGGTGCGCTCGTCGCTGCCAAACGACACGCACACCTGCGTGTAGACGACGTCATTGACGACGTGGGCGCCGTCGATCGCTGCAATGCCGTCGGCCAGCGCGCGAGCGTTGGCCGCCAGTCCCTCCACCAGGGCGGCCACACCGTTTCGCCCGAGCGATCGCAGCGCCGCCCATACCGGAACGCCTCGCGCCCGGCGCGAGAACTCCGGCACCTTCTCATGGGGATCACCCGGTCCGGAGTCGTCGGAGATCAGGTAGCTCGCGCGTATGCCGAGGGCCGAGCGCATTGCCGCTGGGTCCGCCACGATCGCGATGCCGCAGTCGTAGGGGACGTTGAGCGTCTTGTGGCCGTCCGTCCCCCACGAGTCCGCACCTGCGAGACCGGTCACCAGGTGCTGCAACCCTGGAGCGGCCGCCGCCCAGAGCCCGAAGGCGCCGTCGACGTGCACCCAGGCGCCGTGCCGGTGCGCCACCTCGATCGCTTCGGCAAAGGGATCGAACGCCCCCGAATGCACGTTCCCGGCCTGCAGGCAGACGATGACGGGCCGGCCAGGGTCGATCTTGTCCAGCGCCTCAGCCAGGGCGTCAACGCGGAGACGACCCTGCTCGTCGACGGCGACGTCATCAGGAGTGCCCAGACCCAGATAGCGGAGCGCCAGGTGCACGGTCTCGTGCGCCTCGGCGCCCACCAGCACCGCTATTTCAGGCGCCCGGTTGAGCCCGTCGCGCCCGACATCCCATCCGACTCGCTGCAGCACCGAGGTGCGCGCCGCTGAAAGGCACGTGAAGTTGGCCATCATCGCGCCGGTCACGAACCCGACATCGGCGCCGGGCGGAAGTCCCAGCAGATCGAGCAACCAGGCGCCTGCCGCCTCTTCGGCAGCCGAGGTCGCCGGCGTCGCGTAGCGCAATCCGGTGTTTTGATCCCAGGCGCTGACGAGCCAGTCGGCAGCGAGCGCTGCCGGGAGCGTCCCGCCCATGACCCAGCCGTAGAAACGTCCCGACTGAATCGCCATGAGCCCCGGCTCGGCAATGGTGGCGAGCATCTCGACCACCTCCTCCGGCGGGGTCGGGCCATCAGGGAGCCGGCCGCCGAACGCAGCCAGCATTTCATTCGCGGTGGCACGAGGTGCAACCGGACGGTCGCGCACTGACGCCAACCACGTCTTCGCGTGCGCAGCCGCGGTCGCGAGTGCCTTGTCGTACGAGTCCGCTTGCAGTGGCATGCTATTTCCTCGTTTCAAGTCTCACAGCCGGAGTCGCAACAGCCCGGATCGCGCGGGAATCGTCGCACCATCGCTTCGCGCGCCGTAGCCCCGGCAGGAATCGAACCTGCGCACAAGGTTTAGGAAACCTCTGCTCTATCCACTGAGCTACGGGGCCGCAGTCGCGTCGTGATCATCGCATCTCACCGGGCGGCTGCTCGCTAAGCTGCTGGCGTAAGGAGGCGATCCAATGGATGCCGCGCAACACTTCCCCCGACTTCGACAGACGGTGCTCGACAGTACCGACGCGCGGTCGCTCGCCGAGTTCTACCGCCGTCTGCTCGGGTACGAGTATCGGGCCGGCGATGAGGCTCCTACCGACGGTGCAGCCGATCCAAAAGGACAGGACTGGCTGGTATTGCGAGATGCCGATGGCGTGACGCAGCTGGCGTTTCAGCAGGTGGCGACGCTCCCACAGGTGACGTGGCCCGAAGGTCCGATTCCCCAGCAACTACATCTCGATATGACGATCGGCTCTGTCGACGATCTCGAGGCGCAACATGAGCGCGCGCTGAAACTGCGCGCACGCTTACTGCTGGATCGCATCAAGGATCCCGATGAGCCGTTGCGCGTGTACGCGGATCCGGCCGGACACACGTTCTGCATCTTTGTGGCCGTCGACTCGTGAGTCTCCGCCGGCGTTGCGCTCCAGTGACGCTGATCGCAGTCGCAATGCTGATCGTTTCGTGCGGTGCTGCCTCCGGACCGACGTCTTCGTCAACCGGTACGCCGACCTCAGCGCCGAGCTTTACGCCGACGCCGACCGTGACACCCATACCGTCGTCCACCGCCGCCGCAAGCGCCAACGAGCTCTCCGCGCTGGCGGCGCAGGTCTATCCGCCTTGCACAGCCGCAACCTGTGCCGGAAGCGCCATGTTCACCACGTGTGACGCGGGAGCCTCCGCGGCCGACGTGTTCGCGTCATGTCCGCTCACGCCGAGGCTCGCGGCACAACTGCAGGCCGATACAGCCGCTGCCGTGAGCGCGCCGGATCCACTTGGTGGGGGGCAGGATCCCGAGTGGACGACCGAGACATTCGCGGCAGCGCCATCGAGCACGGGCGGGGTTGTCCATGTGTCCCTGGGATTCGGGACGGCGACGAACCCGGAGAAGCTCGACGTCGTTGTGCTGCTCACCGGCAGCCAGTTGCTGGTCGACGACATCTACTGCACGGGGACCGATCCCGCCGGTGGGGACGCCTTCGCCGGCGGGTGGCTCACGCGCTCGGACTGCTCAACGTGACCACGGTCGCGGAGCGCCCGAGGGCGTCTCTCCGTACACCGGAGCATACTGATTCGATGATCGGCGCACCGGTACGAGAGCGGCTCGCGTTAGGGGTCGACGCCTCCGCACAGCGCTGGCTCGACGTTCACCCGCACGTGTCACAACTCTTCATCTCGTACCTGTCTTCGCGCGCATGTTGTTCGGGTGCGCGGGTGTGCGATGTCCGCGTTCGTGTCGGCATCGACGCGACCACACGCGCCCGTGAGCGGACCTCGTGGAGCGCGCTCGGTCGCGTGGCCGGTCGTGACGTGTTCATCGACACGCGTCTTGTCGGACGCATGCCTGCGCACCTGCAGTTCATCGAACGCGGCTTCGGCCCGTTCCGCCACCTCGATCTCGATCTCACCGGAGAACAGTGGGCTGACGTGCTCTATCCGGTTGCGCGCTGACGGCTTCGACTCTGCGCTGCTGCGAAAAACGTCGGGAAGGGGAGATTCGAACTCCCGACCTCGCGGTCCCGAACCGCGCACTCTAACCTGGCTGAGCTACTTCCCGGCGCCGGCCCGGATGATACCACCCGCCTCCGCGAGCCCTTCGCGAGGGTCTGCAGACGCTCACCCCGGGTCGCATACTGAGGCCATCGCGCGGGGCCACCGCGCCAGGAGTCCAGGACATGGGTCGAATCACCATCGACATGACCATCAACGCTCCCGTGGCAACGGTGTTCGCGTATGTCGACGACTATCGGAACACCACCAAGTACATGAAGGACTTGGTGAAGTGGCAGCCGACGGGCAAGGTGACGCACGGCAAGGGCGCGCAGTTTGACGTCGGAATGCGAGCCGGTCCGACGACACTGACGTCGGTGGTCGACATCACCACGTGGACGGAGAACAAGGCGATCGGCTGGCACTCGAATGAGGGCTTCAAGCAGATCGGCATATGGGGATTCCGAGCCAAAGGCGACCAGACCGCGGTCACGTTTGACATGGAGTACGAGTTCGGTGGCGGCATCGCCGGACGGCTCCTGGGTCGTGCCGCCGAACCGATTGTCCGCGGCAATCTGCAGCGATCCGTCGAGACGCTGAAAGCCAACACAGAGAAGCGTGCGCCCGCCCGGGCCACCACAAAACCTGCAACGAAAACCACAACAAAAACTGCAACAAAGAGTACTGCACGGCCGAAGACCAAGCCGAGAAACGGCTAGAATAAAGACGTTTCCGGTGCATCGAGCCGGGCGAGGAGCGACAACATGATCAGCGAGAAAGCAGCGGCGAACGGACACGAGACGCACACCGGAGGCGTGCGCGTCAAGCGCGGCCTGGCAGAAATGCTGAAAGGCGGCGTCATCATGGACGTCGTCACCCCGGACCAGGCGAAGATTGCCGAGGACGCCGGCGCGGTTGCGGTCATGGCGCTCGAGCGGGTTCCGTCGGACATCCGGCGCGACGGCGGTGTTGCGCGCATGAGTGACGTCGGCTTGATCAAGGAGATCATCGCCGCGGTGACCATTCCGGTCATGGCCAAGGCGCGCATCGGCCATTTTGTCGAGGCGCAGATCCTGCAGTCGCTGGGTGTCGACTACATCGACGAGTCCGAGGTATTGACCCCCGCTGACGAGGAATACCACATCGACAAGTGGCAGTTCGACGTGCCCTTCGTCTGCGGCGCGCGCGATCTCGGTGAGGCACTGCGGCGCATCGGCGAAGGCGCTGCGATGATCCGTACCAAGGGCGAAGCCGGCACCGGGAATGTTGTCGAGGCGGTGCGTCACATGCGCGCCGTGCAAGGCGGCATTCGCCGCATCGCTTCGATGCGTCCGGAAGAGTTGATGACGGAAGCCAAGCGCCTCGGGGCACCCTTCGACCTGGTCCAGGAAGTGCACAGGACAGGCAAGCTGCCGGTCGTGAATTTCTCGGCAGGTGGCATCGCGACTCCTGCGGACGCGGCGCTGATGATGCAGCTCGGCTGCGAGGGCAACTTCGTCGGCAGCGGCATTTTCAAGAGCAACGATCCCATTGCCTACGCAAAGGCGATCGTCGCCGCCACCACCAACTTCGACAAGCCGGACGTCATTGCCCAGTGGAGTGACGGACTTGGCAAGGCGATGCCCGGTCTCGATGTGGCTTCGATGCCGGCCGGCGAATTGCTCGCAACCCGGGGTTGGTAGCGCTGCCCGCACCTGACCGGCGGCGTACACTATGAGCGTGCGAATGACGCGAAGCCAGCCCCGCCAGGGATGGAGCGCTCGCGTCCGCTGAGAGGGAAGCAACCATCCTGCGGGTAGGCGTGCTCGCCCTTCAGGGCGACGTCCAAGAACACCTGTTGGCACTTCGCGGCTGCGGCGCGGAGGCATCCACGGTGCGTACGGTCGCGGAGCTCGATGATGTGGATGCCCTGGTCCTGCCGGGTGGTGAGTCGACCACGATGAGCCGCCTGCTCCAGGTATTCGACCTCGAGATGCCCCTGCGTGAGCGGCTGGCCGGCGGGATGCCGACCTTGTCGACATGCGCCGGTCTGATCCTCCTGAGCCGCGAGGTGCTCGATGGGCGCCCCGACCAGATTTCGTTCGGCGCGCTCGACGTGACCGTCCGTCGGAACGGGTACGGACGCCAGGTGGAGTCGTTCGAAGCCGACATCCAGGTCCCGGCGCTTGGGGTGGCGCCCTTTCGTGCCGTCTTCATCCGCGCTCCGCTGATCGAGCAGGTTGGAACCGATGCCGATGTTATCGCTACTTTTGGCGAGAACGCGATCGCCGTCGCACAGGGTCCGCATCTGGGGCTGTGCTTCCACCCGGAGATGACCGACGATCCACGCCTGCACCAACTGTTCCTGGATCGGGCCGCCGCGGCGCTCGAGGTCGACGCAGCGTGATCATTCGCTCGGCATCCTTCCGCGACCTCGCGCGGATTGAGCAGTTGTATCGGGAGGCGACCGAGGACGAGCGTCGGGGCGCGCAGATGACTCCGGACAGTCCCGTCCCGCAGGCAACGCTGCTGCGCCTCTGGCAGGCGCTCACCAAGTCGCTCTCCTCGCTCGTCCCCATCAGCGACCTCGCAGAGGAGATGCTCGTCGCCGAGGATGCCAAGGCAGGTGTGGTCGGCTTCGTCCAGATGCAATTGCTGTCCGTCCGTCCACGCGCATGGCAGGTGCTGAACCTGTGCACGTCGGCAACCGCATCCGGCCATTTCGCCCGCGCCGAACTCCTCGACGGGGTGCGCAACCGTGGTCTGGAGCATGGCGTGCAACGCGTCCACGTTCGCCTTCCACTGGATCACCCGCTGCTGCCGGTGTTTCTCGAGCACGGATACACACAATTCGCGACCGAGCAGATCCTGTACCGCGATCAGTCGGCCGTGGAACCGGAGCCGAACGTCAACTCGACGCTGATTCGCCCGGCGCGACGCGACGACATCGGCGCCATCTATCTGCTCTATCTCCGCACAACTCCGTCGCACGTCGCCGATGTCGAGGCACCGTCGCTCAAGACCTGGCAGGCCGGCTACGGTCAGGGGATCATCGCGTCGCTCGGGCGCGACAGCGTGCGTCACATCGTCGTGGAGCGTCCGGGCGTGGTGGCCTGGGCGGCGATCCGGCAGCCGACCGCGGCGCAACCGGCGAGCTTGAGCATGATGTGCGAGGGGCATGACCCCGCCCTGCGTGACGCCGTCATCGACGCGGTGCTAGCGGAACTGCCGTCTGGCCCCGCGTCGTGCGTGCTCCGGCATTACGACTCCGAGCTCATCCGCGCCCTGCAGCAACGAGGGTTCGCCGTCTACGGCACACAACTCCTGCTCATCAGCGAACTCGGCGCAAAGGTGCGCATTCAGGCGCCATCGCGGCGCAAGAAGCCCGTGCTCGTACATGCGGGGGTTGCACGGAGCGTTCCGTCCGCCACGCCTTCAGTACCGCTTCACGTCCTGTCCACGACCACATCGAGGAGACAGAGATCGTCGCCCAGGTGACCCCGTACGGGTCCTCGTGGGAGGAGGAGCTCAACCTGCTGTTCGCAGCGCTCCCACCTCGCATCGCTGCTGCAGCGCAACGCCTCTCGGTGGGACGGGGCGATCTTCTCGAGGTCGTCCTCGATCTCGGTCGCGAACCGGAGGCGAGGTTCACCGACGGCGAGGCGATCCTCGACTCGGCGCACGTCGGCAATGCCGAGATCGACTACGTCACCGAGCACGTCGGTCTTTTTGGCGATGACAACCGCGCCGGCATCGAGCGCACGCTCCATCGCATCAGCGCGATTCGCAATCGCAAGGGCACCATCGTCGGCCTCACGTGTCGCGTCGGCCGCGCGGTGACCGGAACCATCGACATCATCAAGGACATGGTGGTCAGCGGACAGTCGATCCTTCTGCTCGGCCCGCCTGGCATCGGCAAGACCACGATGCTGCGCGAATGCGCGCGCGTCCTGAGTGATGAGTGTGGCAAGCGTGTCGTGATCGTCGACACATCGAACGAGATCGCCGGCGACGGCGATATTCCCCATCCGGGGATCGGACGCTCACGGCGCATGCAGGTGCGTACGCCGGCGCTGCAGCACTCGGTGATGATCGAAGCCGTCGAGAATCACATGCCGCAGTGCATCGTCATCGACGAAATCGGCACCGAGCTCGAGGCGGTTGCCGCGCGGACCATCGCCGAGCGCGGCGTGCAGTTGATCGGCACCGCGCACGGCTCGAACATCGATTCACTGCTGGTGAATCCGACGCTCAACGATCTCCTCGGTGGCATTCAGACGGTCACGCTGTCTGACGAGGAGGCTCGCCGTCGCGGGACTCAGAAGTCGGTGCTCGAACGGAAATCGCCGCCGACATTTGATGTGCTCATCGAGATCCAGGAGCGCGACCACGTCGTGGTGCACGCCCCGCTCGCCGAGACGGTGGACGAAGCGCTGCGCGGACGGGTTCGGCCCCCGCAGGTGCGGCTCCGTGGTGACGACGGCGAGATCATCAGCCGCATCGACACGAGCGCGGCGACCGCCAAGCCTTCTCCGTTTGAGCCGGCTCCGTTTCTCGGTGGACAACGAAGCCCACGTCGCGGCCGCGAACGCCAGCGTCGCTTTGACGTGGACCAGTACATTGCCGGACAGCAGCGGCGCGAGCGCGCCGTGGAACCGCCTCCACCGACTGTCCGCACCGGACCACCGCTTTCGATCTTTCCCTACGGCGTATCACGGAGTTACCTCGAGCAGTCACTTCGTGAGATGCGGCTTCCGGTTCGCATTCAGCATCACGTCGACGACGCCGACGTCGTGCTCACGTTGAAGAATTACTACCGCCGCCACGATTCCCCGGTTCGCGCCGCGGAGTCGTCAGGCATCCCCATCCACGTGTTACGCAGCAACACCGTGGCGCAGATCAAAGGAGCGCTCGCCCGGGTGTACGGCGTCGAGGCGCCCGACGATGCGTCCGATGACACCGAGCCGGCCATGCAGGACGTGCTCGAAGGGATCGAGCAGATGCAACGAACCGGTAACGACGTCGAGCTCACTCCGCAGAATGCATATGTACGCAGGCTGCAGCACCAGCTTGTCGAGTCGCACGCGCTCGCAGCGCGCAGCACTGGTGACGAACCCAACCGTCGACTGGTCATACTTCGACCAGCGGAATGAGCCAGTCGGGCGAGGGGCCCGGCGGCGTCGGGGGAGTATCGACTGACATGAGCGCGTGGCGCGGCTTTTTTATCTCTTTTGAAGGGCTTGACGGCGCGGGCAAAAGCACCCAGGTCGCATCGCTTGCGGGTGCGCTGCGCCAGCAGGGCCACGAGGTCGTCACCGTTCGCCCCGACGAGACACCGCTCGGCGAGATTCTGCACAGTTTCGTGTTGCAGCACCAGCGTGGCCCCGCGCTCGAGGCATGGGCTGAAGCATTGCTGTTCACGGCCGAGCGCGTGCAACTGCTCCACGAGACCATCCTTCCGGCACTGCGTCGCGGCAGCGTTGTGATCGCCGATCGCTACGCCGACTCGACCATCGCGTACCAGGGCGGCGGACGGGGCATTCCCACAGCTGACCTTCTGCGCCTGCACGCAGCCGCGTGCGGCGACGTGTGGCCCGACCTCACCCTGTACCTCGCGATCCCGGCAACCTTTGCCGCACAGCGGCAACGCGCGCAGCAGCTGCCGCTCGACAGATTCGAGGTTGCACCGGAGACGTTCCACGCAGCCGTCGAAGCCGCGTTCGAGCAGCTGGCGGCACAGCATCCGCGCCGCTTCCTGCGCATCGACGCGACGCGGCCGGCGATTGCCGTCTCGCGCGACGTCGAGAAGGTCATCGTGCAGCGGCTTCCCGCGCCGGCGACCCCTCCGGCACGCGCCGCCGGTGGTGTCGGGTCGTATCCCTACGGAAACGCACCAGCCGGCTGAGCTGCCGACGTGTAGCGGCGTTGGTGAACGCCGGCCAGAACAGGTTGGCGAAACTGTCGGTGCCTAGCCCGCGTCGCTGCCGAGGACGACGTCGGTTGCCGCGACAACGCGCTCGACGCGACTCCCTGCCAGGTGCACACGCACTCCGGGGACACCGGGC
Organism: Candidatus Dormiibacterota bacterium; assembly: GCA_041691155.1. Classification (GTDB taxonomy): domain Bacteria; phylum Chloroflexota; class Dormibacteria; order Aeolococcales; family Aeolococcaceae; genus Palsa-851. Next base: position 21,904 of record JBEPVD010000010.1, on the reverse strand, counting down.
GCACCGGGATCCCATCCAAGCGCATGCAGTTCGCGTGCGTCGCCCCAGGATTTCGCCTGGCGCTGCTGGCGGCCGTCGGTGAAGGTCATCGTCCCCGGACGCGTGGCGAATCCGAAGCCGACCTCGCCGCCGCTGCTGAGGAAGGCGCGCACCGCGGTCAGGGGTGTCTCACCCGTGAAGAGGTCGTCAGGGCTCTCGAGCGCCGCGGCCAGGTTCGGCATCCCGCCCGACTTCGCGGCCTCGCGGACACCCGCGCGCTGCGCGACCTGCTGCGCCCGCTCGCGTCGACGCCGCTCCGTGCCCAGTTCAGTCGCGCGGGTGCGGATCTCGCGAAGATGCTGGTCGAACGGAGCCATCGCAGCCACGGTGGCTCGCTCGGTCGCCAGCAACGCCGCCTTGAGTGCCTCGAGGTCCTCCTCGCTCATCGCGCGTAGGGCATCGGGTTCTACCCGGTCACCGAGCGGGGGAAGCTCCACTCCTCGGGATTCTATGCGCCGCGCTCATGCGAGGCATCGGCGCACGCACGAAGGCATTTACTGTATGACCCACGCAGCCGTCATCGCATCGAGGGAGGCACAGCTCGTGGGTCAGGTACTCCATGAGGCGATCCGCGTCGATCGCGAGGGGGCGGTCGTCACCCTCACCATCGATCATCCGCCCGCCAACGCCGTCAACGGCGACGTCGTCAACGGCCTCGCCGAAGGGCTCGCCCAAGCCGAAGCCGACGACACCTGCCGGGCGCTGGTCATCACCGGGAACGGTCCGAAATTCTTCTCGGCAGGAGCCGACATCACCGGCTTCGGCGCCGGTGCTGATGCGATCAGCAAGGCGACCGACCTGACGCTCCTGTTCGAGGCGTCGCGTCTGCCCATCGTCGCCGCGATCAACGGCATCGCCTTTGGCGGCGGATGCGAGCTCACCCTGGCGTGCGACGTGCGTATCGCCTCGAGCAACGCGCGTTTCGGTCAACCCGAAATCAAGCTCGGCATCATTCCGGGATGGGGCGGCACGCAGCGCCTGCCTCGACTCATCGGCCGCGCGCGCGCAACCGAGCTCCTGCTGACCGGCGACCCGATCGACGCTGCCCGCGCGCTCGCGATCGGCCTCGTCGCCGAGGTGGTGGAGCCCGAAGCGCTGCCGGCGACGGCGCAACGATGGGGCGCGTTGCTGGCATCCCGAGCACCGCTGGCGATCGCAGCAACCAAGCGCGCGATGCTCGCGGGCTCGCAGCTTCCCATCGACGAGGCACTCAAGACCGAGCGCGGCGAATTCATCGGACTCTTCGCCAGCGAGGATGCCGCTGAAGGCATTCAGTCCTTCATGCAGAAGCGTCAGCCGGAGTGGAAAGGGCGCTAGTGTCCGGGGCTGTCACCGCGATCCTCAGTCCCATCGCGCTGGTGGTGATCGCCGGCGCGGCGCTCATCGCCAGCGGTCTGCGCTGGCGCAAATTGCTCGGTGAGATGCGGCGCACCACGCGCCCGGAACGCCGTCTCGATCATCCCGCCTCGCGCCTCCGCGGCTTCCTGGTCTACGTCGTCGCGCAGGGACGTCTCCTCAGATGGCCGTTTGCCGGCGTCCTGCACGCGTTCATCTTCTGGGGCTTCGTCGTCCTGCTCACGGCGATCGCGCAAGGGATCGTCGAGGCACTCTGGCAGGGATTCCGGTTCAACCTGCTGCCCGGAAGCGGCGCCATCGCCTTCCTGCAGGACCTGTTCTTCTTCGTGGTCATCTGCGGCATCGTCATGGCGCTCTTCAACCGCCTGGTCGTCAACCCCACGAGGTTCCGCGGGAGTCATCGCGGCGACGCGATCCTCATCCTCGCGTGGATCGGCGTCCTGCTGGTCTGCATGGAACTCAACTACGCAACGCGCGTCGCAGCGGGAGCGCCCGAGGCGCTCGGTCAGTGGCGGCCGATTGCGTCAGCGCTGTCGAGTATCTTCCGCCCGCTTGGCTCGGGGAGCGAGGCGCTCATCGTCATCCACGGCATCTTTTTCTGGGCGCATCTCACCCTCGTGTTCGGTTTCCTCGTGTACCTCGGTTACAGCAAACACCTCCACATCATCACGTCGATTCCCAACGTCATCTTCAAGAACGAGGCGCCGAAGGGAGCACTGCGGACGCTTGACATCGACGCCGTGATGAACGCCGAGAACGAGGCCGATCAGCACTTCGGCGTCGGCTCGCTTGACCAGTTCTCCTGGAAGGACATGCTCGATCTCTACACCTGCACCGAGTGCGGGAGATGTCAGACGCACTGCCCGGCGTACAACACGGGCAAGCCGCTGTCACCCAAGACACTCATCACCGACCTGCGTGATCTCGCATACGAGAATCTGGCGGGTGGCTACGCGGCGACGACTCACGACGCGCACGTGGCGCCAGAGTCCGCAGGTCACTCGAAAGACGGCTCCGCTGCGGAGTCGGGTGCCCTCGCGGCCGCTGATGGCGCAACCATGTGGACCACCGGAGATCATCACCCGGGAGCAGTGCACAACGTCCCGGGCCATTTCCAGCCATCGTGGTTGTCGCCAGAGGAGGTGGCCGCGGCAGTGGCAACCGACGGAACCCGCCGGCTCATCGGCGGCACCATCCTCGAGGAGACGCTGTGGTCGTGCACCACCTGTGGCGCCTGCATGGATCAGTGCCCCGTGCTCATCGAGCACGTTCCGAAGATCATGGACATGCGCCGGCATCTCGTCCTCGACGAGTCGCGCATCCCCAAGCAGGCCGAGTCGGCGTTGCGCAACATCGAGAACGTCGCCAACCCGTATGGGCTTTCCCACCAGTCGCGCGCGGATTGGGCCAAGGACCTCGGGGTGTCGCTGGTCGCCGACAAGCCTGACGCCGAATATCTGTACTGGGTCGGGTGCGCGGCTTCGTTCGACGACCGCGCGCGCACCATCGCCGCAGCGCTCAGCAAGATCCTGCAGGCGGCGGGCGTCGATTTCGCAATCCTGGGAACCGAGGAGAAGTGCACCGGTGACCCGGCGCGTCGCATCGGCAACGAGTACCTCTTTCAGGAGCGCGCGAAGGACAACATCGAGGTCCTGAAGAAGCACAACGTGCGCAAAATCATCGCGTCGTGCCCGCACTGCTTCAACACGTTCGCCAACGAATACAAGGATTTCGGCGGGGAGTACGAGGTGTTCCATCACACCCAGGTGATCGATCGCCTGCTCAAGGAAGGTCGCATCACGCTCGATCCCGCGAAAGCGCAGGACGAGACGATCACGTACCACGATTCGTGCTACCTCGGGCGGTGGAACGACATCTTCGCGCCGCCGCGAGACATCCTCGAACGCATCCCCGGGTTGAAGGTGGTCGAGATGGCACGCAGCAAGAGAGAGGGGATGTGCTGCGGCGCGGGTGGTGGCCGGATGTGGATGGAGGAGGATCAGCCGCGGGTCAACCATCGCCGTGTCGACCAGGCTGTGGACACACAGGCGACCAAGGTCGCAACCGCCTGCCCGTTCTGCCTCGCGATGTTCGATGAGGGCATCGCCGCCAAACAGATCGGCCAGTCACTGGCGGTCGATGACGTGGCCGTCTACGTGGCCCGCGCGCTTGCCGACCCTGCACCGGGCTGACCCGACAGGCCACACTCTGGGGCACCGGTCGCGACCGGAGGACCCGTCCAAGGAGGCAATCCAGTGCCAGATACCGACGCCGTCTACGACGCGTACAGCCCGGAGTGGGCCGACGCATTCAAGGCGGAGATCAACAAATCCTCCAAATACCGGCAGGCGGCCGCGGGCTGGGAGGGGACCGTCGGTCTCGTCGTGCTCGCAGAGCCCGACAAGAATTTCCCCGAGGATCGCGGGGTCTTCCTCGACCTCTGGCACGGGGAGGCGCGCGACGTTCGTGTCGGCACCCGTGAGGATGCGCAGGCGGCGAAGTTCGTCATCACGGGCGCGTATTCCCGCTGGAAGCAGGTCGCGCAGAAGGAGCTCGACGCCACCAAAGGGATCATGCTCGGCAGGCTGAAGTTGAAAGGCGACTTCCCGACCATCGTGCGCTACACCAAGGCATCGCAAGAGCTCACCGAGTGCACCACGCGCGTGCCCGTCAGGTGGCCGGACGAGGGCTGATCTCGTGACGGACGAAGGGCGTCTGCTCGTCGTCGGAGCCGGCACGATGGGCGCGCAGATCGCGCAGCAAGCGGCACTGCACGGCGTCGATGTGTCGCTGGTCGATGTTGACGGCGAGCATCTGCAGCGCGCGATGGCGTCGAACAGCACGTGGATCGACCGTCAGGTCGAGAAAGGCAGGCTCGACCGCGCGGAGGCAGATGCAGCCGCAGCACGCGTGACGGCGACCACGGATCTTGCTGCCGCTGCGGCGGAGTCGGCGTGGGCGATCGAGGCTGTCGTGGAGATACCCTCGGTGAAACGCGAGATTTTCGCGGAGCTGGATGCGCATCTCCCCGCGCGTGCGGGCATCGCAACCAACTCGAGCAACATCGTGGTGTCGCGGCTGGCCGACGCAACCGCCCGTCCCGAGCTGTGCTGCAACATGCATTTCTTCCACCCAGTGCTGGTCATGGACCTGTGCGAGGTGGTGCGCGGTCCGCAGACCTCCGACGAGACCTGCGAGCGCGCGGTTGCATGGTCGCGGCGAATGGGGCGGACGCCGATCGTCGTCGCCAAAGAGATCGACGGCTTCATCGTCAATCGCATTCTCGGCTCCGCGTCCCGCGAGGCCTTCTCGCTGCTCGAAGGTGGTGTTGCGTCGGCCGAGGACATCGACGTCGCGGTGCGCAAGGGCCTCAATTGGCCCATGGGACCGTTCCAGCTCGCCGACTTCTCGGGACTCGACACAGTGCTCACGATCCGGCGCGATCGCATGGAGCGCGACCACGCCCCGGGTGACGTGGCGACCGTTTCGATCCTCGAACGGATGGTGGGGGCGGGTCGCTTCGGCCGCAAGAACGGTCGCGGCTTCTACGACTACGCGGTCGACCCGCCGGCGCCCCTGCCGCTGCCGGACTGAGCGAACTCGACGCGCGCCGGCTTTTCCGTGCGTGTCCGGGTTCCCGTGATCAGGACGGCCGCGACCCCGATCCCGACCAACGCCAGCGGCACCAGCCGGCCCGGCGGCGCCGGCGCGGCATTCCCGGTGTCGATGAACGCGAGGACGCCGAGCATCGCCCAGGCGGCGATCACGCGAAGAGACGCGAGCCCGGGCCAGGGTGCGGCATCGGTTGCGGCTGCGCGGGCCGCGCTCCACGCGAATACCGGCGCGAGGATCACGAGGTCGTGCGGAAGGAGATGCGGCGACGCGAGGAGCGAGAGGGCGGCAGCGCCGGCGAGCGAGACCTCGAGAGCCGCTGCGCCAGCGCGCGATCGGGCGCCAAGCAGTGCGCAGCCCGCGAGCGCAAGGAAAGATCCGATGAGCCCGAGCACCGTCGCGACGCCGCCACCACCGAGCCAGGAGGCCACCAGCCCGGGGACGCCGAGCGTGCTTGCGCCCGGCGTGTTGCCGAGTGCGAAGCCCAGAGCCGAGACGAAGCCGCCGATCCCGGTTGGCCCGACCACGGCGAACGAGACGACGGCAACCACCGCGCAGGCGGCGACGGCGCCCGAGAGCGCTCGCCAGTCGCGTCGCGCGATGAGCCAGATCCCGAGTCCGATCGCGAGGTGCGGCTTGGTCGCTGCGAACGCGAGGCCGGCACAGAAGCCCGCAGCCGCCGCTCGATCCTTCCTCCAGGCGGCGTAGGCAGCGGCAAGTCCGAGCGCCGTCACCCCGTCGATCTGACCGAGCAGGAGAAACGCATAGGTGCCACCACCCGCAAGGGCCAGGAGCAGCGTTGCCACCCGCGGCGATCGACCGGTCGCGGTTGGCCACGGTCCTGCCCTGACCGCGATCCAGACGGCGAGCACCAGGAGCAACAGCTGCGCCACCGACCACGCGCGAAATGCCGTCCCCGGGTCGAAGGCGGTGAACGGCAGCGCCAGCAGCGCCGTCGTCGGCGGGGTGATGAACGGCAGATTGATCACGGTGCCCGGCGGGAGCAGTTCGAGGTGGCGGGCATGCTCGAGTTGGTGGTCGTACAGCCGGGCGCCGTCACCACTCCGGAGCACGAGCGCGGCGACGTACGACGCGGAGAAGTCCGTGCCGCGCTCGCGAAGCGGGGTCACCTGGGCCCACGCGATCACGAAGTACGCGAGAAGGACGGTGCTGGCGGCGGCTGCGATGGCGACCGCGCGACGGGTTCTCACGGCGTCTGGACGCTAGCATCGAGTTCGCGCGCGCGAACGCGGCGTTGCCGTATTGCTTCCTATACTCGCCCGACGATGGCGAAGGCATTCACCAGGATCGACCATGTGGGAATCGCGGTTGCCGACCTCGATGCCGCTGTCGCCGCTTACGAGCGATTGACCGGCTCAACACCGGCCCACCGCCAGGTCATCGCCTCCGATGGCATCGAGGCCGTGATGTTCGAGGTTGGCGAGTCCCGCATCGAGCTGCTGGGCAGCACCGGGCCGGATTCGAAGATCGCCGGATTCCTGGCACGGCGCGGCAGCGGTCTGCACCATGTCGCATACGGCGTTGACGACGTCCAGGCCAGCCTCGATCACTACGCGGCGCTCGGCCTGCAACTGCTGGACACGTGCCCCCGCCACGGCGCCGCGGGCCGTCTTGTGGCGTTCCTCCATCCCTCGGCGGGTGGTGGGGTGCTCACCGAGTTGTGCCAGCTCGACGAGGAGCACGCCGGGTCGCGCTCATGAGCGACGACCCCGCGGCCGGTTCGAGCCTCCGCCTGGAGACCGAGTCCGGCCTGCCCCTCGACACCTTCTACGACGACCAGGACAACGGCTGGCCGGACCCCGGGGACTACCCGTACACGCGCGGCATCCGCGCCGAAGGCTATCGCGCACGGCTCTGGACGATGCGACAGTACGCCGGATTCGGGAGCGCCGAGCAGACCAACGAGCGTTTCCACTACCTGCTGCGCGCCGGTCAGAACGGGCTCTCGGTGGCGTTCGACCTGCCGACTCAGATGGGGTATGACAGCGACGACCCGGTCGCGCATGGCGAGGTGGGCAAGGTGGGTGTCGCAATCGACTCGCTCGACGACATGGAACTGCTGATGCGCGGCATCCCGCAGGACAAGGTCACCACCTCGATGACCATCAACGCGCCCGCGTCGGTGCTCCTGCTCCTCTACGAGCTTGCCGCCGAGCGCAAGGGCATTGCCGCCGATACGCTCGGCGGGACCATCCAGAACGACATCCTCAAGGAGTACGCGGCGCGCGGCACTTACATCTATCCGCCGCGACCCTCGATGCGGCTGGTCACCGACACGTTCGCGTACTGCGCCGACCGTCTGCCTCGCTGGAACACCATCAGTATCAGCGGGTATCACATACGCGAGGCCGGCTCCACCGCGCCGCAGGAAATCGCCTTCACGCTGTGCAACGGCATCGCCTATGTGCAGGCGGCCGTCGACGCCGGGCTCGAAGTCGACGACTTCGCGCCGCGGCTGAGCTTCTTCTTCAATGTCAGCAACGATTTCTTCGAGGAGGTCGCCAAATTCCGGGCCGCCCGCGCGCTCTGGGCAGAGGTGATGCGCGACCGTTTCGGCGCCAAACGTGAGCGCAGCCTCCAGCTGCGTTTTCACGCGCAGACCAGCGGCGCGACGCTGACGGCCCAACAGCCGCTCAACAACGTGGTGCGCGTCGCGCTGCAAGCGCTCGCGGCCGTGTGTGGCGGGACCCAGTCACTGCACACCAACAGCTACGACGAGGCGCTGGCGTTGCCGTCGGAACAGGCGGCGGAGATCGCCCTGCGCACGCAGCAGGTGGTCGGTCATGAGTCAGGCGCTGCCAACGTCACCGATCCCCTTGGTGGGTCGCACCTCGTCGAATCGCTCACCCATCAATTGATGGATGAGTCACGGGCGCTGATGCGGCGCGTCGACGATCTCGGCGGCGCCGTCGCCGCCATCGAAGGCGGTTTCTACCAGGAGCAGATTCAGGAATCGGCGTATCGCTTTCAACGCCAGGTCGAGTCCGGCGAACGGGTCATCGTCGGCGTGAACCAGTTCACGGAGACCTCGCAGCCAGAGGTCCCGATCCTCCGTGTCGACGCGGCGCTCGAGACCGAGCAGATCGAGCGGCTGGTGAGGACGCGCGCCGCGCGTTCGGGAGCGGACGTGACCCGTGCACTCGATGCGCTTCGCACCGGAGCGAAAGGCACTGACAACCTCCTGCCACTCATGCGCACTGCGCTGCTCGCCCGTGCGACCGTCGGCGAGGTGTGCGGTGTGATGCGCGAGGTCTTCGGCGTGTATCACCCGCAGGTGTCGGTGTGAGTGGGAGCGTGACTGGTAGCCTGACAACGTGACGAGACAGGCACGCAAGGATGTTCCACCTGATGGAACAACGGACGGCGGCGGAGCGGACAGTTCCGCGCCGGGCGGCTCGGGTTCCGGCACCGAGCGTAAGATCAACATGCTCCGCAAGCGCCGCCACGATGCAGTGCATCGCGCCGGCGCAGCCGAGCGCTCGCAGCACGCCAAGGGCAAGCTCACGGCGCGCGAGCGCATCGACAAGTTGCTCGACCCCGGCTCGTTCACAGAGATCGATCTCTTCGCCCTGCATCGGACCACCAACTTCGGCATGGAGGATCGAAGGATCCGTGGCGACGGGGTGGTCACGGGCTGGGGGACGATCGCCGGCCGTCAGGTCTTCGTCTTCAGTCACGACGCGTCAGTCTTCGGCGGATCCCTCGGCGAGGTGTTTGCCGAGAAGGTCACCAAGGTCATGGATCTCGCTCAGCAGACCGGATGCCCGTGCATCGGCATCAACGACTCCGGCGGAGCGCGCATCCAGGAAGGTGTCGTCTCGCTCGCCGGGTACGCAGAGATCTTCTATCGCAACGTCGAGGCGAGCGGGGTCATCCCGCAGTTGTCACTGGTCGTCGGACCCTGCACCGGCGGTGCCGTGTACTCGCCCGCGATGACTGACTTCATCTTCATGGTGCGCAAGGTCGGCTACATGTTCATCACCGGTCCGGATGTCATCAAAGTGACGACCGGCGAACAGGTGACATTCGAAGAGCTCGGTGGGTCCGACGTGCACAACCAGCGAAGTGGAGTCGCGCATTTCGTTGCCGACACCGAGGACGAGGCCTTTGATCAGATGCGCGCGTTGCTGGCGTATCTGCCGCCCAACAACGGCGAGCAACCGCCGTACGTGCCGACCCTTGACGATCCCCATCGCGAGGACCCCGAGCTGCAGACGCTCATCCCCGACAACCCCAATCAGCCCTACGACATGCGCGCGGTGGTCTCACGCATCGTCGATGACGGGAGGTTTCTCGAGGTGATGAAATATCACGCCGAGAACATCATCTGCGGCTTCGCACGCCTCGACGGTCACCCAGTCGGCGTGGTCGGCAATCAGCCCCGAGTCCTGGCCGGAGCGCTCGACATCGACGCGTCCATCAAGGCCGCGCGTTTCGTGCGCTTCTGCGACGCCTTCAACGTGCCCCTGGTGACGTTTGTCGACGTGCCGGGGTTTCTGCCCGGCACCGATCAGGAGTACGGCGGCATCATCCGCCACGGCGCCAAGTTGCTCTACGCCTACTGCGAGGCGACCGTGCCCAAGCTCACGGTCATCACGCGCAAGGCCTATGGCGGTGCGTACGACGTGATGTGCTCCAAGCACATTCGCGCCGACTACAACGTCGCGTGGCCCACCGCAGAGATTGCGGTGATGGGGCCGCAGGGCGCGGTCAGCGTCATCTTCAAGCGGGAGATCGCAAAGGCCGACGATCCCGCGGTGCGCTCACAGCAGTTGATCGACGAGTATCGCGATCAGTTTGCCAACCCGTACTACGCCGCCGAGCGCGGCTACGTCGACGACGTGATCGAGCCCCGGCAGACGCGGTTCGCGCTGATCAGCGCACTGCGGATGGCGCGCAACAAGCAGGTCCGTACACCGCAGCGAAAGCACGGCAACATCCCGCTCTGAACGATCAGCGGGGATTGATGCGCCGTCCCCCGGTGCGGGGTGCGAGATCCTTGAGATGTGGGGATAAGGGGACGTACGCCTTGGCATAGGCCAGGTCGGTCCGACCCTGTGCATGGTGGATGGCCGGCACCGCCGCACGAACCAGCAAGACCTGCAGCGCCGCGGCGACCGGCACGGCGAGGATGGCGCCGATCAATCCCTGAATCGCGCCGCCGACCAGGAGGGCTAGGACCACGCCCAATGCCGGCAGCGAGACCACGCGGTTCATCACCATCGGCACCACCGTGTTGGCGTCGACCAGCTGGATCACCATGAGCACGATCAGCACAAGGATCGGATACTCGGGGCTGACGGTGAAGCCCAGCAACACCGGTGGGATCACGCCGACAATGCCGCCAACCATAGGAATCGCCGCGGTGAGGCCCGCGAAGATGCCGAGGATGACGGGGTCGGGGAGGCGCAACAGCCAGCACGCGACACCGACGACGACGCCCAGCGCCAGACTGTTGATGGCGACCGCGCGGAGGAAACCACCCATCCGGAATCCCATCTCTTTGAAGATGTCGATCACCAGCTCGTGGTGGGCTTCGGGGAACAGGTCCACAGTGAACGCCTTGAGCCGGTCGCTGCTCACCAACCAGAGAAACCCCACCACCAGCACCAGGACGAAGTCGACGATGATGCTGAAGATCGTCCCGCCGATGGCGAAGAGGATGTTGCGGGTGGCGCCGATGAACGAGCTGACCTGCTTCTCGACGTCGACGTTGAAGTGGAACCGCTGCTCGACCCCGGTGAACCAGCTGAGGAAGTCCTTCTGGTACGTGGGGAAATTCTTCGCCAGCGACGCTGCCTCGCTGACGATCGGCTGCACGAGCAGCAGCACCATGATCGCGATGAAGGCGAGCACACCGATGTAGACGGTAAGGATGCCGACCGGCCGGGGGACCTTGCGCCGGCGCAATTCGTCCACCAGTGGCCGGATGCCCTCGGCGAAGACGATCGCGACCAAAACCACCAGAACGATGCTGACGATGCTCGCGAGGAACACCACCAGCGCAACGATGCCGAGCACGATCAGCGCAGCAGTGACCAGCGTCCGGACGGAGACGACGTTGATGACGGATCGAGGTGCGGGCTTCAGTGAGTCCGCCGCGACACGGTCGCCGGGAGCACCGGCGTGAACCTCGACCGGTTCGGGCGCCGGACTCTCTGCCGGAGTCTCATCCGAAGGTTTCGCTACCACGCGTCTGGCCACCGCGGTGAGCGTACCAGCCTGAGGCTGCGGTGGCTGCGAGACCTTTGCGTACTCTGTTGGACGTGAGCGATCTCGAGACGCGCCCGGTTGGCGGTGGCGTCCTCCACCTCACCGTGGTCGGTATCGGCTGCAACAACTTTGGCGGCAGGCTCGATGCTGAGGGCACCGCCCGTGTCGTCCATGCCGCCCTCGATGCAGGGATCACGTTGTTCGACACTGCCGACCTGTACAGCGCGGGACGGAGCGAGGAGATGCTTGGCGCCGCGCTCAAAGGACGCCGCAACGATGCCGTGATCGCCACCAAGTTCGGGCATTTCGCGAACGGCCCGGGCCGTTCGGGTGCATCGAGAGCCTGGATACGGACCGCGATCGAGGACAGCCTTCGCCGGCTCGGCACCGACTGGATCGATCTCTACCAAGTGCACGAGCCGGATCCCGCCACTCCTGTCGAGGAGACGCTCGAGACACTGACGGAGCTGGTCTCCGAGGGGAAGATCCGCGCGGCGGGTTCATCCAACGTGCTCGGCTGGCAGGTCGCCGACGACGACTGGACGGCGAGGACGCGCGGTCTGACCCGTTTCGTCACCGCCCAGAACCGATACAGCCTGCTCGACCGTTCGGTCGAGGAGGATGTGATCCCGGCCTGCGAGCGGTTCGACGTCGGCATGATCCCGTACAGCCCGCTCGGCAACGGGCTGCTCACGGGCAAACATCGTCGCGGTCATGAGCCGCTGCCCGGGACCCGTCTCGCGCAGTCGTCTGAGGCAGCCGCCCGCTGGTTCACCGACAGGAACTTCGACATCGTCGAGGGGATCGCGGGATTTGCGCGTGATCGAGGCGTCTCGCTCCTCGATGTGGCGATCGGCGGTCTGGCGGCGCAACCGCAAGTTGTCTCCGTCATTGCAGGCGCGATGACGCCGGAACAGGTCAAGGCGAACGCAGCAGCGGGCCGCTGGCGGCCCAGCGCGTCCGACCTCGAAGAGCTCGACAGGATCACAACGTCTCGATGACACGACGCGCTTTGACTAGACTGGCCCGCCGATGAAGCTCCTCGAATATCAGGCCAAGCAGCGATTCGCGGCTGCCGGGATCGCGGTGCCCGCCGGCCGTCTGGCGCGGACACCCGAGGAGGCGGCAGCCGCCGCTCGCGAGCTCGGGCGGATTGCGGTCAAGGCGCAGGTCCCGATCGGGGGTCGCGGCAAGGCGGGTGGCATCGCAGTTGTGGACACTCCGGAAGAGGCGCAGCGTGAGGCTGCGCGCATCCTGGCAATGGACATTCGCGGCTACCCCGTCCGCAGCGTCTGGTGCGAGACCGGGCTCGCGATCGAGGCCGAGCTGTACCTGGGCATCACCCTGGATCGCGATCGCAGGCGGCTTGTCATCATCTTTTCCGCCGCGGGTGGGATGGAGATCGAGCAGGTCGCGGTCGAGGCGCCGGAGCGCATCGCGAAGCTGTGGCCCGATCCCTTTGCGGGCCCGCAGCCGTACGAGATCCGCCAACTCGCCTTTGCGGGGCTCGCTCACGCGCCGGAACTCCGCGACCGCGCGCCGAAACTCGTGGCGGCGCTGGTCGACATGACCACTCGGCTCTATCAGGTTGCGACGTCGCTGGACGCGCTGACGTGTGAGATCAACCCGCTGGTCCTGACCACCGACGGCGCACTGGTTGCCGCCGATGGCAAGCTCGAGATCGATGAGAACGCCGACAGCCGGCACAAGGACATCGCAGCCGAACTCGCGCTCGACGAGGAGGGTGAGGACGGGAAGAGCGGCGAAGATCCGTTCGAGGTCGAGGCGCGCAAACGTGGACTCACCTACGTGCACCTGGACGGCGACATCGGCTGCATCGGCAACGGCGCGGGACTGACCATGAACACGCTCGACCTCGTCAAGCAGCATGGCGGCGAGCCGGCCGACTTCCTCGACATCGGCGGCGGCGCCAACGCCGAGCGCGTGCGCAACGCGCTCGAAATGGTGCTGCTCGACCCCAAGGTGCGCGGCGTCTTCATCAACATCTTCGGTGGGATCACGCGCGGCGACGAGGTTGCACGCGGCATCATCGCCGCCCGCGACGAGCTGCACATCACCAAGCCACTGGTGGTGCGCATGACGGGCACCATGGAAGAGGAGGGACGGAAGCTGCTGCAGGAGGCGGGCATCGTCCCCGGCAAGAACGCCACCGAAGCGGCCGCGACCATCGTTGCGCTCACGAGGGATCCGCAGTGAGCGTGCTGGTCGACCGCAGCAGCCGCGTGCTCATCCAGGGCATCACCGGGCGTGAGGGCAGTTTTCACACAGGTCAGATGCGCGCTTTCGGCACCAACATCGTGGCCGGCGTGTCACCCGGCAAGGGTGGGACCGACGCTGACGGGGTGCCGATATTCGACACCGTCGCGGATGCCGTCGCTGCGACCGGCGCCGACGTCTCCGGCATCTTCGTGCCGCCGGCGTTCGCGGCCGACGCGATCATGGAGTCGGCGGCTGCCGGGATCGAGCTGACCATCTGCATCACCGAGTTGATTCCAGTGCACGACATGATCCGCGCCCGCGACTTCGTGCTCCGCACCGGGCACCAGCTGCTCGGCGCGAACTGCCCTGGGATCGTCACGCCAGGCCAGTGCAAGGTGGGGATCATTCCCAACCACATCAACTCGCCAGGCCCGGTGGGGATCGTCGGGCGCAGCGGCACGCTCACCTACGAGGTGATTCAGGGACTCGGGCAAGCAGGCATGGGCCAGACGACGTCGGTCGGCATCGGCGGAGACCCGGTGATGGGCCTCAGTTTTCCCGACGTCCTCAAGCGGTTCGCCGACGATCCGGAGACGCGCGCCGTCGTCCTCATCGGCGAGATCGGTGGGTCCGATGAGGAGACCGCTGCAGCCTGGATCCGTGACACCGGATTTGACAAGCCGGTCGTGGCATTCATCTCAGGTCGTACCGCACCGCCGGGGAAGCGCATGGGGCACGCGGGCGCGATCATCAGCGGCAACACAGGCAGTGCGCAGAGCAAGCTCGATGCCCTGACCGCTGCGGGCGCGGACATCGCGGACACCATCGAGGACGTCGTCAGGCTCACCGCAGTGAGGTTGGGCACCTCGGTCGGTTGAGGGCTCCGTGGAGAGCGCGGTCGGGTGGAGATCGAGCATCGCGAACCGCTCGTCGGGGAGGATGGGTGCGCCTCGCGTCCATCCCCGCGCAGTACCGTTAGACGCAGGTGAACTTTGATCTCAGCGACGAACAACGGCATATTCGTGATGCGGTGCGCGACTTTGCCCAGACGGAGATCGCCCCGCGAGCGGCGCACTATGACGAGACCGGCGATTTCCCCTACGACCTGGTCGCCGGGATGGCCAGCCTCGGTCTTTTCGCACTTCCCTTTTCCGAGGAGCTCGGCGGCGCCGGGGGCGACTTCATCTCGTATTGCCTCGCCATGGAGGAGATCGCACGGGCGGATGCCAGCTGCGCCATCACGCTCGAGGCCGCGGTCTCGCTCGGCATCTCACCGCTCGCCAGATTCGGCTCTCTCGAGCAGCGGGAACGCTGGCTGACTCCACTCCTGGCAGGCGACCGTCTCTGGGCATTCGGGCTCACCGAGCCGGACGCCGGATCCGACGCCGCCGGCACGCAGACCCGGGCGGTCCGCGACGGCGATGAGTGGGTGATCAACGGCCGCAAGGCGTTCATCACCAACGCTGGGACGGACATCAGCGCCGGGGTGACGATCACGGCGATCACCGGCACCGAGAACGGGCACAAGGAGATCAGCACGATCGCCGTGGAGCGGGGCACCGCGGGCTACTCGCAGGCGCCGAAGTATCGCAAGCTCGGGTGGCACGCCTCCGACACCCGCGAACTCATTTTTGAGGACTGCCGGGTGCCGGTGGGCAATCTTGTCGGTGAGCTGGGCGGCGGGCTCACCCAGTTCCTGCAGATTCTCGAAGGCGGCAGAGTCGCGATCGCCGCCCTCTCGGTCGGCGTCGCGCAGGCGTGCCTCGACGCGTCGCTCTCGTACTCGTCGGCGCGCAAGCAGTTCGGCGTTCCCATCGCGACCTTCCAGGCGACCCAGTTCAAGCTCGCCGACATGGGGACGCAGATCGAGCTCGCTCGCTTGATGACCTGGCGGGCGGCGGCTGCAATCGACGCCGGCCGCAGCGCTGCCCCATACGCATCGATGGCGAAGTTGCACGCGTCCGAGGTCGCAACAGCGTGTGCGAACCAGGCCGTGCAGATCCATGGCGGCTCTGGCTTCATGGAGGAGTCGCCGGTGGCCCGCTTGTACCGCGACGTCAAGGTCAATGAAATCGGTGAGGGGACGAGCGAGGTCCAGCGCATCCTCATCGCGCGTCATCTGCTGCGGCCGTTCGAGGTGCTGGAGGGCGATCGTGGCAACTGACGTCGTCTTCGTTGCCGCGGCGCGCACGCCGTTCGGCAAGCTGGGTGGTGGGCTGGCTTCGGTACCCGCCGTCGACCTTGGCGCGCGGGCGATTCGCGAAGTGCTGGAGCGCACCGGGACATCCCCGGAATCGGTCGATCAGTTGATCATGGGCATGGTCCTCGCGGCCGGCCAGGGGCAGGTTCCGTCCCGTCAGGCGGGCTTGCGGGCGGGACTGCCGGCGACGGTCTCGTCGTTCACCGTGAACAAGGTCTGCGCCAGCGCGCTCAAATCCGTGAATCTTGGTGCGCTCCTCATCCGTGCGGGTGAAGCGGACGTGGTGGTGGCCGGTGGCATGGAGTCGATGTCGCGCTCGCCCTATCTGCTCGAGGATCAGCGCTTCGGCAGCCGCTTTGGCGACCGGGTCGCCGTCGACAGCATGATGCGAGACGGTCTCTGCTGCCCCGTTGACGGCGTGCTGATGGGCGTGCACGGGAGCGACGTGGCATCGGAGCTCGGAGTCGGCCGCGAGCAGCAGGATAGGTGGGCGCTGCGCTCGCAAACGCGATATCAGGACGCACTTGCCGCGGGATATTTCGAGCAGGAGATTGTTCCGGTTGCGGTCAACGGGCATTCGGTTGCGCGTGACGAACAACCGCGCGCCGACTCGACCCTTGAAAAACTCGCTGCGCTCCGGGGTGCGTTTGGCGACGGCACGACCATCACCGCAGGCAACGCGCCGGGGATGAACGACGGTGCGACGGCGGTGCTGCTCATGAGCGCGGAGCGGGCCGACGCCGAGGGTCTCACGCCGCTCGGCACCTGGCTGAGCTATGGCGAGTCAGCCGCCGAACATCCCTACCTCGCAACCGTGCCGGCGCTGGCCATCGAAGCGGCGCTCAGCAAGACGCGCGGCGAGGTCGACGCGGGCAAGCTCGAACTGGTCGAGATCAACGAGGCATTTGCGGCCGTCGCGATCACGAGCACGCGGATGCTTGAAGTGGACCCGGAGCGAGTGAACGTCAAGGGCGGCGCGATCGCGGTCGGGCATCCCATCGGCGCCAGCGGCGCGCGGATTCTCATGACGATGCTCTACGAGCTGAAACGTCGTGGCGGCGGATATGGCGCGGCCGGGATCTGCAGCGGCATCGCACAGGGCGAGGCGACGCTCGTCCGGGTCGACTGACATCGGCGACCCGGCGCTGCAGGAGCGGGTCACGGGCTTCGTCCGTGACGTCGTCGCACCCATCGCACCGGCCATGGGCCGTGGCTCGGGTCCCCATCCGAAGCGCATTGTCGAGGCGGCGGGCGAGGCGGGACTCGCCGGGATCCTCACTCCCGCTTCCTATGGCGGCGCCGCCGGGAATCATCGCGACTTCGTGCACTTCATCGAGGCCGTGGCGCGCGCCGACGCGAGCTGCGCGGTGATCCTCGACGTGCACCTCTCGGTCGGCACCGAACCTCTGCTTGTTTTTGGCAATGATGACCAGAAGTCGCGATACCTGCCGCGGCTTGCGAGCGGTGCGTGGCTCGCGGCTTTCGCGCTCACCGAACCCGCGGGAGGCAGCGACGCCATCGCCATGCGCACCCACGCCTCGCGCGATGGCGACGACTACGTCCTCGACGGCACCAAAGCCTTCATCACCGGAGCCGGTGACGCGGACCTCTACATCGTCATGGCCCGCACCGGCGACGGGGCGCATGGTGTGAGCGCCTTTCTGGTCGAGGGTGCGTGGCCCGGCGTGAGCGCCGGGACGCCGCTGGCGAAGATGGGACTGCACGGTTCGTGGACCGGGGAGCTGGTGCTCGACGGTGTGCGCGTGCCGCGGGCAAACCGTCTCGGCGACGAGGGCGTGGGATTCAGGGTTGCGATGTCCGCACTGGACAGCGGGCGCGTCGGCATATCGGCGCAGGCCGTGGGAATTGCGCAAGGGGCGATCGACGCGTCGGTCACGCATGCACGGCGTGCGCGCGACAGGGGATTGGACATCGACGAAGTGGCACTCGCCGATATGGAAGTCCGCACCGCCGCGTCCCGCCAGCTCACCCGATACGCCGCCGCGCTCGTCGATGCCGGCGAGCGGGTGACGCTTGACGCCGCA
This sequence comes from Candidatus Dormiibacterota bacterium, assembly GCA_041691155.1. Lineage (GTDB taxonomy): Bacteria > Chloroflexota > Dormibacteria > Aeolococcales > Aeolococcaceae > Palsa-851. Next base: position 4,198 of record JBEPVD010000010.1, on the reverse strand, counting down.
ATCGCCAAGCTCTACGCAACCGACGCATGCATGGAGGCGACCCAGGCCGCCGTCGACATGTGCGCGCCCGACTCGGGGGCTGAAGACCACCCCACGGCAGTCCGTTTTCGCGACGCCAAGGCGTGTCAGATCTACGAGGGCACCAACCAGATCCAGCGTGTGGTCATCGCGCGCCGCCTCCTGCACGAATGACCGGTCCGCCGGTGGCTTGGTAGCATCACGACCATGGACGTGCGCCTCAACGAAGAGCAGCAGATGATCCGCGACACGGTTCGCGATATCGCGCGTGACCGGATCGCGCCGCGTGCCGCCGAGATCGATCGCTCCGGCGAGTTTCCGTGGGACATCGTCGAACTCTTCCGCAAGCACGATCTCTTCGCGCTGCCCTTTCCGCCCGAGTACGGTGGGCTTTCCGGCAGTGCACTCACGTTGAATGTTGCGATCGAGGAGATCGCCAAGGTGTGTGCAACCAGCGCGCTCATCCTCACGGTCCAGGCGCTGGGCGGATATCCATTGATGATCGCCGGCAGCGACGAGCAGAAAGCCAGACTCCTGCCCGATCTTGCCAGCGGCGCCAAGCTCAGCGCCTATGCGCTCACCGAGCCCGGCGCGGGCAGCGACCCGGCGGGAATGGAAACGCGCGCGGAGCGCCACGGCGACGAGTACGTCATCACCGGCAGCAAGATCTGGATCACGGGCGGTGGCATCGCCGACACGATCACGGTGTTCGCCAAGACCGATCCGAATGAGCGCGCGCAAGGTGTCAGCGCGTTCGTGCTCGAAGACGCGCAGCGCCTGAAGGGGTTCACTGCCACCACGATTCACGGCAAGCTCGGGATCCGTGGGAGCAATACCGCTGAACTGCATTTCGACGAGGTCGTGATCCCGGCGGCCAACCGCCTCGGCGAGGAGGGCGATGGCTTCCGGATCGCCATGAAGGTGCTGGACCGCTCGCGTCCGGGCGTTGCGTCGCAAGCGCTGGGCATCGCCCAGGGTGCGCTCGACTACGCCGTCGGCTATGCGAAAGAGCGCAAGCAGTTCGGCAAGGCGATCGCCGAGTTCCAGGGAATCCAGTTCATGGTCGCGGATATGGAGGCGCAGACTGCGGCGGCGCGCGCGATGGTCTACTGGGCGTCGCAACTCATCGACGACAAGAGCCCGGAGGTCGGCCATTTCGCCGCGATCGCGAAGCTACTCGCCGCCGATACCGCGATGAAGGTCACCACCGACGCCGTGCAGATTCTCGGCGGCTACGGATACGTCAACGAGTACCCGGTCGAACGCATGATGCGCGACGCGAAGATCACGCAGATCTACGAGGGGACCAGTCAGATTCAGCGTGTCGTCATCGCGCGGGATCTGCTTCGCGACTAGCGCGTGCAGCGCCTTCGCGTCACGTCATCTTCAGGACGACTTTGCCCCGAGCTTGACGCTCACCGAGAAGCGTGAGCGCCGCCGGAGCATGTTCGAGCGGGTAGGTGGCGCCGACGATCGGCGCGACAGTCCCGGCCGCGATCATCACGTCGAGCGCGTGCTGTGTCTCCACGAACAACGACGGTTCGACACCGAGAAACGCGCCCCAGGCGGCGCCCACGATATCGATGTTGCGCAGCAGCACGCGGTTCACCTGCACGCTGGGAATGCGCCCGTCGGTGAAGCCGACCACGATGAGACGCCCTTCCGGTGCCAGGCATCGGACACTCTGGTCGAACCGTTCACCGCCCACCGGATCCAGGATCGCGTCGACTCCGCGACCGTCGTTCTGAGCCCGGAGCGCGGCCACCCAATCGCCTTCCGCGTCAAGCACGCGATGCGCCCCGGCGCGCTCGGCCATGTGCATCTTGTCGGGTCCGGCAGCGATCGCGATGACCTCGGCGCCCAGCCCTCGAGCGACCTGGATTGCGGCGGTCCCAACGCCGCCCGCCGCGCCGTGAATGGCCACTCGCTGCCCGGCGCGGAGACGGCCCCGGCGGGCCAGAGCGAAGTGCGCCGTGTGGTAGTTCATGACAAATCCGGCTGCGGCCTCCATGGTCAGCCCCTCCGGGATCGGCAACGTCAGATTCGGTTCCGCCACCGCGACGTCCGCGAAGCCGCCGAGCATCGTGAGGGCCATGACGCGGTCCCCGGCGCTGAATCCTGAGTCTTTCGGAGCGGAACGGACGCGGCCGGCGACCTCAACGCCAGGGACGAACGGAAGCGGCGGCTTCATCTGATATTGACCGCGAGTCATCAGGAGATCCGGAAAGCTCACCCCCGCCGCGGCGACTTCGATCACCACTCGCGTGTCGTCGATGGGGTCATCCACGTCGACGAGATGAAGCCCCGATGGGCCGTCGAGACCCTGAACCTGCTGCGCTCGCACCCTCATTCCTCCGTCCCGATGATCGGCGCTGATGATGCCACTGTCGGCTCCCGCCAAGGAGACCGTGGGGTACCCTAGGTCTTCCGGGCGGGGTAACCGGACGCTGACGCCGGCGTTCCCCTGAGGGGAGCCCGCCGTGGCCACCGATCCCGCGATATCCTCGCGGCGGTCCGTACAACCGATCAGAAACTCGAGAGCACCACCTCATCCATGGCAACCATCAGCAGATCCTCGGACCGACGGCGACGCCGGTCGCGCTACAACCTCGTCCCGCACTGGATCACGCGCAAACGCGCTGTGGTGTCGGTCGTGGTGATGTTCTCGTTGCTGCTAGTTGCGGGCGGTGTCTACGGGGTCCGCCTCTCGTTCGCACTCGCCAAGACGTTCCACACCAACCCCTTCAGCGCGGCGGTCGGCGCTCTCGGCGGTGGTGGTGGCTCGGCGATCGACAAGCAACGTCAGCGCCTGCAGCGAATCAACATCGTGCTCTACGGGTATGGCGGTGATCAACATTCGGGTGGTTTCTTGAGCGACTCGATCATGGTCATCTCCATCCAACCCGTCCAGAACCACACCCCCGAGATCGCAGAGATCTCCGTCCCGCGCGACTGGTACGTGACCATGCAACTCCGTAAGGGCGTCTCCACCCAGCAGCGCATCAACTTCGCCTATGCGGCGGGCATGCTCGGTGAGGGGCCGGTGCCGAACAGTGCGGTCAATGCGGGTGCCGCGGTGGCAGATCCCCTCCTGGAGAAGTTGCTCGGCGTCGGGCTCACCTACTTTGTCGGCGTCGACTTCAATGCATTCAAGCAGGCCGTCAATGCAGTCGGTGGCATCAACGTCGACGTGCACCAGGGCTTCACCGACAACCAGTACCCCGCAGGCGAATGCGGCCTCGGCAACTGTGCCTACGAAACGGTCCATTTCAACGCGGGCACGCAGCACATGAGCGGCGCGACAGCACTCATCTACGCGCGTTCGCGGCACGGGAACAACGGGCAGGGCTCTGACTTCGCGCGCAGCCGACGTCAGCAGCAGATCATCATCGCCCTGAAGGCGCAGATCGAAAGCCTCGGTGGGATCGGCGAATTGCCGGATGTCATCAACGCTCTCGGCGACAACGTGCTCACCAACCTGACGATCGGCGATGCCGAATCACTGTACGGGCTGGTCAGCAACGTGGATCCCGCCACCATCGAGCACGTCAGCATCGACGACACCAACTTCCTCTATGACTGCGGCTACCCGGCGCACTGCGGCAGCTACTACCTGTACACCAATGACGCCAGTTTCAAGGCACTGAACCACTTCGTGCAGGACGTCTTCCCGACCCCGGCTGCCAAGGCCGACACGGCGCCGATCAGCTTCGTCAACGCCAGCGGACGGAGCGACAGCGCGGCCACGCGCTGGTCGTCGCTCATGAACATGCTCGGGTTCGCGACCAAGGCGACAGCCAACCGGCCAACCCAGGTTGCAACCCAGGTGATCGACAGCAGCGGGGGCAGCGGCGCAGCCGCTGCAGCGTGGCTGGCGGCATTCTTCGGCGTTCCGGTCACCACCCTGCCCGCGCCGACTGCGGCGACGACGACACCACCCGCGACCTCCGGCGTAGCCCCGGTGGGCGGCGTGACCGTCATACTCGGCTCGGCGGAAGAGCAGGCCTTCGTGGGAAACCCGGGGGTCGGGCACTAACCTCCGCGAATCCAACTCACGGAGACTGCACATTGAGAATCGCCGTCCTGACTGGCGGTGGCGATGCCCCAGGTCTGAACGCGGCGATCCGTGCCATCGGCCGGCGAGCGCTGGCAGCCGGTGACACGCTGTTCGGCCTGTCTC
>JBEPVD010000009.1:0-71389 GCA_041691155.1 Candidatus Dormiibacterota bacterium | reverse complement strand
CGCGGCGGCGCCCGACGCGCATCGCGTCACGCTCGACCTGGAGACGGCCGGCGACACGCCGATCCTTCGCGAATACCGCTCCGTGAAAGCCGAGCACCCTGACGCGATCGTCCTGGCCCGGCTCGGCGACTTCTTCGAAATGTTTGGCGCCGACGCGGAAGTTGCGGCGCCGCTACTCGGCCTCGCACTCACCGGTCGCGCGTTCGGCGCGGCGGGGCGGCTCCCGATGTGCGGTGTACCGCACCACGCAATCGCGCAGCACATTCGCACGCTGCTCGACTCCGGTCACCGCGTGGCCATCTGGGATCAGGTGGGGCCGGTGGTCACTGGGCGCCTGGTGCGACGCGAGGTTACCCGGGTGCTCAGCCCTGGCATGGTCGTGGAAGCCGAGTTGCTCGACGCCGCCGCGGTGTCCCGCTGTGTCGCCCTCTGCGTCGCGCCGGGTCGCATCGGCATTGCCGCCTTCGACCCCAACACACAACACCTCGAGCTCCTCGAGGTGGCCGGCGACATGGAGGGCGCGGCCGTCGCCGACGAGCTCGGACGGCTCGAGCCCAGCGAGCTCCTGATCGAGGATGGCACGCTGATCCCCGCGCAGTTCCGCTCGCTCGCACCCGTGACTCCGCTGGCGGCAGCGGTCTTCGACGGGTCGCGTGCCCAGGAGCGCCTGCGCACCGCCTCGGGCGTCGTGTCGCTTGACGGCCTCGGCGTCGACTCCGTTGCGATCGCCGTACGTGCGGCCGGCGCCGTGCTTGCCTACTGCGAACGCGCGCACATCGTGATCAGCCAGGACCTGCTGCGCATTACCGTGCGGACGCCCGACGGCGCGATGCGGCTCGACGCCCACACCCGAACCAACCTCGAACTCTTGGCCCGACTCGGTGGACCCGGCGGATCGCTCCTGCACCTCCTGGACGCGACGCGGACGCCGATGGGCGTGCGGCTCTTGCGCGCGCGACTGCAGGAGCCGCTGATCGATGTCGACCAGATCACACGCCGCCTCGACTCCGTCGAGGTGCTGCGTATCGACCGAGAAGGACGCCGGCAGCTCCGCGACGCGCTGGGCGGGATGCGCGACCTCGAGCGTCTGCTCGCGCGCTGCGTCCAGGGCATCGCGACACCGCGTGATCTCGGTGCGGTGCGTGACGCCTGTGCCGCGCTCGAGGCAACCGGCGTTGCCGCTCGCGCAATCGCTGTGTCGGGCGAGATCGGCGACTCGGCGGTGCGCTGCTGTCCACCCGAGGGACTCCAGGAGCGCCTGAGCGCGCTGCTCAACGATGACCTCCCGGCGACGGCTTCCGAAGGAGGGGCGGTCAGGCCCGGCGCCGATACCGATCTCGACAATCTTCGCGCCGGCGGGAGCTCCGCTCGGACCTACCTTGCGTCGCTGGAGGCGACCGAGCGCGAGCGCACCGGGATTCGTTCCCTGCGTGTCGGCTACAACCGTGTGTTCGGGTATTTCATCGAGGTCCCCAACGCGCAGCGCGATCGCGTCCCCGACAACTATTCGCGCAAGCAGACACTCGCCGGTGCCGAGCGATTCGTGACACCAGACCTGAAGGAGCATGAGGCAGTCGTGCTGCACGCGCGCGAGCGGTCGATCGCGCGCGAGCACGAGTTGCTCACCGCCGCCGCGGCGTCGGTGGCCGTGGAAGCCCGCGTACTCGCGGATGCTGCGAACGCCGCAGCGACCCTCGACGTCGCCCAATCCCTCGCGACCATCGCCGAGGAGCAGCACTGGGTGCGGCCCTCGATCGACGCCTCGTCGACACTGCGGATCATTGGCGGCAGACATCCACTCGTCGAGCGAACGCTCGGCCCGGGGCGATTTGTCCCCAACGACCTCGACCTCGACGACCAGGCGCGCATCGTCGTGCTCACCGGCCCGAACATGGCGGGGAAGTCGACCTACCTCCGCCAGACCGCGAGCATCGTGCTCCTCGCGCAGATCGGGTCCTACGTCCCTGCGGACGAGGCCACCATCGGCGTCTGCGATCGCATCTTCACCCGCATCGGCGCACATGACGATCTGAGCGGCGGGCTCTCAACGTTCATGGTGGAGATGGCAGAAACTGCCGGCATCCTCCGGCAGGCAACCGTGCGCAGTCTGGTGATCCTCGACGAGATCGGACGGGGCACCTCGACCTATGACGGCGTGAGCATTGCCCAGGCGGTCGTCGAGTATCTCCACGACGCGCCCCAGCTCAACTGCCGCACGCTGTTCGCGACGCACTTTCACGAGCTCACCGTGCTCGCGGCGCACCTGCCACGGGTGCGCAATGCGCGCGTCGAAGTCGTCGAGAGCGGCTCGGACATCACCTTTCTGCATCGCATCGTGAAGGGCGGTGCCGACCGCTCCTATGGGGTGCACGTGGCCAAGCTCGCGGGCATTCCCGGTGGGGTACTGGTCCGCGCGCGACAGTTGCTCGCCGAGCAGGAACGCGACCGGCCCCTCGGCGGCGACCGCGGCGCCGACCAGCTGACACTGTCGATCGCCGACCCCGAGCCGAATCCCGTGGTCAGCGAGCTCGCCTCACTTGATCTCGACGCCATGACCCCCATTGCTGCGCTCAACAAGCTCGTCGAGCTGCGCGGACTGGCATCCCGGTGATCGCCGCGGCGCCGATTCGCCGTCTGCCCCAGGTGGTCGCCGACGCGATCGCGGCGGGGGAGGTGATCGAACGGCCCGCCTCCGTGGTGAAGGAACTGATCGAGAACGCACTCGACGCCGGAGCTACGCGCATCGATGTCGAGATCGAGGGTGGCGGGCTGGTGCGGATCCTCGTCGTCGACGACGGCGCAGGCATCGCGCCGGACGAACTCGACCTCGCTGTCGAGCGTCACGCCACCTCAAAGATCTTTGCCGCCGACGACATCTCGCGCGTTTCGACGCTGGGGTTTCGTGGTGAGGCGCTCGCGAGCATCGCGGCGGTGGCGGACCTCCGGCTCACCACGCGAACGCGGGGCGGCGCCGGCGGGGCGATGCTGCACGTCCGCAACGGCGAGATGATCGCTCGGTCCGCGGCGGCGAGCGCTCTCGGGACGAGCATCGAAGTGTGCGAACTGTTCGCCGGTGCGCCCGCGCGCCTGCGCTTTCTCCGCGCCGTGGCGACCGAGGCGGCGGCGGCGGTCCGCGTCACCGCCGACCTCGCCCTCACGCATCCCGACGTGGCCCTGACGTGCCGAAACGACGGCCGCGTCGTGCTGCGAACCCCGGGCGGATCGTTGCGCGACGCGGCCCGCGCGGTGCTCGGCGCGCGGTCAGAGCGCGACCTGCTCGACGTCGACGCGCCGGGAGTCATCGCCGTCAGCGGCGTCATCTCGTCGCCACACGCGCACCGCGCGTCGCGCAGCGGCCTCGTGCTCATCGTCAATCATCGCCTCGTGCACAACCGCGCGCTGCTCGCCGCAATCGACGAGTCCTATCGCGGTCTCATCCCCACCGGACGTCACGGCTACGGTGTCGTGAGCATTGAGGTCGCCGCGGAGACCGTCGACGTCAACGTGCACCCTGCCAAACGCGAGGTTCGCTTCAGTGACGAGCGCGCCGTCTTCAGCGCCGTGCAGCGCGCTGGCTGGGCCGCGTTGCGCATCGCGCCCGCACTCGGCGCCGACGGACACGTTCCGATGACCTTCGGCGGCGGCGCGCTCGAGGTCGCCGACGGTGACCAGCGGTTCGACGTGGTCGGACGACCACAGCAACCGGCGTGGGGTACGTCCGCACCAGGGGCCGGCACCGAGCGCGACGTCGTCGCGGCGACTGCCGGCACCATGCTGGCCCCGATGGAGGCGCTCGGGCAGGCGGGGAGTGGATTCCTGGTCGCAACCGCCGGCGATACGGTGGTTCTGGTCGATCCCCATGCGGCACACGAGAAGATCCTGTACACCGAGCTGCAGGCCCGCTGGCGACAGGACGCGCCGGATGCCGCGGGGTCGCAGCTGCTGCTCATCCCGGTCGTGGTTGAGTGCGGCCCGGACCGCGCCACACGAGTTGCTGACGAGCATGAGTTCTTCTCGCGCTGTGGCTTCACGATCGAACCCTTCGGTCCGGGCGCGGTCCGGTGCACGGCGGTGCCGATGTCGGCAGCCGCCGCGGACCCGGAGCGTCTGGTTGCTGAGCTGATCGATCACATTGATGAGCGGGGCGCCGGTGCAGACGAGCGCCGTCACCGGCTGGCGGCGCTCGTGGCGTGCCATGCCGCCGTGCGCTTCGGCGACCGGCTCGATGTGATCGCCCAGCAGCGCCTCCTGGATCAGCTGGTCGCAACCCCGGGGGGGACGACCTGTCCGCACGGTCGCCCGTCAGTGCTCCTGCTCGACGACCCGATGCTCCGCCGGGCCTTCCGGCGACCGGCACGATGACGCAACCGCTCCTCGTGATCGTCGGCCCGACGTGCTCCGGGAAGACGGCACTTGCCGTGGCCACCGCCGCGGTCCTCAAGCCCGCCGAGATCCTCAACGCCGATTCGCGCCAGGTGCGGCGAGGACTTCGTATCGGCACCTGTGCTCCGAGCCCTCCCGAGTTGCACGGGGTGCGCTGTCACCTGCTCGATCTCTGCGATCCAGGTGAGCCGTTCACGGTGGCCGAATGGCTGACGGCCGCACGGCGCTGCCTCGAGCGTCTCGACCGCGCCGGTACTCGGGGAGTGGTCGCGGGCGGCACCGGCCTGTTCGTCACGGCGCTCGTCGACGGGTTCGACCTCGCCCAGGTCCCACCCGACCCCGAGCGGCGGTCGGAGCGCACCGAGCACGCGACCACACCTGAGGGCCTCGCGTCGCTGGTCGCCGAGTTGCGCCGCCGCGATCGGGCCGGCGCGGAAACCATTGACCTCCACAACCCCCGCCGGGTCATCCGGGCCCTCGAGATTCTCGATGCGAAAGGCGGGTCAGTTGCCACGGCCAAGCGGCGGACCGCACCGCGCCCCGCCGTCATGGTCGGGCTCGAGGTTGCCCGACCGGTGCACGCCCGCTGGATCGAGCACCGCATCGCCGCGATGTTCGACACCGGCGGCCTCCAGGACGAGGCGCGCTGGCTCCGATCGCGTGGGCTCGACGATGCGACGATCGGGTCATGCGGCATCGGCTACGCCGAGGCGCTCGACCTCATCGACGGGCACATCGGCCTCGACGCCGCCATGCAGGCGACCATGCGTCGCACGCTCCGCTACGCGCGGGCTCAGCGCACCTGGTTTCACAGAGACAACCGCATCAGCTGGTTTCGACCGGATCTGATGAGCTTCGAGGAGGTGGCGGGCGCGGTCTTGCGGCTGGTCGCCGCCGCCGACGATGCTGGTGCATCGCACCCCGATCGGGGGAGCAACGGGATATAGTCCATTGGTACCAGAACATCCGTTTGCATTTTCCGGGCGCGCATGCTACATTCCGGGACGCCCAAGCTGGCTGGAGGAAGTTTCAAAGCAATGCCTGACTCCCTGAACCCGCGGCAGCGACAGATTCTCGACTATCTACGAGATCACAGCCGCGATCACGCGTACCCACCGACCGTGCGAGAGATCGGCCGGGCCGTCGGACTCAGTTCGTCCTCGACGGTCCAGAACCACTTGAACACGCTTGAGGCACGCGGGTACATCACGCGCGACCCTGCCAAGTCACGCACCGTCGAGATCGTTGACGCCGAGCCGGCGCGCAGTCACAGCAACATCGTGCATCTGCCGTTGATCGGCCGCGTCGCCGCGGGTACGCCCGTCCTCGCGGTGGAGAACATCGAAGAGCATCTGAACGTCGGCACCGAGATCGCGGGAGGAGATGACTCCTACGCGCTGACTGTGCATGGCGAGAGCATGATCGAGGCCGGCATCAACGACGGCGACATCGTCGTGGTGCGTCCGCGCCGCGACGCCCCGGCCAACGGGACGATCGTGGTCGCCCGGATCGAAAACGAGACCACCGGCGAAAGCGAGGTCACGGTCAAACGGTTCTTCCGTGAGGCCGGTCGCATTCGTCTCCAGCCCGAGAACAGTTCGATGCAACCGATCTACGCGAGCGAGCTGGATCTCGAAGGTGTCGTTGTCGCTGTCATCCGTCTGCTGAAGTAGCAGGCGGCGACATCGCGCGCACGTCTATCCCTGCGGGCCGCCCCCGAGATTTTCGAGTGTCAGGCGCGGGAGTGACCCGAGGTAGGCGTCCAATGCCGCCGCGAGTTCTGAGCTCGCCTGGCCGTGCACAGTCACACGCGTCCCACCGTGGTCGTCCGCGACCGCGCTGATCGCGAGATCCGGGCGGTTGTCAAGCAGCAATGGCACGGCGGGGACCAGCGCCAGTGGGAGGAGCACGATCAGAACCGGTGTCACCGCAGTGAGGATGAGGACCGCCAGCACGATGGCAAGGCCGAGCAGGACGGCGACGTCACCTCCGTAGCGGCGCTTCTGCTGCGGCCGGAGCACGAGATAGTTCGGGCCGCGCTCCGCGACGGCGATGCCCGGCATGGGCCGCTGGGCGAACTCGCCGAGCACGTCGCCCGGCGGTTTGCCAGTCCGGAGCGAGAACTGATAGGCACGGGTCCGGAGGCGGGTGATCATTGGGCGCATGGCGACGCTAGCATTTGTACCGCGTCGCGACAGGAGCGCGTGAGGTGCGCTAGCGTTCTGCCTGATGGCTCGCCCGCCGGCAACCGCGCTGAACCTCGATCCGCTGCTCCTCGGCCTGATCGTTCTGGTGGCAGCGGTCTGGGTCTGGGTGGTCCGCCGGGCCGCGCGGCGCCCGAGCCGGGGACAGCGCGGCACCGTGGGGCTCGCGCTGCTGTTGCTGGTTGCGATCTGGCTGACGCCGCTTGGAACGCTGGCCGAGCACTACCTGGTTTCCGTGCATCTGCTCCAGGTGCTGATCCTGATGGGTCCGGTGCCGGCGCTCCTTTTGCTGTCGCTCCCGCGAAACGCCGGCTTTCGGTTAGGCGCGGCGCCGCGCATCCTCCGCATCGCGGTGCACCCGGTTGTGGCGATCATCGCCGTGAACGTCGGGTTCATCGCCTGGCATCTCACCCCGGCGTTCAATGCGGCGCTTGCGAACCAGTCGCTCTACGACCTCATGCAGGCGACCCTGCTCGGCGTCTCAGTGCTCTTCTGGTGGCCGATCGTCACGCCACTCTCGCCGCCAGGGCGCCCGCTCTCGGGATTCGGCAAGCTCGGCTACATCGTGCTCGCCACGATTCCGCAGACCCTGGGTGGACTGCTGGTCGCCCTGGCAAACCATGTCCTGTACACGGGGTACGGCGCCGGCCCGCAGCTCCTGGGCATCGATCCCATGAGCGATCAGCAGATCGCGGGAGCAAGCATTGCGCTGGTGAGCAAGATCGCGCTCTTTGCGGCGTTCTGGGTCGTCTTCATGAACCTGCTCAACAGCGGCTCGGATGAGCGCGAAGATGACGGCGGTGGTGGAGGAGGCGGATCGAATCCCCGACTGGATGCTCCGCAGCCACGTCCATCAGGGCTGCCTCGCTGGCTCGACGACGTCGGCGATAACCGAACGACCGACGAGCCGCTGGTGCCGCGCCCGGTCAGGGTGCCGGTAGGGTCAGGGTCTCGCCAGGCCTGATATCGGCCCCGTTGAGGTGATTGGCGGACTCGATGGTCGCGATCGACTGCTCGATGCTCGCGCCGGGATAGTGCGCCGAGGCGATGCCCCACAGCGTGTCACCCGAATGGACGACTACTCGAGCGCCGGGGTTTGGCGACCCGGCGTAGGCGACGCCGCCGACGACGACGAGCCCCGCGGCCGCCGAAGCCACGATGAGGGCGAGCCGCGTCGGGCGGCTGAGACGGGGTGTCTCGCGCGCGAAGCGGTTGGGGCCGAGACTGTCCTGGATCATGTTCCTGCACCGAACGTATGTTCCATGCCGCCACAGTATCAGGGAACGGATGTTCGAGTCAAGGAACCGATCGGTCGTCCGAACCGGATAATCGGGCGGTGAGCGAGCGCACGATCCGGATCCGCGTGGGCGTGCTCATCTGGCGCGAGGGCGAGGTGCTGCTCGTCCGCCACGAGAAGGGCGGTCACTCGTACTGGCTTGTCCCGGGCGGCGGCGTCGACATCGGCGAGACCCTGGTCGAGGCCGGGGCGCGCGAACTCCTCGAGGAGACCGGCTACGCCGTCGAGGTCGGGCGCCTGCTGCTTCTGTGCGAAGCCATCGACCCCAAGCCCGGCGGCCGTCACATCATCAACGCTGTCTTCTCGGGCACGGTCAAAGGCGGGACTCTCGCTGTCGGGCTCAACGACAAGGCGTTGCGTGACGCGACGTGGCACCCGATCGCGGCGCTAGCCGACCTCGAGCAATATCCGCCGATCGGCGCGGAACTTCTCGAATGCATCAACGAGGACGGTCTCGGTCCGGTACGTGTGCTCGGTAATACCTGGCGTCCCTTCACGCAGTAGCGGGTGACGAGGAGTGGGCGGACCTTGCCCTTCTCATCCGTGATGCCGACTCACTGCGCTGCCGGCACCGGACCTACCTTCTCCCAGGCCGCGCCGCGACTTCCTCCAGGTAGTCGCCCAGTCTCCGGTACGCGGCGCGCTTGCGACGATCGGTTATCTCCGTGTACACCTTGAGCGTCTCGAGCGTCGCGTGCCCGAGCACCTCCTGGACCAGCCGGACATCCCCATCGGTCGCCTCCAGCAACGTGGTGGCGGCGGTGTGCCGAGCCGCGTGCGGGCTGCGTAACTCGCTGAACAGCGTGAAGAGCTCGGGGTCGACACCCACCCGCCGGCGCAGCGCGGTCAGCGCGCGCCGCGCCCCGTCAGTGGTGAGACGGTTGTGCGGCAACGCCTGACCGCGGGGCATATCGGCGCGGGCCACGCTGATGAACAGGGCAGGGGAGGGGTCGGGCCCGCGAAGGCGCAAATAATCGTGCACTGCGGCGAACGCGTCATCAGTGCAATACACAGTTCTGTATTTGCCACCCTTGCCAAGAACACGAAATCCCTCGGGGCGAACGTCACCGCGATCGAGTCCGCACGCCTCGGCGATGCGGCAGCCCGTGCTCAGCAACAGGTGGATCAGCGCCCGATCGCGGTGGTCGCGCAACGTCTCCTTGGGAAGGGCCGCCAGGAGGCGCGGCACGTGCTCCGTCGGCACCGGGTGCGGGTCGCCCACCACGTAGCGCGGCACCGAGACCTGGCGGCTCATCTCGGCGCCGATCCACCCCTCGTCGTAGGCATAGGCAAGGAAACGGCGCAACGCGACCAGCGCTCGAGCGCGGGACCGTGGATTGGGCAGCACGTCGGCAAGTTCGATCTGGTAGCGACGGAGCACCGCCCGGTCGACCCCGGCGAGCAGGTCATCGCCGAGGGGACGCGTCCGCAGGAACGCGACAAACTTCGCGAGGTCCTGACGGTAGGCGCGAACCGTGGTGCCCGGGCGATTGCGCTGCACACGAAGCCAGTCGAGGAACTGTTCGACCTGATCCGGCATCGAATCGGTGGGCCCGGGAACGCTCGCCGCCCAGGATGGGCCCCGGCGTTCGCGGGGGGCGGTCGGGCGGCGGGGAGAGCGGACGCGAGCGGTCATGCTCCGTATTATCAGGAGCTTCCAGCTCAGTGACCGATTCCGGCTTCCTCCCGGGCGAAGCGGATGAAGTTGAGTGTCCCGGCGCGCTGATCCGGCTGCGATCCCCCGGGGTACGCGCGTGCCGACTCGATCAGCGGTTGCCAGGCCTCGAGGTATGGGCCATGGAGCGCCCAGGCCGCAGCCTGCGGTTTGGTGACGACCTCACCGGTCACCAGCAGGCACAAAGCGCGACACATCGTGAGGACCGCGTACGCCTGATAGCTCCGCTTGAGGAAGAGTCCCGGATACTCCAGTTGTGGCACCCAATACTCGCGGAGGTTCCCGATCACGGCATCCCTGAGTTCGCCGTTGGTGACCGGGGCAACGACCTTCGCGAGTTTCGGTCCGAAGAGCGTGATGCCGTGGTCGCGAAGGAGGCGCTTCTGGATCAGGAAATCCGGGCCGAGCCGTTGGATCTTGAACCCCTCGTCGGGATGCAGTTCGAGGACCGAGACCACCGGCACCCCGGGCATGCCCAGGGCCTTGACCGGGACGAAGATCGCCTCGAGTATTTCGGCCCACCGGCCGTCACCCCGGCCGAGCATCGCCGTCTGGACCTCATGGAGCCGCTCGTTGGTAGCGGAGTCGGTCAGCACTCGCGTCGTCACCATGACGTCGATATCGCTGATCCGGGGGTTGAAGGCGCCCGTGCACAGTGACCCTTGCACGTACACGCCTGCGAGGTTGCGCCCGAGCGCGCTTTTCCATGACGCCACCGCCACTGCAAGGAAGGAGCTGACCCCCAGCCCGCCAGTCACGCTGATGCGCGCATCGATCTCCACGCCATAACCCTATAGGCCCGCACCAGTGCGAATTCGCACGAACCGGCCACGACGACCGACGATTCGCCAGCCAAGTTTTCGCCACGTTGCAAGAGATCCCGGGTTGTTGACGTTGACGTGGAGTCGCGCGAGCCGGATCCCCCGAGCACGCATGCGGGCTGTCGATTCGAGCACGAGCGCACTGGCAAGACCGAGCCGCCGGCTTGCCGGGACAACACCAACCTGGACGATGTGCCCCGTGTCGGCGACCACGAATCCAGCAGGTGCCCCGTCGACCACCACGCAGAGGGACGCCTCGGGGAGGAAGTCGTCGTCCACGGTCAACCGCTGGATCCACTCGGCCTGCGACCAGCCCGGGAAACCAGGGCGCTCTCGGAAGGCCGCCTCGTAGACCTCGAAGCTCGCAATCGCGGTCGCCGGACCCCATTCAAGGAGCTCCGCGCCCGGCGGCCATCGCGGGGCCGCGGCCGGGTCGATCAGGTCGACCTCCATGGCTAGTTCCTCGAACGTGAGGTCGAACCCGGCCGCCGTCCAGCGCCGCACCTCCGCGTCGTCCAGACATTCGCTTACCACCCGGACTTCGTCGGCGGCATCGTCGATCGTGGCCTCGATCCATTCGAGCTGGGAGCCCCAGAGGTCTTCACACCCGGGCCGGAGCATTGAGACGACCAGGCAGGGCTCGTCACCCGACGCGCGGACCGCGGCGCAGCCAATCAGCTCACCGGTGACCCCGTCCCAGAGCTTCAGTGAGACGCCCGGCCCGAAGTAGGTGTGCTCGAGCCAGCGGCGATCCGCGGCGAGCGACCATCCCAGCGGGTCCGGGCGCTGAGCGCGCACCAGCGCCAGCAACCTGGACACGTCGGTATCAATCGTTGGCACGCGCCAACTGTATTCAGAAGTTGAAGATTCCGGTGCGCCTCAAGGAGCGCTGCTGACGCGTTCGAGGGGCGTCCTGAATCGAAACGGCGAAGGGGAGCGGGGATGGCACTCGAACCTCGGACCTACTTCTAGATCGTGAGAATATGCATTATCAGGAGCTTTATCGGTCCATTCGGGACCCACTCTCGCCTCGCTTTGACGCACTGAGAATGGCCACCTGGAACGGAAGTCGCTGCACATAAACGCCGCTCACTTGGGGATGCAGCGCTAGGCTGCACTTGCAGTGAAGGTGCAGCAGTCCGCAATCACCAAGCTGAATCCGACGTGGTTCCCGATGTGCCTGGTGTTAGGAATTGTCATCGGCGTCCTCACCCTTGAGGTCGTCGGAATGCTGATTGCGCCGCTCTTCGCCGTCGTCCTTGTGGCGATCGGACGGGATCGCGGTAAGAGAATCGCGACCCTCCTGACTTTTTGCGCCGGCTACGAGGTCGCCCCTCTGTGGCTGCTGTCGCGAGTGATCCTTCCCGAGCCCGCGACCTCGTGGATCGTCACTCCTACCCCATTTCTGCTCGTGATCGCCGCATTCGGCGGCGTCATGGCCGCCGGAGCAGCGATACCCGGCGTGCGTCACCGCTAGCGGCCTGTGAGGCTTTCTCGCCCCTGAAATCGGACCGCCCGGCTAGCCCGCCGGGGTGAAGATCGGGATCGCGGGTGCCGCACACCCTGGGCACGCCTGCGCGACCCAGAGCGTGTTGGAGGTCGATCGCCACACCACATCGATGGCGCCAGCACCGGCGAAGACCACTGACGAGGGATCCGAGCTTGCGGTGGCGCCGAGCCCCTCGGGGCCGACGAGGCCACTCGCCGAGGTGTACAGCAACGAGGCCATGAGGCCGGAGGGTTCCCGCGAATTCACGATGACCGCGCCCGGCGCGAGGTCCACCACCGACGGATTGCCGGCGACCGTTGCGGTCCCCAGCGCGGCCGCCCCACTCCAGACACCGCTGCTCAGCGCGCCGTGCCACAGCTGACCGCCGCTGTTCCAGAAGATGTCGATGCTGCCGGCGGCGGCACCGACCGAAGGATCGGCCGCGAGCGGCGTGGTGGTCAACCGCTGCGCACCGGTGAAACCCCACGGCGCGCCACCGTCGGTCCAGAGATCACCCGCAGCGTCGCGCCAGAAGACGGTGTCCGAGCCGCCACCGGTGGTTGCGACCACTGGATTGCCGCCGACGGTGCCGCTGTCCAGGGGTGTCGCTCCGCTCCAGCCGCCGTGGTAACGATCGGCCCAGAGGGTGCCGTCGGCAGCTTTCCAGAACACGTCGATGAGTCCCGGGCCTGGCGACACCGCACGCGGTTGCGAGGCGAGGATCCCAACCCCGAGCGAAACCGGTGTCGACCACGTGCCACTGCCGAACCATCCCCCGGTGAAGGTCGACTCCCACAGGTTGTGGTCCTCCCCTTCCCAGAACGCGTCAATCTGTCCTGCACCTGAAGAGACGACGGATGGATCGGAGATGAGAGCTGCGGCGGATCCCGCGGAGGCACTGATGTCGGTCGACGTCCTCCCCCACGACCGGTTTCGGAACGACAGCGTCCAGAGGTGGGTGTTCGTTCCCCGCCAGAAGACGTCGATGTCGCCGGCCTGGTCGGAGACCGTCTGCGGCGTGCTCGCGACGTTGGCGGCCTGCGGCAGCGCCAATGGGTTCGGGAATCCGTAATACGGGAGCGGGCCGGGTCCCCCACGGTCGAGATCGACACGGCCCGGAATCCCGGGCACCGACCCGTTGTCGCTGAACTGCCAGACCTGCCAGCCGGTGCCACCCCAGTTGTTTGCCGGCACCGATGGCGAGCTCACGAACCAGTTGGCCACCCAGAGGGGATCCAGCGAGAAAGCCGAGGAATTGATGTTGCCGTTCCACCACGACGGTGATGCGTAGATTGCAGGGAGCGAACCGATTGCGGCACTTACGATGTTGACTGCGGTCCGGAGGTTGGCGACGACCACTGCGCGAGGTTCGCCGTCGGTCGTTTCGACATCAATGGCGGGCACGAGGTCGCCATGGGTGAATCCCACCGACCGAAGCTGTGAGATCAACAGGTTCGCCTGGGCCACCGGGCTCTGGTTCGGCTCAAAGAACAGGTATGCCCCCGGGGTCACCCCGGCGGCAGCCGCGCCACGCCAGTTGCTCCCAAACTGCCCGTCGGGAGATCCGGCGCCGTCGCCGGCGCGAATGTATGCGAAAGAGATCCCCGACGCGGCCACCGAATGCCACGCGATCGACGACCCCTGGAACGCGCTCACGTCGATCCCCTCTCGGGTTGCGGAGGCGCGGACGTCCACCCCCTTCCACAGCCCTGCGGGCACGGTGCCAAGGACAAGAAGGACGGTCGCCGTGGCGACGATCCGCGATCTCACGCCGCCGCTCCGGGGGAACCCACCATCGAGCCGAGGATAGACAAGGTTGTGGAGCTTTCCCGGCTTCGTCACCGTATCTCCATCCCCCACCGGACTGGGCCGGATTTGCCCGATCGCCGGTCTGGACAGTCATCCGCAAGGTTTGGTCCGCTACTCTGATGCCGTGGCACAGACGACTCCGCGCAAGCCGGTCACCACCAAGCCAGGGCCAAACGGCAAGTACACCGGGAAGCCCCTCACCAAGAAGCAGCGGCGCAATCAGGCCGCGGCTCGATCGGTGTCCGTCAGCCACCGTCCACCCTGGCAGTCGCCCACTGTGGTCACCTCGGTCAGCGTTGGCATCATCGCAATCGTCCTGATCATCATCGTGGTGATCAACCAGGTCGGCGGCTCCGGCAACGCGTCGAAGTCGACTCCGCTCTCGGCCAACGTCGCGAGCGTGGTGCTGCATCCGGACGCGACGGTCCTCCAGAAGGTCGGTTCCGGCGGCCAGTCCGGCAAGCTCATCAAGCTCCCCGGCGGCACCATCCTCAAGGACAGCACCGGCAAGCCGATCATCGTGTACGTCGGCGCGGATTACTGCCCGTTCTGCGCCGCAGAACGCTGGACGATGGTGATGTGGCTGTCGCAGTTCGGCACCTTCAAGGGCCTCACCGAAACTCAGTCATCGGCCACCGACGTTGACCCGGACACGCACACGTTCACGTTCCACAAATCGACCTACACCAGTCCGTATATCACCTTCACCCCTGCCGAGATCCTGGATCGCAACCAGGCCCCGTTGGAGACGATGACCTCACAGGTGAAGACCATCTTCACCGCATATAACAAGCCGCCCTTCACCACCCAATCGGGGCAATTCCCGTTTGTCGACATCGCCAACACGTACTCGCTCTTCACCACCAGCTACGACCCCGCGATTCTCGCCGGCCTCACGTGGGATCAGATCGCGAACAAGCTCAAGAACCCGAGCGACCCGGTGACCATCGCGATCGTCGGCAACGCCAACATCCTCACGGCGGCAACGTGCATCGTCACCCAGGATCAGCCGGCATCGGTGTGTTCCTCCCCGACGATCCAGGCCATTGAGCCGGGCGTGAAGGCTATCAAGACCACTCCCGCCGCCTGAGCGGCTTGATCGAACCCTATGCCTGAAGGCGGAGCGCTGGTCGTCGACACGGGGTACGCCGTGCTCGCCCTCATCGCCGATGTGCTGGTCCTCAGCGCCCTCATCGGTTTTCTGGTGTCGCGGACATCACCGGCGCGGCGCGAGCGATGGAACCGTCTCCGCGATGCCGTGACCCCTTTTGCCGTCCACGCGGCATGGATCGTCGCGGTGCTTGCCACCCTCGGAAGCATCTACCAGTCGCAGATCGCGAACCTCCCCATCTGCGAGTTCTGCTGGTTCCAGCGGATCGCGATGTACCCGCTGTCGGTCCTGCTCGGTATCGCAGCGTTCCGCGGGGAGTTCCTGGTCGCAAAGCACTACTTTCTGCCCGCCTCGATCGTCGGTTCGTGCCTGGCGATCTATCACTACCAGTTGGAGCGGATCCCCAACCAGCCGACGACATGTGGCGAAGCCATTCCCTGCAGCCGCTCGGCATTCAACATCTTCGGTTTCATCTCGATTCCCTACCTCTCGATGGCGGCGTTCCTCCTGATCACGACGTTGCTGCTCATGGTCCGGCGCACCGACGATGAGTACGAGGACGAGCCGATCGATGCCGCGCCGGCGCACCCTGGCCTTCCCGCGCCCGCCTGACACGGCACTCGGCCACACCGGTCACTCCGGTAGCGCCACACCGAATCGAAAGGTAGTCCGCCCTACCTTGACCTGATGCCCCCGCACGCCCCCGCAAGGCAGGCGCTTCGCAAGCGTCCGGTTTGAAGCGGGACTCGCGCCCCGGCGCCGGTCAGCGGCGACGCGCACACGCGGCTCGCGCCATCGCACGCCGGCGTCCGGCCTGGCAATCCCCCACGCTCATCACCTCGCTGAGCGTGGCGGCCATCGCGTTGGTGCTCACGGTGATCGTTCTCATCAACCAGGTCGGCGGGGCAGGGAACGTCACCGCCTACGCGCCGCTTTCGGTAACGGTTGCCGATGCGGTGCTGCGCCCGGACACGACCGTGCTCAACACCGTCGGTACCGGGGGCCAGGCCGGCAACCTGCTTCCCGTCGCCGGTGGCACCCTGCTCAAGGATGCGTCGGGCAAGCCGATGGTCGTGTACGTCGGCGCCGAATACTGTCCGTTCTGTGCGGCGGAGCGCTGGTCGATTGCCGTTGCCCTGTCGCGTTTTGGCACCTTCAACCACCTTCGCGAAATCGAGTCCTCCTCCACCGACACGCGCCCGGACGCGCACACCTTGACGTTCTACAAGTCCACCTACTCCAGCTCGTCGATCGACTTCAGCGCTACCGAAGTCCAGGATCGCGCAGGCAACGCGCTGGAGACGATGTCGCCTGCGATCGGCAGCATCTTCACGAAGTACGACGTCACGCCGTTGACAGTGCTCACCGGGCAGTTTCCCTTCCTCGATATCGGCAACAAATACGTGCTCAACAACACCAGCTACGACCCGCTCATCCTCGCGGGCCTGACCTGGGATCAGATCGCCACGAAGATGCAGCATCCGTCCGATCCCGTGTGCAAGGCGATCATGGGCAACGCCAACTTCATCGACGCAGCGATCTGCCTTGCGACCGGCGACGGGTCGCCGGCGGTCGCGACCTCGCCGGCGATTCAGGCTATCGAGCAGACGCTCACGAGCGAGACCCCGGTCGCAGCCTGAGGCGCGGCCGCTACCTGCCCTCGGCAGCGTTCTTCGCGCTCGCGACAGCAGTATCGACGCCTTCCTTCCACGGATCGCCGTGTCCTGGGAGTACCAGGTCGGCACGAGCAACCTGCAGATGATCGAGCGACCGCACTGCCTGCGCCGTATCGATGTTCACGGCGGATGGCATGGTGCGCGGACCGTGGCGGCCGGAGAATGGATCGTGCGTTACCAACGCATCGCCCGTGCAGAGCACCGAGCGTTCCTCGAAAAACAATGCGCAACTGCCGGCGGTGTGCCCGGGAACATGCAGGACGCGCGGGCGGCCCGGCACATCGAGCATCTCCCCGTCGCCAAACACGGTGACCTCCTTGATGGGCACGATGCTCAGACCACTGCGGCGCATCAGGCCAAAGAGCGTGCGATACGCCTCGGCGCGCACCAGCATCTTCAAGTACCCGCTGGCACCGCCTTCGTTCTTGCCGACCTTGCCGGTGCGTGCCGCCGTCTCGTCATCGGCGTGCACACGCACAACAGCGCCGGCGTCGGTCCTCGCCTTCTCGGCAAAACCAGTGTGATCACTGTGCGCGTGCGTGAGCAGCACGCAGTCGATGTCATCGAGCGCGATCCCGAGCGACGACACGGTCGTGAGCAACAGTTTCCAGTCGCCGGGGGCGCCGGCATCGACCAGCGTCGCCTTGCCCCGGTCGACGACGACATACCAGTTGACGACGCCACCCGTCACCCGATACACGCCTTCGGCGACCTGGACCTGCGTCACACCAGTTCGTTCAGATACTGCGGGAGCATGCGGCGCCAGGTCGTCCAGTCGTGGTCGTAATCGCTGCCCCACAGGTCGACGCGGTTGGGGATCCCCTTCATCCCGAGCACGTGTGCGAGCCGCCACGACTCGCCGATGTTCTCCCACCGCCCTTCGCCCGACGCGAGAATCGCCTTACGCGTCTGCAGCAATGCGAGATGTTCGCCGCTCATGTCGGGCAGGAAATATGAGGGTGTCGCGAAATACAGGTCGTCCCCGGCGTCGTCGCCCACAAACCGCGAGATGTCATAGGTACCGCTCATCCCAATCGCGGCGGTGACGACGTCGGGGTAGTGGCAGAGCAGCGAGACCGCGTTGAAGGCGCCGATGGATGCCCCGGCGGTGATGACCGTGACGTCCTCGCTCTCGCAGTCCATGCGGATCATCGGAATCAGCTCATGACGCACGAATTCGATGAAGCCGCGCAGCAGCGCCGCCCGATAGCGTGGGTCGCCGTCACCGCGAAGCATCGCCGCGCCGGAGACGCTGTCGCAGGAGTAGATCTTGGCGCGGCCGGCCTCGAGGAACTCCCCCACCGCGTCGACGAGCCACATGCGCTCGATTTCCTCGGCGTCACCGCCTGCCGTCGGGAAGACGATCACCGGCTTGCCGAAGTGTCCCCACCGCGCAACGGTGACGTCAGAACCGACCCGTGCGGAATACCACGTCTCTCGGCGCTTCATGGCCCGGAAGTCTCTCGCATCGGGACGTGCCGCCGCAGCAGTCACGGGTAGATCAGCCGCGCGTCACCCGGGAACAGCCATCCGAGCCCATCCAGCAGCCGGTCCCGCCAGTTGATCCAGTTGTGCCCGTCGAGCGCCTCGACGACGCGCAAGTCACCGGTCATGCGCTCGAGCACGTCCACCATGGCCCGGTCAGGCTCGGCGAGCGGCTCGAAGACGCCGTAGGTGAGGAAGATCCGGTCGGCAACCCGCTCGGGCTTGGCGCGAATCGCGTCGACGAACTTGACGACCGGTTCGAACACGGGGCCGTAGGCGCGAGTCCCGGGCTTGCCACCGAAGCGCAGTGACGGCGACTCGAGGAGTAGGCCGCCATAGAAGCCGGGCGCCCGCACCGCGGCCGCGAGCGCGGCCACACCGCCAAAGCTCGCGCCCATCAGCACCCGTCCTCGGGGATTGCCGATGAGCTGCAGCGAACCTTCCAGATGCGGCACCAGCTCCGACGTCAGGAAGCGGCTGTGTGCCGCCGTCGCCGAATACTCGCCGAGTCGCTCCCCGGGATGGGTGAACGCCACGATGCAGTCCGCCATCAGCCGGCGGTGCATGAGGTTGTCGAGGACGATCCCCATCGACGAGTAGTTGAGGAAGTCTCCACCGTCGTGCACCACGAGCAACGGCATGCGGTGATCACGGTGCCGGCGCGCCGGCACGTAGAGCGTGATGTGCGCATCGCGCCGAAGTGCCTTGCTGGGCAGGCGCAGATCCACCAACTCCCCTCCCACTGCGGTGGGGTCCGGGTAGGTCCAGTCAGGGGTCACATAGCCGTCGGTCTCGAGCACGGATTGCGACCCGATCGCGTCGCCGGCGACGCGAGGATTCAACGGGTCGTTCATGCTCTCGGCGTTGCCGCCGCGGCGAATCAGGTAGCGATACTGGATGCGCGCGCCACGCGGCAGCTCGATGGTGACGTGCCACAGGTCGGTTCCCTTCAGGCGGCGAAGGGGCAACGGGATCGGTATCCCCATCGTTCGGTGTTCGACGCCGACCCAGTCGGCCTCACCGCGCCAGAGAAACGTGCACGAAGGCCCCTCAACGATCGGGATTCGCTGCTCATGCAACAGCTGATCGATCGCCTCAGGCGTGGCACCGTCGCTGCGCAGGCGCGCCAGAGCACCCTGCTTATTGGATTTGCCTGGGCTCACGGTCAGGCGGCCTCCGCCCCCCGCATACGCCGCCCGTCGGAGGCAACCACACCCACCTGGTCCAGGTTCGCAGGCAGTCCGGACCTCAGCTCGAGGCGATCACCGGCGTCCAACATGACGCAGACACTCGGCGCCCACCGCCGTGCCAGGACGATGAGCCGGTCCTGATCGTGCGCGTGCAGCCGCGCGGAGGCCGCCGGGAGCGCCACCAGCTCACGTGCGATCCCGATACCGACGCCGTACAGCTCGGCTGGACGCCCGGCAGGATCGTCGTCGTCGATCACGACGATGCGCTCCGTGAGCGCCATGCAACCCGACGACCATGCGATCACCGGCTTGTCCTCGATCAAGGTCGCCAGATTGCAGAGATGCAGGCAATCGTTGAGCACGCCGACGTGGCCACCGGCGATCGCAATCGCCACGCACCCGTCGACAATCGCCGCGACCTCCTCGCGGTGTTTCGCGATGCTTCCGCGCTCGTGCGGTGGTATCGCTGTGTAGAAGCGGTCGTACGCCGCGGTCATGGCGGCCAGATGAGCCTCGTCGAGCGCGCGCACCGCGTCGATGGTGGCGTCCAGTTCAGAGCCCACCGGCCGTCCTGCATCGGCGAAGCGGCGCCGAACCACCTCAACACCCTCGAGCGCGTGGCGCAGCCGGGTCAGGTAGACCTCGCGCACCTCGTCGAGCTGGGTCCGCAGCAAGCGCTGGGCGTCCGCGTACTCGGCGTCGCTCTCGAGCACATCGAGGCGCCGTCCGAACAGGTTGAGGTTGCGCGAGCCGCCGCCGAGACGCCGGTCGATGTCGGCGTCGTTGCGCTCGCCCTCCTCCCAACCCGCGGTGATGAGGGCGACCGGCCCGTCGACACCAAGGGCGGCGACCTCCGCCGCGAGGTCCACTCCTTCGAGCGGACCGAGCAGGGTGACCTGCCTCACGAGGCGCGCACGCGGACCGTCTCGCCGACGACGTTGAGCATGTGGTGGACGGTGTCGTAGTCCGGATGCGCCATGCGAATCCAGGCGTTGGCCATGTAGCCGGCCTCGACCGGTTGCGTCGCCGTGCCGTCGCCGGGGAGGTGCGTGTCCAGGATCCACTCGCCGAACTGGTGCTGGATCGACTCGAGCCCTTCGTAATGCGTGATGGTGCCGTCCCGGTCTGGGCGGAGGGCGACGATGCCGGCTGCGAGACGGCGTGACAGCGGACGCTCCACGCCGTGATGCACGATCGCGTTCGCCCATTCTCGGTAGATATCGATGTCGTTCCCGGCCGCGTAGAGATCCCAGGCCCGCACTCCCGGCGGACGGCAGCCGATCTCGCTGAAGCGCAAGCCCTTCGGCCCGAAGAACCATTCCATGTGCGTGGCGGATGTCTCAATGCCGAGCGCTTCGATCGCGCGAAGACCGAGCTCGCGCACCTGCTCGTAATCCGGCCCGGTGTCGACCCGGTTCGTGGAGATGAACTGCGGGCTGATCCAGCGCTCGCGCATCGCCTCGAGAACGTTCGGATAGTAGTGCGAGATGAAGTCGTAGGCCGGTCGGCCGTCGATGCTGATGGTGTCGTAGAAGCCTTCATGGCCCTCGACGAACTCCTCCACCGCGATGTCCGACGCTCCGGACGTGCCCAGGTCCGCGAGTGCCCGGTCCAGCTCCGCGTCCGAGTCCACACGGCTCGTCCCGGATGCCCCCGCGGCAGCCCGCGGCTTGAGGATGAGCGGATAACCGACGGTCGCGGCAAAGGCGCGCACCTCGGCCGAACTCGTCGCACCGGTCGACTGCGCGGTCGCAATGCCGACCTCGCGCAGTGCCTCTTTCATGGCGGGCTTGTCGCGACAGAGATATGCCGTCCGCACGGAGGTTCCGGGGATGCCACACGCCTCACGCGCGTGGGCTGCGGCCATGGTGTGCGCCTCGATGGTCGACTCGAGCGCGTCCACCCAGACCTTGCTCTGCGCGAAGCGCACCGCCTCGACGAGCGAGCCGACGTCGGTGACATTGCCGATCTGCTCGTAATGCAGCATCCAGCCTCGGAGGTCCGCGTCGAGATAGTCGGCGGGCCGTTCACCAATGCCGATCACCGTTGCACCGGCCTCGGCGAGCCCGCGGACGAACTCGCGCTGATTCGGTGGAAAGGCGGGTTCGATGAAGATGACGTTCACGCGACGATCCTACCCGGAGCGGCCCGCCGCGCTCGATCGATCCCTTCCCTAAACTCGCGAGTCACATGGCAAATGTGGTCTTCGTTGCCCCGTTCCTGCTCCCCGCGACCGTGCGCTTCGTCGCTGCCGCGGCTCTGCTGCCGGACGTGCGGCTGGGCCTGATCAGCCAGGATCCCGAGGAGAAGCTTCGTGACGATCTCCGCGCCACGCTCTCGGGCCACCTCCGCATCGCCGACGGCACCGACGCCCAGCAGATTGCGGACGCCACGCGTGTGATGGCTCGCCATCTCGGCGGCCCCGTCAAGCTGATCGGGATGCTCGAGCAACTCCAGGTACCGCTTGGCGAAGTGCGCGACGCTCTCGGCATCCCCGGGATGGGCGCAGCGGTCGCCCATAACTTCCGCGACAAGGCTCGAATGAAGTCCGTGTTCGAGGCCAACGACGTGCCCTGCGCGGCACACCGTCTCGCGCACTCCGCCGAGGAAGCGCGGGTTGCGGCAGCGGCGCTCGGGTACCCGCTGGTTGCCAAACCGCCCGCAGGGGCGGGGGCGCGGGCGACCTTTCGGATCGACGATGAGGCGCAACTCGAGGCGTGGCTCGGCGCAGAGCCACCCGGCGACTCCAACCCAGCGCTCATCGAGCAGATGGTCGTCGGCGCCGAGCACAGCTTCGACAGCGTCCTCGTCGAGGGCGAACTGGTGTGGCATTCGATTTCCCGCTATCTCCCAACGCCGCTCGAGGTGCTCGAGAACCCGTGGATCCAATGGGCGGTCCTCCTGCCGCGCGACATATCCATCCCGGAATTCGATCCCATCCGCGATAACGGAGTGCGCGGCCTGCGGGCACTGGGTTTGCGCACCGGTCTCACGCACATGGAGTGGTTCCGCCGTCCGGCCGGCGACGTGGCCATCAGTGAGGTTGCCGCGAGACCGCCCGGCGCGCAGTTCACGTCGTTGCTGTCGTACGCGCACGACATCGACATGTACAGCGCGTGGGCGCGCCTCGAAATCTTCGGCCAGTTCACCCCACCGGAGCGGCGGTACGCGGTCGGTGCCGTCTACCTTCGCGGCCAGGGCGGCGGCAGGGTGGTTGCGGTGCATGGCCTGGACGAGTTGCAGCGGGAATTCGGCGACCTGGTGGTCGAGGCAGTGCTGCCGAGCCGCGGTCAACCGCCGAGTGGCACCTACGAAGGCGAGGGCCATGTGATTCTCCGGCATCCCGAGACCGAAGTGGTCGAGCGGGCGTTGCGACGCGTCGTCGAACTTGCCCAGGTGGAGATGGGAGACGGCATATGACCCAGACGGTGCTGATGATCTCGCCCGGGTATCCAGCCGAAATGCCCTTCTTCGCTCGCGGGCTTTCGCGTGCCGGGGCGCGGGTCATCGGCGCAGGCGATCAGTCGCTCGGCGCGCTGCCGACCATGGCGCGCGATCACCTCACCGCGTACTGGCAGATTCCGTCGTTCGCCAACGAGGATGCGATTCTGCACGAGATCTGGGCACAGTCACGCGGCGTGCATATCGACCAGGTCGCGTCCCTGTGGGAGCCGACCATGGTGCTCGCAGCGCGCGTCCGTGAAATGCTTGGTGTGGACGGCATGACCGTCGAGCAGACCGTGCCCTTCCGTGACAAGGAGCGCATGAAGCAGGTGCTCGACGCTGCGGGGATTCGCACCCCGCACCATTACAGGAGCACCAGCGCGGCGGAAGTGCGCGAAGCCGCCGAGCGAATCGGCTTCCCGATCATCGTCAAGCCGATCGCGGGCGCGGGTTCGGCGAATACGTATCGCGTCGACGGCCGCGACGACCTCGAGCGTGTGCTGCCGCGACTCGTGTGGGTGACCGAGGTCAGCGTCGAGGAGTTCATCGACGGGAGCGAGTACACCTTCGACACCATCTGCTCCGATGGCGATGTGCTCTTCGACAACATCTGCTGGTATCGCCCGCGCCCGTTGATCGCGCGTCGGCTCGAATGGATCAGTCCGACGACCACAGCCCTTCGGGAGATCGACGCGCCTGAGCTGGCCGGCGGACGCGCGATGGGCTACGAGGTGTTGCGGGCGCTCGGTTTCCGCGATGGCTTCACGCACATGGAGTGGTTCCGCACCGAGAAAGGCGAAGTCGTCTTCGGCGAGATCGGCGCCCGTCCGGCGGGTGCGCGTACGGTCGACATCATGAACTACGCCAACGATATCGACCTCTTCCAGCAGTGGGCCGAGGCGCTCGTCAACGGCCGTTTCTCGGAGCCTGTGGAACGTCGCTACAATGCGGCGTCCATTTTCAAGCGCGCACAGGGCCAGGGGCGAATCGTTCGCATCGAAGGACTGACGGGACTGCTTGCAGAGGTCGGCGAATGGGTCTGCTCCATCGACCTCCTCCCCATCGGCGCACCGCGGCGCGACTGGCTGATGACCCTCATCTCCGACGGCATGATCATCGTTCGACATCCCGACCTCGACACCTGCATCGAGATCGCCGACCGGTTCGCGACCGAGCTGCAGATCTACGCGTACTGAGCGGGCTTCGCGGGACTCCCCTCAAACCGGGCGAGCGCACCGCTGATGACGGCCCTGAGACTCAGTCAGTCGGCGGCGCCGACGGCGTGCGCCGGCGACGCGAGCAACTGCGCGTGACGTGGTGGCGCGGGGATGTTGGTGTGCAGCTCCGCGATCAGGCTGTCGACGACATCGAGCAGTGATCCGCCCGCATCGACGATCTCGCGCTGACGCATGTAACTGGCGCCGCGGTCCATGATTTCGATCGCACCGCGCAATTCGGTCGTGCACCCGAGGCGCGTCGCCACCGGAGTCAGGTCCTCGACCAGCTCGCGGATCGCCTGACGCAATGGCACGGTCTTACCGTCCTCGTCAACGATGATCGAGGCCTCGAGGCCGTGCCGCGCGGCGCGCCACTTGTTCTCGCGGACCAGCCATGCGCGCGGCGTCGGGAGTGTGAAGCCCCGGTCGATCATGGTGTCGAACTGGTGCACGAGACACTGGCTCAGGGCAGCGACCACACCGACTTCACGCAGTGTCGGCAGCCCGTCGCACACGCGAATCTCGACGGTGCCGAAGGTCGGATGCGGACGGATGTCCCACCACACCTCGCGGATCGTCTTGATGGTGTGGGACGAGATGAGGGTATCCATCAACTGCTCGAACTGCGGCCAGCCGCTCAGCTGCCAGGGCGGCCCCGCAGTCGGCAGACCCTCGAAGACCTTAGAGCGCCACGATGCCATCCCGGTGTCATGCCCCATCCAGTACGGGCTCGACGCGGAGAGGGCGAGAAAATACGGGATGTATGTCGAAAGCGCGTTGACCATCGCGATGGCCTTCTCCCCGCTTCGCACGCCGACGTGCACGTGAATGCCGAAGATCTGCATCTGTTTGGCGGGCCACTGCATGTCGTTGACCAACCGCTGATATCGCGGATCAGGGCTGATCTCCTGCGACGTCGGGTCGGTGAAAGGGTGGGTCCCCGAGCAGATCAGCTCGAGGTTGCGTGGCTCGGTGTAGCCGCGCAACTCCGCAAGCGTGGCCGCGAGGTCGGCCGTTGCGTCTCCGGCGGTCTCACAGATGCCGGTGATGATCTCGATCGTTGACTGGAGGAGTTCCTTCTTGGCCTTGGGATGCCCCACCTCGCCAAATGGCTCGCCCATCTCGGTCAGGATCTCGTGACCGCCACTCACCAACTCCCGCGTCTCGCGGTTGATGAGTTCGAGCTCCATCTCCACGCCGACGGTCGGACGGGGGCTGGAGACGAAGTCGATGTGCGTCATGGGGAGGTCGACTCTACGCTGCCGTCGCTCGCTGGTCATGGGCCCAGGCCCCAAGCAGCCCGCGGAAGTGCGCGATGAACTGCTCGTGCTCGTGCGACGGGAAGGTGTTGCGCACCGTGTCGACGATGATCTTGTCGAAATCCTGACTTTCGACCCAGGCCACGGACAGCTCGTCGACGTGCGCCAGATGGCGTTCGCAGAATTCGTGATAGCGATCCACGTCGAGCTGCTTGTCGGCCAGGACCCGATAGCCGGCGAGCTTTTCCTCGTAGCTCAGGTCGGCACGGTCCGCAATCGCGAAGTACTTTTCGGTGTCGAGGTCCACGGTTTGCAGCCGGCCCGTCACGCAGCAGAACACGGCCCACTTCAACAGGCTGCGGATTGCCCACGGAAAGTAATAGTGGAGACTGGTCAACGCCAGGTCTGGCGTCGCGTTCGCGTAGTCGATGGGATACACCTCGTCGCCGCGGATCAGCGTCTCGCAACTGTTCAGTTCCCAGCGGAAGAACGCGTTGACGGTGCGCAGAATGCTGAGCACCTCGTTGCCGGCGCGCGGCGCCAGGAAGTTGTGATCCACGGAATAACGCTCGTGCATCGGCAGATCCGGGTGGAAGTTCAGCGTGATCGACTCGGCGCCGATGCCGAGACTGCGCGCGAACGCGTCGAAACCGTCCACCGAGGCCTGGAGATGCATGAGGCGCTGTTCGGACTCGTCGTACGCCCGATACAAGGTCTCGGTGTTGTCGACGCGGCTCACCCCGACCCACGCACCGCCGTCAAACGGCTTCATGTAGAGCGGCATGCCGACGGCCTCCGCCACCGCCTCCAGGTCGAAATAGTGCAGGTAGCGCTGCGCGGTGCCGGCGAAACGGGGATTGTCCGGTGGCGTCTTGTTGGGGAGCATCCAGGTCTCGGGCACCTTGAGGCCGAGCCGGATCATCGCGCAGTACGCAGCGTGCTTCTCCATCGCCTGGAACGTGAACGGGTTATTCAAGAGATGGACCCGGTCCATCAGGGCAACCTTCTTCAACCACTCGCGGGGCATCGGGTACCACCAGCCGAGCCGGTCTATGACCAGGGATTGGCGGGGCCGCATGCGCAGGTCGAAGGGCTCAATGGACATCCGCTCGGTCGTGAAGTGATGCGTCTCGCCGCACTCGCGCACCGAAAGATCCGCCCGTCCGAGCAGGGCCTCGAAGGCGGCCGGCCAGTCTTCCTCAACCCCGAGCAGCATGCCGATCAGATGGGTCTTTGGCATCGTGGTTGGAGTATGCGATCAGCCTGCCCTGCACTGCAGACCGCATGCCGGGTCAGGCCCGGGCAGCCCGGCCTTGTCCCCGAGTTGTCGACGGCGGATCCAGGGTCCGTTGTTCGAGCGTTGCCTCGAGCTTCAGGGTCCGCTCGAACGCCGCCCACACGGCATCACTCACCACCGTCCGGAGCCCGCCGCGCTCGAGTTGATAGAGCGCCTCCGCCGAGGTGCCACCTGGCGAGGTCACCATGTCGCGCAGCTCGGCGACGTGCTTGCCGCTCTGCAGCGCGAATTCCGCGCTTCCCTGCATGGTGTCGAGCACGAGCTCTCGGGCCACGCGGCGGGGAAACCCGAGGTGCACTGCCGCGTCGGTCAGGGCTTCGATGAACAGGAAGATGTAGGTCGGCCCGGTGCCGCTCACCGCGGTGGCCATCGCCACCTGGCGCTCGTCGTGCACTTCGAACTCCCGGCCGAGCGCCGCGAGCATGGCGCGCGTATGGGCCTTTCCCTCATCGGCGACGCGGTCGGTGGCGAACCACACCGTGACACCGCGTCCGATCTGCGCCGGCGTGTTGGGCATGCAGCGCACCACGGCCCGGTGGTCGAGGCCGCTGCTCAGGGCGGTCGTACTGGCGCCTGCAATGATGCTGATGACCAGCTGCTCGGGCCGGAGCGACCCGCGAAGCTCTGCCATGACGCCGGCAAGCATCTGCGGCTTGACGCCCAGCAGGACGATGTCGGTGTCCTTGGCCGCGTCCCGGTTGTCCTCAGCGACCCGGATCCCATAGGTTGCGGCGAGGCTGTCACGCCGGGCCTGGCGAGGATGGGTGCAGATCACGTTTGCCCGCTCGACAAGATCGTGTTCGAGCAAGCCCGCCAGCATCGCCTCGGCCATCACGCCGGTGCCGACGATGCCGAGCCGCATACCAAGAAGGTCGTTCGTACTCATGATTTGACGAACCTTACCGCCGCTTTCCTCCGACCGGTTCTGCACCCCGTGCAATGATCGGTGAAGCGATGAGTCAGATGACGCCGCCCGGGAGCGACGATCGACCGGTCTATCAGTGGCTCCCGGACGCTTCGGTGACGACGTCTGGCGGCAGCACCTCCTGGCTGCCGCCTCCTCCACCGACCCGTCCGGTGACACCCCCGCAGCACAGCCCGACCGCGCCGCGGCAGCAACGTCGCCGGCGCGAAGGCGCCGCCGGCGGTATCCTCGCCGGCCTGTTCGCGTTCCTGAAATACGGACTTGTTTTGGTCAAGTTCGGCACTTTCGGCCCGACCCTCATCACCATGATCATCGCGATCTGGTTCTACACCCTGTTCTTCGGTCCGGCGTTCGCCGTCGGGATCGTCGTCCTCATCCTCATCCACGAACTCGGGCACTTCATCGTCGCGAGGTGGATGGGTCTCCCCGCGCGTCTGCCGATCTTCATCGGTCCACTCGGTGCAGTCACCAACCTCCGGCGCTCGCCGGGCGACGCCGGCCAGTCAGGAATCATCGCGATCGCTGGGCCGGCGCTCGGCACCGTCGCCGCCTTGATCTGCTTTCTGCTGGCATCGGTGGCTGACCCTGGCTACTTCCGCTACCTCCTGCTGGCGCTGGCGTATTTCGGTTGCTTTCTCAACCTGGTCAACCTGATCCCGGTCGGCTTCCTTGACGGCGCCAAGGTCGCGGACGCGATTCCGAAATGGATGAACGTCGCCGGTCTCCTCGTCGTCGCCGGCGTGGTGCTGCTGTTCGGGAATCCCATCGGCCTGATCTTTCTCGTGCTCGGCATCTTCCACACCATCGGCAGATTCCGTCGATCCGGCCCGGCTGCCGCGCAATCACAGGTCGCCGCGTCGCGACGCCTGGGCCTGGGTGCCGCGTACCTCGGCCTTCTCCTCATCGCCGCCGCCGGGATGTCGATCGCCAACACCGCGATCGTCAACAGCAACACCGTCCCCGGCGTGAACCAGAGCACCGGCACCACCGTCCTCTGACACGGCGCGGCACGTGTCAGGGCTTTGGCGACGCCTTCGGCGTGGTGGCAGGCGCCTCGCAGAGCGGGTACGGAAAACCGATCGAGTTGTACAGGTCCCCGAACACGTCGAGCTGGCTGCTCTCCGAGTAGTCGAAGCCGATCTGCATCGCATGGGTCGCATCAAAGGTCAGCCTGATGACCGCGTACAACGGCAGTCTCGGCACCGGCAACGGGGACGGCGATGGTCCCGAGTAGGTCGGATTCTTCACAAACTCACTGAGCGTCCCGGTGTAGCCGCAGACCTGCACCGGGCCGACCGTCGACTGTCCGTATCCGGGCAGCGCGGCCGGGCCGAACGATCCAAGTGTTGGTCCGAACTGCAGCACGATGTTCTGCGTTCCCGACTGGGGAAGGAAGATCGTCGAGGTCGGCTCCTGCTGAAAGCCCCAGTTGGAGGGATAGAAGGCCGTCACTCCGTCGGCGTTCCCGAACTTGTTGAACAGTCCCGCGGCAGTGAGCGTCGGATCCGCAACCACCCATCCGGTGACCGTCCGTCCCTGCACCTGGAACCAGCCGCCACCACTGCTCTGGTATCCGATGACCGTAAAGCTCGCGCCCTGTCCGAACGACGCCACCACGTTGCTGGACACCAGCATCGGCGCCGAGTGGATGCGCAACCCGAGGCGGCTCAACACGGTTCGCGTGCTGCCGACCAGGATGGGCGTTGGACTCGGCGTGGGGCTGGTGGCGATGGTAGGGCCGCCGCCGCGCGTCGGTGTCGGTGACGATGTCGATGGCGCGGCGCTGCAGGCCGCGACCAGCGCGGCCGACACGGCCACCAGGCCGGCGCTGCTCAGGCGGCGAGCACGTGAAGGCATCCGGCCACAGACGCGGTGATGGCGCGAAGGTCGTAGCCCCCTTCCAGGAGCCACAGGTTCCGTCCCTCGCAGTGCGAATCGGCAAGTGTTCGCACGCGCTCGGCGATCGCGGTGTAGGTTGCGTCGTCGAGCCGAAGATCGGCGAGTGGGTCGTCGCGATGCGCGTCGAACCCCGCCGACACCACGATGAGGTCGGGGCTGAACGCGGTCACCGCCGGCATGACGGCCTCATCGAACAGTTCCAGCCACCGAATCGCGCCGGTGCCCGGCGGCACCGGCACGTTGACGGTGGTGCCTGACGCGCCAGGGTCACCGCGTTCGCCGGCGTGTCCCGTCCCCGGATACCACGGAGATTGATGGAGCGAGGCGTAGAGCACCGAGGCGTCCGCGTAGAAGATGTCCTGGCTCCCATTGCCGTGATGCACGTCGATGTCAACGATCGCGACCCGCGACGCACCCGCGCGCTGCGCGGTACGAACCGCAATCGCGGCGTTGTTGAACAGGCAGAACCCCATCGGAACATTCACCGTCGCGTGGTGGCCGGGAGGGCGCACCACTGCGAACGCCGCTCGGGCCTCGCCCTGCATGAGCGCGTCGGCGGCGCGCGCAGCGCACGCTGCCGCGTTCAGTGCAACCGCATACGACTGCTCGGTGCAATACGTGTCGGGATCGAACCATCCGCCGCCCTTGACGGTGAGTCCCTCTACGCGGCGCACCTCGTCCTCGGAATGCACAAGCAGTGGGAGGTCGCGACGGCCCGGAGGCGTACCCAGCCAGGGCAACGCGGCAAGCTCCGGGTCATCCGCAATGCCCTCGAGAATCGCGGTCACCCGGTCCGGGCGCTCCGGATGTCCCGCCGCACTGTGCTCGGCCTGGTCGTCGTTGCGGATGAGCGCCAGCGGAACGGTCACACCGATGCAACCGCCGCCCGGACCTCCTCGATGCGCTCGCGGAAGCGGAGGGCGGCCTTGCCTGCGCCCTCCGGGGCTGCCGCAATGCCACGGCTGACCGAGAGGATGACGCCGCGCCGGCGCGCGTCGAGCCCCGCGCTGACCGATTCCTCGAGCAAACCGCCCTGGGCACCGACGCCTGGAAGCAACAGCGGCGCGACCGGTGCCGCGGTGCGAATCGCCGCGACCGCCTCCGGCTTGGTCGCGCCCACCACAAATCCAACTGAACCGCCGGGATCCCAGCGCATCCCGAGCTCGACGATGCGCGCGCTCACCGGCTGACCGCCTTCGAGTCGCGCGTCGAGCAGGTCCGCGGCTCCCGGGTTGCTGCTCCGCGCGACCAGCAACGTGCCGCGGCCTTCCCGTTGGAGAAACGGCAGCACCGAATCGCTGCCCAACAACGGATTCACCGTGACGCAATCCGCGCCGAGCACGTCGAAGAGCGCTCTCGCGTACGCCCCGGCCGTGTTCCCCATATCGCCACGCTTGGCATCGAGGATGAGGATGCGATTGCTGGGGATCCGTCCACGCAGCCGCTCCAGGATCGCGTAGCCAGCCGACCCGAGTTGCTCGAAGAAGGCGAGGTTCGGCTTGAATGCGCAGACGTACTCGACAGTCTCCTCAACGATCTCCAGGCAGCGTCGCTCGGCGTCGGCCGCGCTCGCGAATCCGTCAGGGTCGAGCCCCGCGCACAGCAGCGACCCACTGGCGTCGACGCACGCGTCCAGGCGTGCGACGAACGTCACGGCGCTACCAGACCTCCCTCGAGGTGCTGGGCTGAATCGCCCCCTGATCCACGCGCGGCGAGTACGGGATCTCGATACGGTCCTTGTACTTCGACGCGCAGTGCGGGCAGACCCGCGCCATCCTGCCGTCGAGAATGACCGCAGCGAGACGGAAGATCGGCGTCTCCTCTCCGTCGCAGTCGCAACGCGCTGTTACCGCCATCAGTACTGCGATAGTGCCACGGACGCGGCTTAGCCGGCTGCCGGCGCCAGCGACGGACTTGGCAACGGCGGAGCGACACGGCGCGACAACCGTGCCCGCTCACTGATGTGCCGGAACATCTCAGCCGCCTCAGCCTCGTCGCGACACCGAGCTGACGCCTGCCAGCGACGCCCGGCAGTGTCCACGTCGACGGTGGCGACACGGAACGCCCGCTGCAGTGGCCCCGACTTCAGCCGCACGCTCTGCACCTTGATCAGGGGCACGATGATGGTCGAGCGCTGCACCCGGCCGGTGCGGGCGTACATATAGCGCGAGCCGTACCACGCCGCCAGCAGATGGAACGAGAAGGGCGCTTTGAGGCGGGCGCGCGAGGGCGGACCCGCGTCAGGTGGCGGATTCGGATGCGCATCAGGCATCACTCGCGCGAGCAGCCACAGCGCCTGTTCGCGCGATGCCACCGGGATGAGCGTCCGCGCGACCTGCTGCGCGTCGCGGTCGGCCTCGCGAGACACGCTCTGACGAGCGACGTCCACCTCGAGCCGCGCCCAGCCGAAGACACGCCAGAAGAGGGGTTCGACGACACGGACCGCCTGGATGCGCCCATAGGGAATCGTCTCGTGCCGGCGTTGCAGCAGCCCGCGATCGAGCCGTACCCCGTCCCCCGCCTCACTGATCGTGAAGTCGAAATCCTCGTTGAAGGCGCGCGCCACCGCCAGGCCGCTCACCACCAGCACGGTGATGGCGCTGCCCAGCGCACTCGCGGCTGCCACCGGGGCGGCAACGACAGCCGCGACCGCGATGATCGCCACCAGGATCGGTCCGAGGACCTGGGAGCGCATCAGCAGCGCCGGCAGCAGCAGGCCGTTCTGGACGTGCAGCAGGGGAAGGGCCTGCGGCTCGGGCGTCCCAACCTCGAGACCGTGCGCCAGGGCGAGCAGTCGGGCGCGAACCACCGGCGCTTGTGCAGCGGTGAGATAGGCAAGCCGGCCGTGCTCAGCGCCGCGCCCGGCTGAGACGACCCGAACTTCCGCAAGGCCGAGAAAGCGCCCGGCCAGCGGTGCGATCACATCGACCGCCTGGATTCGAGCCAGGGGAATCCGCAGCGACTGCCGCCGGATGAAGCCGGTCTCGATCTGCAGGTTGCCGTCGGCGATCCGCCACCGCGTCACCAGCCAGGAGATGACGCCGCCGACGCCGCCGAGCACGAGCAGTGCGACGTAGATGATCACCGAGACGAACGAGTCCCGATGCAGCCCGGGCGATTCGGCGATCGACGGGACGGCGATCACGAGGACGCCGAGCAGCACGCGTCCGAAGCGGACGATCGGTGACAGCGGGTGGAGCCGTCGCCACGTCTGCCCCACATCGAGCGGCGCCTCCCCGGCGACCGGCGGCGGGAGTGCGCTCATAGGCCCGTGGCCTTGGCCTCCCCGACCAGCGCCAGGCGATCGCGCAACGCGTCAGCATCGACACGGATCAGCCCCGGGATGCGCGCGTCCGTCGCCGCGACGGCAGTGTGCAACTGAACGGTCGCGAGCCCGAATGCGCGGTCAATGGGGCCGGCGGTGACATCGATGAACTGCATGCGGCCGTATGGAACGACGGACACATGTCGAAACAGCAGGCCGCGGGTCACGATCAGATCGTCCTCACGTTCGGCATAGCCCCAGGAGCGGTATCTCCCGCGCTCGACGAACCACGCTACTGCGGCGATGAGCGCCACGATCACCGGCAGCAGCACGGCCGCCGAAACCTGGACGATCAGCGCGACCACCAGGGCGATGACGAACACCGGCACCCAGAACAGCGCGAGTTGCGTCTGACGCGCCAGCCAGAAACGCGGTGAGAGACGGCGCATGTCGGTTGCGACGAAGGCCTGCCCGAACTGCACGCCGGGAATGTTCACGCTTTCATTGTCACCGGGGCGCCCTGATCCGCGGTGTAATGTCCCGCGAGCCATGCCAGACGTCAGCGTCTTACTCACTGGCGCAGGGGGTTCGGCCTGCGCGAACGTCGTGGACGCGCTTCGCCTCGCAGAGCGCGGCTACCGGCTGATCGGCGCCGACATCTCGCCGGTCAAGCTCCACCTTTCCGCAGCTGACGAGCGTCTGATCATCCCGCGCGCCGGGAGCGACGACTACGGCGACGCACTCCGCGCCGTCGTCGCCGATCACCACATCGCCGTCATCCATCCCCAGCCGGACCCGGATGTCCCGGGCATCGGGGCCATCCGTCACGACCTCGGCGGCGCCGCCACCTTTCTTCCCTCCCAGGCGACCCTGGAACTGGTCGCCGACAAGTCGGCGTGTACCCGCACCATGGCCGCGGCGGGGGTCGACGTCCCCGAGAGCTCCGAAATCACGTCCCTCGATGCCGTCGACGAGGTGGTCGCCACCCTGCGCGCCCGGCATGAGCGGGTCTGGGTGCGCGCCCGTGTCGGTGCCGGTGCCCGCGCGTCGCTGCCGGTGCGGACCGCAGCGCAGGCCCTTGCCTGGATGCAGTGGTGGATCGACGAGCGTGGGATGCAGGCAAGCGACTTCATGGCAAGCGAGATGCTTCCCGGCCGCGAGTTCGCGTATCAAAGCGTCTGGCAGGACGGCGAGCTCGTGACCGGTCAGGCCCGCGAACGGGTCGAGTACCTCTACGGGCACCTCACCCCGAGCGGGCAGACCTCGACGCCGTCCGTAGCCCGGACGGTGCGGGAGCCACGTGTGGACGAGCTTGCCCAGCGCGCCGTCCGGGCCGTCGACGCCTCGCCGCAGGGCGTGTACTGCGTCGACATCAAGGAGGACGCGGCCGGCACCCCGCGGGTCACCGAGATCAACGCGGGACGCTTCTTCACGACTTCCAACTTCTTCGCCCACGCCGGGCTGAACATGCCCGACATGCTGGTCCGTTGCGCGCTCGGTGAGCACCCCGAGCATCGCGGTTCCTCGCCGCTCGAGCCAGACCTCTACTGGATCCGGATGGTCGACATGGGCTACCGCCTGGTCGCCGGCGACGAACTGGACCGCTGGCCGCGCGCGCTCCACTGACATCGCACGTTTGACTGTCGGCGAACGCGCGATAGACTGAACGAAGGAGAACGCATGGCCTCATTCACAGCGCAGATCGCGACGGGGATCAGACGGTTCGAGCGCCGGCTCGGCATCGACCGTGAAGGCCGCTCCGTGTGGGTCTGGTTGCTCCCACCGAGCATCGGCTTGGTGACCGGCTTCCTGGTGCCGTTCATGCCCGGACTGCCGACCGAGATGGGCCTGGTGGACAGGCTCACGCTCTCGCTCTTCGGGTTCGTCACCATGACCGCGATCGCGTCCATCTACCTCATCTCGTTCGACAACGATCACAACCAGCAGGCGCCGGCCGACGATCCGCCCGCGCGAGGAGAGGATCCCGGCCCTGAAGCCCCGGTTGCTCCGTCGGGATCGCCGCCTCCGCAGTGGGTCACCTCGCTCGAGGCCATCCGGGTCGAGGCCGTCGCGCCCGCGAAACGCTCACGCAGGCGGCGCGTGCCGACCGGAGTGCCCCGCTAAGTCGGATCCCGGACCGGCAGGACGATCGCCGACGGATGGTCGGCGCTGTGCCAGACCTCCTGCTCGGCCACGTGCATCGTCGTGGCAGTCCCCAGCGGTTCTCCCCCACCGAGGTTGCGCGCGAACCGAGGATGCGCTCCGCTCGAGACTTGCACACGGATGCGGTGCCCTCGCTGGAAGACATGTGCCGCGGGCCAGAGCGAAACGCTCACCGCCGCAACGCCGTCGGCTCCCGAATGCCAGTCGCCGGGGCCGAGCCGCGCCAGTCCATCGCAGATGTTGATGGACTTTCCGGAGGGCGCCACGTCGCAGAGACGGACGAAAAAATCCGTGTGCCGGAGCGATGAACGGACGTGCAACTCCGCGGACACCGGGCCGATGACTTCGACATCGCGCGCCAGCGCAGTGGAGGTGTAGACGAGCACATCGCCGCGCTGTTCCAGCACGCGGTTGTCGCGCGGTCCTCCGGAGCGGGCCAGCAGGCTTCCACCGACCGACGGTGTCGGATCAGCCGGGTCGTACTGGAACCGGTCAGTCGCCGGACCTGCAGGCGTTCGTGGATGCAGTCCACTTCCCGGCTGCAGATGCCAGCGGACGGGTCGAGCCGGAGGCGGCCACTCGTCGAAGTCGACCCAACGCTGTGCGCCGCCGACGAAGAGGCGGATGCGCGCGCGAGATGCCGCGGCCGGGGTGTCGAGGAGGTGCGTGCTGAACCAATCCAGCGAGTCCCGGAGGCTCTCGAACGCAACCCCTGGGTCTGCGTGCTTCCAGGGTCCGATGGTCAGGCGCGCGTCGCGTCCCGCCGCGCGGAGCGCCAGATAGTCCGCCAGCTGCACGGGCAGGAACATGTCGTACCAGCCGGTGACCATCGTGACCGGGATGGTCACCGCGTCGAGGTGCCGGTCGAACTCGACGGGGCGCCAGAAGGCGTCGTCATCCTCGCGAGCGAGCCAGTCCTGATAGAACGGAACCTGCGCTCCGGTCAGCACCCGGTCTGCATCGCGCAACGGGAGCGTGGCGAATGCCTTCGTCATCCGTTGCTGCTCGTCGAATTGCGCGCGCACCCGCTGCTGCGCCGTTCTGTCTGGTCCTGCAAGGAGTTCCAGCCAGGCGAGCGTGCTGTCCAGCGAGAAGGCGCCGCTCGTGTAGGTGAACGCCCGCACGCGCGACGACGTGATCGTCGGTGCCAGTGCGCGCAACGATGCGGGGGGATCGGTCGCCACCGCCCACTGGGCGATGCCGAGATAGCTCGGCCCGAACATCGCGATCTGTCCGGGACACCAGGTCTGCGCCTCGATCCATGCCAGCGTGGCCAGGCCGTCCTGCGCCTCGTCGCGGTATGCGTTGAACGTGCCCCCGGAACCGTAGGTGCCCCGGCAGCTCTGCACCAGCACCTGGAAGCCGCGCTCCGCGAAGATCCGGGCCGCTATCGCGTGGAGACGCCCTCGTCCATACGGGCTGCGCATCAGGATCACCGGCTGCATCCCGTGGTCCCGGGCCCGATACCGATCGGCGAGCAGGGTCACACCGTCGGGCATCGGCACCGCGATATCTCGTCGCACGGTGATCGACCGAGTCAGTGCGGGTGGAAGACGCGCCACCAGCTCGATCGCGCGGGTGGCCACGCTCATCGCGCGCCTAGACCCGGCCGGCCGGTCTCATGCGGTGACGATCTCGAGTTCGGCTGCGACGGCGTTGCTGAACTGGTCGCTCACGACCATGACGTCGCGGGCTGCCCGATCCAGCAGCGATCCCGCGACCGCCGCGCGGTATCCGGCCGCGCAGTGCACCCAGACGCGCCCCTCGGGAATCTCGTCGATGCGGTCGGGCAACTCGTGGAGCGGTATGTGCATCGCAGTGACGAGGTGCCCGTCCTTCCACTCGCGGGGGAGCCGCACGTCCACCACGACCTCGCCGGGCGCACCGATGAAGGGTTTCAGTTCCGGGAAGCCGACCACCGGATAGGCGCGCGTGTCGAGCCCAGCCCAGGGATCGCCTTCGCCGTTCTCCGGTTCCGTGAGTCCCCAGGCGGCGATCTTGTCGATGCCGATTCGCGCCACGGCACGCCGGGCTTTGGCAACGTCCGCCGCTGATCCGCCGATCAGGCTCAGCGGGCTCCCCCATGGCATCAGCCAGCCGAGATAGGTCGTGAACGGGTCACTCAGTTCGAACGCGAGCGTTCCGGCGAGATGCCGAGCGCCGAATTCCTTGCGCGGCCGCAGGTCGACCACCCATTCACCGGTGCGCGCCCGGTGCGCCAGTTCGCGAGCGGAGGACGTGGACGGCAGCCCGAGTTCGAGCGCGTCCACCTCCTCCCGATTTCTCGGCGCGACGTAGCCGTAGTAGCGGGGAAAGGCGTCGAGATTGGATTTCAGCTTCGCGACGAATGCGTCTTCATCCATCAGCAGCGCCGGGTTTTCCGCGCGCTGGTGGCCCGCGTCAGCGGTTTCGGGGCCCCCAACCGGAAACCCGGCCGAACAGAGGCTCCCGAAACCATGCGTCGGGAGGATCGCCGCGTCGTCCGGCAACTCGTCCGAGAGCCGCCTCGCCGAACGGTGCTGGAGACGGCTGAGGCGATCCGTCACCCACGGACCGGCGAGGTCGGTACGGCCGACCGATCCCAGCAGCATCGCCCCACCCGTGAACGCGGCGATCGGCCGGCCCCGCTCTTCGAGGACATACGTCATATGCGTGGCGCTATGGCCCGGCGTATGCCGTGCGCGGAGGAGCAAATCGCCAATCGCGATGGTCTCTCCATCACCGATCGCGTGACGCGTGTAGCCGACCGCCTCGCCCACCGGGATGACATGGGTTGCGCCGGTGGCCCGGCAGAGGTCGACGCCGCCTGACAC
Source organism: Candidatus Dormiibacterota bacterium (assembly GCA_041691155.1). Lineage (GTDB taxonomy): Bacteria > Chloroflexota > Dormibacteria > Aeolococcales > Aeolococcaceae > Palsa-851. Next base: position 33,967 of record JBEPVD010000009.1, on the reverse strand, counting down.
GTAGTCGTTGTGGATGTGCGTCTCGAAGACGTGGGTCAGCCTGCTGCCGTAGCCGGCGAGGAGCGCCAGGACGCGGTCGATGTCTCGCTGCGGGTCGACGACCACCGCCTGATTGCCGGCGATGATGGCGTAGCTGCGATCCCCCAGCTCAGGGGTCTCAATGGTCGCGATCTCGGGCGGCACCCCTGAACGATCCCACATGCACACGAGATTGGGCCGGGTTGACCGTTCCTCGCGAGTTCTGCCAGTCTTGGCGGACGCCCATGCGCCAGCTCACCAGTCTCGACGCGCAATTCCTCGCACTCGAGACGCCGCGTATCCACGGTCACGTCACGGGCCTCCTCATCCTCGATCCGTCGACCGCTCCGGGCGGCGTGTTGCGGCTCGAGAATCTCCAGCAGCTCGTCCTCGAGCGCCTGCCGCTGATTCCGATCTTCAAGTGGCGTCTCGCGGAGGTTCCCTTCGGCCTCGACCACGCGTACTGGGTGGACGACCCCGATTTCGATATTGACTTCCACGTGCGGGAACTGGCGCTGGTCGCGCCCGGCACCATGGCGCAGCTTGAGGAGCAGGTCGGACGCATCTTCTCGCGCCCCCTGGACCGCAGCCGCCCGCTCTGGGAGATCTATCTGATCCATGGCCTCGAGGGTGGTCGCGTGGCGCTGATGACGAAGGTGCATCACGCGGTCATCGATGGACTCTCGGGGGCCGAGATTCTCGGATCGCTGCTGGATCTGACCCCCGAGGGTCGCCCAGCACCCGAGCCCGTCCAGGACGGCGGTGTGGAGCACATGCCGACGCCGTTGGCGATGCTGGCCCGCGGTCTCCTCGGCATCCCGCGATACCCATTCCGCCTGCTGCGCTCGCTGCCCGGAACGCTGCCGAATTTCGAAGAGGTCGGGATTTTCAGCATGCTGCCCGGCGCGAGTCTCGTCGGCGCCGCAGGCCGGCGATTGCAGGCGACCTTGCGTGGCGACACCATCGTGAGCGGGCGAAAGTTGACGACGCCGCCGCACACGTCATTCAACGGCCGCGTGTCGGCACATCGTCGCATCGTGTTCGGCCAGGTCCCGCTTGATGCTGTCAAAGATGTCAAGAACAGATACGGGGTCACCGTCAACGATGTCGTGGTATCACTCTGCGCCGGGACCGTGCGTCGCTGGCTGAACAAACATCGCGAGCTCGGCAAGGAGCCGCTGGTCGCGCAGATCCCCGTGTCGGTTCGCAGCGCGGAGCAGCAGGGGACGTTCGGCAACCGGATCCTGCTCATGGGTGTACCGCTCCACACCGAGGTCGCCGACCCCGTGGATCGACTCCGTGCGACTCACGAGTCGCTGTCGGAAATGAAGGAGCGCTACCAGGCGTTGCCGGCGAGCCTGCTTCAGGACGCCAACAACTTCATCCCGCCGGCGCTGTTCTCGCGAGCCGCGCAGCTCACGTTCGCCTGGGCGAGCAATCCACGCCTGCGCCCCACCTGGAACCTCGTGGTGTCCAACGTGCCGGGCCCGCAGATCCCGCTGTACTGCGCAGGTGCGCGCATGGAGGCGATCTATCCCGTCTCGGTGATCACCGACGGCATGGGACTGAACATCACTGTGATGAGCTATGACGGCAGCCTGAACATCGGCATCGTCGCCGACCGCGATGTCATCCCCGACGTCGCGACCATGATCCGGTGGCTTAAACAAGAACTTGCCGAGCTGGCGGAACCCGGCCCGAATGATGGGCCTGCGCATGCCACCCCAAGGCCGCGTCGGCGGCGGGCGCGGTCGGTCGCCAAGCCACGGCCTGCCTGATTCAGTCGTTTCTGTCGTGATGGGGACGGCTTGACCAGTGAGGCGCTGACCCGCGCCCAGACCTTCAGCGACGAGGTGCTCTTCCCCGGCGCTCTCGAGGCGGATGCGGCGCCGCTGGTTCCGATCGATCGCCTCGACCGCCTCGCCGCACTCGGCTTTTATGGCCTCGCCGGCCCTGCGGAGGCGGGCGGCATGGGGTTGCCCGACCTCGCCACCGGCATGCGGATCGTCGAGATCATGGCGTCGGGCGACCTCAGCACCGTGTTCGTCTGGATCCAGCACCACGGTGCCGTGCGCGCCCTGACCGGCGCGGCCCCTTCGCTACGCGACATCTGGCTGGCGCGTCTGTGCGCCGGAGAAGTCCGCGCCGGGGTCGCGTTCTCAGGATTGCGCCGCCCCGGCCCGCCGATTCTCACCGCCGTCCCGCGGGGTGACGGATGGCGCTTCAATGGGTACGCGCCATGGGTCACGGGTTGGGGGCGAATCGACGTCATCCGCGCCGCAGCCCGCCGCGAGAACGGCGACATCGTATGGGCGTTGATCGATGCACGCGATGCGCCGTCACTGCGGGCCGAACCGCTGCGTCTGGCGGCGGCCAACGCCAGCGCCACGGTCACGCTCAGCTTCATCGACCATCACGTCCAGGGCGATCGGGTGATCGCGGTCCAGCCCTTTGACGAGTGGCAGACCGCGGATCGAACCAGCCTGCGAGTGAACGGCTCGCTCGCGCTGGGCGTCGCCGGCCGCTGCGCGTCACTCCTCGACAGCGACTATTTCGCCGCCAAGGTCGCGGCGTGCCGCGTCGCCCTGGACCTGGCAGCGCCGGAAGACGCGCCGGTTGCTCGTGCCCGTGCGTCCGAACTGGCCATGCGCGCCGCGACAGCGCTCATCGTGGCGGGAGGCGGCAGATCCATCACCATGGAAAACCACGCGCAGCGGCTGGCACGCGAGGCCCTGTTCCTGCTGGTCTTCGGCCAGACCCCGGCGATCAAGGCCGCGCAAGTGCAGCGCCCCTATGATGATTCGCATGGCTGAAGAACAAATCGCGTGGACCGCCCTCAAGACCGGAGAGGCCGTCCTGACGAACGACGGCACGAACATCGGCAAAGTCGTCGAAGTCGCGGCGCTTGCCCGGGAGGACATTTTTCACGGTGTCGTCTTCGAGCACCCGCACCACCGAAAGCATTACCTCGCCCCAGCGGCGGACATCGGGCTCATCACGACGGAGTCGGTGCACCTGACGGTGGACGCCGCGAAGGCTGACACCTACGAGGAGTTCGAGCAACTGCACATCTCCCGACTCGGACTGAGTGGCATCTTCCGCTGGAAGCATTTCGGCTGGAAGGACTCGGACGAGTAGATGGGTCGGTCGCGAGGCCGACTCCATCACGATTTTCTCGATGCCTCGGCGTGACCGGAATGCCAACCGCTGCGGGCTACCATGGCGCCGGTACCATCACGCGGTCCTACGACACGACCGGATCGATCCCGGCGCGGGTCGTTCCAGACGGGTTGGAGGAGCACAGTGCCTGGGCAGCGGACGCCGACCCTTGTCTTTGACCTCGACGGCACGCTGCTCGACGTTTCCGCCCGGCATCACCATGTCTACAGCGAGCTGTGCACGTCGCTCGACGGGCAACCGCTCGACCGGGCCACGTACTGGGAACTGAAGCGACAGCGCACCGGCTGGCCGGAGATTCTCGCCCAGAGCGGGATACGACCCGACCTGTACAACGCGTTCGAGAGTGAATTCCAGGCGCAGATCGAGCTGCCGGCAAACCTCGGGTTCGACGTCCTGTTTCCCGCGAGCGTTGGAGTCCTGACCAAGCTGGCTGCAACGCATCGACTGGTGCTGGTATCGCTGCGCAACTCCGGGACTGCGCTGCGCGCTCAGCTCTCGGTGTTCGCGCTGCAGCCGTTCTTCGAAGCGATCGAGAGTGCCGGTGATGGCGGCGAACCGCCCTTTCGCGTGAAGGCTCGCCTGATCCGGAAGGTGGTGGCGGAGGATGAACCGGCAGTCTTGATCGGTGACACGGAGGCTGATGTCATGGCCGCCAGCTCACTCGGCTATCCCTCCATCGCCGTGTGCTCAGGGATCCGCGACCGCGATCTCCTCGCGCAGCAGGAGCCCACGTACCTCGTCGACGACATCAGCGGCGTCGAGGATGCGTTGCGCAAAGGCAAACTGCTCTGAGATGACGTCGCGGCAGAACGGTGAGGCCGCCTTCGGGGTCGCGATGCACCGTCAGCTCAAGCTCGTGCACCAGATGCTGCGCAGCGACCTTTCGGTGTGCCGGGAGCTGGCGGTCGAGGTCGCGGCGGGCGCTCCCGCACCGTACGTCGCCGACCAGATATCGGCGCTGCGGACACGCAGCCCCATCTGGACGCTGCAGGTGAACTGCCTGTATCACTGCCGCGTCGTGCACGCCCATCACGGCCACGAGGACGCGGACATGTTTCCAGCGCTCCGGCGCTCGAACCCGGACCTGGTGAGCGTGGTGGACAAACTCGAGGCGGATCACCGCGCGATCTCGGCGTTGCTCGATGCCGTTGAGGAGGCTGCGAAAGAACTTGACGACGAAGCTGAGAATCCCGCCCGCACCGACCTCGTGACCGCGCTGGGGCGGTTGTCTGATGACCTCCTGACGCATCTCGCGCTCGAGGAGGAGTCGGTGGCGACGACCATGCGCAGCTGGGAGCGGTGGCCGGTCTGACCCGCTCGGATCAGTTGCGAGGTCGCACCCCGTCCGAGCCGCTCATCTCGTGGCGGTGTCAGGGGTGACCACGATCGGCGTTCGCGTGAATTCGCTCGGCGTGTCGCCGGTGTTCACGGTGACGCTCGGCTCGATGAGCAACGCCTCGGCGCCGTCAATCGAGACGGGTTGGTGCGCGACGCCGCGCGGGACGACAAACAGATCACCGGGACCAAGTTCGACGTCACCGGCGTCCATCCTGATGGTCATCCGGCCGCGCACCACGAGGAAGAGTTCGTCGGTCTCGGGGTGACTGTGTCGCGAAAACGATCCGTGCGTCTTGACGACGCGCACGTCGTAGTCATTGAGGGTCGCGACGGTTCGCGGTTCCCACGGCTCAGCAAAGGTGGCCAGAATGGCGGCGAGATTGATGACGCTCATCGGCTGAGCGTAGCGGTGCCGCAGCCCTCAGCAGCGGGTGCGAAATGCGACGGTCGCGATTGCCTACTCAGGCTGAGCCGCCACAACGGCGACGGCTGCGACGCCAGCATCGCCCGGACGGTGGGTTGCCGTCGGTAGCGCGGCATCCGCGGCCGACCCGCGGCGATAGGTGACGAGCGCGATCACGGCAACCACAACGCAGATCGCCGCAGCACCGCCGAAGATGCTTGCGGTCGCCGCGTCAACGGCCGTTGTGCGGGCCGCGGTATAGATCGCTCCGGTGATGCCGAGCCCCGTGATCACCCCGGTGTTCCGCGCGGCGGAGAGAAATCCCGCCGCACCGCCGAGCGCGTCCGTGGGCGCCAGGCTGATCGCCGCAGCGGTGTTGGGTGAAGAGAAGAACCCGTTCCCGCATCCGACCATGAACAGCCCCACGAGCAGCAAGGGCCAGTCGAGTCCGTGCGTTGCGAACGCGGCCAGCACGAATCCACACGCGGCAACCAGCATCCCACCCGACGTCGCCAGGCGCGTCTTCCCAGCGTCTCCCATCCGGCCGCCGGCACGTGATGTCACTCCCACCCCGATACCGATGGGCAGGAACGCCAGCCCCGCGATCACGGGCCCGATGTCGTGTCCCTGCTCCAACCAGTACGGGAGGATCGCGAAGCAGGACATCAGCGTTCCGGTGCTCAAGAAGGTTGCTGCAGCCGCGGACACGAAGCGTGACCTCCGCAGAAAGCGCGGATCCATCATCGGCTTCGGCGCGATGAACTCCGCCGACACGAGCAGCAGCAGCGAGATCCACGCGACCGAGAACCACGCGAGCGCCGGCACGGACCCGAACACCGGCGCGGCCAGCGAGGAGATGCCCGCGCCGAGACCGAAGAACAGCACCGCCAGCAGCATGGCACCAGGAATATCGATCCGGCCCTGCTTGCGCTGCCTGCTCACCGGTACCGCCGCAAACGTCACCACGACACCAGCGACCGCGATCGGTACGCCTGCCCAGAACACTGTCTCCCATCCGCCCAGCGCAACGAGCAATCCGCCGAGTGGCGGGCCGATCAACCCGGCAACCGCCTGTGTCGTCACCAGCACGGCAACCGATCTCCCGGTTCGTTTTCGCGGCGCGTGCTCGGCGATCAGCGCCAGGCTCCCGGCCATCAACATGCCACCGCCGACGGCCTGCACCACCCGCCCCACGAGGAGTATCCCGAAGGACGGCGCGATGGCGGCGACCAGCGACCCCAGCCCGAAGCACATGAATCCCGCCATGTACGCCTTGCGCCGTCCAAAGCGATCCGCGAGTCGTCCGATGGTCGGCACCGTCGCCGTGACGATCACGAGGTAGAGCGCGATGACCTCCTGGCCGGAGGCGAGCGGTATCCCGAAGTGCCGGGTGATCGGGTCGAGCGCCACCGCGACGATGGTTGCGTCGACCATGCCGACGAACGCGCCCAGCGCGATCGCACTCACAGTCCATCGGCGGAGCGCCGGCGTCTCCATGCACGTCCGACGGTACCAATCGCCGTCGCCAGCACGGTGCGCGCCGCGTCGATCGTGCCCGCGATCGATTTCGTAGAGTCCGTGCCCGTCACCGTCGAACCCGCTGCACGAGGGCACGGTCATTCCACACGAAGTTCAGGGCGTCACTGCCCGCAAGCGCGGCGCGCCCGTCGAAGTCGTGACCATCCACGTCCCGGACCCGGGTCCGGACGAGGCGCTCATCCGGGTTGAGGCGTGCGGGGTCTGCCACACCGACCTGCACTACCGCGAGGGCGGCATCGGCGATGACTTTCCGTACCTGCTCGGTCACGAGGCCTCGGGTGTCGTGGAGGCAGTCGGCGAAGGGGTCACCAACGTCGCGCCCGGCGACGCTGTCGTGATCGCGTGGCGCGCGCCATGTGGCACCTGCCGGAGCTGCCTGCGCGGACGTCCCTGGTACTGCTTCGACAGTCAGAACGCGCGCCAGCGGATGACACTCGATGACGGCACGCCGTTGACCGCGGCGCTGGGGATCGGCGCGTTCGCCGAGCGCTGCCTCGTGCACGCGCTTCAGGCGGTGAAGATCGATCCGGCCGCGCGCCGCGAAGCAGCTGCGCTGATCGGCTGTGGGGTGATGGCCGGCTATGGCGCGGCCGTCAGCACCGGCGCTGTGGCCACCGGCGACACGGTGGCGGTCATCGGGTGTGGTGGCGTGGGCAACGCGGCGATCGCGGGCGCGGCCATCGCCGGGGCGCGCCTGGTCATCGCCGTCGACGTGGTCGAGCGCAAGCTCGAGTGGGCGAAGCGGTTTGGCGCGACGCACACCGTCGACGCGCGCACGGAGGATCCCGTCGAGGCGATCCGTGCGCTCACGGGCGGCTTCGGCGCCGACCTGGTCATCGACGCGGTCGGGCGTCCCGAGACCTACCTGCAGGCATTCCTCGCCCGTGACCACGCGGGACGTCTCGTCAATGTCGGCGTGCCACCGGAACAGGGCATGACCGTCGAGTTGCCGCTGTCGGAGCTGTTCGGGCGCGGCGGATCGCTGCGCTCGTCGTGGTACGGCGATTGCCTGCCGACTCGCGATTTCCCAGTGCTCATCGACCTCTACCGCAAGGGCCGGCTCGACCTCGACGGCTTCGTCTCGGAGCTCATCACCGTCAACGACGTGGAGGCAGCGTTCGAGAAGATCGTGAAGAGCGAAGTCCTGCGCTCGGTGGTGGTGTTCCCGCCGAGCTGAGCCGTTTCAGCGCAAGCGTTCGGCAAGGTACGCGAGCGACTGCACATAGCGGTAGTCGATGCCCATGTGCGTGGCGTCGAACAGCTCGAAGTGCACGTCGGTGACACCGATCTTCGCCAGCTCGTCACGGAATCCGGTCGCCGCCAGGTCGAGATACCAGTCGTCGCGTGTGCCTGCATCGATCCACACCGCACGCTGCGTGCGCAATGCATCGGCGTACGTCGGCACCATGCGCACCGGATCCCACGCGAGCCACTTCGCCCAGATGTCGTCGCGCAACCGGCCGGTTCCGGGATCGAATGGCAATTCCGGCGTACCGTCGTCTCGAGCCGAGAAACACGCGGCAACACCGAGCGTCATCACCAGGATGCTGTCGCACTCCTTGGTGAACGCGGTGCGTGACTGGAAGTCCTCCCACGACGCAAAGATGTCGCCGTCGTAGGCCCGGAGAAAGCGCACTGCCTTGGCGAACTCCGGGACATAGGAGCACTCGTACATGCCGTCACCGGCGTGCGTCGCGAGACCACCAAAAAGATCCGGGCGCAACATCGGTGTGATCATGGCGCCGAATCCGCCGCTCGATTTCCCCATGATCCCGCGGTGGTGCGCTCCGGCGAGGGTGCGGTATCGCTCGTCGACAAAGGTGACGACCTCCTCGCAGAGATACGTGTGATAGCGACCCGTCCCCGGCGAATCGACGAACTGCGAGCCGCCGTACGCGGTCCATGCGTCGACGTAGACCACGATGACCGGCGGCGTCTCACCGCTGGCGATGACACGATCCACGGCCGCCGGAAATGGCTCGCGAAAAGCGGAGCGGTTCCACCACATCACCGCCTGACCGGTGTAGCCCTGAATGACATAGATCGATGGATAGCGCTCGTCGGTGTCGTCGTATCCCGGCGGCGTGTACACCCACAGCGGACGCTCGGTCGGATCGCCGAGCACATTGCCCGCGAGCACCGTCGACTCGAGCACATGCTCGTTCAACCTTCCGGACAGTTGCTGCTGCCACCAGCGAGCAGGTGCCCGGTCACTTCTCCAGAGCCTTCCCGCGTCGGATGTCTCCACTGACGTCCCCCCTGAAACTGCCTGCCGACGCGAGCGATCCTAACCGCATCCCGAGGCGTGGCGTCGGGACAACCCGCTAGCCTTTTTATCGACATCGAACCCGGAGGACCATCCATGGAGCAACGCCGTCTCGGCACAGCAGGCCCGGCCGTTTCCGCGGTCGGGCTCGGCGCGATGAGTTTCGCCGGCGTCTACGGCGGTGCCGAGGACAAGGAGTCCGCGTCCACGCTCGCTCGGGCGCGGGAGCTCGGGGTCAGCTTCATCGACACCGCCAACATCTACGGCGCCGGACACAGCGAGGAGGTCGTCGGCAAGGCGATCGCCGGATACCGCTCCGAGGTCGTGCTCGCCACCAAGTTCGGTGGCGGTGGCGGCGAAGGACTCGGCAAGCACGGCATGGTGCGACCGGCACTTGAGGCGAGCCTGGCACGTCTCGGTACCGACTACGTCGATCTCTACTACCTCCATCGAGTGGATCAGTCGACACCGATCGAAGAAACCGTCGGCGCCATGGGAGAGCTGGTCACCGCCGGCCTCGTGCGCCACCTCGGGCTGTCCGAAGCTGCGCCCGACACCATCCGGCGCGCGCACGCCACCCATCCCATCGCCGCACTGCAGACCGAATACTCGATGTTCAGCCGTGAGCCCGAGGCGGAGATTCTGCCGGTGACACGCGAGCTGGGGATCGGCTTCGTCGCCTACAGCCCCCTCGGGCGTGGACTGCTCACCGGTGACTTCCAGCGCCTCGAGGATCTGCCCCCGGGCGACTGGCGTCGCGGGGTCCCGCGCTGGCAGGAGGAGAACTTCGACCACAACGTGCAGCTGGTGGCACGGCTCGAGGCCATCGCGCGGCGTCACGACATCACGACCGCCCAGCTGGCCCTTGCGTGGCTCCTCCATCAAGGTCAGGACGTAGTCCCCATCCCGGGAACGCGCAAGCGCAGGAACCTCGAGGCGAACGCGGCGGCGGCGGACGTCTCCTTGAGTGCCGACGAGTTGCGCGAGATCGCCGCGATCGCGGCCCCGGAGACGGTCGCAGGCGCCCGTGGCAGCGAGCAGTACATGGGACGCGTCAACGCGTGACGGACGACATGGGCGCCGCACGCAATGTATGGCGCCCCGCGAGCGCGATGTGACCGGCTCGTCATGACCAGGGCCGGTTCAGGACCTACGATCTCACCGTGATCAATACTCACGGCTCGCCCGGCACGCTCTACCTGCGTGCGACTGAGTGGGTTGCCCGCCGGCTCGAGAGCCCTGAAGACGGTCAGGGGATGGTTGAGTACGCCCTCATCCTCGTCCTGATCGCGATCGTGGTGATCGTGATCCTCCAGGTCGTGGGCAAGCAGGTGAACAACGTGTTCTCCAACATCAGCAACGGGCTGTCCAGATAGCCGACCCCGGCCCGGCCTGAGGAGCTTGTCGCGCGCCTACAGCTCGAGGGTTGCCTCCGCGGTGATCGGCACGGCTGCCAGCGCTTTGGACACCGGGCAGTTTGCTTTGGCGCTCTCGACCGCTGCCGTGAAGACCGCGGTGTCGATCCCAGGCACCTTCCCTTTCGCCGTGAGGTGAATCTTGGAGATGCCTTCGGGGATGCCAAAGGTCACGGTCGCTGTGGTGTCGAGGTGCGCCGGCGGGTGACCCGAGCTGGCGAGACTGTTGGCCAATGCCATGGAGAAACAACTCGCGTGGGCGGAAGCGATCAACTCCTCGGGGCTCGTTCCCGTGGCGCGTGAACCTGCGCGCCGCTCCCAGGTCATGTTCAGCGTGGGAAGCGAACCACTCGCGGGGCTGACGGTTCCCTGTCCGCTCTGGAGATCGCCTTCCCAGGTTGCGCTGGCGCTGCTCTCGACGGTCATGACATGCTCCTTGATCTCGGACATACGAACGGCTCCACTCAGCCTAGCGAGCGGAGCCGTTTCGGCGCTTTCGCGGGACGCGCCCTACCGTGAGGTGCGCGAATAGCGGCGAACCGAGAGCGGCAGGAAGATCGCGATGATGATCACCCCGAGCACGATGGTCGTGATCTCGGGATGCTCCAGTGACCAGACTCCCGCCGGGGGCGGGCCGATCGAATTGCCGAAGAGATTGCGCCCCGCGGCGACGACGGCAGACACCGGGTTCCAGTCCGCAAACACCCGCAGCCACACCGGCATCTTCGACGTGTCGACGAAGACGTTGGAGATGAACCCGAGGAGGAACACCGGGATACTCGCGATGACGTCCGCCGCCTGCGACGACTTGGCAATGAGTCCGATGAGGATGCCGATCCAGCAGAGCGCGAAGGCGAAGACCTCGATGAGGAGGAACCCGAGGAAGGCGTTGAACAGACCATTTTCCGGACGCCATCCCACCGCCAGCGCGCACACGATCATCACCCCCAGCGAGGGCAGACCGAGGATGATCGTGGAGATCGAGCGTCCGACGAGAATCGACGAGCGGGCAATCGGCAGCGTCTTGAAACGGTCGATGACCCCCTCGTTCATGTCAGTCGCGACAGCAACTGCCACCTGGCTCGACGCGAATAGCGTCGATTGCGCGAAGAGGCCCGACATCAGGTAGGAGTGGTAGTTGCCGCCGGGCACGCTGATCGAGCTGCCGAAGACGTAACCGAACAGCACCACGAAAATCACCGGAAAGAGCACGCTCCCGAAGATGATGTCCGGCTGCCTGCGGCCGCGGATCAGGTAGCGGCGGGTTGCGTTGTACGCATCGACCAGGCCGCTCCGAAACGCGCTCTGCGCTGGGATGGCCCTCGGAATCGTCGCGACCGTCATGCGCTCACCTCCGCGGTCACGGCCGCTGTCTTCTCACCGGGCAGCAGCTCACCGCGGCGGTGGGTGACGGTGCTGAACACCTCGTCGAGGCTGGGATGTTCAAGTCCCACCTCGTGAATCGGCACGCCGAGACCCTCCAGCCTGGCCACCACCTCGCCCAGGGTCACCAGCCCATTCACCGCGGGCGTGCTCACCGAGCGTCCTTCGATGGAGGCATCCTCACCGAGCGCCGCGCGCACCCGCTCGAGCGCGACCGGGTCGGCATTGACGAGCGTGACGACGACGCTCGGCCGACCGATCGAAGCCTTGAGCTGCTCGGGCGTTCCTTCGGCGACGACGAGACCGCGGTCGACCACGACGATCGTGTCGGCGAGTTGATCCGCCTCATCGAGATACTGCGTGGTGAGCAGCACCGTCGTCCCACGCGACACGAGGTTGCGGATCGCGACCCACATCTCGCTGCGCGCCACCGGGTCGAGACCGGTCGTCGGCTCGTCGAGGAACAGCACTTCGGGATTGGCGATGAGGCTCGCAGCGAGATCGAGCCGTCGGCGCATGCCGCCCGAGTACTTCTTCACCAGCATGCCGCCGGCGTCGACAAGGTCGAACTGCTGGAGAAGCTCGACGGACCGCCGCCGCGAGACCGCCGAGCCGACGTGCGCGAAGCGCCCGATGATTTCGAGATTCTCGGAGCCGGTCAGCAATTCGTCCATGGTCGCGGTCTGACCGGTCACGCCGATCCGAGCACGCACCTTGTCCGCTTCTTTCGACACATCGAAGCCCGCGACCTGCGCGTGCCCGCCGTTGGCGTCGAGCAGCGTCGTGAGAATGCGCACCGTCGTGGTCTTGCCCGCGCCGTTGCGGCCGAGGAGCGCGCAGACGCTGCCCGCCGGAACATCGAGGCTCACATCCACCAGCGCACGCGTCTCGCCGAAGGAGCGCGCCAGGTGCTGAGCGGAAATCGCGAAGTCGCTCATCGGCCGCTCATCACCGCTGTGGCCACCGCGCGACGGATGGTGATATCGCCGTAGGACGTTCGAGCCCGAACCTCGACCCCTGCCACTCCCGGCGCAGGATGGCCGGTCGCCTGCAGGTGGTTGTGCACGGTGCCGTAACGCGTGTCGAGGTCCAACCAGGCAGCGACACCCTCGCGAATCCCGACTTCGAGATTGCCGAAGCTGGTCTGCGCAACGATCGCGCGTCGCGCCACCTCACCGACCCTGATGTCGCCATTGGCGGTTTTCGCGACCACGGTGGACTCCGCCTTGTCGATGACGATGGTTCCGTTGGCCATCACCGCTCGCAGATCGCCGCTGATCTCACCAATCCACATGTCCCCGCTGCTGTTCTTGATCTCTGCCGGGCCGTCGATGCTGCCGACGCGCACCGATCCAGCACCCGACGTCACGTCGAGACGCCCGACCACCCGGTTGATGGTGATGTCGCCCGCGCCGGTGACCAGGCGCAACTCACCCGCCTCGTCAAGTTGCATATCGCCGGCACCAGACTTGTACATGCTCGCTCCCAGCCGCCCGCTGCAGCGCAGCGCTCCGGCACCCGTGATGCCGCGCAGGCTGGACCCGAAGGGGAGCATGACCTCCACGGCGACGGTACCGACGCCACCGAGCCAGTTGTTGGCAAGCCGCCCCTTGGGCGACTTGATGATCAGCGTGCCGCTCGTGTATTCGACCCGCGTGTTCGCCGCTGCGCTGACGTCTGCCGCGCGACCAGGGTTGCTCGGGCGGACCTCGACGCTGGTGTCGGTCCGTTCGGTTGCGACGATTCGCAAGTCGCCGCTGGCAAGCTCCGCAGCCACGACGATGGGTGTAGGGGTGTCAAACCTGGGCATTTCCTCTCCTGGTGATGGCGGGCGCTAGCGCACCCAGCCCGTATAGCGATGACTGCCTCGGGTCGCGCCCCGCATATGACGGCGATCGGGGTTGGATCGCTCGAGCGCGAGCGCCGCGGCTCGGACGATCCAGGCATTGACCGAGACGCCCTGGCGATTCGCCGCCTCCTCGATCCAGGTCTTCATCCGGTCCGGCAGGCGAAGGTTGATGCGCACCATCGATCCCTCGTCACCGTCCGCGGCACCGCTGCCACCGCCGGCCGGAGACCAGTCAGCGTCCGCCCCCTCATCCGCGTCGTCATCTGCTCGAGAAGTGCTGGTGTCGGCGGGCGGGTGGGTCACCACGAACTCCGGGTCGCGTCCGCGGAGGCGCACCTCGACGGACCCGGGGACGAGCTCAACGGTGATCTCCTCGGCGGCGGCGGCGAGCGCGTCCTGCAGCGCAAGGCGGATCGCCGTTTCGAGCGGCGCCACGAGGCGCTCCGCTACGGCGCGGGCCTCGTCTCCACCGGCCTCCGCGGCCACGGCAAGCTGGCGGGTGATGTCGTCGATGTAAGGTCGAAGGTCCATGGGAGCCACTATGGCACCAAAGTGGTGCCATGTCAAGTCAGCGATGGCGCCAGGTGGCGCCGGAAGCGATGCGCGCTTAGCTCCCCAACTGCACCCACGACCCGTTGCGCAGTGTCCAGACGAGCACCGTCTGCGAGAGCGAGTCGGCCCCCGAGATCGCGGAACCCAGAAACAGCAGCGTCGACGTGCGTGAGTCGGTGACCTCCGCGTGGGGGGCGATCGGCACCGTCGGAGACGGCGCCGCCACCCAGTCGCTGCCACTCCACACCCACAGCGCCGGGACGAGGCCGCCACGGAGATCGCAGCCGCACAGCACCAGCCTCCCCGAACCGAGCGACGGGTCAACAGCCATGCTCGAGCCGTCGGCGGGATTCGCCGTGGTCCGTACCAGCCGCCACGCCGCGCCGCTCCACCGCCAGGTCGAGGTCTGCTGTACGCCCACCGAGTCCTGGGCTTGGGTCGCGCAGCAGCCCTCAGCGATGACCGACTGTGAGATCGGGTCATAGGCGACGAGCACGTCGAAATAGCTGGTGCCAAGCTCGCCGTGGGGCTCGTGCACCCAGTGCGTGCCGCTCCAGATCCACGTCTGGCCACCTGCGCCGGCCAGTCCGGGCGGCTCGGTCACGAGCATCATTTCGTTGAGCTTCGTGTTCCAGACCATCTCGGACTGGGGGCCGCCGGTCGGGCCCGTTTGGCCACCGGCGTCAAGGCGTTGCCAGGTCCTGCCGTCCCACGCCCAGGTGTCGTTCATCGGCTGGGTCTGCTGCGACGTTCCGCCGAACATGAGCAGCTCGCCGGTCTGGGGATCGAACGCCGACGAGGCGCTGTATCGACCCGGCGGGCTGACTCTCGGATGTTCACGCACCCAGGCCGCGCCAGTCCAGACCCAGGTGCTTGCGTAGTTGTCTACCCCGCCGAAAAGCACCACCTGGTTGCTGGCCGTGTCGTCAGCGACCGTGAACCCGAACGCGACGATCGGCTGGTTGGGGTTCAGCGTCGGGAGAGGCCGCAGCTGCTCCGATCGCGGAGGCTGCGCCGGGTGCCGCTGCGTCAGCGAGACTGCGGTGCCAACGGCGGCGGCGACAGCGATGGTCCCCACCAGCGCGACAAACGGTCTCATCCCCCTCCTGCTCCGATACTGGTGACCACGACCTCAGGATAGGCCGCGAACGGTTCGGGGAACGACCGGGCTATGCGGGCCAGTCGACGTCGATCACCAGCGGCGCGTGGTCGGATGGGCCCGACCCCTTGCGCGCGTCACGATCGATGTACGCGTCCTTGACGGTCGCGGTGACCGCGTGGTCGAGCAGGAACAGGTCGATGCGCATGCCCATTCCCTTGTGGAAATTCCCGCCGCGGTAGTCCCAGTACGTGAACGCGGGTCCCTTGAACGAGCGAGGTTGCACGTCATCCAGGCCGATACCGACCAGCGCCGACAGCGCCTGCCGCTCCGGCGCGCTCACGTGCGTGGAGTCGACGAACTGGGCCGGATCCCAGACGTCGGCATCGGTCGGCGCGATGTTGAAGTCGCCGCACAGCACGAGCGGCGGCGAGGTTGCCTTGGCTGCGAGGAGCGACACGCGCAGGGCCTCGAGCCAGCGGAGTTTGTACGGATAGTGCTCGTTGTCGAGCGAGCGCCCGTTGGGCACGTACAACGTCCAAACGCGCAGTCCCCCGCAGGTGGCGCTCATCGCCCGCGCCTCCGGGTCGGGAAATCCCGGCTCGCCGTCGAAGCCGCGCGCGACGTCGAGCAGACCGACACGCGAGATGATCGCGACGCCGTTCCAGCGGCCGTCGCCGTGCAACGCCACCTCGTAGCCGAGCGCTTCCACTTCGGTGCGCGGGAAGGCTGCGTCGGCGATCTTCGTCTCCTGCAGACAGAGGACGTCCGGTTTGCTCTCCGCAAGCCATTCGACGAGACGAGGCAGCCGCGCGACGACCGAATTCACGTTCCAGGTTGCCAAGCGCACCGGGCAAGGATAGGTCGGCGGGGAACGCCCCCGCGGCTGTGGGCCTCACAGCGGCAGTGCGTTCTCGAAGTGCCGGTGAATTCGGCACCACCTGCGGCGTATCCTCCGCAGCAACGCATCCGGAGCGACTGGCAGAAGTGGAACGCATGACAACGAAGTTCTTGCTGGCGGAAGACGAGCTGCCGTCGCACTGGTACAACATCCTCGCGGATGTCCCCGAGCCGCTCGGCGCATTCCTTTCACCGCGAACGCTCGAGCCGCTGACGCCCCCCGATCTGACGCCGATCTTCCCGATGGCGATCATCGGCCAGGAGGTCTCGACCGAGCGCTACATCGAGATCCCGGACCGCGTCCGCGACATCTACAAAATGTGGCGGCCCACTCCCCTCTACCGCGCCAAGCGGCTCGAGAAGGCGCTCGACACGCCGGCAAAGATCTTCTTCAAGTACGAGGGCACGTCCCCGGCGGGTTCGCACAAGCCCAACACCGCGGTCCCGCAGGCGTACTACAACGCCGAGGAAGGCATCAAGCGGTTGACGACGGAGACCGGAGCCGGCCAGTGGGGCTCGGCACTCGCCTTTGCGGGCGGCCTGTTCGGCCTCGAAGTCATGGTCTACATGGTCAAGGTCTCGTATCAGCAGAAGCCGTATCGCCGTGCGCTGATGGAGACGTGGGGCGCCACGGTCCTCCCCTCCCCGACCGATCGCACCGAGTTCGGCCGCAGTGTGCTCGCCAAGGATCCAGGCTCACCCGGGAGCCTCGGTATCGCCATCTCGGAGGCCGTCGAAGACGCCGCGACGCGCGAGGACAGCCACTATTCGCTGGGATCGGTCGTGAACCATGTCCTGCTGCATCAGACCGTCATCGGGCAGGAGGCGCAGAAGCAGATGGAGATGGCTGATGCCTATCCGGATGTGGTCATCGGATGCGTTGGTGGCGGGTCGAACTTCGCGGGCCTCGCCTATCCGTTCCTCGCGGATCGTCTCAGCGGCAAGACCAAGACGCGCTTCATCGCCGCCGAGCCGGCCGCCTGTCCAACGCTGACGCGCGGCCTCTATGCGTACGACTTTGGCGACACCGCAGGCATGGGACCGGTGGTGCCGATGTACACGCTGGGCCACAACTTCATCCCCGACAGCATTCACGCCGGTGGGCTTCGCTATCACGGCGACGCGCCGTCACTCTGCCTGCTTGTGAAGAACGGATTCATCGAGGCCCGTGCGTACAAGCAGAACGAGTGCTTCGCTGAGGCGGTGCGTTTTGCGCGCAGCGAGGGAATCCTTCCGGCTCCCGAGCCGTCGCACGCGCTGCGCGCGGTTGCGCAGGAAGCCGCTGCTGCACGCGAGGCCGGTGACCAGCGCGTGATCCTCTTCAATCTCTCAGGCCACGGCCATTTCGACCTGGGCGCGTACGACGCGTACTTCGCCGGCAAGCTCGAGGACGTCGAGCTGCCGCAGGAGCGGCTCGACACGGCGCTGGCAGAGCTGCCGAAGATCCCCGCGGGCGCGGCCTGACCCGTCGACATCGCCCCGCCACCGATGTAGGCACCTCGCAACCGCGACCGCATGGCCTCGGCATCGCCGTTGTGTTCGACTGGGCGCTCACGGCGCAGTTGACGACCCAGGCACTCGCTTCCGCCACCCGCACCCTGGGGTTCACGCCCAACCCGCTGATGATCGCCGGCTCCCTGATCGCCGCAGCCGGCCTGCTCGTGCTCGGGGAATTTCTTCGCCGCGGTGTCCCGGTACTCCGACTGGTGCAGGTGGGGTTGATGGTGATCATCACCATCGTCGGCGTCATCTCGCTGGTCATGCTCGTCACTCGACAGTTCAGCGGCAGCCTGCTGTTCACGACGGCGATCGAACTGGGCTACTCGCCGTACCTCATCTGGCGCCTGCTCGACAAGGAAACCGCGCTGTGGTTTGCGATGGCGCAGGGCAAGGGCCGCGCACCGCACATTTCAGGATGGCAATGGGTCGCGGTCCTGGCCGCGTGGGCGATCGTGTGGGGAGTCGTCGTCGCCTGGGCGGAGTCGCTCTAGCTCAGGCGTCGAGCGTCGCGCGCACGCTGTCGAGCAGGTCGGCTGCGACAAACGGCTTTCTGACCAGGTTGATGCCCTGTTGGATCACGCCTTGCGACGTGATCACGGACTTCGGATATCCCGACATGTAGAGCACGCGGATTTTTGGACGAAGCGCGCTGACACGTTCGGCAACCTGATTCCCGGTCAGGCCCGGCATGACCACGTCGGTGAGCAACAGGTGGATGGTGCCGTCGTGCGCATTCAACAGCTCGAGTGCTTCGACACCGCCTCGCGCAGCGAGTACGCGATATCCGTGTCGCGTGAGGATACGGCTCGCCACTTCCAGCACGAGATCCTCGTCCTCGACGACGAGAATCGTCTCCCCACCTTGACTCCGACGATTGGTGCGGCGCGGTGATTCCGGCGGGGTGATCGGCGCGAGCACGCTTGGGAAGAGGATGGTCACGGTGGTTCCGGTCCCGGCCGCCGACTCGAGGTCGACCATCCCATCCGCCTGATTCACGATGCCATACACGGTTGCGAGCCCCAGCCCCGTCCCATGTTCCTTGGACTTCGTGCTGAAAAAGGGCTCGAAGGCACGCTCGATGGTTTCGCGATCCATGCCGGTGCCAGAGTCGACAACGCGAAGACGCACGTGGGGTCCCACGTGCAGGGGTGGATGACCGTCGGCATAGTCGTCGTCGACCATGAAATTGTCGGTGTCGATGATGAGCGTGCCGCCGCTCGGCATCGCGTCGCGCGCGTTGACCGCGAGGTTGAGCAGCACCTGCTCCATCTGGCCGCGGTCCGCGAGCACATGCTCGAGATCCCCGGCGCATCGCGTGATCAGTTCCACGTGCTCGCCGATGGTTCGACGCAGCAGTTCCTCGACGGAGTTGACGATCGCGTTGAAATCGATGATCTCCGGCTTGATGACTTCACGACGTCCAAACGCCAGCAGTTGGTGTGTCAATCGCGCGGCGCGTTCGCCGGCCGCGCCGATCTGGCCCACATCGTCGAGCGCCGATTGCAGCCGGGAGGTGTCTTCGTTGGGGCGGAGTTCGATCTCCTTGACAATCTCCTCGGCGACGAAGCTCGCGTAGTTGAGAATCGCCGCCAGCAGATTGTTGAAATCGTGCGCGACGCCGCCCGCGAGCTGGCCAAGACTCTCCAGCCGCTGTGATTGATGGAGCTGGCGCTCCAGGCGGTCGCGTTCGAGTTGTGCCTCGAGGCGATCGCGTTCGTGTTGCGCTTCCACGCGGTCGGTCACGTCGCGAATCGCGGCGCACACCATGAGCCCTTCCTCGGTCTCGATCGACGACAGCGAGATCTCAGCAGGGAATTCCGAGGCGTCGGCCCGCCGCCCCGCGAGCGCAATCCATGAGTCGTCGGGGCGTGTCTGCGGCGTCCGGAACGATGGATCCGGATCCCGCGAGTGGATATCGAGCGCAGCTCCAGGGATGAGGAGTTCGACCGGACGCCCGATGAGATGTGAGCGCTCGTAGCCGAACAGGGCCTCAGCCTGCGTGTTGACCAGTGCGATGAGCCCGTCCGGGGTCACGCCGACGATGGCGTCCGGTGCGGCCTCGAGCAGGCTGCGGAATTTGGCTTCCGCTCGCTTGCGTTCGGTGATGTCGCGGACCGCCGCCAGGACGAGCAGACTCCCCTCGATCCGCAAGGGCGCGAGCGCGATTTCGGCGGGAAATTCAGTGCCGTCCTCGCGTCGAGCGGCCAGCTCCATACCAACACCCATGGGTCGTGCGACCAGGTCGCGGACATAGCCGATGCGATGCTGCGAGTGGTCGCGAACCGACGCTGGCACGAGCAGCTCGACCTGCTGACCGATGAGCGCGCCGCGCGCGTAGCCGAAGAGATGCTCGGCCCGTTGTTGACGACCACGATGCTGCCCTTCTGGTCCACACCGACGATCGCGTCGGGTACCGCCTCGAGGAATGCCGCGAACAGCACGTCAGCGGACTGCGCCGCGCTCGCGACCGTGGTCACGTCAGCGGGCTTTCCGGTGTCCGCTGTGCACTGGGTTCATCGGGTTGCGCCGTGCGCTCGGCGTGAAGCGCTTTCGCGCGTTTGGCTTGCTCAGCGTGATTGGCGGTGATCATCAAGGACATGAGTTCGCCGAATCCGACGTCGGGAGGAAGCGGGTCCTGCCGGGGGCTCGACTGCCGGCTGGTCATGCTGGTGGTCGCACGAGTGGGCACGTGGAGTGGCGTGCGGGAGGCATCGAACCCACCTTGGGCCGATGGACCGCGGATGCCGCCCGTACGGCGACGTCGCAACAGCCTCCGCCCATATGCGTTGCAACCGCCGCCGCAGCCGCCGTGGCGTCAGCCGTCCGCGCTGTCCATCAGCCGCGCGGGTCGCGGCCGTAGAACGCGTCGTCGAGCATCGCCCGAACCGCCTCGAAATCAGGCACCAGCGGGTCGTCATGGCTTGCCGCCGTCACCCTGTGGGCGGCATCGTCGAGCGCATCCCCCGGCATCCCGATCGCCTGCAGCGAGGACGGCAGGCCGAGCCGGGCGGTGAGATCGAACAGCGCCTGGGGTGGCGACGGGCTACGAAGCAACCCGGCAAGGCGGCCCATCGCCGCAGGGGCACGCGGCGCGACCAGCGCGGTAGCGTGCGCCAGGACCACCGCGTGCGTCTCGGCGTGCGGCAGCGACCAGCCGCCACCGAGCACGTGGCACGTGCGGTGATGGATGCCCGAGCCGGCCTGGGCGAGGCACATGCCCGCCAGACAAGCGCCCACGAGATTGCCCGCGTGCGCGTCGAGATCGCGGGGGTCCGCCACCACTCGGGGCAACCCCTCGAGCAGGCGTCGGACTCCTTCGTCGCAAAGGGCGCTCGTGACCGGGTTGCTCCCCACCGACCAAAGGGCCTCGACACAGTGCGCCAGCGCGTTCATGCCGGATGCGGCGGCGAGACGCGGGGGCATCCCGAGGCAGAGCTCCGGGTCATAGATGACCGTCCTCGGGAGGACCCGCGCATCGATCCCGGTGTACTTCACACCGTCGGTCGTCCGGCCCCATATCGGGGTCATCTCGGAGCCTGCGTAGGTCGTCGGGATCGCAAGGATCGGCAGATCGCGTTCGAGCGCCACCACCTTCCCGAGACCAGTCGCCGAGCCGCCGCCGAAGGTCACCACCACATCAGCCCGGACCCCGCCGGCGGTGGCAACGGCGGCCGCTGCCACGCGTCCCGGGACGTGCTGCGCGGCATCGGTGACCTCCCCGACCACGCGCGCCCCAAGTCCGTCGCGAAGCCTCTCGAGCGCATTCGAGCGTGCGGCGCCATGGCCGATGAGCAGCACGCGCGAGACGCCGAGTCGGTCCAGCTCATCGGCGGCGCGCAGGAGCGCGCCGGGCGCGAACACGACCCTCGCGGGCAGGCCAGACCAGATGAAATCCAGCGTCATGCGGCACCACGATACGTCGGGACCGTCCGTCCTCACGATTCGCGTGTCGCGACGACCTCACGTCCGCCCTGCGAACACGACTGACGTGCCGAGATCGTTGTGGTTACATGACGAGTCGGCGCACGCTACGCCGGACGCATCTATTCACGACTCAGGCATCGAGGAGATCTCCCATGGTGGAAACGGCAGTCGATTACGGCGCCAAGCGCGAGCATCTCACCCGGAAATTCCTGAAGCCGAAGGCGGAGCGACCGGCGTCCACCGCGATCGGCGTGCACCATCTCGCGCTGATCTGCTCGGACATCGATCGCACCATGCAGTTCTATACCGAGGTGCTGGGCTTCCCGCTCGTCGAGCTGTTTGAGAATCGCGACCTGGCGAGCTCGACGCACTTCTTCTTCGACATCGGCAACGGCAACCTGCTCGCGTTCTTCGACTTTCCCGAGGACCCGATGCCGGCGACGCGCGAGGCGATCGGTGGCATGCACCACATCGCCATCGCCGTGGGATCGGATGCCTTCGAGTCGATCCGCGCCAAGCTGGACGGATTGAAGATCGAATACTTCGGGCCGGATCGTGTGGAGAACTCGCTGTACTTCCACGACCCGGACGGCACGCTGCTCGAGATCACACGCGACCCCCTGCTGGAGATGGAAGGCAAGTCGCTCGGCGTGTAGCGACGTATGAAGCAGGGCGACTCGGCACTGCAGTCGTGGCGCATACGCATGGCCGCGCCCTACATCCCCAAAGCGGCGCATGTGCTCGACATCGGCTGCAGCGACGGCGCGCTCTTCCGCCTCCTCAAGGATCGCATCGCGTCAGGCATCGGTATCGACACGGCTGCCGTTCCGGACGACTACGGTTCGTTCCGATTCATACGGGGGTATGCCCCTGAGGCGTTACCGGCGGGCGACCATTACGACGCCATCACCCTGCTCGCGGTGCTGGAGCACATCCCGCTGGACGCGCAACGCACGATCGCGAGCGCATGCGCACGCCTGCTCAAACCGGGCGGCCGCGTGATCTGCACCGTGCCATCGCCGAAGGTCGACAGCTTGATCCATCTCGGCCAGCGCCTGAAGGTGCTCGACGGCATGGCCGAGCACGAGCACTACGGGTTTGCACCTGGCGATACCCCACGGCTCTTCACCGACCAGGGGTTCACGCTGCGGCGCCGGCGGCGGTTCCAGTTGGGATTGAACAACCTGTTCGTGTTCGCTATGACGCGCGACGGCTCCCGTTCGACGCTCCCTGGATAGGGGCGCGACGGCGCTGACCCACCCCGGTCACGGCACGCATCGCGATACCTGGTTCCAGCACCACCGTCGGACGCACCACGACGTTGTCGTGGATGCCCAGCATGCTGAGGACAAAGCTGGCAAAGATCGTCTGGACACCGCCGGCGATGAACAGCACGGCCACAATCAGCGGCCGCATCGACGCCTGTGTATCCAGGGTGCCGTATCCGCTGCGTCCCCAGCTCACGACCGCGAATACCACCAGTGCCGACCCGACCAGCGTGAATGCACCACCCAGCAGGAGTCCCTTTTCCAGACTCGCGACGCGGAAGAAGCTGTCCATTCTCCGGCTTGCAGGAAGGAAGCCTGCTCGCATGCCAAACACCTTGATGAAGGCGCCGAACAGCACCAGCTCATAGCCGATCAAGGCGAACACACCGCTCACCAGCATGGTGTGGATGTCCAGACCAACCGAGCCCAGATATCGCGTTCCACCTACCAGCCAGAGCGTCATGGCTGACCCGAGCAGCATCAGTGCAAGTCCCGGGATCAGGAACAGCCATTTGGGGCAGAAGAGCAGGAGAAAGCGAAGATGCCGCCAGCCGTCACGCCAGGTCCGCAGATGCGGTGGCCGGCTCCTGCCGTCCTTGTGCAGCGTGATGGGCACTTCGCTCACCTTCATGCTCGCGAGTGACGCCTTGACCACGATCTCGCTGGCGAACTCCATGCCGGTGGTGTTGAGGCGCATGCGCTGGAAGGCATCGACGCTGAAGCCGCGCAGCCCGCAGTGGAAGTCGCGCACCCGCGATGAGAAGAAGATGCGACCGGTCATCGACAGGATGGGGTTGCCGATCCACCGATGTGACCATGGCATCGCGCCTTTCTCGATGCCGCCCGCGAACCGGTTGCCCATCACCAGGTCATCGCCCATCTGGAGGCGCGCGAGGATCGGTGGAAACTCACCGAAGTCGTAGCTCTCGTCGGCGTCGCCCATGATGATGTAGCGCGCGGACGATGCAGCGACGCCACCTCGAATCGCGGCACCGTAGCCGGGCTCTTCCACCATCACGACTTTGGCGCCGTGCGCCAGGGCGATCTCCTGGGATCCGTCGGTGCTGCCGTTGTCCGCGACGAGCACTTCGCCGCGCACGTCCAACGTGTCCATCGACTCGCGCGCACGATCGACACACCGACCGATCGTCTCGGCCTCGTTCAGGCAGGGCATGAGGATCGAGACCTCGAGGAGGCGTGTCACGTGGCGCGGCGCCCTAGGAGATTCGTGCGCCGCTTGACAAGACGCCCGGCCTTGCCACGCCAGAGCAGAGGCCCGAATGCGAGCACAAGCAACGTCAGCGCGCCGGCGCCGAGCAGGACACCGTAGTGAGAGTACGACATGTACTGAAACACCACGGTGTGTCTCCCCGCACTGACCGTCACCGCCACGAAGCCGGGCACCACCATGTATGCGGTCGCGGGCTGGCCGTCGACGATGACCTGCCACCGTGGGTCATACGTGGCCTTCAGGAGCACAGACGCGGTTCGGTTCGCAGTCACGTTCGCAGCGAAATAGCCGTCTTGTGCCTCGACGAGCACGTCGGCACTCGTCCCCGGCGGCGAGTTGGGTGTGGCGGTGAAGGGGAGCGTGGGAGCGGCTGCAGGGCCGCCGTCGAACGCAACCGTCGCGAGTTCGCCCTCGCGGAATGACGAAGATGCCAGGTATGGCTGCATCTGCGACGCCATATCGCCGCGGTCCGCCTCGACGATCCCTGCGGTGTCGACAACCTGCAGATAGCCGCTCGTCGCGACGACGTAGAGGCGGTGCCTTCCGCTCGCAGCGAGCAGCGTCGCCGGGACCGGCGGGTTCATCCCGACGGGCATGAGGAGGTAGCGGATGTTGTAGAGCTGATACTGCGCCGGATCGCTCTGGTTGAAATACGCCTCGTTGTCAGCGAGCAACGAAGGCGTACGCAACGTGAACCCGAACTCGTCGACGTCGTGGTCCGCGAGATACGCGTACACGGGCACCTGCCCGATGGCGTATTGCTGGCCCCAGTTTCCCGGCAGACCAGCGTACGTTCTGCCGCCACCTCGCGCAGCGATATCACTGATCAGGACATCGAGCGCGGAGCCGTCAGTCTGATCGCTGTACGACTGGAGGGCGATGCTCGTCGAGTTGGTCGACGCGTAGGCGGCGCGGTTCAGCCAGCCGGGCAGCGTGATCACGATTGCCGCCGCCACCAGCGCTGTTGCGAGCGGGGCGACCGGCATGTGTGGCCGCCACGACCGTGCGAGGCGGACGGCCGTTTCCCCGGCCCAGACCAGTCCGACCCCCGCGAGCATGTCGCCGGCAAGCTGGATTCCCATCATGTAGCGCGACAGGTACAGGTCAGCGTTTCCCGGCAGGAGATTCAGGATGAAGCCGAAGGTCGGCCGTCCGCAGAAGAGCACGATGCTCATCGCCATCAGTCCCAGCAGTGCGCGCGCGCGGGCATCCCTCCGGAAACGAAACAGGCAGACGACGATGCCGACTGCGACGAGCAGGCTGACAATGGGAAACCGGCCGCTGTCGAAGAGCTGTCCGGTGAGGAGCCAGCCGAGCGCCTGTGGCGCGCCGTAGGAGTTCAGCCAGAACGTCCGCTGGTTGAACACACTCAGGTTGAAATACGCGCCGTCGGTGATGAGTGGCACGACCACCCACGACGCCACCAGCGCCGCGCCGCCAAAGACGAGCGCCGCGCGTCCAATCCGTGTGAGGAGCCCGCGCCAGACCACGATGACGAACACGCCGATCGACAGCAGCGCGAAATAGCCGGTGAGGAAATGCATCGCGATGGTCAGACCGACGACCAGCGCAGCCAGGGCATACTTGCCGCGTCCAACGCCGTGGACGGCGCGCCAGCTGAAGCCCCATGCGAGCGGCAGCAGGAACATGCCCCACTCCTGCGACCAGAGTCCGTTGCCGAGCCACGTGTAGCTGAAGGACTCGTAGCCGTAGCCGGTGACACTGACGAGCAGTGGCGAGATGAGCGCTGCCGCACCTGCGGTCCATCGCGACCAGCCGAGCAACCGGCTTCCCGCGTAGACGCTGATGGGGAAGAGCGCGAACAGCAGATATCCCGCCCACCGCTCCGTGGAATCCGTCCCGAAAATCAGCGACAAATACGAAGTGATGAGATGAGGAAGGCTTTGATAGTGGGAGAACTGCGCGTCTCCGAGACTGAGATACGGAAACCATCCGTCCAGCGGCACGAGGTGTCCTTCGTGGATCTGCCGCACCGCCCAGCGCACCATCTCGAAGTGCAGCGACTCATCGTTGAGGGGCTGGATGATCGTCAGCTCGGCTGACATGGTCACGAGGCCGAAGATGCACGCACCGGCGACGAGCAGCCACGGTGCCCGAACCCACCACTGATGACGCGGAGCGGGCCCTTCTGGCGGCGGCGCCGTCTGCAACACCTGCTTACGGCGCGCGCGCACCGGTGCCGGCGCTGCCAACGAGGCGTTCACTGGCACCTCAGTGCGTCGGTGTCGGCGACGGAGTCGCGCCTGCCGCTGGGGAAGGCGACGGACTCGGGATGCGCGACGCCAGGGACGAATCAAGCCCAATCGCCTTCGCCCAATCGGCCTTTGCCTGAGCGGTCTGACCTTGGCTCTGCAGGATGAACCCGAGGTTCAACCACGCTGCCGCGAATGTCGGCTGCTCTGCGATGACCTTGAAGTACAGCTGCTCCGCAGTCGACGGATCCGATTTGGCCGTGTCCACCGCGAGGTTGAACACCGCGTCGGTGAAGGTGGGGTTGATGACCAATGTCGCCTGGTACTCCTCCACCGCTTTCGCGATGTCTCCCTGCTGGTCGTAAATGGTGCCGAGGTCGTAGTGCGAGACGGTGTTGTTGGCATCCGTCTGGATCGCTTGCTGATAGTCGCGGGCGGCAGTCGCCAGATCGCCGGCCAGTTGCGCCTTGAGCCCTTGCGTGACGAGATTTGCCGCGGTCTGCGCCGGCGTCTGGGGGGTCCCGCATCCGGCCATGCCAACGAATAGCGGTCCAATTACGAGAGCCCCCAGGCGCTTCCCGAAACGAGTCATGCGTGCCGTCCGCCGGGAATAAGAGACGTGTCTCGGGCCCGCGTTGAACCCGATGCCGGCCCCGGCGTGACCACCGCAAGGTGGCCACTGCCGGTCCGACAGAGCGGAACCGCGTCAGGTGCGGGACGTTCCCGACCGGTTGCGATCATGTGAATCGGTTGGTATTCAGCAGCGGGCTAGTTCCCGATGCAGATGAACTTAACGTTGTCGCCGGAAGATGTCGTATTGGGTGTAAACCCTGTGCCAGTCGCGTAGTTGAAGGACACCGTTAGCCCAGGCGAGCTGGTATCAGACCCGTAGCACGTGTATGCCGACGCTGAGGTGAATATTGCGGTGGAGGTCAGCACGACAGCTGTGCCTGCAACGCCAGTCCCGATCACTTCGTGCACGCCTACCACGGCAGTGCCGGTCGTGCCAGTCGCTGGGATGGTCCCGGCCGCACCGGTTGCTCCGGTAGCTCCCGTCGCTCCAGTAGCACCCGTTGGTCCGGTCGGCCCGACACCTCCGGTTGCCCCAGTCGCTCCCGCAGCACCCGTGGCTCCGGTCGCTCCAGCGGCACCCGTCGCCCCGGTTGCTCCCGCAACACCCGTTGCACCAGTCGTTCCCGCGGCGCCCGTTGCTCCGGTCGGTCCCGCAGGACCCGTTGGTCCGGTCGGTCCCGCGGGTCCGGTCGCTCCAGTGGCACCCGCTGCGCCCGTGGCGCCAGTCGCGCCCGCCGCACCCGTGGCACCCGTGGCACCCGATGCGCCTGTCGGACCCGTTGCGCCCACAGCTCCCGTTGCACCGGTCGCGCCCGTCGCACCGGCAGCACCCGTGGCTCCGGTCGCGCCGGTTGGACCCGTGGGTCCGCCCGGGATGACCGCAGCGTAGTAGCCGAAGTAGTCCAGGATGATGTCGGCGCTACCCGCTGCGCTGAAGATGTCCACGGCACCAGAACCGCTGAGGCCAACGACAACGGTTGTCGAGATGGTCTTGCCGGGAAGCACGTTCAGGTTCGACGTCGTGGGCAGCGAGGCTCCGTCAGGCCAGAGCGTCAAGAAGGTTGTGGCCGTCGCATTCACAACCGTGAGGTTGAGCACGAGCGCCGTGGCGCCGGCGGGAATGCCGTTCGCTCCCGTCACCTGCCAGATGTCAGTCTGGTGACTCGGCGAGAGGCGGAAGGCGGTGTTGCTGCGGCTGTCCAACGCACGCACCGGCGTGATCGGCGTGAACGCACTCTGCGACACGGTCGCGTGCGCGACCCAAGCCTGTGATACCGCGAGTGCGAGCGGGACACTGACCGCTAATCCGACGGCCCAGCGCCGTCGCGCACCAATAGCTTGAATCCGGCTCTCACCCATGTAAGGCCTCCACGTGTGAATCGCTATCCCTCGGGCCGGATATTCACAGCTTGTGTCATTCCTGTCAAGTTTGATCTCAGAAATAACACTGCATTCTTTTCGCGTGTAGAATCGCGACGAATGATCAACACCCACAATGGTTTTCTATATGTGCGGCAGCGTACATTTGGCGCCGCGTATTCATATGTGCGGCAGCGTACATTTGGAGTTTTCGGTTCATATGTGCGGCGGCGTATGCCGGCGTATGCGACTTCATATAGGCGATATCGCATAGTCGCGTTCATCGGTGTTACATCGCTAATGGCACTGACGGGTTGCGCATCTCCGAGTGCATCCGCAGCCACGCCGCGCGGACTCGATTCCATTCAGTCGGCGGTCACGTGCCCACCCCCGCCAACGCACACCGCCATCGCGGCACCGGTGCGTGCGTACACCGCAAAACCCGCGACCGTCATCGGCCGCAATGTCGGCTACTGCGCGTACGTGGACACCAGCCGCGGCATGATCGCGATCCGCCTCCGGCCGGAGTTCGCGCCGCATGCGGTCAATGACTTCGTCTATCTCGCGCAGCGGGGCTTCTACGACGGGCTGACCTTCTCTGCCGTGTGCCCGACGCCGACTGGTCCGCCGTGCCCGCTGGCGGCTCCCGTCGCCCTCGCCGGCGACCCCACGGGGACGGGCAGCGGTGGGCCCGGCTACACCGCAGTGGCGGACCCGGTCGTGGGTGACTACCTGTTCGGCGCTGTCGCGATGTACGGGGCTAACGCCTCATCGATCGGCAGTCAGTTCTTCATCAGCAAGGGCGACAGCAGCTCGCTGGCGCGCAAGTACGACATCTTCGGCCAGGTCACCGACGGCATCCCCACCCTGGCTTCGCTCCAGAAAGGCGACACGATCGCCTGGGTCGCGATCGTCGCGACCGCACCAGAGCCCTGACCTCGGCGCCGGAAGCGGGACGCCTTTCACTGCCCTGGCGCTGGTGGAACACTGCTGCCGCGCAGCACTGACGCCAGGCCGGGCGGATTCCCCGCCTACGTCCCGACGCGAATCGAGATGACCGCGACCATGCCCACGCATGCCGCTGCACAGAGGGCGACCGCGATCGGGAACGCGTCGATGCCGGCGACCGCGATCACGGCGCCGAGCGCAGCCGGGATCAGCGCCGATCCGATGACCGCACCAAGGATTACGTAGGTCGCGGCTGAGGTCGCGTTGGGGACTGCGTGGGCCATCCACGACACAACGACCGGAAACGCCGGCGCCGCGCACAACCCGACGAGTGCGAAGAGAATCGGCGGCGACACGCGGAAATGAATCGCGACCAGCAGCAGGATCGCCGCCACGAAGGCGGGGATCAGCAGCCGTTGCGGGGAATATCGCACCGCCAATGGAGCGGTGAAGATCCGACCAATGGTGAACATCGCGTAGTACAGGGACGTCGCTCCGGTGGCGAATGCCGTGGAGGACCCGAGCGCGACGAGGTCGGTCGTCTCCCAGGTGCCGACGCCGACTTCGAGTGCCTCGTACAGAAAGAGCAGTACCGCGAACGCGATCACCAGCCGCAATGTCCGGTGGCCAGCGATGGCGGGCGTGCGGGTGGGCATCACGACCTCGTCGGTCGCGCCGTGCAGCACGACAAGACACGCCAGCCACCCAACGGCCACGCCGGCAAACACCGGCGAGTACCCCCGGACCACCCCGATCAGCGCGGGGCCGACAAACGTGCCCACACCGTAGGCGACGTTCGCGAAGCTCACCATCGCCGGACTGCGCCGCCCGAATCGCGTCGCGAAGTACAGGTTGAGCAGAACGACCAGGCCGCCGGCGCCGATCCCGAGCACGAAAATCGAGGCGAGCAGGAGCGGCCAGGCCGGTGCGACCGCGGCTGCGAGCAGGCCCGCGCTGACGAGCGCGGTGGCGACTCCGAGGCGCCCGCCCAGTGTCCAGCGGGCGTGTGTCAGCCCGAGCCCCATGATCCCCAGACACTCGCCGCAGAAATACGACGTGACGATCAGGCCGGCGACACTGGCGCTCAACGTGAACCGTTGCGCGACATGTGGAATCGACGGACCGAATGCCCCGACGATGATGCCGAGAAGGGTGAAGGCGCCGAATCCGGCCACCGTCACGGCGCGAGCGGGGGCCTCGCGCTCACTCATGCGGAGGCACGATACGGGCTGCGTGCAGGCGCCCACGCCCGCGGATCACCGGCCCGGGTAGCGGTCCCCGTCCGTAACGTCGCCGTATCGATCGGTGTGGAAGTGATTGAAGAGGTCATCGGCGACCTCGCTGATCGTTTCGCGACCCTCCAATCGGTCCAGCCATCGTTTGGGGAGCGCGTCCTCGCCGAGCACGACTCCCATGAGGTTGCCGGTGATCGCGCCGGTGCTGTCGCTGTCACCACCGTGGTTCACGGCCAGGAGCACGGCTTCCTCGAAGCCATCGCGCGCGAGGGCGCAGTACACGGATATCGCGAGCGCTTCTTCGGCCACCCAGCCGCCGCCGAGCCGTTCGATCGACTCCGCGTGACCTCCGTCCCCGGCCAGATCGAGCGCCATCGTCAGTGCATCGGCCACCTCGTCCCCACCGACCGTGCCTGCTGCTTGGCTCGCGGCGCGCCGTACCGCCTCGACGAGCGGCTCGCCCACGGTCAGCTCGGCAATGATCTGCGCGAACGCACCGGCGGCGATGAATCCGGACGCGTGGCCGTGCGTGATGGCCGCGAAGTCGCACCCCACGTCGAATGGGTCTCGCGCGACCGACATACCAACCGGAGCCATCCGCATCACGCCGCCGCATCCCTTGCTGTCGTTCACGGGCTGGTCGCGCGTCCCCATGACTCCCCCCGCGAGCGCGGACATGCATGAGTTCCCCGGCGCACGCCGGTGATGGAGCCACCTGTTGGTGAACAGCCACCCGTCGAGCAGTTCTGGCTTGACGTGACCGCCCTGCGTCTCGAACCATCGCTGGTATGCGTGCCACACCACGCTCGGCGTATGGCAGCTGCCGCGCGACTTGGAGCGATTGTCCGCTCGGATCAACCCTTCGGCCGTGAAGAGTGTCATCTGCGTGTCGTCGGTCACAGCGCCGCCGTCTCTGCCATACGCAGGCTGAAAGCCGGTCAGTCCGCTCGGGCCAAATTCGCGGCGAATATCAGCCAGATCCATGAACTCGATGGGCGCACCCAGCGCGTCACCGATGGCTCCTCCGAGCAGGGAGCCGCGGATTGCAGACCTGGTCGCGCGCCGGCGGGCCGCGCTCGCGCGCTGATCAGCCGAAACGTCGAATTCCTCCACCTTCCTGTCCATCCAGCACCTCTTCCTACGAATCGAACTCAACGATGCGTCGCCGTTCGGACGCAAATATACTGCCCACCGAAGGTGACTCGTAGATACGACACGTCGGCTGTCCCGTTGCAGGGTGGGTACGTCGCGAAGCAGTGCCCGGTCCGTGCACAGAACGACGTGCTAGTGCCAGGTGTTCGCGTCGATCCCGGTGCGTTTCAGCAGCGGTTGTTCGACAACGGCAACGCGTTCGAGGACATCACCGTCGCGGAGATTCTGCTGGGCACGCCCGACACGGTCGTGATCGAAGGTGGTGGCAGCGACGCCGAAGCAGCGACGCTGGCTGCGATGCGCGTCGGAGCGCCGATCATTCTCAACGGCCGCCTCATCGACACGGCCGGTCGCCGCGTCGGCAAGCCCGACCTGCTGATTCGCGCCGGCGATGGTGGCTACCGAGCTGCCGACATCAAATGGCACATGGCACTCGAAGTCGCGAAACCAACGGGCAATCCTGCTCCCGCCCTGATCTCCCCTATCACAAGCATCAACCTTGAGTCGGCGAGTGCCGACGTGGACTTCGTGGTGCGACGCAACGAGGGTGACGTTCTCCAACTCGCGCACTACCAGCGGATGCTCGAAGCACTCGGTGTCGCCGCGTTGGACGGCCGCTTCGCCGCGATCATTGGCACAGAGCGACGCGCCGTCTGGTATGACCTGGACAAACCCATGTGGAAGACCTTGTCGCTCTCCGAGACCACAAAACTGCGCAGCACCATGGAGCGCTACGACTTCGAGTTCGACTTCCGGCTCGACATCATTGCCGTTGCCCAGCAACGCCAAGTCGACGCGACCGTCGACCTCTTGGTGGTGCCGGTGCGAATCAGTGAGTGTCCGAGCTGTCCGTGGGCGGAGTACTGCGGACCCATTCTCGAGACGCCGCCCGGCGATGTGAGCCTCCTACCCCGCGTGGGATGGGAGCTGTGGAAGGCGCATCGCGAGCGCAATGTGCGCAATCGCGCCGACCTCGCAGCGCTGGACACCCGCACCGCGCAACTGGTCGCGGCGAAGATCGACGTCGCCGGATTGATGGATGCGGTCTCTGACTCGAATCCGTCGACGCCCGTCCTCGACTTGGGCGCGCTGTGGCCGGTAGCCAGGCAACTCAAGCAACTCCATGAGGCAGGTGTCACCACCGTCGCCGACGTGCTCTCGCTCGATGCGCCGACGGCGCGATACTCGAACGCCGGCATCGCATCGCTCCGCGAGCAGATCGACCAGGCGCGGGCCGCGCTCGGTGCGGAGCCGGCGTATCGACGCCGGGGCATCGACGCGGTCCATGTCCCGCGAGCCGATGTTGAGGTCGACGTCGACATGGAGAGCACGGAACTCGGCGCGTATCTGTGGGGCGCGCTCGTGAGTCAGACGACGTCACCGGACCCGGAATACCTTCCGTTCGTCACGTGGGAGCCCATGAGCGCTGACGAGGAGCCCGCCAACGCGCTGGTGTTCTGGCGATGGTTGATGGGACTGCGCAACGCGACCCTGGCCGCCGGACTCACGTTCTGTGCGTACTGCTGGAATGCGAGCGCCGAGAATCAATACCTGCGCCGCATCGGCCGTGCCTGGGATATCGCCGAGGAGGTCGAGGCATTCACCAGCAGCGACGAGTGGGTGGACCTGTATCGCGTCTGGGAGACGAACTTCATCACGGGCGGAGGGAGTGGATTGAAGGTGATCGCGCCCATCGCCGGCTTCCGGTGGGAGGTCGACGATCCCGGCGGCGGTGAGTCCATGGTGATGTACGACCGTGCGATCGATATCGGGGCTGACTCGGCTGCCGCGCGAGCCTGGCTGCTGCTGTACAACCAGGGTGACGTGCGCGCCACGCGTGCGGTTCGAGAGTGGATGGACACGGCAGGCGCACGTGCGCCGTCGATTGCATCGGTGCACCCGTGAGCGTCATAAGCCGCACCGAAACGACCGCCGTACGCATCTGCTAGGCTGCTCGCAGACGGGTTCCGTATTTATGGGACCCCGCATCAAGGAAGGGGTCTTATGCATAGCAGTCTTCTTAAACTTGCCATCGGAGCCGGCACTGCCGCCGCGCTGCTGGTGCCTGCGGTGACCGTTTCGGCTGGGAGCACACCGGCGCAGCTGTACAACAGCAGCGTGAACGTGGCAGCCAATGGCAATCTTCCGAGCGTCGGCGCGGAAGCGTATTCCTTCAAGGAGTTCGGCAACGAAGTCGAGCTTGTCGGCAACCACCTCAGCAGCGTCGTCGTCGACCTGAGCTCGTGGGGCTGCCAGAACGGTTCTTGGAACGCTCAGAACTGCGGGACCGTTTCCGGTGCCAAGTTCAGCGAGCAGATCACCTTCAGCATCTACGCAGCACCGACACTGAGCAATCCAAACATTGCGGGTGCCATGCTCGCTTCCAAGACGCAGACGTTCAACATCCCCTACCGCCCGTCGGCGAACTTCGCACACTGCACCGGCGCGCAGGCTGGCGAATGGTGGGACTCGGCGTTGAGCACGTGCTTCAACGGCAAGCTCGTCGCGATCACGTTCACCTTCCCGGCGATGACCCTCCACCACACCGACGTGGTGTACGGCATCTCGTACAACACCACGCATTACGGCCCCCACCCGATCGGTGAGGGCGCTGCGTGCTTC
>JBEPVD010000008.1:0-79942 GCA_041691155.1 Candidatus Dormiibacterota bacterium | reverse complement strand
CCCGGCCGCTGGCTAACCCACACCCCCGCACTGGCCACCCCCCCGGTGCTTCACGCACCCCCCGCCGGCGCGGGTGGTTGGGGCCGGCCCCCGGCGCCGGGACGCCGTGCACCTCACATGGGTGCGACACCTGGTGCGCGGACAGCAGGACGACGCTGCGTGGGTACGCCCCTCGCTGATCGGCTTGCTCGGCGTCGCCGCCTTCCTGTATCTGTGGGAACTGGGCGCGTCCGGATGGGCCAACGCCTTTTATTCGGCCGCCGTGCAGGCCGGGTCCTCGAGCTGGAAGGCGTTCTTCTTCGGCTCATTTGACGCCTCCAACTTCATCACCGTCGACAAGTCGCCGGCGGCACTGTGGGTGATGGACCTCACCGCGCGCGTCTTCGGCGTGAACGCCTGGAGCATCCTCGTGCCACAGGCGCTCGAGGGTGTCGCCACCGTGGGGCTCACCTACCTGACGGTGCGACGCTGGTTCCCGCCGGCCGCGGGACTGATCGCCGGTGCCACGGTGGCGCTCACGCCGGTCGCGGCGCTGATGTTTCGCTTCGACAACCCGGACGCGCTGCTGGTGCTCCTGCTGACCGCCGCCACCTACGCGATGGTGCGCGCCATCGAGGCCGGCAAGACCAGATGGCTCGTGCTGGGGGCAACCTTGGTGGGATTCGCCTTTCTCACCAAGATGCTCCAGGGCTTCCTGGTCGTCCCGGCGTTTGCGCTCGTCTATCTGATCGCGGCACCGGTCTCGTTGCGCAGACGGATCGCGCAACTCGCGATCGCTGCAGCCGTCATGGTTGCAGCATCGGCCTGGTGGGTCGTGATCGTGCAAATGACTCCCGCCGCCGATCGCCCCTACATCGGCGGGTCGCAGGACAACAGTCTCCTCAACCTGATCTTCGGCTACAACGGATTGGGCCGTCTCACCGGCAACGAGTCGGGGAGCGTCGGTGGGAGTGGAACCACCGGCTCGATGTGGGGTCCGACCGGCCTCGATCGCCTGTTCAACGCCAGCTTCGGGGGGCAGATCGCGTGGCTGCTCCCGGCAGCGTTGCTCCTGCTCGTCGCGGGCCTGGTAGTGACCTTCCGCGCGCACAGGACGGATCGCACACGCGCCGCCTTCCTGCTCTGGGGTGGTTCGCTGGCCGTGACCGCACTGGTCTTCAGCCTCGCGGCCGGCATCATCCATCCGTACTACACGGTTGCGCTCGCCCCCGCGATCGGTGCGCTCGTCGGCATGGGCAGCGTGCTCTTCTGGCAGCGGCGTTCCCAGCAATGGGCTCGCGTCGTGCTCGCCGTCGTCCTTGGTGTCACCAGCGTCTGGTCGGCGGTGCTGCTGCAGCGCAGCCCCGAGTTTTTTCCCGGACTCGCCGGCGTCGTGGCAGCGGTCGGCATTACGGCGGCGATCGCGATCGTGGTGATGCCGTTGATGCGCCGCGCCATGGTGGCTGCGGTCGTCGCGCTGGGTTTGGTGGCAGCGTTTGCCGGTCCCACCGCATACACGATCGACACCATGCTCACGCCGCACACCGGCGCCATCCCATCCGCGGGTCCCACGGTGACCGCTTCATTGTCCGGCGCCGGCCCGGGCGGCTTCACCGGCGCCGGGCGCGGCGTCCCAAGGCTTGGAGGCGGTCCAGGCGTTGGCGGCGTCCCGAGCTTTGGCGGCGGTGGCTTCGGCGGTGCTGGGTTTGGTGCAGGCGGCTTCGGCCCCGGCAACTTCGGAGGCGCCGGCCGTGGCTCCATCGGTGGCGGTGGGGGCTTCCTCAACGCGAGCACACCCGGGGACGCACTCGTGAAGTTGCTGCAGACCAACGCCTCACGCTACACATGGGTTGGTGCCACTATCGACGCTAACTCAGCGGCCGGATATCAGCTCGCGACCGACGATCCCATCATGGCCATCGGCGGTTTCAACGGCACCGACCCGGCGCCGTCGCTCGCACAATTCGAACGGTACGTCGCACAGGGACGCATCCACTACTTCCTTGGTTCCGGTGGTGCAGCGGGTGGCGGCAGCGGCACGTCACGTCAGATCGCGCAGTGGGTCGAACAGCACTTCACTGCGACCACTGTCGACGGGGTCACCGTCTACGACCTCACACAGCCCGCGAACTGATCTATCGATCCAGCCACGCGGCCGCAGAGGTCGCGTCGAGGTCGACACTCGCATCGGTGACACGGCGGGTCGCGCCCGGGTGTACACCTCCGGCATTCGCGATGTACCAGAGGCCGAAATTCCCGTCGGGGTTGGACGCGTTCATGTAGAGCAGGCCGTCGCCGCTCGAGGACCACGACGGCGAGTTGCAGAGACAGTTGGCGACGAGCACTCGCGGTGCGCTCAGCGTCCTGCCTTGCAGCGTGGCGATTTCGAGGCTGGCGGTCTGCCCGGAGTTGGTGCATACCATCGCGACCGTCACGCCATCGGCTGCCACCGCAGGCGACCCGCAATCCTGGTGCAACGAGGTCAGCGACACCATCGGGCTCGACGGCCCGGTCTGTAGACCAAGCACCGAGAGCACGCTTCCCTTCCCGTTGTTGGTGTAACTGGAATACAGGACACTGCCGTTCGGCAGCGGCACCGGTTGGATGTCGCCGCCGGTGTACAGATCAGGAAACGACCAGCGAGTGGCGCCGGACACGCCGCTGTCGCCGATGGACATGGCCGCGCCCAGCGAAGCGGACCAGAGCGAGAAATCCACCTCGTAGCTCTTGGTGGGCGCAGCCTTGGGCGCGTCGGTCGCAAAAAACACGGTTGCGCCGTCAGCACTCACCGCCGGCCAGAGAATCCAGTGATCGAGTTGCAGATTCTTGTTGGCCGTCGATTGATCGTCGGAGGTCATCTGCGAGATCACGCGCCCGGCAGCGGACACGTGGTAGAGATCCGAGTACTGGGCAAACCGCCGCACCGCGAGCAGCGAACCATCAGGGAGCACCCGCGGCTGCGTCCAGTCCCCGCCGGCCGGCAGCGGCAGCCGGCGCACCTTCGATCCAGTGATGGCAAAAATCGCGCCCTCCTGGCTGACGAAGATCGTCCCCGGAAGGCGCACCTGCGGACTGGTCGTGTCGACGAGGCTGGCTGTGCCAGAACGGGTCTGCATGAACGCGAGCGTCCGGTTCGCCGCGAGCCCGCTCGCCAGCATCAGCGCGATCAGGATGAGGCCGCGCCTCATCTCACGCCGCCGCCGGGAAGTATTTCGCAACTTCGGACCGAATCAGCGGCCAGTTCGGTTGCAGCGCACTCTGTCCGTCGATATTCAGCGTGCTCGTGTACGGTGGCAACAGCACCACCTGCGTGATCGAGGCGAGCGGCACCGACCCCGCGATCGGCAGCAGGCCACTCACTTGACCGATGCTCATGTTGGTTTGGAAGTCCGAGCCGAGCGACGTCGCGAGACTCGGGATATCCGCCAGCGAGAGGTTCTTGGTCTTGGCCCGCAGCGCAATGAGAATCTGTTGCTGCCGCTGCGATCGCGCGAAGTCTCCGTAGGCGTCGTCGTGCCGCGCGCGCACGTACTCGAGCGCGAGCGAGCCGCTCATGTGCTGCGCACCCGGGAGCACCAGGATGCGCTCGTAGTCAAATGGGCTCCCGCCGGAGAGGTCCGCGGGGTAGTAGTCGTCCATGACCGGGTTGTTGGCGGTCACGTTGACGCCACCGAGATTGTTGAGGACCGAGACGAGTCCCTGGAGCCCTATCCACGCGTAGTAATCGATGTGGACTTTGAGGTCCTTCCCGACAGTCTGGATCGAGCATTGCGCGCCGCCGTGCAGGAACGCCTGGTCGATCTTGCCGTAGCGCCCAGTGCAAAGACGGACCCACAGGTCGCGCGGGATGGACAGCATGGTCACGTGTCTCGTCGCCGGATTCACGCGCGTGAGGATCATCGACTGCGTCAGGTAGTGGCCCTTGAATTTCGAGTCACTGTCGGAGCCGAGCAGCAGGAGCGTGAACGGCGCTGTCGACGAGAGATGTTCCGTCGCCGACACCGGCTTGAGCTGCAGGTTGCCCCCGAGCGAGGTGTTCGCCTGACCGGTGTCGCGCAGCGCCACCTGAATCGCCGGAAGGAAATACAGCGCCATGCCGGCGAGGATCGAGGCCAGGAATCCCGCCGCGACAAACGAACCGCGTGCGGCGCGCTGCCGACCGGTCTTCAGCGAGGCACGCCGGCGTCGCACGGTGCGGCGGCCGGAAAAATCGCGAGCACGAGACAAACCTCGAACCTCTGGTGGGGACGTTGAGTGGGACGATGAGTTCAAGGACGGGCTGCGACGGCGTCCGTCACGGCCGTCCGATGGTAACCCCCGAGCGCAGGATGCGACCGCCTCAGGACAGATCGGCGGCTGCGCTCAGGTCGGCTGACGTGCATGTACGCTGATCGGCGCAGATGCGAACCCGACGCTGTTCTCGATCTCGCCGCCGGCTGAGCCCTCGATGAGCAAGGCACGTCTCGAGGCCTTCAGTGACGGGGTCATCGCGGTCGCGATCACGCTGCTCGCGCTCGACCTGGCGGTTCCCGTGCCCGGCCGCGGCACGTTGCTCACGCAGCTCAGCGACCACTGGCCGGAGTTCGCCGCCTATGTCGTGAGCTTCTTCACCATCGGCATCATCTGGGTGAACCACCATGTGCGCATCAGCACGATCGTGAGCGTCGATCGCACCCTGTTGTTTCTCAATCTGCTGCTCCTGATGTTCATCGTCCTCATCCCCTTCTCGACGGCGACCATGGCCACATATCTCACCAGCGGGCGCGACGACTCGCACTTCGCGATGGCGCTCTACGCACTGGTCCTGGAAGGGATGTCGTTGAGCTTCAGCGCCATCTTCGAATGGTCGTTGCACGAAGGACGCACCAGCATCGTCATCCCTGCGGACCAGCATGGAAACGCACGGCTGCGCAATTCGGTCGGCTCGATTGTCTACGCAGTTGTTTTCGGGGTCGCGTTCCTCAGCCCGCCAATAGCGCTCGCGATCGCGGGAGCCACGGCGCTGTACTACATCTCGGCTCCGCTGCCACGCGTCGCCGTGACCATCGAATGAACCACGCCGGCGACCTCCGAGGTCTCAGCAATGTCACAGGGTCGGCTCAGGCCACACTGAGCATCCGGCCCCATGCTTCGGAGTGTCACCAAACTGAAAACCTCGGAGCCGCATGATGACCAACGAAATGCAGGAGCACCTTCCCGGGAGCCAACCGCCGCCCCCACCCGACGAATCCTACGGCGCGCACTACGGCCATTGGTCGCCAGACCCCCGGTGGGGTCCGCCGCCATGGCCGCCCGCAACCTTCAGCGAATCGCGTTCGTCGGGGATGCGCCGCCTGCTCCTCGCAGGATTCGCGATCGTGTGCGTCGGCGCCGGCGGTGGCACCGCATGGGCACTGACCGAGGCGTCCATCACGCACCCCGCAACCGCGTCGCTTGGCACCGCCGGCACGGGGGAGGCGCCGAACAGCACCGGTGACAATCCGGGAACCGGATCCAGTTCCGGCAACGGCGGCACCATTTCGAGCGCCACCATCGCGAGAATCGACCAGTCGATCGTCGACATCAATGCTGAGACGGCTGCCAAGAATGGCGCCGTTGCCGGGACAGGAATGATCATCACGTCCAACGGTCTCGTCCTCACCAACAACCACGTCATCGACAGCACCATCAACATCACCGCGCAGATCAACGGCACCGGCCCCGTCTACAAGGCCGTCGTCGTCGGCTACGACGCCAGTGACGACGTCGGGCTGATCCAGCTCCAGGGCGTATCCAACCTCCCGACCATTCCGATCGGCGACTCATCCAAGGTCGCGGTCGGCGACGCGATCACCGTGCTCGGTAACGCACTCGGCAAAGGTGGAACACCTGCCGAAGTGACCGGCGCGGTCACACAACTCGACCAGCAGGTCACCGCGAGCGATGAGAGCGGCGACAACGAGACGCTCACCGGCATGATCCAGGTGTCCGCGGCCATCCAACCTGGCGATTCGGGCGGCCCCGAGGTCAACTCCGCGGGCCAGGTGATCGGCATGACCACCGCCGGATCGCAGTCGGGCAATCCAGGTCAGGAAACGGGCGCGACTACCGGGTTCGCGATTCCGATCAACAAGGCGATGTCGATCATCTCGCTGATCCGCGCCGGCGGTGGCCCCAAGATCCACATCGGCAATGCAGCCCTGCTGGGCGTCCAGGTCTCCCCGACGCAGCCGAATACGTGCACCACGTCGGTGGCATCGAGTGGCGCCTGGGTCGACACTGTGGTGGGCGGCAGTCCCGCCAGCACTTCGGGCATCCAGGCCTGCGCGCGCATCACCGGTATCGGCGGCCACACAGTGGCGACGTCCGGTGATCTGCATAAAGCAATGGAGAGCTTCCAGAACGGTCAGACCGTGGGATTCAACTGGGTGGACTCCACCGGCGCGTCCCACAGCGCAACCATCACCCTGGGTGAGGCGAGCTTCCCCGACTGATCCACCCGTAGGCTTTCACGGATGAGCGCTCCGCACCGCTCGCAGCCACTCGTCGTCTGTAAGGGGTGCGGCGCGCAGGTTCCGTACATCAGCGGCCCGACGCACTCGTACATGACGTCTGCGCCCGGCTGCTGGGCGGCCCATGGCGAACTCGTCGCCCGCGGCATCCGTCTCACAGCGGCCGGCGGCTCCTCACAGCTCCGGACCGACGCGTACGCGGCCCAGCACGCCACCAACCCTGACCCGCGCAACCGCCAGTCGGTCGCCGTCCACCTGATGAGCCTCTGTGCGACCTTCGAGCTCGGCCTGCCGCCGGGGCGCACCACCCACTTGATGGGGGGCTGGACCCATCGTCAGGGTGGCCATCCTGATCTCACTTCGAGCCGGCGCCACGGATCGCTGACGGTCGTCGATGCGCTCGAGGACGCCGATGCCCTGGGCTACGAGATCGCTGTGGATCGCTGGGCACGATCCGTGTGGGCGGGATGGGCTCCTCAGCACGCGGCCATCCGGCGGCTCCTCGAAGAGCACGGGGTGCACTAGGCGCCGCGCCCATATCCCATCGGACGTGACACCAGCGATTCCGGAGCGTCATGGCGCGTTTGGAGCGTCGCGATATAACTCAGAGAGCCCCAGAGGTCGGGCCGCCGCAGCCGGCGCAGTGGCGCGGGTGGGAGCAATCGCAATGATCGGGACTGCATGACGTGTCACGGGATTTGGTGACCGCCGAACCACGCGACGCCGAACCCAGAGCCGGGCCGGAGAGCAAGCCGTCGCCCGGTGGACGGCGCGCGTCCATCTGGGTCCTCAACGGCGTGCTCGTCGCAGTGGCGACGATCGTCTACATCGTCGCGGTCGCCCCACTGCGTCAGAGCGGCGATCCGATGCTGGTACCGATCGTCATCTTCATCGCGGCCTTTGCGGTCGGAGAGTGGTGGCGCGTGTTCATTCACTTCCGGAGCCAGACCCAATCCTTCTCCCTGAGTGAGCTTCCGCTGGTCATCGGCGTGTTCATGCTCACGCCGGATCACCTTGTCCTTGCGCGCATCCTCGGGACCGCAATCGCGCTGGGCGTTCTTCGCCGCCAGGACCCGATCAAACTGCTCTTCAACCTGGCGAGCTTCGCCCTCGAGACGGAGACGGTCGCAGTGCTTGTCCACCGCGTTTCGGGCACCAGTGGGAACAGCCCGGCGGTCTGGCTCTGGGTACTGCTCTTCATGGCGGCTGCCTCGCTGCTCGGCTTCGGACTGACGGGGCTCGCGATCACGCTGGCCGAGGGCCGCCAGCCAAACCGCCAGTGGCTGCAACCGTTCCTCATGGTGCTCGTGGGAGGGTTCGCCAACTGCAGCCTCGGTCTCGCATTCGTCGCGCTCGAACAGGCGCGACAGTCCGCGATTCTGCTGTTGCTGGTCACCCCGGTCGCGGGGATATTCGTCGCCTATGTGCTGTATACGCGCGAGTATCAAAAGCATCAGCGTCTGCAGTATCTCTACGAGTCGAGCGACATGTTGCAGCGGGCCAGTTCCGACGGCGCGGCGATCCCTGAGCTGCTCGACCAACTCTGCAAGGTGTTCCGCGCGGAGATCGCGACCGTGTCGCTGCTTCCCGTCGCTTCCGGGAATGGGTCGTGGCACACCATCAGCACCGCACGCGGAGCCAGTGACCACACCGATTCGGCAATGACCGCCGAGCATCTCGAGCGGTTCGTGCCGCTGTTGGACGAGACCCGTCGAGGGCTCATCGTGACGCCGGAGACCAAGGATGTGGTACTCCGCGAGTGGTTGCGCGAACAGGGGTTCAAGGACGCGATGGCGACGCTGCTGCAAGGCGAGGGAATGTTGCTCGGGACGCTCGTCGTGGCCAACCGGCTCAGTGATGTCGGCACCTTCGACACCGACGATCTCCACCTCTTCGACGCTTTCGCCGCGCAGACCAGCGTCGCGGTGCAGAACACGCGGCTTGGCAACCGTCTCCGGCAGCAGGCCTTCCACGACACCATCACCGACCTCGCCAACCGCGCGCTGTTCGTGAACAGGCTCGAACACGCCCTGACGCGCCGCGAGCGGCACGACGAGTCGCTCGCCGTCATGTTTCTCGACCTCGACGACTTCAAGGAGATCAACGACAGCCTCGGTCACATGGCCGGGGACGAGTTGCTCGCCCGCGTCGCCGACCGGTTGAAGCTCGTGCTCCGAGCATCGGACACGGCGGCGCGATTCGGTGGTGACGAGTTCGCCATCCTGATGGAGGAAACCGCCGACGCTGCGGACACCATGCGCGTCGCCGAACGCATCGTCGCCATCTTCAAGCCGCGCTTTGTCATCGGCGGCCGCGAGGTCGCGATCAGCGCCTCGGTGGGGGTCGCGGTGACGGCGTCGCGCGATGTCACCGCCGAAGAGCTGATGGGCC
This sequence comes from Candidatus Dormiibacterota bacterium, assembly GCA_041691155.1. Classification (GTDB taxonomy): domain Bacteria; phylum Chloroflexota; class Dormibacteria; order Aeolococcales; family Aeolococcaceae; genus Palsa-851. The sequence goes on along the minus strand of JBEPVD010000008.1, from coordinate 71,081 downwards.
AGGCCGACGTTGCGATGTACCGTGCGAAGGTGAAGGGCAAGGACACCTACGAGATCTTCGAGCCGGGCATGCAGGACGTGGTCGCGCGGCGCCTGGAAGTGCGCACCGACCTCGAGCGCGCGATCGACCGCCGCGAGCTCGTGGTGCTGTATCAGCCGATCGTCGACATCACCACCAGCATGCCGGTCGGCGTGGAAGCGCTGGTTCGCTGGAAGCATCCGCGCTGGGGCATGGTGCTGCCGGCGGAGTTCATCGGCATCGCGGAGGAGACGGGCATCATCCGCGAGCTCGGCCTGTACGTCCTCGAGGAAGCCTGCCGCCAGTGGCAGGCGTGGCAGGTCGAGTTGATCGACGAGCCCGCGTTCACACTGAGCGTCAACGTTTCACCCCGCCAGCTGCGAGATCCCAGCTTCGTGACCGAGGTGTGGCGCGTGCTGACCCGCGTCGGTCTCCCCCCCTCGCACCTGACGCTCGAGATCACGGAGAGCTTCATGGTCGAGGATCCGGAGAGTGCGCGGGAGCGGCTGCACGAGTTGAAGAGCCTTGGCGTGCGCATCTCGATGGACGACTTCGGGACCGGATACTCGTCACTGGCGTCGTTGCAGGATCTCCCGCTCGACATCCTCAAGATCGACAAGCTGTTCGTCGATCACGTCGCGGAGGACCCCAGGCGGACGGCCTTCGCGCAGGCGATCATCCGGATGGGCAAGACGCTCGGCCTCGGGCTGATCGCTGAAGGTGTCGAGACCGCTGAGCAGGCCGAACGCCTCCAGAGCCTCGGGTGCCGTTTCGCCCAGGGCTTCTACTTCTCGCGACCCGTCCCCGCCGACGAGATCCAGCGGATGTTGCACGCGTCGCACGCGATACGGCTCGCGGGCGGGCGCTGGGACCCCGAAGCGGTCCCTGCGGCGAGAACCTGGCTCCGGGTGCTCGAGGAGACCGCCTAGACCGCAGTCAGATCGAGTTGATTCGCTGGAGAATGTCGGGCGTCAAGCGGTCGACGACGTCCATGGCGGCGAGGTTCTCGCGGACCTGCTCGACACGGCTGGCGCCCGTGATGACCGTCGACACGTGAGGATTGGCGGCACACCAGGCGATCGACAGCTGAGCGAGGCTGACGCCGAGTTCGTTCGCGATCACCTCCAACTCGCCGACGCGGCGGTTGGCGTCGGCGTCGGTCACGTCGGCCCTGAGCCATCCATAGCCCGGCAGGGCGGCCCGGCTCCCGGCAGGGACACCGTCGCGATACTTGCCGGTGAGCAGTCCCGCGGCGAGTGGGCTCCAGGTGGTCAACCCGAGACCGATCGTGTCGTAGAGGGGCGCGAGCTCCCGCTCGACCTTGTCGCGCTCGAAGAGGTTGTACTGCGGCTGCTCCATGACGGGCTTGTGCAGGTGGTGGCGCTCGGCGATGTCCCAGGCGTCCTGGATCGCCGCGGCACTCCACTCGGACGTCCCCCAGTACAGCGCCCGACCCGAGCTGATGATGTCGTGCATGGCCCGGACGGTTTCCTCCACCGGCGTGTCGGCGTCGGGCCGGTGGCAGAAGATGAGGTCCAGGAAGTCGAGACCGAGGCGACGCAGGGACCCGTCGACCGCGTGCAACAGATACTTGCGGTTGAGGGTGTTCTTGGTGTTGACCGAGTCCTCGATACCCCAGAAGAACTTGCTCGAGATCACGTAGGTATGGCGCGCCCACCCGAGTTCCTTGATGGCCGCGCCCATGATCGTCTCTGAGCGACCACCGGCATAGACCTCGGCGTTGTCGAAGAAGTTGACGCCACCGTCGTACGCGGCGGCGAGACAGTCGCGGGCGGTGTCGCCGGCGAGCTGCGGGCCAAAGCTGACCCAGGATCCGAACGAGAGCGCGCTGACGCGCAGCCCGGAGTGCCCGAGGCGTCGATACTGCATTTCCATGGCGACCGAGCATAGACACCGCACGCCGTCTGGCGCAGGCGGCGACCCGGGATGAGTCAGCTCGACTCGATCACCGGGTGGGCGGCCGCCGCACTCTTCGGCGTGGCCATCGCCGCATCGCTGGTGAACCGGTGGCGGCTCATGGCGGGCCACAGCTTTTCCATCGGCTGGTTTCGGGCCCACAACTGGCTGGGCGCCGTCGCCACCGTCGCGGGCGTCGCGCACTGCCTGTCCTCAGTGACACGCACCGACCTCCCGGCCGGGGAGGAGGTGGGCATCTGGGCCGGCGCCGCCGCTGTCGGCTTGCTCGTGCTCACCGCTTTCGCGGGCAGCGGTCTCTCCGGTGCCAAGCCGGATGCGCGCCGGCGCATCCGGCGCAATCATGTGGTGACGATGTTCGCCGTTCTCGCCGTCGGCATCGTGCACACCGCGTTGAACGGCCCGCTCGCCGGCAGATGAGCCGCATATTGGAGGCGGCAGTGATCCGGGACTCTGGCAAGATGATTCCCCCGCATCGGCGGACTGGAGAGCGAGCCATGCACAACGAACCAGAGGGAACGCGCGCCTGATGACCGAAACCACGGAGGCTGTCTCCCCACCCGGCGCGGGAGCGCGACCAGGATCAGCTCCGCCGCAGGGCGAACTCGACCCGCGGCGCTGGCTTGCGCTCGCCAGCGTGATGACCGCGCTGTTCATGGTGCTGCTCGACGTCTCGATCGTGAACGTCGCGATCCCCGCGATCCGCTCCAACCTCTCGGCGAACGATGCGGACATCCAGTTCGTGATCGCCGGCTACAGCCTCGCCTATGCGGTGCTCCTGATCACCGGCGGTCGACTTGGTGACATCTTTGGCAGAAAGCGCCTGTTCGTCATCGGCATGTCGGGGTTTGTGCTCGCGTCGGCGCTGTGCGGACTCGCCCAGAGCGCGATCATGCTCGACCTCTCGCGGGTGCTGCAGGGCGCGATGGCGGCGATGATGTACCCGCAGGTGCTGTCGGTCATCCAGGTCAGCTTTCCGCCGTCCGAACGGGCGCGGGTATTCGGCTTCGTCGGCGCCGTCATCGGCATCGCAACCATCACCGGTCCGCTCGTCGGCGGACTGATCATCCGCAACGACATCACCGGTGGCTCGTGGCGGTGGATCTTCCTGGTGAACCTGCCGATCGGCATCGCATCGTTGATTGCCGCGACCCGGCTGGTGAGCGAGTCGAAGGCCCCCAACGCCACGCGGCTGGACCTGGTGGGCGTGCTGCTGGCAACCGCCGGAATTCTTCTGCTCGTCTACCCGCTCGTCGAGGGACAGGTGGCCGGATGGCCGGCGTGGACGTTCATCTGCATGGGCCTCAGCCCGGTGATGCTCGTGCTCTTCATCCTGTACGAGCGTGGGCTGCCGTCGACGCGGTTCCCACTCGTCCAACTGTCGCTGTTCAGCATCCCCTCCTTCCGCATCGGCGTTGCGATTTCGGCGGTGTTCATCGCAGGCATCCCGGCTTTCTTCTTCACCTTCAGTCTCATGCTCCAGGTCGGACTGGGCTTCAGCGCGCTGAACGCTGGATTGACGACGATCCCCTGGAGCCTGGCATCGGCGGTGGCGTCAGCGATGTCGGCTCGTGTCGCGCCACGTCTCGGCAAGTGGACGATCGCGATCGGCTCGGCGCTGCTCGTGATCGGCATCGTCGGCGTGATGATCACGCTCCAAATCGCGGGAACGTCCGTCACCGGGTGGGACCTGATCCCATCGTTCCTGATCAGTGGCCTCGGGCTCGGCACGGTCATCGCTCCGCTGCTGAACATCATTCTGGCCGGCGTCCCCGGACGCGACGCGGGATCAGCGTCGGGCGTGCTGACGACGTTCCAACAACTCGGCGGCGCCATCGGTGTCGCGGTGGTCGGTGTGGTGTTCTTCGGCCTCCTGTCGAGCAAGGCGACCAGCGCGGTTGCGGCCGTGACTCCACAACTGCAGTCGCAGCTGGCCGCAGCCAACGTTCCCCCCGCGCAGGCGCACGCCGCCGTTGCTCAGTTCACCACCTGCTTCAAGAAAGAGGCTGCCTCGAGCGATCCGACGCACCCGGTTCCCGGTTGCCCGGCGACCAGTACGGCGGTGTCGACCAATCCAGTGAGCAACGCCTTTCAGCATGCCGCCCAGGGTGCGCTCGCACACGACTTCGTGAGCTCTGTCGAGCTCATCCTGTTTTTCAACGTCGGCTTCTGGACGCTCACCGGATTCCTGTCGATGCTGCTGCCGAGGGTGCGCCGGCAACCGGTGGCCGGCGCCGCGCACTGAATCCGGCGGCGCTGCGGGCTGCCGGTCCTGATACCAACCGGCAGCCCGCGGTGGGGACTTAGGAAGCGAGTCCCTTGCTGACGTTCGAGAAGACGTTGTTCACCGTCTTGCCGACCGTGCTGAGAATGACGATGACGACGATGGCGATGAGAACGAGGATCAACGCGTACTCAACCATCCCCTGACCTTCCTCACGAGTGCGGAGCCTCTCTCCCAACTCGCGGATGCGTTCGCCGGCCTCCAAAACCCAGGTGCCCATTTCCGATATCTCCGATAAAGACGGTCCCCGATACCACGAGGCAATACGAACAGGCTGACGTTCGTTCTCAAACCCTTCCGGAAGGCTTGGTAACGGGGAGTCGGACAACAATTCGCGTTCCGCCAACGAAGTCGTCATCGAGTGTGATGGTGCCCTTGTGCGCGGAAACGATCGCCGCGCAGATCGCGAGGCCCAATCCGGCGCCACCGGTCTTCCTCGATCGCGACCTATCCCCTCGCGAGAACCGCTCGAACATCACCGACCGCAACGCTTCCGGGATGCCCGCGCCCGTGTCGCTGATCGACAGCGTGCACCCGCCCGACCGCGACGGAACCAGGGCAAGCGTGACCGCACCGCCCTGAGGCGTGTTGCCGATGGCGTTTTCGAGCAGGTTGTCGCACAGCCGTCCGAGCAGCAGGGGATCGCCCTCGACGACGCCGTCGCTTTCGAGGTCCTTGGTGAGATGAACGCCCAGAGCGATGGCATGCGCGTCCCACCGCGCGTACGCCTCTTCCATGACATCGCTGAGATCGACGGGCACGACCGAGGTGAGCAGCCCTCCCGCGTCACTCCGGGAGAGGGTCAGCAACGACTCGGAGATCTTCACGAGCCTGCGCGTGTTCTTGAGTGCGAGCCGTACGGTTGCTGTGAGTTCCTCCTGGGTGCGGGCCTGCCGGAGGGTGATCTCGAGGTCGCTCTGCAGCGCCGACAGGGGGTTGCGCAGCTCGTGAGCCGCGTCCGCAGTGAAGCGACGAAGCTGCTCGGCGGTTGCCCGCTGCGCCCGTTCGCCGGCCATCAGCGAGCGCACGGTGAGCTCACTCAGACAGGCGGTGACGACCACTGCGACGAACTGGAACTTTGCGGTCAGCGGGTCGACCGCATGGTTGAGCGCCGTGACGATCGTCACAGTCACGGCGGAGGTCGTGATCACCGCCGAAAACGCCGTGGGCAGCAGCCACGCCGCAAACAGCACTGCGAGGAGGAGCACGCCGCCCAGCGTGGGATTGTTGGGCACAACACTCTCGATCACCAGCACCATGGCGAGCAGGCCGAGGCAGCCGGCAAAGATCAGCAGGCGCGTCGGGTTGGACGTGACCTGACGAGGGCTCGAGGCGTCGCGATGCCGCGCCACCGCACTCACGTTCAGACTGCCGCCGGCTCGGCGCTGATGAGCCGGTATCCGATACCACGACAGGTTTCGATGACCACGTCCGCGCGGGCGGCCTGCAGTTTGCGGCGAATCTTCCCAGCGTAGACTTCAACCAGACCGGACTCGACGGTCTGGCCGTCGCCCCAGACCGCGTCGTGGATCTGCTCCTTGCTCAAGACCTGCGCGGGGTGGCGGAGGAACAGCTCGAGCAGCTCGTACTCACGGCGGGTGGTGGGGACGAGGTCACCGCCGACCATGACCTGGCGGGCGGCATTGTCCATGCTGAGATTCCCCGACTGGAGAACGTTCACCAGTGGCGCGTGCTGGCGCCGGCTGAGCGCTCGGACCCGAGCGAGCACCTCTTCGAAGTGAAAGGGCTTGGCGAGATAGTCGTCAGCCCCCGCGTCGAAGCCGGCGAGGCGGTCCCTGACATCATCTCGAGCGGTGAGCATCAGCACCGCGGTCGGCGCGCCCGCGAGGCGAAGGCTCCGGCAAAGCGCAATACCGTCGAGATCCCCACCGAGCATCACATCGAGGACCGCGACGCCGTAGGGGAGGCTGGATCGGAGCATTGCCAGCGCCTCATCGCCAGTTAGCGCGACATCGACCGACATTCCGGCCTCAGCCAGCCCACGGGCGAGGCTGGCCGCAACTTCCGGCTCATCCTCGACGACCAGTACACGCACGCTGTGCATCGTATTCGCGGGATCTCCGCGTATCCTCGACGCGAGTGACTCGATACCCGCTCGCATGAATGCCGTCATCGCGACCGAGGGCAACCTGGCGGTCCGGCTGATGCGCGACGAGCCGGCCGACTACGAGCGCATCGTCGGCTGGAGGAACAGCCCGCACGTGCGAGAGTGGTGGGATCCAGACGACCCACCCCTGACACTCGCCGGGGCCATGGAGGAGTTCGGACCAAGCCTGCGGGGGGATGACCACACCACGTCGTGCATCGTCGAGGTCGACGGAAAGCCGGTGGGCTTCATCCAGTACTACCCCTGGGACGACGAAGCGGACTACGTCGCCGAGGTGGGCATCTCAGTCCCCGCCGCGGCGTGGGGCATCGATCTGTTCATCGGCGAGCCCGATCTCCTCGGACAGGGAATCGGGACCCGGCTCGTCCGGCTGGTATCCGAATTCCTCTTCGCCGAAAAGCGAGCGTCCGCCGTGGCGCTGGCGACCGAGACCGGCAACGCTCGCGCGCAGGCGGCGTACATGAAGGCTGGGATGCGCACCGTGCAGGCGTTCCACGATACCGACACCCGGGGCGGTCAGCCAGTCGAATCCATCCTCATGATTCGCGACCGGCCCGGCGGAACAGCTGGCGGGCGATGATCTCGCGCTGCACCTCCGACGCTCCCTCGTAAATGCGAGTGCCACGGGCGTCTCGGTAGAGGTGCTCGAGGAGATGGCCGCGCTCCAGCGCCACAGCCCCGTGGACCTGGATGGCCACGTCGATGGCGTGCATCGCGGTCTCGGTCGCGAAGAGCTTCGCCATCGCCGCCGCCTCGGTGGTCGGCGTGATCCCCGAATCGTGCGCCGCGGCCGCCGAGTGCACCAGCAGTCGTGAGGCCTGCACCCGGGTGGCCACGTCGGCGAGCTGGTGGCTCACGCCCTGCAGCGCCGAGAGCGGCTTGCCGAAGGCCTGACGCGCCGCTGCGTGCTCGACCGCGGCGTCGAGTGCCGCCTGGGCCATGCCGACCGCACAGGCGCCGACGCTCGGCCGGAACAGATCGAGCGTTCGCATGGCCACCGCGAAACCGTGGTCGACCTCGCCGATCACGTTGGCGGCAGGAACCGCGACACCGTCGAAGTGCAGGCGGCCGATCGGGTGATCCGCCACAAACGGTATCGGCTCCCCGGACAGCCCCGGGCTGTCGGCGGGCACCGCGAAGGCGGTGATACCGCGCGCTCCGGCGCCTGGCGTGGTCCGGGCGAACACGGTGTAGAGGTCGGCGTCCGGCGCGTTGGAGATGAAGATCTTTTCGCCGGTGAGCCGGTATCCGTCGCCGTCGGGCTCGGCCGCGAGGGCCAAAGCCGCAACGTCGGACCCCGCACCCGGTTCGGTCAGGGCGAACCCGGCAACAGCCTGGCCCGCCGAGACGCGGGGAATCCAGCGGTCGACGATCTCAGGCCGGCCGCCGACCAGGATCGGATGCGCGCCCAGGCCCTGCAGCGCGAAGGCAGTCTCCGACTCGGTCGAGTATCTGGCGAGTCCTTCACGAATCAGGCACAGCGTGAGGGCAGGGACCGGCCGGCCTGCCGACAGGACTTCCGGAACGAGCCCATGCGTTGACAGCGCAATGACGAGTTCCCGGTTGACCCGTCCGGGCGTTCCTGCGTGCGCGATCGGTGCGAGTACGTCGCGGGCCAGGCGCTCGCTCCGCGTGAGGAGGTCGCGGTGAGCGGCGGTCAGGTGCGCGTAGGTCGCGCTCACGGAATGACCGCCACCCCGACCAGTTCCACCAGGGCAAGCGGGTCGAACAGGTGATGCACGCCGAGGAGCGCCATGGCTGGATAGCGACGCCCGAAATGGGTCCGCCAGACCGCCCCCAGTTCATCGAGTGACGCTCGATACGCCGGGAGATCGGTCACGAACACCTGGAGTGACACCAGGTGATCGGGCTCGCCTCCGGCCGCGTGCAGCACCGCCACGAGGTTGCGAGCTGCGAGGTCGAACTGCTCCACGATCGTGGTGCCGAAGATCGTGCCGTCAGCCGCTTGTGCCGTCTGACCGCCGAGATAGACCGTCCGGCCGGGCACAGCGATCACAGCGTGCGCGTATCCGACTGGTGTCGCGAGGTCAGGTGCGACCACGATCTCGTGCTCGAGGTCGCTCATCGTCCCTCCCACACCGGGGCGCGGCCCTCGGTCCAGGCTCGATGGTATTCGGCGTGGTCGTCACTGCCCATGAGCAACGCCTGGGTCATGGCGTCGAGCTCGAGTGAGCCGCCAAGGTCCATGTCGAGCTCGCGGGTCAGGAGCACCTTGGTGGCCGAATAGGCGAGCGCCGGGCCGTCAGCCAGACGGCGCGCGAGGGTCTGCGCCGCCTCCGCCAGCCCGGCGTCGTCGACCACGGCTGTGGCGAGACCGATCGCCAGTGCGCGCTCGGCGTCGACGCTGTCGCCGAGGAGGAGCAGTTCGGTGGCTCGGCCGAGCCCGATCACCCGAGGCAGGAGATACGCCGAGCCCATGTCGGCGCCGGACAGCCCGACCTTGGTGAAGAGGAACACCAACCGTGCCGACCGCGCGAGCAGGCGGAGGTCCGCGGCGAGAGCGATGACCGAGCCGGCGCCGGCGGCGATGCCGTTGACTGCGGCGATCACCGGCAGCGGGCACTCGCGCAGTGCGCGGACCACGGAGCCGGTCATGCGCGTGAACTCGAGCAGGTCTCCGGACTCCATCGACTGCAGTGCGCCGATGATCTCGACGACGTCGCCACCTGAACAGAAGCCACGCCCGCTGCCGGTGATGACCAGGACTCGCGCGTCGCCGCGATGCGGGAGTTCGGCAAGGAGGTCGCGCAGATCGGCGTAGGCATCGAACGTCAATGCCCCAAGCTTCTCCGGGCGCGCCAGCGTGATAGTGGCAACTCCGTCAGCAACGCCGAAATTGAAGTGCCGCCAGTTGTCGGTGAAGCCGGCGGATGCTCGGAACCGCGTCATTGCTGTGTGCCTCCCATGTCGGCAGTCGCCGCCAGGCGCAGTGCGCTCCGATCGATCTTGCCCGATCCGGTGCGTGCCAGGCGCGGGACGAGCCGCACCTCGCGTGGAACCTTGTGCGGAGCGAGGCGCTCGCGCACGAAGGTGCGCAGGTCTTCGGAGGTTGTGGCTGCACTGGGACGGAGGACCACCCAGGCGCAGCTTCGTACCAGGCCGTCTTGATCCGCGGCGACGACTGCGCACTCGACGACGTCCGGATGGGTCGCGAGACAGCGCTCGATTTCCGCGGGGGCGACGTAGATGCCGCCGACCTTGAGCAGGTCGTCGGCGCGACCGCGGAACACGAAATAGCCGTCGCCGTCGCGCTCGACGAGGTCGCCGCTCATCACCAGGCGCTCCGCGAAGGTCTCGGCCGTCGCCGCCGGGGCCTCCCAGTACTGGAGCGCCGCGCTCTCGCCGTGGATCCACAGCCGCCCGGTCGCGCCATTCTGCACCGGTCTGCCGTCGTCATCGACGACGTCCATCTGGTATCCGGGAACCACCTCGCCGATGCTGCCCGGACGGACGCGACCCGGTCGATTCGAAATGTAGATGTGATACGCCTCGGACGAGCCGATGCCGTCGAGCACCTCGACGCCAAAGGCGTCGTTCCAGCGGTGGTGCAGCGGCTCCGGGAGTGCCTCGCCGGCGGAGGTGCAGAGGCGGAGACAGCTCAGGTCCTGTTCGGACGCACTCGGATGATCCAGCATTGCTTGCATCATCGTCGGGACGTTGACGAGGATGGTCGGGCGGAAGCGTGCGATCAATTCGAAGATGAGTTCCGCTGTGGTGCGCTCAGGAAAGATGACGCCCGCACCGCCGGCGCCGAATGGAAACAGCGCGGCGAGATCACGAGCGTAGCCGAAGAAAAGCTTTGGCACGGGCAGCACGATGTCACCGGCGTCCATGGCGAGCACTCCCCTCGCGTACCCCTGGTAGCTCACCAGTGGACTGCGCGCTGCGTGCACGCACGCTTTCGGTGTGCCGGTGCTCCCGGTCGTGAATTTCCAGATGGCGATGTCGTCAGGGGCCGCCGGCGCTGCGTCGAGATGCGCGGGCTGTCGCGAGACGACGGGGTCGAAAAGGACCTCCCCGTCGCGCAGCATCGAGCCCCCGGCATTGACCACGAGGAGCACCGGTCGACGACGGCTCGCGTCCACGGCGATACGCATCCGCTCGAGCGTGGGCCCGTCAACGATGACCAGTGTCGCGTCGGTGTAGTCCAGGTAATACGTGTAGTCCTTGGGCTGCAGGAACGTGTACACCTCGGCGGTCACAGCGCAGATCTTCTGCACCGCATACCACGAGGCGACGAACTCGACGGAGTCGGTGAGCGCAAGCAGCACCCGCTCCTGCCGTCGCACGCCGATTTCGAGAAGCGCATGGCCCACCTGGTTGGTGAGTGCCGCAAGGTCGGCGTATGTGCAGTCGCCGGCACGGCTCGCGAGCGCAGTGCGGCCGCCGCGTCCCTCGACGATGTTGCGGTCCAGGAAATAGGTCGCGAGGTTGACGGCGTCGGGTGTGGCCATGAAGCTCAGGAGCTCGCCACCCGTGCGCGTATCAGGTCGATGAGCAACGAGGTCAGCGTCGTCAGCGTCGCGTCCCCTTCGTCAGCGGTTGCCTCGGCCGGAGCGCCGCAATAGGCGCGATCCATGCCCATGGCAAGAAAGTCAGTCTGACCGGAGGCCATCGCCTCGGGCATGTTCAGCTGATACGCGGGCAGCCGGCGCATCAGGTCGGCCTCGACCAGCTCGGGACGGGTCGCGAGGACGAGCGACGTCTCATATCGCCCGGCGTGGGCGGCACCACTGCGGAATTCCGGGGTGAGTTGCTCAGCCACCACCCGACGGGTGAGATCCAGGAATCCTGTCTTCGCGTCCTCGGCCGCCGTACGCAACGTCGCCACCTGGGCCGGTTCGAAGTGGCTGTTGACGATCACCAGATGCAGGAATCCCTGGGCGCGGAGTGACGAGCAGACCTCGACCACCAGCGTACGGAGGGTGGCTTCACTGATCGTCACCGCCCCCGTGAAGGCCGCGGCGTAGCGCGTCACCCCGAAGCTGATCGCCGGCAACACCAGTGGCCGGATCGCCGGGTCGCCGGCGAGCGTGACCGCCGCCCGCTCGCAGATCGCTGACGAGATGATCGAATCGGTGCCCAGTGGCGCGTGTGGACCGTGCGGTTCAACGGCGCCCACCGGAAGGAGCAGCACCGGCGTCGGCCCGGCGTCCAGGAGCGCCCGGGCGCGCGGCGACGTCAGGTCGGCGAAATGAATCAATGCAGGCATGCTGACGACGCCACATTCACGACGCTCGACACTTTACAGTTGCGCTCGGACTCATATGCGAATTGCGGTTGTCGGGGGCGGGCCGGGCGGACTGTACTTAGCGGCGCTTGCTCGGCAGCTGGATCTGCGCAGCGAGATCACGGTCTGGGAGCGCAACGCCGACGACGACACATTCGGCTTCGGCGTGGTGTTCTCGGACGAAACCCTGGGTGGCATCGAGCACGCCGATCCTGCGATCCACCAAGCGATGTCCGGCGAGTTCGCCCGTTGGGACGACATCGACATCCATTACCGCGGACGGGTGATCACGTCCGGCGGCCACGGCTTTGCGGCCATGAGCCGCAAGCGCCTGCTGCAGATCCTCCAGCACCGCTGCATCGAGCTGGGTGTCCACCTGCTGTTCAACACCGAGGCGCCACCCGTCGCGCAACTCGTTACGGAGTTCGATCTCGTGGTCGGCGCTGACGGAGTGAACTCCGCGACACGACAGCACTACGCGGAGACGTTCCGGCCGACCCTCGACGTGCGCCACTGCAAATTCATGTGGCTGGGGACAGACCTCGTGTTCGATGCCTTCAAGTTCTACATCGTGGAGACGCCGCATGGCGTGATGCAGATCCACGGATATCCATATGACGCCACCGGAAGCACGTTCATCGTCGAGATGAACGACACAGTCTGGCGCCGGGCCGGCTTCGCTGCCTTCGGGGAGCGCAGCTTTGCTCCGGGCGAGAGCGACGAGCGCAGCATCGCGGAGATCCGCCGGTTGTTCGGTGACATCCTCGGCGGGCACGAGGTGCATGCCAACAACTCCCGGTGGATCAGCTTCACCACCGTCCGCAACGAGCGGTGGCATCACGACAACGTGGCGCTGCTCGGTGACGCCGCGCACACCGCGCATTTTTCGATTGGCTCCGGCACCAAGCTCGCCATGGAGGACGCGCTCGCGATGGCGGCCTGCCTGCACGAGCAGCACGATGTCGCGCGCGCGCTTTCCGCCTACGAGGCCGAACGCAAGGCGGTGGTGGTGTCCACGCAGCGTGCCGCGCAGGCGAGCCTCGAGTGGTTTGAGAACCTCGGTCAATACGTGCACCAGGACCCGTTGCAGTTCGCGTTCAACATCCTGACTCGCAGCCGGCGCGTCACCTACGACAACCTGCGGCTGCGCGACCCGGAGTTCGTCAATGGGGTCGACGCGTGGTTTGCGGCACAGCCGGAGGCGCGCAGCGGTGCCGCAGGCGCTGCGACCCCGCCGATGTTTCAGCCGTTCCGTCTACGCGGCCTCGAACTGAAGAACCGCGTGATCGTCTCGGCGATGGACATGTACTCGGCGCAGGACGGCCTTCCTAACGATTTCCATCTCGTGAACACCGGGAGCAAAGCGCTCGGTGGCGCGGCGCTGGTCATGACCGAGATGGTGTGTGTCTCCGCGGCGGGTCGCATCACCCGCGGATGTGCCGGGATGTACACGCCCGAGCACGAGGCGGGTTGGCAGCGGATCGTCGACTTCGTCCATGAGCGCAGTACCGCGCGACTTGGGCTGCAGCTCGGGCACTCGGGGCGCAAGGGATCGACCAAGCTGATGTGGGAGGGCATCGACGAGCCGCTCGCGTCGGGGAACTGGGAAGTCGTCGCGCCGTCGGCGATTGCGTACTCCCCAGAGAACCAGGTGCCACATGCTCTCACCCGCGCTGAGATGGACGAGATTCGCGACCAGTTCGTGTATGCAACTGAAGCAGGCGAGCGCGCGGGCTTTGATCTTCTCGAACTGCACTGCGCGCACGGATATCTCCTCTCGAGTTTCATCTCGCCCCTTTCCAATCAACGGACGGATGATTACGGTGGAGATCTCGAGCACCGTCTCCGCTATCCGCTCGAGGTCTTCGATGCAATGCGCGCCGCGTGGCCCACGGACAAGCCAATGACGGTGCGCATTTCGGCGACGGACTGGTACGCGGGTGGCAATGAGGCAGAAGATGCGGTCGCGATCGCGCGGGCGTTCGCCACTCACGGCGCCGATGCGATCGACGTGTCGACCGGTCAGGTCACCAAGGATGAGATGCCCGCGTTCGGCCGCTCATACCAGACCCCGTTCTCGGACCGCATTCGCAACGAGGTCGGCATTCCGACCATCGCGGTCGGGGTGATCTCCTCGTACGACGATGTGAACTCGATCGTCCTTGCCGGGCGCGCCGACCTGTGCGCGCTCGCCCGCGCGCATCTCTACGACCCGCAGTGGACCCTGCACGCAGCCGCCGACCAGGGCTACGCCGGACCCGGTGCGGACTGGCCGAATCCGTTCAAGGCCGGAAACCGTAAACCGCAGTCAGGCCGCAGCGACGGTCCCAAACCGAGGCTTCAGCTCATCCGCGAAGGGGTGGTGCGTACCAAGCACAGCCGGTGGCGCCCCGACCGCAGCGTGAACGGCGCGTAGCGCATCGCACGGACAGCACCTGTCAGGTGATCAGATCGCGCAGCTTGGTGGTCGTGTTCCAGTTGCGTTGGGTCGCTCGCACGCCAAGCACACGGTCCCAGTCAGGCAGCGTTGAGCCCATCACACCGTTTGGCAGCCGGATGTAGATGAGCCGGTCGCCAAAGACGAACTCGTCAGGCGCGCAGTCGTCAGGGTCGATCGCCTTGATCATCGCTGCGGTCGGTGTCGCCGAAAGAAAGCAGACATGCAACTCGGTGGCGGGCACGCCGCGGGCGACGAAGGGATTCCTGTTCACGGCGGCGCTGAATGCCGCACCCGTGCGCACGAGCACCGCAACCTGCATCCCGAAGGTCGTCTTGATGGAAGCCGTGATCTCCTGCTCGAGCGCGGCATCCGGGTGCGTCGCGGTGAACAGCACATTGCCGCTCTGTCCCAGCGTGCGGACGCCTGCATAGCCGCGCGACTCCATCATGGCGCGCAGATCGGCCATCGCGATTCGTTTGGCTTTGCCGACGTTGATGCCGCGGAGTAACGCGACCCTTGTCGTGCTCACGGCGCCGGCACGGCTGGCTGCGCATCGAGTGCCGAGGCCACGCTGTCGAGAAACCACTTGCGCTGCCGCGCCATGAAAAACATATGGCCGCCGTGGAACGAGACCATCGTCGAGCCGGGGATCGCCTCACGCATCGCCCGCGCCTGCCGGAAAGGGGCAATCCGGTCCTTGCGACCATGCATGATCGTCGTTGGGACGTGGATGACTCCGAGCCGGTCCATCGCGTCGTACACGCGCGACGCTTCGCGTTGACGCGCCTGCGCGTAGCGCGGCTGGCGGTACTTCCCCCGGTCGAACAGCACCGCAAGCATGCTCAGCATCTCCACACGCGAGGGACCGCCCGTGTCCGGCCGCGCGGAGGCCATCGTGCTCACCAGGATGAGGCGCGAAACGCGCTCGGGATGCTCGAGAGTCAGCTCCAGCGCGATACGGCCGCCCATCGAGACACCCAGCACTGCAGCCTCAGTGAACCCGACGGCCTCCATGAGCCCGTTGGTGTCGGCCGCCATCATCTCGATCGAATAGGGAATGTCGGGCTTGTCGGTGCGTCCGGCGCCGCGATTGTCGAAGGCGAGCACTCGATGCGTCTGCGCGCACCACTTCACCATCCACTCCCACTCGGTCAGGTTGTTGCCGAGCCCGCCGATCAGCACGAGCGGCTCGCCCGACCCGTGCACCTCGTAGTACATGTCGATGTCGCCGATGTGCATCACTGGCACGGTCAGACCCCCAATCCGGTTCTCGTCAGCGCGACCGCGTCGGGCTGTGGCTCAGATCCTCTTCGATCCCATGCACGGCCGCAAGCAGATGGGGCAGGAATTCCTCCCGGATGAGATCGGGACTCCCGCGGCTCACCGGCGATGAGACGTTGACCGCCGCCGTGACGCGGCCCGAGAGATCGTGAATTGGGGCGGCAATCGCTCGGAGTCCTTCCTCGAGCTCCTCGTCGACGAACGCCCAGCCCTGCGCCCGCACCAGGAGCAGTTCGGTTCGAAGCGCGGCAACGTCGGTCACGGTTCGCGCCGTCAGGCGCCGGAGTTCGACGGTGGCGAAGTATCCGTCGAGCCACTCATCGCTTTGCCCGGCGAGCAGGACGCGGCCCATCGACGTTGCGTAGGCGGGAAATCGCGTGCCGACGCTGATCGTCACCGTCATGATGCGGCGGGTCGCAACTCGGGCCACGTAGACGACGTCATCGGCATCGAGGACCGACACCGACGACGACTCACGGAGCACGCTCACGAGCCGTTCGAGATGCGGCTGCGCGACCTCGTGCAGGCTGAGGCTCGACAGATACGCGTAGCCCAACTCGAGCACGCGCGGTCGCAACGCGAACAGACGCCCGTTGCTGCGCACGTAGCCGAGTTCGGCGAGAGTCCGAAGAAAGCGTCGCGCCGATGCGCGGGTCAAGCCGGCCGCGCGAGCCACGTCACTGAGCGTCAGCTCCGGATGTTCGGCGTCGAACGCCCGGATCACCGACAGACCGCGCTCGAGCGATTGCACGAAATCCGAACTCCCGGCTCGCACGCCCTTCGACGTCACCGGCTGCTGGTCGACCTCCGTCATGGCGTTTCCGACGAATCCCCGTCTGATGCGAGCGCCTCGCGCGCGATCGCAAAGGCGGCATTCGCGCGCGCCACGCCCGCATACACCGCTACTTGCAGGAGGACCTCCTTGATTTCATCGTCGCTCACTCCGTTACGCCGAGCCGCGCGTACGTGCATGCGGAGCTCGTGCTCGTTGCCCATCGCGGCGAGCATCGCCAGGGTGATGCAGCTGCGCGTGCGCCGGTCGAGGCCCGGACGCGACCAGATCGCTCCCCACGCATAGCGCGTGATCAACTCCTGGAAGTCAGCGTTGAACGCGTCCGTGCCTGCGATCGCCCGGTCAACATGGGCGTCACCGAGCACCTCGCGGCGGGTCTTCATTCCCTGGTCACGTACGTCGTCGCTCACACCTGCCCTCCTGTTGCCGCATTCACGACTGACCACCGCCCGAGCGATGTGCGTCCTGAGCGCGCTGAATCAACTCGTCGATGGAGCCAAGATATTCGGCCGGCTCGAGTGCGTCGACGATCTGCTGCTCCGTGAGGTGGCGGCGAACGTCGGCGTCCTGCGTGAGCACCTGCGCAAAGGCGACCTGATGCTCGACGGCCTCCAGGCTGCAGCGGCGCACGATGTCGTTCGCCTCCGAACGACTGATGTGCTGGGACAGGCGGTGAGCGAGGTTCTCAGCCATCATCAGACCACCGTCCGACGCCAGGTTCTCCTTCATCCGCGTCGCGTTGACGCGGAGAGATCCGCAAAGCGCGACCGCGTGGTGACACGCGCCACCGGTGACGCGCAGCAACGCACGAATCGTCTCCCACTCGGCGTGCCACGCACCGGTGGCGCGTTCGTGCTCCTGCACCAAGGTGTGGAACGCGGTGCTCACCAGCCCCGGTGCACGCTCCGCGGCGGCGATGATCAGCACGGCTCGCACCGGGTTGCGCTTCTGTGGCAACGTCGACGACGTCCCATGGCCGGATCCTTCGCCCTCGGCCACTTCGGCGACTTCGCCCTGGGCCAGGAGCGTGATGTCCCGGGCCATCTTGCCCAGGACGCCGCAGGTGACACCGAGTGCGGCAGCGAGTTCGGCGACCCGCGTGCGGTCGGTATGCCAGGGCACCACCGGTTCCGCAAG
The DNA here is from genome assembly GCA_041691155.1 of Candidatus Dormiibacterota bacterium. Classification (GTDB taxonomy): domain Bacteria; phylum Chloroflexota; class Dormibacteria; order Aeolococcales; family Aeolococcaceae; genus Palsa-851. The sequence goes on along the minus strand of JBEPVD010000008.1, from coordinate 53,814 downwards.
TCCGAGATGTGCGGCGAGTCGGTGGACGATGTCGACTCCTCGACCTCGCAGCGAGGCGAGCGTTCCGGCGGCCCCGCCGAGTTGCACAGCGAGACGCTCGAATCGCACGTTGCTCAGGAGCACGCGAGCCGCATCAATACCGGACAGCCAGATCGCCGCCTCGAGACCGAACGTCGTCGGGAGTGCCGGTTGCAGCAGCGTCCGCGCGGTCATCAACGTGGTGCGGTGATCGTCGGCCAATCTTGCGCACGCTGACGCGACGGCGGCGAGATCCTCAAGCATCACATCGAGCACGCGTTGCGCCATCAGGGACATCGCCGTGTCGATGATGTCCTGGCTGGTCGCGCCGAGATGCACATATGGTTGCGCCTCGGCCGAGACCGCCTCGGTCAGCGCCCGTGCCAGCGGCGCGGCTGGATTGCCTGCGGCGAGCGCGCGCTGTCCGATGTCGGCAACGTCGAACAGCGCGGCGCGACAGGCGGCAACGATCTCCGCGGCTGCCGCGGCGGGTATCAGCCCCGCATCGGCCTCGACCTGGGCCAGTCCAGCCTCGACATCGAGCATGGCCTGCAGCCACGCCTGGTCGCTGACGGCGGCGTCAACGGCAGGATTGCCGAAGAGCGAGTCGACGAGACCCTCAGCGGTCGAAGAAGACTGTCTCACGCTCACCCTGCAGGTGAATGTCAAAGCGGATGCCGCCGTGATCAGGGGTCGCGATCAGCGTCGATCGTTCGTCAGGAGTCAGCGTCCGCAGCACGCGATCCGCGCCGTTCGCGTCCGCTTCATCTGGGAAATACACGCGAGTCACGAGGCGCGTCAGCACGCCGCGCGCGAAGACCGACACGTCGAGGTGCGGCGCCTCACCTGCGCCGGCGTTACCCACCGGTTTGATGGTGACGATGGCGAAATGACCTTGGTCGTCGGTGGCGCATCGCCCCGCGCCTTCAGCCTGCCAGGTTTCGATGAGAGCATCCGGCACGGGTTCACCGGCGCCGTCGAGCACCTGACCGGAGATCCGGAGCGCACCAGGGGCGCCCTCATCGACGACGTGCGAGCCGATGGTCGTACTCAGCCCGATGGCGAATAACGGGCCGACGGTCTGCGAGGGGGTGAGCGGCAGGGTCATTCCGGCCCATCATCGTGCAGCGGTGTGGCATCCGTACCGCCGACCACGATGTCCCATTCGTAGCCGAGTGACCATTCCGGCTCGGTGAGTTCCAGCGACCAGCGCGCGACCAGGCGCTGGCGGGCGGCGGGGTCCGGGACCGAGTTGAAGATCGGATCCTGTGCGAAGAGCGGGTCACCCGGGAAGTACATCTGCGTGATCAATCGCTGCGTGAACGCGGGAGAGAACACCGAGAAGTGCACGTGCTGGGGACGCCAGGCGTTGGGATGGTTCCTCCACGGATACGCACCCGGTTTGATGGTCACGAAGCGATAGCGCCCGTCGGCATCCGTCAGGCACCGACCCGTACCGCTGAAGTTGGGATCGAGGGGCGCTGGGTGCTGATCGGAGACGTGTGCGTACCGTCCGGCAGCGTTGGCCTGCCACACCTCGAGCAGCGCCCCTGCCAGCGGATTTCCCTCCTCATCGAGCACGCGTCCGCTGATGCTGATCCGCTCGCCCAACGGCTCGCCGTCGTGCTGGCGCGTGAGGTCGTGGTCGAGCGCACCGATCGTCTCGCCGGCGAGCAGCGGCGCGGTGAGGACGGCGAGTCTCCCCGGGAGCACGCGCAGCGGCTGTTTCGGAGCGCGCAACGCCGTCGATCCGTACTCGGGAAAATCATTCGGTGGGTGGACCGGACTGCCCGCGGGCATTCAGCCCTCCAGTACGACGGCGAGCCCCTGGCCGACGCCGATGCAGATCGCGGCGAGACCAAACCCGCCGCCCCGCCGGTGGAGCTCGTGGGCGAGTGAACCGATGATGCGCGCTCCGGAGCAACCGATTGGATGGCCGATCGCGATGGCGCCGCCGTTCGGATTCACTTTCTCCGGATCGAGTTCGGGCCACTCACGAAGACACGCGAGCGACTGCGCGGCGAATGCCTCGTTGAGCTCGACGACTGCGAGATCCTTCCACCCGATCCCCGCACGCTGAAGTGCCTGGTTGGCGGCTGCGACGGGCCCGATGCCGTACAACGGCGGGTCGACTGCGCTCACACCGCGCGCGACGATGCGCGCCAGCGGCTCACGCCCGGCGTGCTTCGCACCGTCAGCATCGGCGAGCAGCACTGCCGCGGCGCCGTCGCTGAGCGGCGAAGCGTTGCCGGCGGTCACGGTGCCGTCGGCGCGGAAGGCCGGCCGCAGCTTGGCCAGCGCATCGATGGACGCGTCACCGCGAATCGTCTCGTCGCGGTGAAGCTCGATGCCCGGCACCGGGACCACCTCATCGTCGTAACGCAAAGCCTCCCACGCGGCGGCGGCATTTCGATGGCTGCGCAGCGCAAACTCGTCCTGTTCCTCGCGGGTGATCGAATATTTGCCGGCGAGCACCTCGGCACCTTCACCGAGGGAGATCGTCCACTCCGCGGGCATGCGCGGATTCACCATCCGCCATCCCAGCGTCGTCGAATACATCGTCTCGTTGGTGCGCGCGTAGCCGCGCTCGGGCTTGAGCAGCACCCACGGAGCGCGGCTCATGGATTCGACGCCGCCCGCGATGCAGAGCGAGTGGTCGCCCACCGCGATGGCGCGGCTTGCCGCGATCACCGCCTCGAGGCCCGATCCACACAGGCGGTTCACGGTGGTGCCCGGAACACTCGGCGGCACACCGGCGAGCAGCAACGCCATGCGAGCGAGGTTGCGATTGTCCTCTCCTGCACCGTTGCCGTCACCAAAGATGACATCGCCAACCGCAGCGGCGTCCATCGACGGGCTGCGCTGTACCAGTCCGGCGATGACGTGCGCGGCCAGGTCGTCGGGACGTTGCGCGGCGAGCGCACCGCCGTGCCGTCCGATCGGTGTCCGCACCGCATCCAGGATGAAGACGTCGCTCGTCACGCGCCTTTGGTCGCCTCGAGACGGCGCAACACCTGGAGCTCGTGGTCGGTGGGGGGCTCGGTGGTCGCCAGGTCCGGCGACACCGCGAGCGGCCAGCCGGTTGCGGCGCGCGCCTGTTCAACGGTCGCTCCGCGATGCAGGCTGACCAGTGTCAGCTCGCAGGTTTCGGGGTCAGGCGTCATCACGCCGAGGTCGGTGATGACCACGCGCGGCCCCAAGCCGGTGAGACCGAATTTGTGGCGGTCGCCCGGCCCGCGCCCGAAACCCACGGAGGTGATGAAGTCCACGCGATCGACAAAGGTTCGCGGCGTCTGGCGGAGCATGACGACCACCTCACGGCACGAGGCGGCTATTTCCGGAGCTCCTCCCGCACCGGGGAGCCGCACCTTGGGATGACGATAATCGCTGCCGATCACGGTGGTGTTGATATTGGCGTAGCGGTCGATCTGCGCGGCACCGAGGAAACCGACGTCGATCCGCCCGGGCTGCAACCAGTAGTTGAAGACCTCGGGGACGCTGACCACCGCGTCGGCGGTGTCGGCAAGGATGCCGTCCCCAATGGAGAGCGGCAGCCGGTCCGGTTTGGCGCCGATGGTTCCCGATTCGTAGATGAGCACCACATCGGGGGCGCGCGTCACACGGGCGAGGTTGGCAGCTGCGCTCGGCAGCCCGATCCCAACGAAACAGACGGTCCCGTCGTGGAGCTGCCGTGCGGCTGCCACAGTCATCATCTCGTCCGCCGTGTACGTCATGGTCACAGCGCCGCGCGAATCGCCAGCTGCGTCACGCGGCCGGCTCCTTGCGCAGGACGTTGTGGTCCATCCACCGGAGAAAGGTTTCGCGATCCTTGCTGATCTCATCCCATTCCGTGTAGAAAACGTTGTCGCGCAACGAGTATCCCTGGGCATAGGAAGGATGCGAACCACCCGGCGCAACCGCGATGTAGCTGGTCGCAAAGGATGGGAGGACGACCTCTTGCGGCTTGGGCTCGAGGCGATCGACAATCTCCTCGACGGTGATGAGCGACCGTTTGGCGGCCAGCACCGCTTCCTTTTGCACGCCGACGATTCCCCACATCTGAACATTCCCCTTCCTGTCCGCGCGCTGCGCGTGAATGATCGTCGCGTCAGGGGACAGCGCCGGCACCGCCGTGAGCACTTCGCCGGTGAAAGGACAGGTGATGGGAGAGATGGTGTCCGTCTGCGCGGGGAGGTCGGTCCCGACATAGCCACGCATCACCGCAAAGGGAAGGCCGCTGGCACCGGCCTGATACCGGTTGGCCATCCCGGCGTGGCTGTGCTCCTCCAGCTCGAGGGGCAGCGGCCACGCGTTCTCGACGGCATCCCGGAACCGATGCAGTGACCCCACGCCCGGATTGCCGCCCCAGGAAAAGATGAGCTTCGAGGCGCATCCCATCCCGATCAACTGGTCGTAGATGAGATCAGGCGTCATCCGGACCAAGGTCAGGTTGCGACGCCCCTGCCGGATGATCTCGTGGCCGGCCGCGAAGGGAATGAGGTGCGTGAATCCTTCCATGGCCAGTGTGTCGCCATCGTGGACAACCGCGGCGACGCCGTCGGACAGGGAGACGATCTCAGCCATGCTCACACTTTACCGTGTTCGCGTAGCGCACACGCGTCCTCACAGCGAATTGATTTCGATTCGGCGGGTGGACCGTGAACAGGGCTTTGCCTGTGCATACGACGATATGATCCGTTCACCCAGAAAGGAAGGGTTCGCTATGCGAACATTTGGCAGCAGCCCAGTCACGGGGTGTGAGCCAGCTGACCTTGGTCATGTCGTTCCCGCCTGGTCCGATCTGGACCGCATGGAAACGTTCGGCCCGGTCGCCACCATTGAGGTCGTCGCGGACGAGGACGCCGCGGTCGATCGTGCCAACGCGACGTCGTAAGGAGAGCGGCTGGGGTCGCTTCGGGGGCACCTTCGCAATGGACGAGTTCACCGAGATGCGGTGGATCACCGTGCGGCGAGGACAGCGGCCGTTCCCGTTCTAACCTCGCGCTGAGAGACACTCGCAGCATGCGCACCCAGGTCGGCATCGTCGGGGCTGGACCCGCCGGGCTCATGCTCGCCCATCTCCTGAGCCTGCAGGGCATCGACGCGATCGTCATCGAGTCGCGGTCACGCACCTATGTCGAGCACCGCGTTCGCGCAGGCGTGCTCGAGCAGGGAAGTGTCGATCTCCTCGTCGCTACCGGCGCGGGCGAGCGCATGCGCCGGGAGGGACTCGTCCACCACGGCATCACGTTGCGCTTTGGTGGGGGCGATCACCACATCGATTTCGGAGAGCTCACCGTCGGTCGCGGCATCACCGTGTACGGGCAGCAGGAGCTGGTCAAGGATCTCATCGCGCTCCGCGTGGGTGCCGGGCACCCGATCCTGTTCGAGGTCGGCGATGTCCACCTGCACGGCATCGACACCGAGCGACCGTCGATCACCTTCCTGCTCGACGGCGCGCCGGCGAGCATCGAGTGCGACGTGATCGCCGGTTGCGACGGATTTCACGGGGTGTCGCGGGGCAGCATCCCGGACGGCGTGCTCACCACCTACGAGCGCGAGTATCCGTTCGCGTGGCTCGGCATCCTGGCGACCGTCGCGCCGTCTTCAGAGGAGCTCATCTACTGCTACAGCCAGCGAGGGTTCGCGCTGCTGACCATGCGATCCCGAACGGTGAGCCGCCTCTATATGCAGGTCGCGGCTGACGAACGCATCGACGACTGGTCCGACGTGCGCATCTGGGGAGAGCTGCAGGCGCGCTTGGCTGCGGACGACTGGTCGCTCGCCGAAGGCCCGATCACCGAGAAGGGCATCACCGCGATGCGCAGCTTCGTGGTGGAGCCCATGCAATTCGGTCGGCTCTTTCTGAGCGGCGACGCGGCCCACATCGTGCCGCCGACGGGCGCAAAAGGGATGAATCTTGCGCTGCGTGACGTGAGCATCCTGGCGGAGGCGCTCACCGCGTTCTACGCGAACGGCGAAACCGGGCTGCTCGGGCAGTATTCCGCCGACTGCCTGCGCCGCGTCTGGCGGGCACAGCACTTCTCCTGGTGGATGACCTCGATGCTGCATCGGTTTCCCAACAGCGACGCCTACCAGGCGCAACTACAGCTCGCGCAGCTCGCGTATACCGTGAACTCGCGCGCGGCGGCCACGAGCCTGGCTGAGAATTACGTCGGCTACGAGTGGGCGGCGAAGTGACCACGCCGGGCGGCAGTGCCGAAGATCTCACCGCGCGGGTGGTCGAGAGCCTTGAGGCGTGTCCCGACCCACGATTGCGAGAGCTGCTCACCGGGTTGATCCGTCACCTGCACGCCTTCACCGTCGAGCAGTCCGTGACCGACTCGGAGTGGCTCACCGGAATCCGCTTTCTCACCGACGTCGGGCACACGACGACCGACAAGCGGCAGGAGTTCATCCTGCTCTCAGACACGCTGGGGCTTTCGATGCTGGTCGATCTGATAAATCACGATGCCGGGACCGGAGCAACCGAGTCGACAGTGCTCGGTCCGTTTTACGCGGCAGATTCGCCGTGGCGCGCCAACGGCGATGCCATCACCGAAGACCTGGGCGCATATCCGATGCTCGTCACCGGGCACGTACGTGACATCAACGGACATGCGCTCTCAGACGCGACCGTTGACGTCTGGCAGAACGCGGTCAACCGCCTGTATGCGGTCCAGGATGCAGAGCAGCCACCCGACAATCTGCGCGGACGCTTCCACACCGACCACGACGGCGCGTTTGCGTTTCGGACCGTGCGACCGGTGGACTATCCGATCCCGGACGACGGCCCAGTCGGCAAGATGCTCAAGGCGACCGGGCGCCATGCGTGGCGGCCGGCGCACATTCATTTCATCGTCTCCGCGGACGGGTTCGCGCCGGTCACAACCCACGTGTTCGACTCGGAGAGTGCGTATCTCGACTCGGATGTCGTGTTCGGCGTGAAGCACTCCCTGGTGCGACGCATGGTCGCGCTCGACTCGCTCATAGAGCGGGTCCCCGACGGAATACATGGGCCCTGGTACACGCTCGAGGTAGATATGATCCTGAATCCCGTCGCACGTCACGAGCGTTGACGCGGGCGTGAACAGCGACAGTGACCCGGCGGTTTTCTAGTCCTCAAGCTCTTCCATCTGCTGTTGCACTCTCCGCATACCACGCAGCCAGCGCTCTGGGTCGTCGGTCTTGCGTTGCATCCAGGTCTCGGCGATCGGATCGGACACCACCAGGAATCGCTCGGCGCGGATCGCGTCGACGACGCTGTCGGCCACATCCTCGGGTTCTTTGATCGGGCCTGCCACCGCCGCCGCGAACTTTGGATCAGCGGCCGCCAACATCGGCGTGCGGACGCCCAGCGGTGCGACCAGCGACACACGAATCCCCCGATGGTGGTACGTGATCGAGAGCCACTCGGCGAGTCCCACCACCGCGTGTTTGGTCGTGGCGTAGGTGACGTTGCCATGAGTGGTGAGAATTCCGGCCATCGACGCCGTGTGGACCAGGTAGCCGCTGCCTTGTTCGAGCATCCCGGGGAGCACCGCGCGCACGCCGTACACGTGGGCCATCACGTTGATTGCCCATTGGTCATGCCAGACGTCAGCCGGCGTGGTGAGGATGTCGGCACCGGTCGCGACACCTGCGTTGCTGAACAGGATGTCAATCCGACCGAGTCTCGACGCGACGTCTCCGACCATCGAGTGCACCGACGCTTCGTCGCTGACATCGCAGGTGATGGCGATGCCATCGATCTCGCCCGCGACCGACCGAGCGCGCTCGGCGTCTCGGTCAACGACCGCAACGTGCGCGCCCGCACGCGCAAACGCCCGGCACGACGCCGCGCCAATGCCGCTCGCACCGCCGGTCACGATCGCAATCTTCCCGGTCAGTTCGATGGCACCCGCTCCCGCACCCGTCGCACGGATTCCGCCGCACCCTCATCCGGCAGATCCGGAGGGAGCTGAAAGATGTCGTCAGTGGTCGCGGTCATCCGAGCTCGTAGTCAAGGTGCAGCGCATGCACACCGTCGTCGTCGATCGTGATCAGGCCGACGCCCGAGATCCCCACCAGATCGCCGCCCCCGGAGCCCGGTGAGATCACATATTTGCTCACCGGCGGGTCGGTGCCGTCAACGGTGGAGATGTGCAGGAGCGCGAAGCTTCCCGGACGGCCCAGGACGGTTCCCGTGATGTGTTCCAGCGCGACGTAGCCACGCCCTGCAAACGTGCCATCCGCGCGGGGCGTGGTCGTGTAGAGCATTTCCACGACGCTGCTGCCATCGATCGCGCCCGAGAACGTTTTCCAGAGCGTCATCCCACCGTACTCCACGCCACCGTCGCCGGCGAGAATGAGCGCACGAGGTGCCGTCCGGTCGATGACAAAGGCGGCGGTGAGATGCGGCACGCCCGAAGTCTAGAGCCGTGACCCGCGGTTAGTGCTTCACTTCCTCAGGCGTTTCGTACCAGCGAATCCGCTCGCCAACCCGGCTCCGGAGCCGCCAGCCGCGCGACTTCGGCGCCGCATCGATCGCCGCCTGCAACGACGCGATCTGGCTGCCGACATCGTGCGCCGCTCCGGCCACAGGCTCCTGCGTCCACAGTTCGGCCACCTTTCCCGCGTTGCGCTGCACCGTATGGCAGAGCCCCCAGTACTTGCCGAGCACATCGCGCAGTCGCGGCAGGCTGATGCCCTCGGCGTCCGTGTCGTCCTCGGTCAGCCCGTGGTCGGCAAGAAGACACAGGGTGTCGCCGAGATCCTTGCGGTTGATCTCCCACACCTGCAGCTTGGTCAGCAGCAGGTCCACAAGCGTGATGGTCGGCGACGGCCCGTCGAGACGGCCGCGCAGATCGAGCTTGTGCGACATCACCAACTCGTCGATGACGACATCGACCGACCAGCGGTTGGCCGGCTCCTGGTAGTAGAGCCGAGTGGCCCCATGCAGACCGTTGAAGAATTGATCGGGCAGGTAGCCCTGCGTCATGAGCAGCGCCTTGAACTTTGTCGCGGCCCCGGCACTCACCGCAAAGTCCATATCCTGGTACGGGCGCGCGAACGGGCCCTCGTGCACGCTCGGGCAACGCAACCAGACCGCAAGCCCGCCGATGAGCCGCGCCGAGAGACCCAGGGTCACCGCGGCTGCGGCCAGCCGCCCCGCCTCCTCGCGGATGTCCGAAAGAATCAGGGCCTCGCGCTCTGCCATCAACGGTATTCGGACTCCATCCGGACATAGTAAGGGCGGCCGGTGGTGTCACCGGCCGCCCTTACTGGCCAAGGGGATGGGTCTACTCCGGAGGGAGTTCCTTGTACACGAAGCCGATGTTGATGCCCTGTCCGGCGCGAATGAATTTGGGGACGTAGTAGAGCAGACCACCGCCGATGATGAGGTAGCCGAGCCATGCCCAGATCCACCACGAATCAGCGGGGTTGCCGGTCATCACCAACGCCGGGAACTGGAACGCGATGAAGATGATCCCGACGAATTCCACGATCGACATCGTGCCGACGATATAGAGGACGGGAATGCCGAGAAAGTTCACGTTCGCGGGTGAGCTTTGATAGAGATCCGGTCGCCGTTTCGGCAGCGCGATGGCCGCGATGCTGACAATGATCACGGCCAGTGCTCCGGCGAGCACGATCAGACCGAGCACGAGTTGGAACTGGTTGCCGATCACGCTCCAGATGACCAGGGCCGCGATGATCACGTTGGTCAGGATGATTGCGTTGACCGGCGAGTGAGTCCGCTCGTTGACCTTCGCGAGGCTCTCCGGCATAAGCCGGTCGAACGACCAGGCGAAGAACGAACGGATCGGCATGAAAGTGTTCGCGATCATCGACGGCAGTGACCAGAAGAGAAACGAACCCATGATCAGGACCGTGAGAATCGGGGTGTCGAAGACGAGCGACGCGAGGAACGGATAGAACGGACCTGACGGAATGGCGTAGGCCGCGTTGGGACTCGTGTTCAAGGCGTATACGAAGTTGTAGCCGGCGACCTTGAAAAGCAGCAGCACGCCGATGACCAGGAGCACGGTGTCCCAGCCCAGCGCGCCGAACATCACAGAGAGTTGACGGCGGCGGTTGGAGGCGCTTTTCAGCTCCCCAGACATGTAGACCGACCAGAAGTTCCACATCATGAAACCCTGGATCGAGAACAAGGTCGGCCAGGTCGCGTTGCCGTTGAAGAAGTCAGTGTGCGCGGCCGCCGCGCCCGGAGCGCCCGCGATCACGGCGCCGACGTTGCCGCCGCCGAAGCTGTGATTCAACGTGTTGAAGTGCGAGAAGAAGTCCGTCTGGGAGCCGAGGAGGAGCACGATGAAGGCAACCAGCGTGCCTGCCATGGCGATGAGGAACGAGTAGTTCTGCCAGCGGAACGTTGCCTTGGTGCCGCTGATGAGAATGAGCGTCTGCAACGCCACCATGAACAGCGATGCACCGAGGATCCAGCCACTGTTGGTCTGGAACGAGGTTCCCCAGCTGATCAGCGTGTTGTTGTTCGCGAACGATCCGAGCGCGACGAGCACGGGGCCGAGCGCCAGCACGGAGAAGAACTTCGCGAAGAAGGCCGCCCCCAGCAGACCTCCGCTGATCATGCAGAGGTTGGATATCAGCGCTAACGGCGGCGATAGCACACGGCTGACCCAGACATAGTCGCCGCCCACCCGGGGCATGCTCGCGCCGAGGAGCGCAAACATGATCAGCACTGGGATATTGATCGCAGCGACCAGCAGGATGACACCGGCAACGTTGGCGCCGGGGAACGCGACGATCGCGAAAAAGACCGAGTACGCAATGGTCGACCCGACTGGGGCCGAGATGACCGCGTTGAAGATCGTGGCGTCGAGGGCCGACGCTGATCGCACCAGTCCAGTGCTGTTGCGGACGAACAGTCTGCTCGCGGTTGCCATGGCGACCTCCGGCGGACTGGCCGCCCCCAAACTTGACAGACGCGTCGAAAACCTGCAGAGTTTGAACACAATCGAACACCAGTGTCAAGAGGGTCGATGACACGGAGGAACACCTTCCGGTCAAGACCCGACAGAGGCGCGAGCCCTGCGGCAAGAGGAGACAGGCAAGGTGTTAGCCGTTGAGCGGCGTCTGAAGGTACTGGAACGGGTCGCTGAGGATCAAGCGATCGAAGTCAGCACGCTGGCTCGCGACTTCCAGGTGTCGGAGATGACCATCCGGCGCGACCTGCGCCGACTCGAGCGCGACGGATTCGTGCGCCGGACGTATGGCGGCGCCACCACGCACCTCGTCCGCACCTTCGAGGTTGGTGCCAACGCACGCACCCTGCATCACGCACGCGAGAAGCGACTCATCGCCAAGCGAGCCGCCGAGCTCACCGTCGGAGTCCGGGCCATGTTCCTCGGCATCGGTACGACGGTCGAGCATTTCGCGCGCCTGCTCCCCGCTCGCGACGACCTCATGGTCATCACGCCATCGCTCGCCGTGGCGAGCCTGCTCGGCACGCGCAACGTGCGCGTGATCATCGCGGGTGGTCTCGTTCGCCAGGACGAGCTGACCTGCATCGGTGCATCGGCGGTCGAGGCCGTGCGTCGCTACAACACCGACACTGCGGTGATCGGCGCCGCCGGGCTGTCGGCGCGTCGCGGCGTGACCGAACTCGATGACCGCGACGCGGATGTCATTCGCGGCGGTCTCGAGCGAACCGAGCGGATCATCGTCATTGCCGACGGATCGAAGTTTGGAGCGGTGACCATGAGCACTGTTGTGCCGATCGAACAGGTCTCGACTGTGGTGACCGACATCAGCGCGGATGCCGAGGAGATCGAGCGCATCACGCAGGCCGGCATCGAGGTCATCGTTGCCGGTGTCGATGCGGTGGCCGCGCGTGCCGCGGCAAACGGGAACGCCCGCCACGCCGACATCCGACTTCCGGTATGACCTTGCTTCGGCGCGTGTTTGGCGTCGACAAGCCGATCATCGCGTTGCTGCATCTCCCCGCGTTGCCGGGTCGCCCGCGTCACGACCGGGCGGGCGGCATGCGGGTGCTGATCGAGACCGTGGAACATGACCTCAACGCCCTGCAGGCCGCGGGTGTGGATGGATTCCTCTTCTGTAACGAGGCCGACCTGCCGTATCAGATCGGCGTCGGCCCGGAGATCGCGGCGGGCATGGCTGCGGTCATCGGCGAGGTGCGCGACCTCATCACGCGGCCATTCGGCGTCGATCTCGTGTGGGATCCGATGTCGAGCCTCGCTGTCGCGCGCGCAACCGGCGCCTCATTCGTTCGTGAAGTGTTCACCGGCGTGTTCGAGAGTGACCTCGGGATCATGCAGCCGGACTTCGGCGCCATCGCCGCCTACCGCGAGCAGATCGGCGCCGGGTCGGTGGCGATGTTCACCAACGTCACGCCGGAGTTCGCCAGCAGTCTCGGCAATCGCTCAGTGGCCGCGCGGGCACGGAGCGCCGCCTATCTCGGCGTGGACGCCATCCTCATCAGCGGCCAGTTGACCGGGACTTCCACCAATCTGACCGATCTGGCCGAAGCCAAAGCAGCGGTACCTGACACGCCGGTCCTGGCCAACACCGGGGTCCGCGAGGACACAGTCGACCAGATTCTCGCCATCGCCGATGGCGTTTTCGTCGGCACCAGCCTGAAGCGTGACGGCATCACGTGGAACGCAGTCGATCCCGAGCGCGCGGATCGATTCATGAGCGCAGTGCACCGCGTGCGCGAAGCCGTCCCTGCATGACGTGGTGAGCGCCTAGCGTGGCAAAGACGCGCATCTACTTCGTCAGCGATCTGCACGGATCCAACGTGTGCTTTCGGAAGTTCATCAACGCCGCGAAAGTCTACGAGCCGCACGTGCTCATCCTCGGCGGCGACGTCGCCGGCAAGGCGATTCAGTCGATCGTGCGCGCCCCGGGCGGACGCTTTCTCTGCAAGTTCATCGGCGCCGACTACGACGTTGTCGAAGGTCCGGAACTGGTGGCGCTGGAGAAACTCATCTCGGACCACGGGTATTACCCGTACCGGGCGGATCCCGGTGAGTTGGAGCACATGGAGACGGACGGCGGTCTCGACGACCTGTTCCTCAAGCTCATGCGCGACCGGCTCACCGAGTGGCTCGTCCTCGCGGATGAACGGCTGCGACCACAGGGAATTCCGCTGTACTTCATGCTCGGCAACGACGACCCGGAAGAGCTGGGTGCGCTGCTCGACAGCGCACCATGGGGCACGCACGACGAGGGCAAGGTGGTCTGGCTCGACGACGAGCACGAGATGATCAGCTGCGGGTATTCGAACGTCACGCCGTGGCACACGTACCGGGAGCAGGACGAGGCCCACTTGAAGACGACCATCGAGGCGATGGTGCCCGCGCTGCAGCATCCCGAGCGGGCCGTGTTCAATCTGCATGCACCGCCTTTCGGCACGCAGCTCGACGAGGCCCCCATGCTCGACGCGAACCTGCAGGTGCAGGCGACACTCGGTCAGGTGCGCATGGTGCCGGTCGGCAGCACGGCCGTGCTCGACGCCGAGAGGTCGTTTCAACCGCTGCTTGGGCTGCACGGACATATCCACGAGTCGTCGGGCATCCGGCGGATCGGGCGTACGGTCGTCATCAATCCGGGGAGCGACTATTCGACCGGAGCGCTCAACGGCGCGCTGATCACACTCGACGGCGACAAGGTCAAGGCGCAGCAACTGGTTCGTGGCTAGCCTCCGGTGTCAATGACCGCAGCGCACACCGACGTGCTCGTGTCGGTCGATGTCGGCACATCCGGAGCGCGCGCTACCGCCTACGACACGAGTGGCGCGATGTTGCGCGAGGTGCGACGTCCGTACGCGACCGAGACACCGCATGAAGGGTGGGCGGAGCAGGACGCCGGGCAGTGGCGCAGCGCGGCGCTTTCCGCGCTCGGCACGCTCATCGCCGGACTGAAGCGACACACGATTCACGCGATCGGCCTCACCGGGCAGTGCCCATCGGTGGTGCCGATCGACGGCCGCGGCCAACCGTTGCGACCAGGGCTCATCTATCGGGACAACCGCGCAAGCGCCGAGGCGGCGGCCCTGGTGGAACAGTTCGGCGCCGCGGACCTGCACGCGCTCACCGGACACGTGCCGGCGGCATTTCACGTCGCGGCAAAGATCATGTGGATCCGAGCGAATGAACCCGAGGTATTCGCCGCGGCACGACTCTTCGTGCAGCCGACCGAATTCATCGCGCTCACCCTCACAGGCGAGGCTGCCACTGACTGGTCGATGGCCGCCTCGAGCGCGATGCTCGACTTGCGCGCACGGCACTGGGCTCCCAACCTCGTCGACGCGGTCGGCATCACGCTGTTGCAACTGCCGGTGCCTCATCCATCCTGGGAGGTGGTCGGTGAATTGCAGCCATCGCTGGTCCGGCGGTTCGGGCTCGAGCGCACCATCCCGGTGGTTGCCGGTGCGGGCGACAGCATTGCCTGCGCCTTTGGCGCCGGTGTCACGGCTCCCGGACCCGTGAGCGAGATGGCCGGAAGCTCGACGTGCCTCAACTCGGTCGTCGCGGAGCCGACCAGCGACCTCGCGATCACGCACTATCCGAGTGCGGTGGGACGCACGGGGTATGTGACCGAAGTCGGCATCAACACCGCCGGTGAGGCGGTCGACTGGCTTGCGACGCTCACCTACGGCGGGCGGGCAGGTCTCGTCCATGACGCCGATTACGCGCTGCTTGACGACGAGGCGGGCATCGTGCCACCAGGGTCGGACGGCCTGCTGTTTGTGCCGGTGCTCGGCGACGGCGAGCGCGATGATCCGACGTTGCGTGGCGCGATGTTGGGACTATCGGTGCGCCACGATCGCAAGGCTCTCGCGAGGGCTGCGCTGGAAGGCGTGGCGTTTGCGATCCGGGCACACCTCGAGGTGATCGGGCGCGCGAGCACACCGGCGACAGAGCTGCGCGTCTCCGGGCGCGCCGCATCGCTGCACACCTGGAACCGGATCAAAGCCGATGTGCTGGGTATCCCCGTGTCGCGCGTTCCCGGCGACGCGACCACGGCCGGCGTCGCCATGCTCGCGGGCCTCGGAGTCGGGATCTACCCGGAAGCCGAATCGGCTGCAGCCATGGCGTGCCGGCAGGATGCGCCGATCCAGCCGGATCTCGCCAACCACGACAGATACGCGCCGATCTATGAAGGGTATCGAGAGGTTGTCGCGTCGGCCACCTTGCACACGGGGGGTCGGGCATGAACGTGAATCTCGGCATCAACACCTGTTTCGCGCTGAAACGCTGGCCACGCCCGGCGGACTGGGCTTCGGTCGTGCGCAACGATCTCGGTCTCGACCTCGTCGAGCTTTCGCTCGACCTCATCGAGGGCGTGGAGACATTCAGCGGGAGTCGTGAGGCCATTGAGAGAAATCGGGCCGCGCTCGACGCCAACCGCCTTCGGGCGCATGCCACGTTCACTGGGCTTTCCGCGTACTCGCTCGACCTGCTCATGCATCCGGATCCAGCCCGTCGCGGAGCCGCGTTGAGCTGGTACCGAAGCATCGTCGACCTGACGGCGTCACTCGGAGCCCGCGCGACCGGGGGACATGTCGGTGCAATGAGCGTCCCGGACTGGCAGATTCCGGAGCTGCGCGCTGAACGCTGGGCCGGGATGAAGCGCGATCTCGATGTGCTCGCCGCGCATGCCCTCGCGGCCGGCCTCGACTACATGCTCGTCGAGAATCTCGTCGCGGTGCGCGAGCCGTCGTCCATGGCTCAGCTCGACGATCTCATCACCGAGGGTGACGCCGATCACGTGCCCTGGCGCCTCTGCCTTGATGTCGGGCATCAATGCGTTCCCGGGAGCGAGGGTGATGAACGCGACCCCTATGCCTGGCTGCGTCATTTCGGACGTGGCCTCGTGGAGGTCCAGTTGCAGCAGTCAGACGGTGTCGCAGACCATCACTGGGCGTTCAACGACGAGCACAACGCGGTCGGTCTGATCGACCCCGGCAAGGTGCTCGACACGCTCGAAGCGGCCGGTGCGGGAACTGTCGATCTCATTTTCGAGATCATCCCCAGCTGGGAAGATCCGGACGAGCGCGTGATCGCGGACCTGGTGCAATCGGTCGACCTGTGGCGCAGCGCGATCGGTGCGCGCGGCCTGTGAACTGAGCGATGCCTGTCGTCCAAGCCAACGGCATCGACGTGCACTACCGGATCGCCGGTGATGGTGCCGAGACGCTCGTGCTCATCAACGGAGTCGGCGACGATCTCCAGGGCTGGGCGCTACAGATTGCCCCCTTCGTCGCGGCCGGTCTGCGCGTGGTGTCGTTCGACAACCGCGGCGTGGGGCGCTCATCGCATCCCGCGGGCCCCTATTCGAGCCGCGAGATGGCGGCCGACACCAAGGCCCTCGCCGACGCCCTCGAGTTGCGTCAGTTCCACCTGGCCGGGGTCTCCATGGGTGGCTTGATTGCACAGGAGTACGCCCTTGCGTATCCGACGGACCTTCGATCCGTTGTCCTGGCGAACACCTATGCCAAACCCGATGCCTACACGCGCGCGGCCTTCGACGTCTGGGGGCGCATCGCCATCGCCGCGGGGATGCCGGCGATGATGCAGCAGCAGGCGCCATGGGTCTTCAGTCCGGCCTACTACCAGTCGCAGCCGGAGCAACTCGCCGCCATGCTCGAAGAAATGGAGCGCACCACGCAGCCCGCCGCAGCGTTCGCGGCGCAGATCGCGGCGCTGCTTTCTCACGACAGCGCCGATCGGCTGTCGGGGCTGCGGACACCTGCGCTCGTGATCGCCGCGGACGATGACATCATCATCAGGCTGTCGCTGTCGCACCGGATGTACGAGGAACTCCCTCAGGCGTCGTGGGCAATCGTCCCCGGCGGTCACGCCGCTTTCGTGGAGAATCCCGACCCCTGGAACAGGGCGGTTCTGGATTTCATTGATCAGCACCGAACAGTGGCGCCCTGAGGAGGGAAGGTATGAGTCAGAGCCTCGAACAGCGATTCGGCACCCTCAAACCGGTGATCGCGATGTTGCACTTTCCCGGACTGCCCGGCCGCCCTCGCCACAATCGCGACCTCGGTCGAACGCACCTGGTCGACGTCGTGGGCCGCGACCTCGAGACGCTGCAGGCGGCGGGTGTGGACGGTCTGCTTTTCTGCAACGAGAACGACATCCCGTATCAGCTCAAGGTGGGTCCCGAGGTTCCCGCGGCGATGGCGGCGGTGATCGGCGAGTTGCGCGCCTCGGTGCGTGTGCCCTTTGGTGTGAACATCCTCTGGGACGCGAAGGCGAGCATCGCGGTCGCGCGCGCCACCGGCGCGGCCTTCGTCCGTGAGGTCTTCACCGGCGTCTACGAGAGCGACCTCGGCATGATCTCGCCCGCGATCGGCGATCTCGCCGGATACCGGACCGCGATAGGCGCTGACGACGTCGCCTTCTTCGACAACATCTCCCCGGAATTCAGCAGCGCGATCGGCACGCGCGGCATCGCCGAGCGAGCCAAGGGCGCGGCGTTTCTCGGTGTCGACGCGATCCTCATCTCCGGGCCTGCAGCGGGTGTTCCCTTCGCGATGAGCGACCTCCGCACCGCGAAGGACGCGGTGCCACAGACTCCCGTCTTCGCCAACACCGGTGTCTCTGCCGAACGCCTCGAAGACATCTTTGCGGTCGCCGACGGTGTCATCGTCGGCACCAGCCTCAAGGTCGATGGCGATACGTGGAGCAAGGTTGACCCGGAGCGCGCCGAGCGGCTCATGGATGCGGCTCGTACCATTCGCTCCAGGAGTGCTTGATACCCGCAGGAGATCCTGAGCGATGGACTTCAGAGCCGCCCGCGACTTCCTCCTTGCGAATCGCGAGGACTACGAGACCGCGTATCGGGATTTTCGCTGGCCAGAGCTGACCACGTTCAACTGGGCGCTCGACTGGTTCGACCAGATCGCCGCGGACAATCATCGTCCCGGCCTGTGGATCGTCGATGACGACGAGGGTGAGACCAAACTGTCCTTCGCCGAACTGGCGGCGCGGTCGAACACGCTCGCCGCGTGGCTTCGGGAACGCGGCGTGCGACGCGGTGATCCGACGCTGCTGATGCTCGGGAATCGGGCCGAGCTCTGGGAATGCGTACTCGCGCTCACCAAGCTCGGCGCGGTGATGATTCCCTCCTCCACGCTGCTCACGCCATCCGACATCGCCGATCGGGTCACGCGCGGCCACGTCGCGCATGTCATCGCCGAATCGGGCCTCACCGGCACTTTCTCCGGTACGCCGGGCAAGTTCACGCGGATCGCTGTCGGTCAGCGCGTGGAGGGATGGCACCACTACGACGACTTCCCGTCGGCCGGCGCCGCATTCGCGGCCGATGCGCCGACCGGGGCCTCCGATCCACTCTTTCTGTACTTCACATCAGGGACGACCGCACAACCCAAGTTGGTCGAGCACACCAACGTCAGCTATCCGGTCGGCCATCTCGCGACGATGTACTGGCTGGGCCTCAGACCCGGGGACGTGCATCTCAACATCTCGTCGCCAGGGTGGGCGAAACATGCCTGGAGCAACGTGTTTGCGCCGTGGAACGCCGAGGCGACCGTGCTCATACTTAACGCAACCCGCTTCTCCGCGCGCCGCCTTCTGGACACACTGACCCGCTGCTCCGTGACCAGTCTCTGCGCGCCACCGACAGTGTGGCGGATGCTCATTCAGGAGGACCTGACCGCGTGGCACCCGCCGCTTCGCGAAGCGCTCAGCGCCGGTGAGCCGCTGAACCCAGAGGTGATCGAGCAGGTGCGACGGGCGTGGGGTCTCACCATTCGCGACGGCTACGGACAGACGGAGACCACGGCGCAAATCGCCAACAGCCCAGGGCAGACTTTGAAGCTCGGCTCGATGGGACGTCCGCTCCCCGGCTATGTCATCGATCTCATCGATCCCGCCGGCGGCGTGCATGGAGAGACAGGTGAGATCTGCATCGATCTCGCGAAACGGCCGCTCGGGCTCATGGTCGGCTATCGCGACGACCCCGAACAAACCGCTCTGGTGATGCGCGACGGCTTCTATCACACCGGTGACGTCGCCTCGCGCGACAGCGACGGCTACATCACCTATGTCGGCCGCTCTGACGACGTGTTCAAGTCTTCGGACTACCGCATCTCCCCCTTCGAGCTCGAGAGCGTGCTCATCGAACACCCCGCGGTTGCGGAAGCCGCCGTCGTACCGTCGCCGGATCCGCTGCGACTCTCCGTGCCGAAAGCCTTTGTCGTGGTCGGTGCCGGACACACGCCGTCGGCGGATGTCGCTCGCTCGATCTTCGAGCATTCACGGACAAACCTGGCCGGCTACAAGCGCATCCGCAGGCTGGAGTTCGCGGAGTTGCCAAAAACCATCTCCGGCAAGATCCGTCGGGTGGATCTTCGTGCGAAGGAGCAGGCACTGCGGGATCAGACCGCCGTCTCCCGCGCCGACAACGAGTACTGGGAAGAGGACTTTCCCGAACTCCGCGGCGGCAGCCGGGACTGAGCATGGCCGGCACCGGCGTCGAGTTTCTCCTGGCGCTCTTCGTGGATCCGGCCACCTGCAAGCCATTCACGGGTCCGGGTCGCATCGGGCATGTGGTGCGCGTATCACAGAATCCGGACATGACCATCGTCAACGAGTTCACCTCCGGAGGGCCGCTCGCGCACGTCGCCTGCGCGCCGGCGGCGCTGCAGTCATACCTGCTCGATCGCACACCAATCCGGACCACGATGCATGTGCTTGAGATGCTCAGCGGCACCCATGTCGGGCCGGATCCGGGGACCCAGTTCACCGGCATCATCAACGCCGGCCGCCACTTCGGACTCGAGATCAAGTTCAGCGGCGACAACCCTAGCCCGGGACACATCATGAACCCGGGTGGCTTCGCCAACCCTGTCGACGTCAGCGCCTTCCCGTCATACCTTGCGGCGTCGCAGGGGGGCTGTCTCGTGCTCCCGAGTGTGGGCGCACCACTCTTTGTGTCGGACCCACATCATCCATCTCCGGAGGAGAGCGAGATGCCGAAACTCGGCCTGTTCATCGCAACCGACGTCGACGGCGTCAACGCCGTCTTCATATCGGACGGCATGCACTTCCGTCACGTCCCTGGGCCGACGGCGACGGTGCCGAAACCACTGCCCGACGAACAGGCGGTCGTCGGGCCGTGGTTCAACGGCGACGGCGTGCCACTACGTCTGTGGAATCAGAACCCGGTTGCCGACGTCTCAGCGTTCGGCGTGCCTGCGGATGCAGCATCGGCGAAACTTCTCGGCCTGCCTTTCCCCTGATCTGGGCTGGCGATGGACCCCGCATCCCGGGGGGTCAATGGCGATTTGTGTTCGGAACTTCAGTCTGAGCCGCGCGGAACAGGCGGTCCGGGTCGCATGTCATCAGCCGCGAGCGGGCTGCTCGGGCACTGCGACGAACCCAGTGACGGCTTGGCGTCGGCTCCTCGCCCGCATCATTCAAAGTCGTTAGACATAGAAGCGGTACAAACCCTGGGCGATACAGCACGGCTTCTCGGCGCCTTCGCGCTCGATGACGAAGTCGACGGTGACGGCGATGCTGCCGTCCGCAGCGGTGTCGACGGACACGAGCGTCGCGCCCGCACGGATCCGCGAGCCGACTGGGACGGGCGAGGTAAAGCGCACCTTGTTGAGGCCGTAGTTGATCGCGAGTTTCACGCCGTCGAAATGGAGAATCTCGCTCCACATCGGCACGATCAACGACAGCGTGAGGAACCCGTGAGCGATCGGCGTGCCGAACGGTCCGGTTGCTGCGCGGTCGGGATCAATGTGGATCCACTGGTGATCGTCGGTCGCGTCCGCGAAGGTGTTGACCTGGTCCTGGGTGATCTCCCGCCACGCGCAGTACCCGAGATCTGTCCCGTTCAGCGCCGTCAACTCGTCGATGCTGTGCACGGTTGTGGTCACAGTGCTCTCCTCACGCTCTAGCCCGCAGATCGGACTTCAAAACCTTACCGGATGCCGTGTGCGGGAGGGAATCGACGAACACGATCGACCGCGGAATCTTGAAGCCGGCCAGCCGGCTCTTGAGGTACGCAAGCAGGTCCGCCTCCGACACCGCGTCGTCGCTCACCAGCACGATGAACGCCTGGCCCACCTCACCCCAGGTGGTGTCGGCTACGCCGATCACCGCAGCCTCAGTGACCATTGCATGGTCGCACAACACCTTCTCCACCTCTGCCGGAGAGACGTTCTCGCCACCCGAAATGAAGACGTCCTTCATCCGGTCGACGATCGTGATCACGCCATGTTCGTCCGAGACGGCGATGTCGCCTGAGCGAAACCAGCGTCCTTCGAGAAAGGCTTGCTCGGTTGCCTCCGGAAGGCGCCAATATTCCTGCATCACATTCGGGCCTGCGATCACGATCTCACCAGGCTCGCCCGGATCGGCGTCCGACAGGTCACCGCTGACGATCCGCACGTCGGTGAAGAAATGAGCCACACCGGCTGCACCCACCGTCTCGTGACTCATGCGCGGATCGACCATGAGCGCTCCGGGCGCGGTCTCGGTCATGCCGTAGCCCTGCACGAACGAAAGACCTCGCTCGTGATACGTGGTGATGAGCGATTTCGGTACCGGAGCACCGCCGCACAGGAGCAGTCGAAGCGAGGACAGATCTGCGGTCGCCCAGCGAGGTGACTCGGTGAGCGACGCGAACATCGTCGGTACACCGAACAGCAGGGTCACGCCTTCGCGTTCGATGGCGTCGATGACGGCCGCTGCTTCGAATTTCGGCTCGACCAGCAGACGTCCTCCTTTGAGCAGTGTCGGGAGGCACGTCATGTTGAGCGCCGCGGTGTGGAACATCGGCGCCGTCACCAGCGTCACCTCGTCGCTGCGCACATCGACGTCGACGAGCACGTTGAGGCAGTTCCACATGATGTTGTGGTGCGTGAGGACGGCACCCTTCGGTCGCCCGGTGGTCCCTGATGTGTACATGATCATGCAGGGGTCGTCGACGTTGACCGCCGTGTCGATGCGAGCCGGCGTCGCGGCTGCGAGCACTTCAGCGTAGTCCGGCGCACCGGCATCGCCGCCATCGACCGCAATCAACCGCGGTCGCGTCGCAGCGCCGAGGCCGCCCACGGTCGAGGCACTGCCGCCCCCGTATGTCAGGACGGCGGCGCCCGAGTCGGCGATCATGTAGTCGATCTCCCCGGGCGACAGTCGCGCGTTGAGGGGCACGAATATCGCGCCGAGCGTTGCGGTGGCGAACAGTGTTTCCAGGAACGCCGGGTGATTCATGCCGAGGTACGCCACCCGGGATCCGCTCTCGACCCCGATGTCACGCAGCACGCCGGCAAGGCGCGCGACGCGGTCGGCGAGCTCGCCGTAGGTGGTCACGTGCGCTCGAAAGGTCATGGCCGGACGCTGCGCAGCTTTCCGCGCCGCGCGCGCGGGCCACGACCCGATCCCCACGGCGGGAACCATGTCAGCTCAATCCCAGCAGGGCGACCGCGTTCTGCTTGAGGATGCGCGGACGAACGTCCGGCTTGATGTCGAGCGCTTCGAAATCCTTGAGCCACCGATCGGGCGTGAGCAGCGGAAAGTCGGACCCGAAGAGCACCTTGTCTTTCAGCAGCGTGTTGGCGTACTGAATCAGCTGCGGCGGAAAGTATTTCGGCGACCAGCCCGACAGGTCGATGTAGACATGGGGCTTGTGCGCGGCCACCGCAAGCGCCTCGTCCTGCCATGGGAACGACGGGTGCGCCATGACGATGCGCAGGTCGGGGAAGTCGACCGCGAGGTCGTCGATGTGCAGTGGATTGGAGTATTTCAAGCGAACACCGCCGCCACCGCGCACACGAGCGCCGATTCCCGTCTGACCAGTGTGAAAGAGGGCGGGGACTCCCAGGGCCTCGATAGCCTCGTAGAGCGGATAGGCAAGGCGATCGTTGGGATAAAACCCTTGCAGGCTCGGGTGGAACTTGAAGCCTCGGACACCGAAGGAATCCACGAGCCGACGGGCCTCACGAACCCCCTCAGGACCGTTCGCGGGATCGATGCTTGCGAAAGGGATGAGGACATCCGGGAATGCAGCGGCCGTCTCGGCGACCTCCTGACTGGATATCGCGGGATGCCCGGTGGCGGCTTCCGCGTCAACGGTGAAGATCACCGCAGCCATGTGCCGTTCACGGTAGTAGGCGGCGATCTCCGGAATCGTCGGCATGTGTTCCGCGGCGCCGAAATGGGCGATGGCTCCCTCGCGGAGATGCGTCGGGAGTGACGGATGCCCGCTCGCGGACACCTCCGCATGCACGTGGACGTCGATCGCGACCAGTGTCTTGACGTCCATGATCGGCACGCTCAGTCGCGAGTGAGGATGACCACCGGTATCACGCGCTCCGTGCGCTGTTGATAGGCGTCGTAGTCGGGCCAGACCGTGGTCACGATCTTCCACAACTCAGGTTTCTCGGCGTCAGTCGCAGTGCGCGCGTGTGCCCTGAAGCGATCCCCTTTCACCTGCACCTGCACCTCCGGATTGGCCTGCAGATTCAGATACCACGCTGGTGCGGAGGGGTTGCCACCCTTGGATCCGACGATCAAGTAGTCGTCACCGTGCGTGCCGAAAATGAGTGGGGTGCTCCGCTGTTCACCGGACTTGCGTCCCGTCGTGGTGAGGATGAGGGTCGGCGCGTCCCGCCAGAGAAAGCCATCTGCACCGTCCGTCTCGACATAGCGATCGACGTGCTCTTTGCCATACAACATCACGACAACTCCTGAGAATGCCACCGGTGAGCAAGGCGCGAGGGGAAGCCTTTCGAGTGTAATTTACTCGTGCGCTCCAAACACCCGTTGCTCTTCGGGCCTGCCCCGACCGGGTTGGTCTGAGCGTGGCTGTCGCCAGGGTCGGTGGTCTGATCGATCGGGCGGGCCCGCTCGCGGTCGCCGTCGCCGCGGCGATGTGGGCCACGGACCCGTACTTCCGCCCCGCGCTCGTCAAGCAACTCTCGGCAAGCCAGATCGTCTTTGTCGAGTCCCTGCTCATCGCGTTGTGCTTCCTCCCGCTCGCGCGACGCATTCGCCGCGAGTTGCGCCACCTACCGCTCCGCCAGTGGATCGCGATGGGCATCATCGCGATCGGCGCGCAAGCCTTTGCCACTGTGTTGTTCACACAGGCACTGAGCTACGCCTTCCCCGCGCATGCGGCACCCGACTTCAACGTCGAGAGCGAGGTCTACCTGTTGTATCTGCTGCAGCCGGTGTTCGGCATCGCCATGGCACGCATCTTTCTCAAGGAGCGTCGCAAGCCGTACTTCTGGCCACTGGCAGCGTGCGCGATCGTGGGCGTCTATCTCATCGTGTTTCCGCAGAACCCACTCGGCCCGTTCTCATCGGTGCAGCACGGTCAGTTCGTGGCGGCGCTGCTGATTCTCGCGGCGGTCATCCTCTGGGCGTCGGGCACCGTCTTCGGGCGATACAGCCTTTCCAACGTCTCCTTCGTCACCACAGCCGCGATGCGGTTCACGCTCGCGCTGCCGGTGCTCCTGATCCTCATGCTCACCGGCGTCGGCGGCGGACACCTCGGCACCTATTCGCTGCAGCAGGCGCCCAGCTTCATCGGCATCGCGCTTGTCCCCGGACTCTTCGCGATGCTGCTGTACTACCGGGCGCTCTCGAGCACACCGGCCTCGATGGCCTCCATCGCCGAGCTGGGGTACCCGTGCACGCTGTTTCTCGTCTTCTCCCTCCCGGCGCCGGTCGGACTCGGCCTGCCGTTCTACGGGATCGAGATCGTCGGCGCGGTCGTGCTCGTCGCGGTGGTGACGACTCTCAACGTGCTCAAGCATCGCGACGTGGTCGAAGTGCCACATCCCATCGAGGTCGCCCGGGCCGCTGAAGTACGGACCTGACGGCGCGATGCTGCCCCCGTTCTGGATCGTGGTGCTCATCAAGGATTTCAGCACCGCCAAGAACCGCCTCGCGCCGGCACTCGAGCCGGAAGCGCGTCGCCGGCTGGCGGAGATGACCGCGGGTCGCGCGCTGGCGGCCGCGCTCGAGGTTGCTCCGGCGCTTGCCGTCTGCGGCTCGACGGAAGCCGCGGACGTTGCCCGAGGGTGCGGTGCGGCATTCATCGTCGAGCGAGCCCCGAGCGGCCAGAATCCGGCTGCGATGCTCGGGCTCGCCGAGGTGTCGCGCCGCGGCGCCGGCTCGGCTTTGCTGCTCAGCTCTGACCTTCCGCTGGTCGACGCGGCCGCGATCCGGCGCCTGCTGGCGCACGCTGACGCAGAGGGCAGCCTGGCGATCGCGGCCGCGGCCGACGGTCGCCAGGGAACGAACGCGCTCTACCTCCGGCCGCCGGACGGATTCCATCTACATTTCGGTCAGGACTCGCTCCCCAAGTTCGAGGAGGAGGCTCGGTTGCGCGGACGTCGCTTCGTGATCCACGAGGATCCCCACCTGGCACTCGATCTCGACGAGCCGTCCGACCTGACCGCCTGGCGTCAACTCGAGCCCACTGCGTGACCGTCGAGCTGCGAGCGGTCGAGGGTCTGCCGGAGATCCGCCCGGGAGACGACCTCGCGGCGCTCATCCTTGACCGTTCGGGACCGCTTCAGCGCGGCGACGTCGTCGTAGTGGCCCAGAAGATCGTCTCCAAGGCGGAGGGCAGGCTGCGCAACCTCGGCGAGGTCACGCCTTCGGATCATGCGGTGGCGCTGGCGCAGCGACTCGAGGCCGACCCTCGACTCGTCCAGGTGATCCTCGACGAGAGCACGCGCGTCGTACGCGACGACCGGGTGCTGATCGTCGAAACGCGCGAGGGATTCGTGTGTGCGAACGCGGGCGTCGACAGGTCCAACGTCGACGGCGACGACGCAGTGAGCCTGCTGCCGGTGGACTGCGACGCCAGTGCCGAGTCGCTCAGGAGCCGCATCGAGGTGCTCTCCGGCGTCTCCGTCGGGATCGTGATCAGCGACACCTTCGGACGCGCCTGGCGCATGGGCCTGGTCAACGTCGCGCTCGGTGTGGCGGGCACCCCCGCGGTGCTCGACTATCGCGGCCGGCCAGACGACTTCGGCATCCCGCTCCAGGCCACGGTGGTTGCGATGGCCGACGAGCTTGCCGCCGCGGCCGAGCTGCTGATGGGCAAGACCAGACGGGTGCCGGTGGTGGTGGTCAGCGGCCTCGAGGAGTCCGACGCGCCGCACGGCACCGGGCAGGAGTTAGTGCGCCCGTCCGAGCTGGACCTCTTCCGTTGAGGGTCGCGCTGCTTTCCGGGGGATCCGGTGGGGCGAAGCTGGCCGCGGGCCTGGCTGCGACACTCCCGCCCAACCTTCTCTCGATCGTGGCCAACACGGCTGACGACGATGAGTTCTGGGGGCTGCTGGTTTCACCCGACGTGGATGCGATCCTCTACCGGCTCGCCGGTGTCTTCAACCATGCCACCGGTTTCGGCGTACGCGATGACACGTTCGCCGCGCAGGCGATGCTGGGCACGCTCGGCGAGGAGACGTGGTTTCAACTCGGCGACCGCGATATCGGCGTGCATCTGCTCAGGTCGACGCTGCTCCGCCAGGGGCTGCGTCTCAGCGAGGCGGTGGCGGAGCTGGCGCGTCGCTTCGGCATCCGAGTTGCCGTGATTCCGATGAGCGACGACCCCGTGCGCACCCGCGTGCTCACGGCGGGCGGCGAGTTCAGCATGCAGGAATGGTTCGTGGGACAACGCTGCGAGCCCGCGGTGCGCGAACTGCGGCTCGCCGGCGTCGATGCCGCCCGACCATCGCCGGAAGCTGTGCGCGCAGTGACCGATGCGCAGGCGGTGATCATCGGCCCGTCGAACCCGCTGCTCAGCGTCGATCCCATCCTCGCCGTGCTCGGGGATCACCTTGACCGTGAACGCGTCACGGTGGTATCGCCGGTGGTCGGCGGCCGTTCGTTGAAAGGCCCGACGGCCGCCATGCTCCGCCAGATGGGCGAGGAGGCCACGGCCCTCGGCATCGCCAAACACTATGCCGGGGTGGCTTCAAGGATCGTGATCGACCAGAGCGATATCGCCCTGCTTGCGCCCATCCGAGCACTCGGCATGCACGCGATCATTGACGACATCGTGATGAGCGACGCCGGCGGTGAGCAGCGGCTGGCGGTGTCGCTGCTCCAGGCCCTAGAGTCGGCCGATGGCGCATGAGACCGCTCTCGAATTTCTTCGCCGCAACCGTCGAATCGTGCTGGCCACGTACCGCAAAGACGGCCAGGTACAACTCTCCCCGGTCGTGGCGTCGGTCGACGACCAGTCGCGAATAGTCATCAGCACCCGGCAGGGCGCGATGAAGACGCTGAACGTCCGGCGCAATCCGCGAGCGAGCATGTGCGCCTTGGGCGAACGCTTTTATGGTGCGTGGTACAGCCTCGAGGGTGCTGTCGAGATCATCGAGCTTCCGGAGGCGATGGAAGTACTCGTCGAGTACTACAAGCAGGTGTCGGGTGAGCATCCGGACTGGCAGGAATACCGTGAGGCGATGGTTCGCGAGGGACGCGTCGTCTTGCGCATCACCGTGGACCGCAGCGGTCCGACCAAGCAGGGTTAGCTACCGGTCAGGCTCCTGAGGCGCGGGAGGATCTCACGGGAATACAGCTCGAGAAATCGACGCTGGTCCGGACCGGGCGCATGGAAGATCAGGTGCGAGAAGCCGAGCTCGAGGTACGGACGGATACGCTCCACATGCTCTTCCGGGTCGCTGGAGACGATCCATCGGCTGACCACGCGTTCGGTTGGCAGCGCGTCCGCCAGCCGCTCCATCTCCATTGCGTCATCGACGCCGGTCTTCTCATCCGCTGACAGGGCAAGCGCTGCCCACTGCCGCGTGTCCTCGCGGGCGCGGTCGAGGTCGGTGTCGAACGAGACCTTCATCTCGATGACGAGATCCAGGTCCGCCAGATCGCGTCCAGCCGCCGCCGCGCCTTCTCGCAGTGCCGGCAACAGCGTCTCGGTGTAGAGCTCCATTCCCTTGCCGCTCGTGCAGATGAGCCCGTCGGCAACCCGTCCGGCCAGACGCGCCGCAGACGGCCCGGCAGCGGCGATGTACATGGGAAGCGGCGTATCGGGGCGGTCGTAGATGCTCGCGTTACGGGTCCGGTAATACGTGCCGTCGTAGGTGACACGATCCTTCGTCCACAGGGTCTGGATCAAGTCGACAGCTTCTTTGAGCCGTGCGAAGCGCTCTTTGGTGTCGGGCCACTCCAGGCCGAGGGGCGCCTCGTTCATCGACTCCCCGGTGCCGACTCCGAGCCAGAAGCGGCCGGGGAACATCGAGCCGAGTGTGCCGAGCGCTTGCGCGACCACCGCGGGGTGATAGCGGAATGTTGGCGTCAGCACGCTGGTGCCGAGCTCGATGCGGCTGGTGGCCTGACCCGCTGCGCCGAGCCACGCCAGGGAGAATGGTGCGTGGCCCCCGGTGTGGCGCCAGGGCTGAAAGTGGTCGCTGATCGCAGCGGTGTCGAACCCGGCCTGCT
The DNA here is from genome assembly GCA_041691155.1 of Candidatus Dormiibacterota bacterium. Classification (GTDB taxonomy): domain Bacteria; phylum Chloroflexota; class Dormibacteria; order Aeolococcales; family Aeolococcaceae; genus Palsa-851. The sequence continues at coordinate 25,342 of JBEPVD010000008.1, read as the reverse complement.
CGGCGGCCATCGTGAAATCAAGCAGGTCGGACGGGGCGAACTGCTCGGCCGAGACCTTGTATCCGATTCGAACCCTGCGAGCCACTGAAAGCATTTTCCCACGACGAAGCATCCACCCCGATCAGGTGGCGTTCTTCGGTGCCGCCCTCACCCCGCTGCCGCGGCGACCGACCCCTCGCGTTTCGGAGCATCCGTGGCGTCACCGATGCCACCAGCCATAAGACGGCGGGCCGACTCAACTTTCGCGATCAACGCCTCCGGCGCAAAGGGCTTGCCGAGGTACTCGCAGTGGAGGTCGTACGCGCGGTTCAGCACCTCGGCGCTGTCGAGCAATCCGGTCATGACCACCACGGGCATGGCTCCATGCAGCGGACTGCCGCGCACGTGGCTGATCAGATCCCAGCCGTCGCCATCAGGCATGCCGATGTCCACGATCATCACATCTGTGCGTTTGGAGAGCTCTGCCATGGCTTCTCTGATAGTCGGCGCCAGGATTGCCCGCAAGCCGTCGCGTTCCAGGATCCGGCACGCGGTCGCGCCGACTGCAGCGTCGTCATCCACCACGATGACCCGCTCTGAAATCGCGTGAGTCGCCACCGGTTCTACAGGCGCCAAAAGCGGAAACAACGCGCCACCACCGTCGCCGGCCGGTGCTGTGGCAAGGGCCGCGGCGACGTCGTCGGCGTCCATCGGTCGCGCGTAGTAGTACCCCTGTGCCAGCTCGTAGCCGGCCTCGCGAAGATGTTTCGCCTGGTCGGCACGCTCCACACCCTCGATGACCGTCCGCAGTTGCAGTGCGCCGACCATCGCCACGACGGCCTGGAGCAGGCTGCTCGCGACATGCCCGTCGGGGACGTGATCCACGAGGGATTTGTCGATCTTCACGACATCGACAGGGAGGCGGCGCAACCGCGCGAGCGATGATGCGCCAACGCCGAAATCATCGATGGCCATGCCGACGCCGAGTGCTTTGAGGCGCCCGAGGATCCGAATGGCGCTGTTCATGTCATCCATGACCGCGGTCTCGGTGACTTCCAGGATGAGCGATTGCGGTTTGATTCCGGCAGTGCGGATTGCCTCGGCGACGATGTCCACAAAGTCGTCGGAGTACAGCTGCCGAGGCGAAACGTTGACGCTCATCGTGATCTGGGCAGCAACGCCATACTCGCGCTGCCAGGCCGCAAGACGCTGACAGGCTTCATTGAGAATCCGCGCACCGATGGGAATGATGAGTCCGGTTCGCTCTGCAATCGGAATGAACACCGTCGGGGAAATGACATCGCCGTCCGGATGACGCCAGCGGGCGAGGGCTTCGATCGACACCATCCGGCCGCTGCCAAGTCGCACGATCGGCTGATACTGGACGAGCAGATCGCCCGTGAGCCACGCGGTCCGTAGTCCGGTCTCGACGCGAACACGCTCAGCGACCGCACTGTGCATGAAGGGCTTGTAGAGCGCGTAGCCGTTGCCACCGGCTCCCTTGGCGGAGTACATCGCAAGGTCGGCGTTGCGCAACAGTTCGTCGGCAGTATCACCAGCGCCGCCGGAGGCGATGCCGATGCTTGCGGCGATGCCGACCGTTGTGTTCTTGAGGACGATGGGCAGTTCGAGCGCGGCGAGGACGCGGCGCGCGAGCGTGCTCGCATGATCGGTCGCTCCCTCGGCCAGGAGGACGGCAAACTCGTCGCCTCCGAGGCGTACGACCACGTCGACGTCGCGGACACTCGACACCACACGCCGTGCAACCTGCACCAGGACCTGGTCACCGGTGCTGTGACCGAAGGTGTCGTTGACCTCTTTGAAACCGTCGAGGTCCAGCATCATCAAGGTCAAGGTCTTCCCGGACGATCCGATCGACGCGAGTCCGCGCTCGAGGCGCCGCTGCAACAGGGTTCGATTCGGCAGACCCGTCAGCGAGTCGTGCGATGCCTGATGCGCAAGCGCTCGTCCGAGTCCGAGGTTCATGTAGAGCGCGAGATACATCCGGATGAGGGTCAGACCCACCAGGGCGAGCATCACCCAGATGAGCACGTTGGAGAGCGCGGGCCTGTCGAACCGCAGCGCGACGGCGATGGCGCACGCCACCGCCACCGGGAGAATCGGCACCCACAGCCCCGTGCGGCTCGTCGGAGGGCTGGCCTGCACCACCTCGGTCTGCCTCCGGAAACAGATCACCCAGACGGCGGCAACCCCGAGACACAGCAGCCCGGCGATCCATCCGTTTGCGAACACGGACCCCGGAACACTGATGCCGAGACCGACTTCATGGCTCAGCTCGCTGTCCGCGACGCCGACCCCGAGAATCGCCGCAGCGATCAACAGCCCCACCGGACGCGACCGCGGTCCGACCCGTGCCACCACTGTCAACACGAGCGTGAGGACGACGATGTCGCTCACCGGTTGTGCGAGGTTGATCACATTGACCAGGACCGAGTTCGGTCCGCTGAAGACGCGGTCGTATCCCGTCGCGAGACCGACCATGAGCAGTCCACCGCCCATGAGCAGGCCATCGCAGAACGCGACCGTGACGGCGAGGCGCGACGAGACGACACGCATGTAAATCAGCGCAGCGCACAAACCGACTGGGAGCTGCGCAAGAAAGAAGACGTTCGACAGTGTCAGTCCCGACGCATGATGCACGGCCAGCGCATTCCAGTCGGAGAAGGCCTCAAGGAGTCCGTACGTGCTCCACCCGATCCACGACAGCCGCCGCCTCCCGCGCGACCGCACCGCCGCAACCATCGCGACGCCGGCAACGAGGAGGCCGGACGTGACCTCGGCGATATTGTGGATCCGATCCTCGAACTGATCTCCCCCGAGCCCGAGCAGCGACGCGCTGACGAACACCACGATCAGAAAGGCGACCGCGCTCGTGACAGCAATAAACAGCCCGCGCAACGACACGATGGGCCTAGCTCAGGCGAGCCTTCGAACCGACGCTCCAGAGAGTCACGGGTCGAAGTCTCCTTTGGTCGGCGCGAGCGGATCGCCCGACCTGATGCGACGAGATGCCCGGACTTCCGCGACGACCACGGGCAAGACCCTCTTCCGAGCCCAATCTGCGGTGCGTCGAAGTGCCCGTCTGTTTCACAGCGTACAGACCGCGCGCGTTCAAAGCCACTCGTTCAACACTGTGACAAGCGCCACCGTCCCGTCGGCAATCATCGGCCGCGGGAATACGATTTTCGTGTCAAGCGCGTATCGAGCCGGAGAAAATTCGCTTGGTAGACTTCGGGAATGGCGAAATGGGTTGTGCTCCACTTGAGCTCCGACGATGCGTCGACGTACATCAACGTGGAGGCGGTGACCCAGGTGCGGCAGATTTCGGTCGGCGCGACGCGCATTTCTTTCATGGACGGCACTGACGTCTCAGTCCGCGAGGACGCTCCCATCGTGATCGCGGCTTTCCGCCGCGACTCGATCTAGCAGCACTCGCCACCGCTTGCTCCGGTCGAGTAATTCCCGACGCACGCACGTTTGACTATGTAGAGTGAGGTCTGCCTCGCAGGCGATGCGCAGGTTCGCGGAGCGCGGTAAGCGGAGGCTACGGGTGGTGGGGGATTCGAAACGGGTGAGCCGGTCGCTCGTCGTTCTGGGTGCGGTCATGATGGCCTGCCCGGCGGTCGTGCTTGCAGGCCACTCGGCGGCCTCACCTGCGACCGGTCCGACCTTCAGCAATTCCGCAGTCACGGGCGGCGGCTTCGTGAGCGTGGTGGCTGAGGCCTCGGCTGGAACCCTGATCGCAGGGGGTGACACGCAAGGCTTCTTCCGCTCGATCGATGCCGGCGCGACCTGGACACCTCAGAACACCGGCCTCGCAATGAGCGCCGACAACGTCGCGGCACTCCTCCCCCTGAACGCCACCTGGTACGCGGCAGTGGGCACGGGCGGTAAGGGCGGCGTGGCGCGCTCGACTGACGACGGTCAGACGTGGACGGAAGCACCGCACACGACGGCCGCGGGGTCTCCACCGACGTTTGACGGGGGCAATCTTCCCGGAGAGACAGGGCACCCCCGAGCAACCGGCGACCTGCTCGCATCCGACGGCTCGTACCTGTATGCGGCATCGTTCGGGCACGGACTTGAGCGCTGGCCATTGCACTCGGCGAGCCTTGCGACCGGCTGGCAGTGCGTCGCGTTGTGCACGGCCTTCTTCAACTCGCTGACCCTGGATGGCCATGGAAACGCGTATGTGTCGGTCATCGCCAGGACCGGGCAGAGCAAGGGCGTCTACGAGGTGCTGGGCCTCGCACCAGGCGCGAAGACGAAGGCGATCAGCGCCAAGAAGGGCTTGTCCAACGGAGTGCAGGAGATGATCACGCTGGGCTCGCGCACCTACGTGGCCGGTGCCAACGGAATCGGATACTGGAGCGCCGGCACGTGGAGTTCGCTCGATGCCTCGCCGCATTGGTACACGCTCACCGGCTACGAGACCGTGGCGGGGAGTGCCCCGGTTGACGTGCTGTATGCGGCGACCTACTCCGGACATGGCTCGAACGATGTCGAGCGTCTCGCCATCAGAGGGAAGTCCGTCGCAATCACCGGACTTGTGCCCGACGGCAGCGTGGGCTCGACGATCTACGGAACGTCGACGACCTGGTGGGAGGCCACGGACGCCGGGACCGCCGGGCAGGACTCCGGACCGGAGTCGATGATCGGAGGATGCCCTTCGTCGAGCAGCCCGCTGTGCGACGCCACCCCGTATGACGACTACGTGGGGTCGAGCATCCTCATGCTCACGCGAAGCGGCACATCGCCGGACGGCTTGCTGGTGGCCGGCAGATCCGGCGTCTGGAACTACGCGCCGGCCTCAACGCCCGCCTGGCTCCCCGCTGTGCAGGGCCTGGATGCGACCTTCGACCTCAACATCGCGGTCGACCCTGCTGACAGCGCGAATGTCGCTGCGGCTGACTCCGACTGGAACGTCCTCACCTCCACTGACAGACTGCGAGACGTCAACGACTCGGTGCTGCCGCCGCTGTTCACGCCCACCAACGGCTCTGCGTATGCGGTCGCCTGGGACAACAGCGTATCGCCCTCCGCACTCATCCTCGCGGGCGGAAGCCAGGCGACGAACGCGCTCGGATCGCTGTGGTACGACGCGGCGTGGGCGACGGGTGGATCATTCAGCACGATGCCGTTGCCGGCGGGTGTCGCGACTCGTCCGATCGCGCTGGCGGTGAACCCCACCGGTCCCGGCACCTACCTCCTCGTCGCGGCCTTTCAACGGGCCGGTGTGTACGCGTTCAACGGCTCCGGCGCCAACGGCAACTGGACGTCAATCCCGGACGGCCCGGGTGGAGCGCCGTCGGTGTCGCCGGGGGATCCTCACGGCGTGAGCCTCACCTGGGCGATCGATGGCAGCGCGATATTCATGTACGACACCGGCACCCATGCCCTCTGGTCGGCGGCGTGGGACGGCAGCACCTTCGCAGCATGGGGCGAGGTGTATGCCGACTCGAGCGCAACGCCGGGACGTGGTTGGACGGTCGCTGATCCGAACACTCCCACGGTGGTCTGGCTCTCGAACACCAACGGCCTCGGGTTTATCGACACCGCGGTCTGCAGCACGGGTTGCACCCCGACGTGGGTCACCAGCACCATGGGTGGCCCGGTGGCCACCTATACCAGCGCGAGTGGCGACGAGGTCTATATGGCCGGGGGAGGGTCATCGCCGGAGTTCACCGAGGTGCAGGTGACCCAATGCGCCGGGTCGTGCCCGGCGGCGACAGGATTTGTCGACCCGTACTACGCGGATGTCGCGCGAAACCCCAGTGCGCTCGCGGCAGGTAGTGAGGGAACCGTCTACGTGGCGACGCTGGGCAACGGGATCGCAGTCGCCACCGCTCCCTAGCCAGGTGCCGTGTGGCAGCATGAGGTTGCCCGTGACCACGCTGAACCACGTGAGCGCCAGTGCTTGAACCCGCCGTCGTCGAACGCCTGCGTGCTGCGGTCGGCGATGACGGGATCATCACGTCGTCCGCAGCGTTGAGCACCTACGCATGCGACGGGCTCACCGGCCGCCGGGTATCGCCTGCTGTCGTCGTGCTGCCGCTGACCACCGATCAGGTCGCCGAAGTGGTGCGCACCTGCAGCCACGCGAAGATTCCGTTCGTCGCTCGTGGTGCGGGCACGGGCCTGTCGGGCGGAGCGCTTCCGGTGGCCGACGGCGTGGTGATCGGTCTCAGCAGGATGCGCTCGATCCTGCGCATCGACGTCGAAAACCAGCAGGTGACCGTGCAACCTGGTGTGACCAACCTCGAGGTCAGCAAAGCCACCCGGCCGCTCGGCTATTTTTATGCGCCTGACCCCTCCTCACAACAGGTCTGCACGATCGGGGGGAATGTCGCCGAGAATTCCGGCGGGGCCCACTGTCTGAAATACGGGTTCACGACGCATCACGTCCTTGGTGCCACGTTTGTGACCGCCGAGGGGCAGATTGCACATCTCGGCGGCGTGCGTGACGCAGCCGGTTACGACCTGCTGGGCATGGTGATCGGCAGCGAGGGCACGCTCGGCATCGTCACCGAGGTCGTGCTCCGCCTGGTGCGCGTACCCGAGTCCACCGAGACAGTCCTGGCGGCGTTCTCGACGATGGGTGATGCCGGCGAGGCTGTCTCGCGCATCATCGCCGCGGGGATCACGCCGGCCGCAATCGAGATGATGGACCGGCTTGCCATCGAGGCATGTGAGCAGATCGTTCACGCCGGCTACCCGGATTGTGGAGCGGCACTGATCGTCGAACTCGACGGGCCTCGGGTTGAAGCCGAGGAGTTTCTCGCGCAGGTCATCGAGATCTGCGGGGCGAGCGGCGCCACGGAGATGCGCGTCGCCGCGAGCGAAACGGAACGCGCGCTCATCTGGAAAGCCCGCAAAGCCGCCTTCGCGTCGATGGGACGTATCAGTCCGAATTACTACGTGCAGGACGGTGTCATCCCGCGCACCCGTCTGCGTGATGTGCTCGAGGAGATCGGCGCGCTGTCGACGAAGTATGGACTGCGCGTTGCCAACGTCTTTCACGCCGGCGACGGCAACCTGCATCCGCTGGTGCTGTACAACGGTGCCGAGGCGGGTGCCGGTGATCGCGCGCTGGAGCTTGCCGGGCTGATTCTTGAGTCGTGCATCGCAGCGGGAGGGTCGATCACCGGCGAGCACGGTGTCGGCTCCGACAAGGCGTGCCACATGCCGAAGATGTTCAGCCCGAGCTCGATTGCGGTCATGGGACGCGTGCGCGACGCGTTCGACCCGGCGGATCTGTGCAATCCCGGGAAAGCGCTGCCCACGCCGAGGCTCTGCGGCGAGGTGCCGGGAATGTACCGGCCGCACGCGATTGAGCTCGCCGGCCTCGCAGATCGGCTGTGATGGTGTCCGCGGTGCAGGATCTGCAGGTCTTCACCGACATCGTCGGTGCGAAACACGTGCGCGATGCGACGGCCCACGACCACGTGTCGGGCATCGCACCGCGGCTGGTCGTCTCGCCACGAGATGAGGCGGAGGTTTCGTCGGTCCTCGCCGCCGCGACGGCGCAGCGTCTCACGGTCGCCGTCCGCGGCGGAGGCACGAAGCTCGATTGGGGGTCGCCTCCCGAGCGCTGCGACATCGTGCTCTCGACATCACGAATCTCGGGAATCGTCGAACATGAGCCGGCCGACCTCGTGTGCGTGGTGCGCGCCGGTACGACGCTGGTCCACTTACAGGACCAACTCGGCTCCGTCCCTGGGTTCCGCCAGCGTCTCATGCTGGATCCGCCACAGGGAGCCCACGCAACCGTCGGTGGCGTCGTAGCAACTGCTGCGAGCGGACCCCTCCGCACACGCTACGGGACCGCACGCGACCTGGTGATCGGTGCCTCATTCGTGCTGTCGGACGGCACCGTCGGGCGCAGCGGCGGCAAGGTCGTGAAGAACGTGGCGGGCTTCGACGTCGCCAAATTGCTGGTCGCATCGCTGGGGACGCTCGCGGTCATCACCGAGGTTGCCTTCCGTCTTCATCCGCTTCCCGCCGCTTCGCGCACCGTCCTCTTCGGATCGCGATCACCTGACGAACTCTGCGCGTTCGCCAGAGCGGTCGGCGGGATGCAGGTGACGCCGAGCGTCGTGGACCTGCACTGGCCCGAAGGCCTTGTGCTGGCTCGGTTTGACAGCTCGGAGCGCGGCTGCCAGGTCCAGGCCGAGCAGGTCGCGACGCAGGCCGGCGGACGCATCCTCGGCGAGCAGGAAGCAGTGGCGCTCGCGTCGTTGCTGTCGGGAAGTCCCTGGTCCGAGCCCGGGAGCGTTGCCGCTGTCGCGATGCTGCCCTCCCGGGTGGCTGAGTTCATGTCATTACTGTCGACTACGCTCGAGGCAGCCGTCGTGCGCCCGCTGCTTGGCACCGGGGAGGTCCGGTTCCCCCCGGATGCGCTGGATGCCGTGCGCGCTGTCGCGCGGCGCGTCGACGGTCGGATCGTGATCCGGCGCGGCAACGGCCGTGCAGCCGGTGATTTCGACGATGCCGTGGCGCTCGACCTGATGCGGTCCGTGAAGCGACAGCTTGATCCCGCGAGGACGCTCAGCCCGGGACGCCAGGTCGGAGGCATCTGACGTGACGACCAGCTCTGTCGGGCCGCCACGGTCGCCCGGGCACCCGACCAACCACGCCGCCGTCACCGCGTTCGACGAGCACCATCCGCCCGACCCAGCCCTGATCGCCGACTGCGTGCACTGCGGCTTCTGCCTGCCGGCGTGCCCGACCTATCTCCTCTGGGGCGAGGAGATGGACTCACCTCGCGGTCGCATCCTGCTGATGGACCTCGCCGATCGGGGCGAGGTCGGCATGAGTCAGGAGGTGGTGCGGCATTGGGACGCGTGTCTGGGCTGCATGGCCTGTGTGGACGCCTGTCCGTCGGGAGTGCAGTACAACCGGCTCGTCGAGCAGGTTCGACCGCAGATCGAGCGACGCTTTGTTCGCGACTGGCGGCCACGCGCGGGGCGCGCGGCGCTTTTTGCCGTCCTCCCCTACCCGAAGCGGATGCGCATGATCGCGAAGGCGGTCGCGATCACCCAGGCGCTGGGTCTGCGGCGGGCGCTGCAAGTGCGCCCGCTGCAACGCCTCGTGCCCAGCACCCTGCGGCGCCTTGATGGCATGGCGCCCAGTCTGCGTGTCGCTGATCTCAAGGTTCGTGCGCCTCGACGACTGACACCGAATGGACCTCGTGCGCTGCGCGTCGCGCTGCTCACGGGATGCGTGCAGGATGCGTTTTTCGCGCCTGTGAACCGCGCCACGGCACGCGTGCTCGCCGCACACGGCTGCGAGGTGCTGGTGCCGCCGTCGCAGAGTTGCTGCGGTGCGCTCGAGCTGCATGCGGGACGCGAGGATGGCGCATTGCGACGCATGCGCTCGGTGATCGCGCAGATGGGAGGACTGCGCGTCGATCGCATCGTCGTCAACAGCGCCGGATGCGGGTCGGCAATGAAGGAGTACGGCCAGCTCCTCGCCGATGACCCGGCGTGGGCGGCGCGCGCCGCGGACTTTTCGACGAAGGTTCGCGATGTCATGGAGGTGCTCGCCGACCTTGTGGTCCAACGCCCGGCGCGCCTCCACGCCATACCCCTGCGCGTCGCGTACCACGACGCCTGCCACCTCGCGCACGCACAGGGCGTGCGCGCCCAGCCGCGAACCGTGCTCGGCCGGATTCCGGGGTTGGTGTTGGTCGATCTCAACGAGTCCGATGTGTGCTGTGGCAGCGCCGGCATCTACAACCTCGTTGCGCCACAGGCGGCTGACGATCTTGGCGATCGCAAGGCCGCGAACATCACCGCGAGCGGCGCCACGCTGCTGACGGCTGGGAATGGAGGCTGTCTGCTGCAGATGCAGGCGGCGCTGCGACGCAGCGGTCATCCCCTCCCGGTCGTACATCCGGTGGAGTTGGTTGACGCGTCCATCCGCGGGCTCCCGCTGGCGCAGCTGCAGTCGAATGCAAGCGGGTCTGGCAGATTCCGGTGACCCTCGCGGGACGCCGGAGCGCGGGGGTTGTCATTGTCGGCGCCGGCGCCATCGGCCTCGCGGTAGCACTGCAACTGCGCCGCGCGGGCGTCGAAGGTGTGCTGGTGGTCGACCGGAACGCCTCACCGGGCATGGGCTCCACCAGTCGCGCCAACGGTGGAGTCCGAGCACAGTTCACAACGCCTTGCAACATCGTGTTCTCGCAATTCACCATCGAGAGGCTCCACGAGTTGCACGAGCGCAGCGGTGGTCAAGTGGGGCTCCGTCGCGTCGGGTACCTTTTCATGGCGGGGACGGAAACCGGCGCCGCCACGCTGCGGCGGGGCTACGAGCTCCAGCGATCCATGGGTGTCGACGTGCAGTGGTTGTCGGCCGGGGACGTTGCCGAGCGCGCGCCGTTCATCAACGTGGAGGGGTTGCGCGCCGCGACGTTCTGCGCCGGTGACGGGATCATCGATCCACACGGCGTCGTGAGCGCGTTGTGGAGCGAGGCGCGGAGCCTCGAGACCACGTTCCTGTTCGATACCGACGTGCTCGGTATCGACATCGTGAGCGGCGGCGCGCTCGTGCGCACGGACCGCGGCGACATCGACACCGACTTCGTGGTCAACGCGGCCGGCCCGTTCGCCAAGGATCTGGCGGCGATGGCCGGCATCGACGTTCCAGTCACACCGCGCAAGCGCAATCTCGCCGTCACCGAGGCGGTCCCCGGCATGCCCGACTACATCCCGATGTGTGTGGACGCTGACACGGGCATACTCATCCGCCGCGAAGGTGGCGGCGTCCTCATCGGCTACTCCGATCCGAAGGACCCGCCGACTCTGGACACCGCCTTCGACCCTGCGTTCCTCGAGGCGATCGCTGCGCGAATCGGCAACCGTTTCGCGTTTCTCGAGGACGTCCCCATCAGCGCCCGGAAATGCTGGGCGGGCCTCTATCCGGAAACAGCCGACCACCATGCGATCGTCGCCGCCCCGGAAACCGCGCCCTGGTTCATTCAGTGCGTGGGGTTCGGTGGCCACGGGATCATGCATTCCTTGGCCGCGGGACAGGCGACCACCGAGCTCATCACGACCGGAGCCTGCACCACCTTCGACCTTCGCCCGCTGCGGTTGGAACGCTTCACCGAACGAGAAACGGTGGTCGAGACCGCGGTGCTCTGATCAGCCGGCGGGCGTGGCCGCGAGCAGCGGCGCGATCTCTCCCGCAGGATCATCCATGAGTTCCCGCAGCGCGTGACGCTGCGCGTCATCGAGGGTCGCCAGCGGGGGTCGCACGGCATCTTCGATGGGCACACCGCGTCGCTGCAGAATGTATTTCAACGCCGAGTGGAACGGGAATCGTCCAAAGGAGTCCCGCACACGCGCGGCTCGCTCACTCGCGGCAGCCGATCGTGTCGTGACCGCGTCCATGGTCAACTCGGGAAACGCCGCCGCCAGTCCCGACACCGAGCCGGCTGCTCCGAGCGCCATGCCCTCGGCAATCAACCCCTCGGCTCCGACGAAGACATCGAGCCCCGGCAGCAGATAGGGCCTCACTGCGTCGAACGGCGAGTCGGAGACCTTGAGCCCGGTCATATTGGGCGCGCTCGAGCGGAGGCGTTCGATCACTTCGATCGGTACCGCGTAGCCACTGCGCGCGGCGAATTCATACACGTAGAAAGGAAGCGGTGCGCATGCGTCCGCCGCAGCATCGAGGTGCCGCCAGATCGAGTCGGCGTCGAGCGCGAAATACGGTGGTGGAATGACCGCGACACCGGCTGCACCTCTGCTCGCGGCATCCTCGGCAAGCACCACAGTGTCATGCGTCGTCTGCGCGCCGCAGTGAACGATCACTCCGAGTCTGTGATGTGCAGCCGCGATGAATGCGTCCGCAACGAGGCGGCGCTCGTCGAGCGTCAGAAGGATCCCCTCGCCGGTGGTGCCGAGAGCGAGGATGCCGTCGATCCCCGCGCGTGCGTAAAACTCCATCAGCTTGGCGATGCCATCGACGTCGAGGGAACCGCCGCCGCCGGTCATCGGCGTCACCGCTGCCGCGAGGGTTCCACGCAGTCGATCAGTCATTCGGGCACACGACGAGGATTGTCACACGCCGCCGCCGGGGGACTGCGTCCCACCTGGTAACTGCGCGGCCAGCGACTGGATGTCGAAGCGATCTCGCCCAGCGGTGAATCGCAAGAGGAGATCCGCCACGAGGCCGGTCCAGCCGGTCTGATGCGACGCGCCGAGCCCGCGCCCGGTATCGCCGTGGAAGTACTCGTGGAACGGGATCATCTCGGCGAGATCGGGCCGAAGGTACAGGTCGGTTCCGGCCACCACCGGTCGAACGCCGCTCGCGTCCTTGAGAAAGATCGCCACCAGCCGCGCTGAGATGTCGTCGGCGATAGCCCCCAGGTGCGCCTGCTTCCCCGACCCGCGCGGAAACTCCACCGTCCAGTCATCACCGAGAAAGCGGTGGTAGACGCGCAGTGCTTCGATGATCAGGTGATTGACCGGAAACCAGACGGGTCCGCGCCAGTTGGAGTTGCCGCCGAACAATCGCGACGTCGACTCGGCGGGTTCATAGTCGAGCCGGGCCACCGGCCCGCCGAGATCGATGTCGAGTGGGTGCTCCGCATGGTATCTCGAGAGCCCGCGGAGCCCATGGTCGCTCAGGAACTCTGCGTCATCGAGAGCGTAGGCGAGAATTCTGCGCAAGCGGTCCGGGTCGACAATCGCCAGCAGCCGGCTCTCGCGTTCGCTCGCGTCGACCTCCAGCGACACCGCGGCGGCGTAGCGGGGCTTGAGCTTCACGAAGAGACGGAGCCGCTCCGCGAAGTCGGGAAGCTGCTGCAGGGTCGCATGGCCGAGCGTCGTTGCGGCGCACAAGGGAATGAGCCCGACGATCGAACGGGCCTCGATGGGAATGCGCGTGCCGTCCGCCAGGTGCCAGCTGTCGTAGTAGAACCCCGCATCCTCGTCCCACAACCCCTGCACATTCATTGCCGTGGCGATGGCAGCGAAGTGCTCGAAGAACTTCGTGGCCACGTCCTCGTAGGCGCTGTCGGACGTGGCGAGGATGAGGGCCATCTCCAGGAGGTTCAACGAGTACATGGCCATCCATGCGGTGCCGTCCGACTGTTCAAGATGTCCGCCCGTGGGAAGCAAGGCCGAGCGGTTGAAAGGGCCGATGTTGTCGAGGCCGAGGAATCCACCCTCGAAAATGTTGTTGCCCTCCGCGTCCTCACGGTTCACCCACCACGTGAAGTTGATCAGGAGCTTGTGGAAGACGCGTGCGAGAAACCGGTAGTCGGTGGCGCCGTCGATTTCGAAGACGCGCAGCGCCGCCCAGGCATGCACCGGCGGATTGACGTCGTCGAAGGACCACTCGTATGCCGGGAGCTGTCCGTTGGCATGCATGTACCACTCACGGCAGAGCAGGATCAGCTGATCCTTCGCATACTCAGGATCCACGTGCGCGAGCGCCACGCACTGAAACCCGAGGTCCCACGCCGCAAACCACGGGTATTCCCACTTGTCGGGCATGGAAACGATATCCGCGGTGTCGAGGTGGCGCCATCCCGCATTGCGTCCGTCGAGCCGCGCAGCCGGTGGGGGTGGTTCCGCCGGGTCGCCGTCGAGCCAGCGTGTGACGTTGTAGTGATAGAACTGCTTTCCCCACAGCATGCCGCCGAGCGCCTGGCGCGCGACCAGTCGCTCATCGGCAGTGAGGCTCGCGCCGAGCACGCTCGCGTAGAACGCGTCGGCCTCGTCGTGGCGAGCGCTCAACGTTGCGACGGGATCGTCGCCGGCACTGGGCCGGCTGGGTGCAAATCGCAGGCGCACGACCGAGGTCTCCCCGGGGTCGACGGCGAGCATGTAATGCAACGCGCCCTTGGTCCCCACCTGCAGCGGATTCACCGTCGCCGCTGCGTTGATGACGTGGTCGTTGATGCCATCCTTGGGAAACCTGCTGCGTGACGGTGTGCCCCAGAGGCGCTCGGCGTTCGTCTCGTTGTCGCAGATGTACACCCGGTGGTCCCCATCACCGCTCAGGTACATCCGTCCAACCACCGAGTGGTCGGCGACGATGCTGTTGTCCTCGACGCGGAGCACCGGCATCGTGTCGGTGATGCCCCATGACCAGGTATTGCGGAACCAGAGTGTCGGCAACACGTGCAACGTCTGTCGCTGCGCTCCCGCGTTGCGAACACGCATCTCGATCACGAAGTCCAGCGCGGTGCCCTTCGCGTAGTCGACGGTGATATCCCAGAACCCCTTGTCGAGAACTCCCGTGTCCGCAAGCTCGTACTCCGGATCCAGCTGCCCTCGCCGCTGGTTCTCCGCGAGCAGATCGTCATAGGGAAACGCCTCCTGCGGGTAGAGATACCGCCAGCGCATCCAGGAATGCGTCGGTGACGAGTCGACGTACCACCAGTATTCCTTGGCATCCTCGCCGTGATTCCCTTGCGCGTTCGTCAAACCAAACACTCGCTCCTTCAGGATTGGGTCGGCGCCGTTCCAGAACGCGAACGAGAGACAGAGCAGCTGATGCTCGTCACAGATCCCGCCGAGCCCCTCCTCGCTCCATCGGAATGCCCGGGAGCGAGCATGGTCGTGAGGGAGGTACGTCCACGCGTCACCAGTCTCGCTGTAGTCCTCGCGGACGGTTCCCCACGCACGCTCGGACAGGTACGGACCCCACCGACGCCATGCGGAAGGGTCCTTCCGAAGACGTGCGCGCTCGACGCCGTCGCCGGTCACGTCCCGTTGGTGCGCGCAGCGTCCAGTGTCTATTCCTCGACTGCCCGGTCCGCGATCTCGAGCGCGTTGTCGAGAACCTCGAACCCATGCGCGAGTTCCTCTTCGGTGATGCAGAGCGGCGGGTTGGTGTGGATGGAGTTGTTGGAGATCATGGTGTAGACACCATGCTCGCGCAAGTACTTGCCGATCGCGCCCATTTCAGCGCTCGTCCCGTTGAACTTGGTCATCGGCGTGTACGGCTCCTGCTTGCGAACGAGGTCGAGGATGCCGAACAGCCCGAGATTCCGATGCGTCCCGACGCTCGGATGCTTGGCGGCAAGCAGTTCGTGGTGACCGCGCATTACCGAGTCCATCGCCGCGGCGTGCTCGACGAGATGGTCTTCCTCGTAGACACCCAGCGTGGCCAGGGAGGCTGCGAGCGAGACCGGATGACTCGAGTACGTGAGGCCCCCGAAGAACATCGTCGTGTCGAACTTCTCGGCGATGTGGTGGCGAATGGCGACACCTCCGAGGGGCAGATATGAAGAGGTCAAACCTTTCGCCATGGTCATCAGATCAGGGACGGTGTCCCAGTGATCAATGGCAAACCACTTGCCGGTACGCCCGAATCCCGCCATGACCTCGTCAGCCACCATGAGGATGTCGTAGCGATCACAGAGCTTGCGAACGCCCTGGATGTAGCCGTCCGGTGGGATGAGGATCCCGTTGGTGCCGACGATCGTCTCCAGGAATATCGCGGCAATAGTGTGCGGGCCCTCGTACATGATCACGTCCTCGAGGCCGCGCAGCGTTTCCTCGACAGGACGCGGGTCGCGCTCTCCCCAGCGATGCGTATCGGGGTAGCGAACCACGCCGACAAGTCCCGGCTCCGTGGCCCACCGACGTGGATCACCGGTGAGCGTCATGGCGCCCATGGTCGCCCCGTGATACGCGCGGTATCGCGCGAGGATCTTGTATCGCCCCGTGTACTGCCGGGCGATCTTGATCGCATTCTCGATGGCTTCGGCGCCGCCGAGCGTGAAAAAAACTTTGTCGAGATCCCCGGGAAGCAGACCGGAGAGCTTTTCACCAAGCCGCGCACGGATTTCGGTGACGAATGCAGGCTGCACGAACTGCAGCTTCGTGGCCTGTTCGACGATCGCCTCGATGACGCGCTTGTCCCCGTGGCCGATGTTCACCGACATGAGTTGACTGTTGAAATCCAGGATCCTCTTGCCTTCCGGGGTGTACAGCCACACGCCCTCGGCATGGTCGACCGCGATGGGATCGACCGCTCCCTGCACCGACCACGAAAAGAAGGTGTGTTGCTTCGACAACCGCACGATCTCTTCGCTGGTCATCCGGCTCTCCGCTACCTGGACGCTCATGGTGTTCTCAACCCCATCACTATGCCGCCGGCTCACGCATCAGGCGGCGCGAATCCTACGAACGTACATGACCGGAGAGCACCTCGATCGCTCGATCGACGTCTTCAGCACTGTTCGATACGTGAAAGGCAAGCCTGAGCTTGCCCGCTCGCGAGGCGCCGACGATGTCCGCGGCACGCATGAGTCCCGGGACATCCTCATCGGCGATCGTGGAGACGATAGCGGAGTTTGAGGGCGGGATGCCGATGCCGGCACGGAAACGATTGGTCAGCGACACCGCATGCTCATGCAGTGCTTCGGTCCCCACCTCGTTGAGCAGTTCCATCGACGGTGCAGCGCCCACCCACGCGTGCCACGCTGGGGCGATGTCGAAGCGACGCGCGTCCGCGGCAAGGCGCAACGGCGCACCGTAAATGCTGTTCCATCGGTCGGCGCCCGCGTACCACCCCGCAAAATGCGGAGTCACGCTGTCGAGCAGGTCCGGCTGTACGGTCATGAACGCGGTGCCGCGAGGATTGAGCAGCCATTTGTACCCACTGCACACGGTGTACGCGAAACGGTTTGCGTCGACGGGGAGCCAGCCGATCGCCTGGGTGGTGTCGAGCATGATTCGCGTTCCGGTGGCTGCGCATGCCTGCGTGAGCGCGTCGAAGTCCACCACGCGGCCGTCGGAGGATTGCACGGCGGAGACGGCGACCAGCGCGGTGCCGGCGGTGACCGCATCGGCAATGTGCTCGAGCGGGACTTCGCGAACAGTGACACCGCGGGGCGCCTGCACGTGAAACGGAAACAGGACGCTCGTGAAGTCCTGCGCCGCGGTGAGCACCTCGGCACCGTCCGGCAAGGATGCCGCGATCAGTCCCGCAAAAACGGACACCTGACTGCCGATCGCTACGCGGTCCGCATCGACGCTCACCAGTTTCGCGAACGCGATCCGGCCCCGCTCCACGACGAGGTCATACGCAGGCGCATGGGTGCGCCCGGACGACCAGTCATCGAGTGCATCGCGCAATGCCAGCAAGCTGCGGCGCGGGGGCAGTCCGAGCGTCGCGCTGTTGAGGAAGATGACGTCGGGTGCGAACTCACCGCGAGCGGCCTCAAGGGCGGCACGGTGGTCGGTTCTCACTCGCGTCTCACGTGTCAACAACATGGCACAGTATGACGATGCCACGGGCGCGAGACCTCGGAATCATCATCGGCATGATGGCTCCCGGCCCGAAGAACGCGATCACTGACGTCCCAGGCGTTCGCGTGGGGCATGCCACCATCAGCACGGGCTACGGGCCATTGGTGGTCGGCCAGGGTCCCGTGCGAACCGGCGTGACGCTTGTACTGCCACATAACGGCGTGATGTCGGAGGAACCCTTGTTCGCGGGTTGCCATCGATTGAACGGGAACGGCGAGTTGACGGGCCTCGAATGGGTGCGCGAGTCCGGCATGCTCATGTCGCCGATCGGCCTGACGAACACGCACAGCGTCGGTGTTGTCCGCGATGCGCTCATCGGCATCGAGGTCGAGGAGCGAGGCTCGAGCGAGGTGTTCTGGAGTCTGCCGGTGGTCGGCGAGACGTGGGACGGGTTGCTGAACGATATCAACGGATTCCATGTCAAACCCGAACACGTGCGCCAGGCGATGGCTGCGGCCTCGGATGGACCGGTTGCCGAAGGCGGTGTGGGCTCCGGGACCGGGATGATCTGCCATGGGTTCAAGGGCGGGATCGGCACCGCGTCGCGGGTCCTCGCCGAGGCGCAGGGCGGCTACGTCGTTGCGGTGCTCGTGCAGGCGAACTACGGGCGCCGCGAACGCTTCCGTGTTGACGGGGTCCCGGTCGGGAACGTGATCACGGCGAGCGAGGTGCCAACCCCGAAGGCGCCGAAACCGGCCACGATCACCCCGCAGGGGTCAGGATCGATCATCGTCATCGTGGCCACCAACGCACCGCTGCTGCCGACGCAATGTGACCGTCTCGCGCAACGTGCAGGGCTCGGGGTCGCGCGAACCGGTGGGGTCGGCGAGAATAGCAGCGGCGACATCTTCTTCTGTTTTTCGACGGCGAACCGCGGCATCACCGCCGGCGACATCGGCATCGAGGCAGCCCTGACGATGAACATCACCGCGCTTTCGAACGCGTACATCAACCCGCTGTTCGATGCAGTCGTTGAGTGCACGGAGGAGGCAATACTGAACTGCCTGCTGGTCGCAGAGACGACGGTGGGTCGCGACGGCATCACCGCATATGGGCTCGACGGGGCGCGTCTTCTCGACGTGATGTCTCAGTTCCAACGGCGTACCGACGCGTGACGCGCCTGGTCGGAGTCATCGAAAGCTCCGAATCCAGCGCCGACTTACTGGGCGCGACTCCTGATGTGCGCTATGTGTTTGTGAACCCGGATAGGTCGCCACCGGCTGAGATATTCGACGTAGAGGCGATGTTCATCTGGAACGTCCGCAGTGGCTTTCTGCGCGAGCACTGGACCCGGTTCGAGCGGCTGCGCTGGGTGCACATCGCCTCGGACGGCGCCGAGCGTGTGCTCACGCCCGAGCTTGCAGCGAGCGATGTCGTGCTCACCAACTCGCGGCACGTGTTCGATCAGGCACTCGCCGAGTACGCCATTGGATTGATGCTCAGTCTGGCCAAGAGCTTCCCCACCACCTTCGCCGATCAGAGGGAGCATCGCTGGGCGCCACGCGATGCCGAGACGCTCTCCGGAAAGCTGGTGGTGATGGTTGGCGTGGGCCCGATTGCGCGCCGGATCGCGCAATTCGCGAAGGCATTGGGGATGTTCGTATGCGGAGTCGGCCGCACACCGCGCGCGGGTGATCCCGACTTTGGGGACATCACCGATGCGACGAAGTTGCAGGAACTGTTCGCGGTGGCTGACTACGTTGTGATGGTGCTCCCCAGCGCACCCGGGACGGAGGGCTTGGTGGGCTCGGAGGCGATCGCCGCACTGCGACCGGCGGCGCGCCTCATCAATGTCGGACGCGCGGTGACCCTCAACCAGGATGCACTCTGCGCCGCGCTGCGCGAGGGGCGAATCGCCGGTGCGGCTCTGGATGTCGTGAGCCGGGAGCCGCTCCCGGGAGACTCGCCGCTGTGGGATATTCCGAACCTGATCATCTCCCCGCACATGTCCGGGGACCACACCGAGTCGCTGCGGGAGGTTGCAGTGTTGTTCCAGCAGAACCTCGACCGCTATCAACGAGGGGAGCCCCTCCTCAACGTGGTTGACAAGCGCCTCGGCTACGTGCCGTCGGACCGGCCGTAGCATGCCCCAGGCAGTGCGCCGCATTCGAGCCAACGAGTTGCGTGATGGACCGGTGACCCCGGGGATGCAGCGGCGGGAGGCGGTGGCGACCGACCGGGTCTGGGCCGGCGTGGTGCACACCGAGCCCGGCGCGCTCTCGGCCTGGCATCACCACGGCGAGCATGAGTCGGTGGTCTACGTGGCGAAGGGCGCGCTGCGCATGGAGTCAGGCCCGGGAGGAGCGGACGTTTTCGACGCGCTGCCTGGTGAGTTCGTCTACGTACCGCCTTTCAACGTCCATCGTGAAGGCAACACCACCACGGCCGTGGCGACCCTCGTGGTCACTCGAACGGGCCAGGGTCCCTCCGTCGTCAATGTCGATGGACCGGACGCATGAGTATGGGTGGCCGCCATGACGGAATCTGACAGCAGGCGAGCCCACGAGTTCGCCGCCCTCGACGGCGTCGAAGTGATGGCACTGATGGACGGCGTTCGCGTCCGGCAGGTCAATGGCGAGCGCATCACCCTGCCGGTCATGGAGCTCGACTCGCTCATCAGCCTGCCCGAGCACCGTCACTCCAACGAGCAGGTCGGGCTTGTCCTGCGCGGTGAGTTCACTTTCACGATCGGCGGCGAGACGCGGCTGCGCAAACCCGGCGACATGCGGGTGATCCCCCCCGACATCCCGCACACCGTCGAGCGCACCGGTACCGCCGGCTGCACGATCCTCGAAACCTTCTCGCCCCCTCGCGCCGACTGGGTCGACAAAACCCGCACCGAGGCCGCTCTGGGTCTCTGGCCGCCGCGGTGACCAGCGCCTGAGATCAGGCTCCGTTCGCCCCTTCCGAGGTGAAGTGCAGCGCGTGCAGATCCTCGATCATCCTGTCGGCAAGCCGCAGAAAGCGTCGAGTCCGCCAAGCCTGATCTGGCTCCCCACTCGTCAGAACCGGAATCGCCGCCTCCTTGATGACGAGCAACATCGCCTCGAGTTCTCGCATCAAGTCCGTGACGCGCGTCCACGCATCGATTGGTTCGTCCATGGTCCCGTCCCCCCCTGCGCGAGCCGACTGGCTGCGTGAACATCATCATCGCACACGGGTGACGCGTTTGGCTTGTTCGATCCTGTTCGCCACACCTGGCGTGAGAGGTCGTACATCGGGTCTCCAGTGACACCGCGAGCTGCTAGAGGTTGCCTCGCGCGGCCTGCTCGCGTTCGATCGACTCGAATAACGCCTTGAAGTTCCCCTTCCCGAAACCCTTGCAGCCCTTGCGCTGAATCACTTCGAAGAACAGCGTCGGGCGGTCCCCCACTGGGCGGGTGAAGATCTGGAGCAGGTACCCGTCCTCGTCACGGTCGATGAGGATATTGAGGGCGCGAAGCCTGTCGAGATCCTCGGTGATACCCGCGGCACGATCGCCGAGTGCGTCGTAGTAGGCACCCGGCGCAGTGAGGAACTCGACGCCGCGGTCCTTCATCTGCTGGACGGTCCCGACGATGTCGTCGGTGTGCACCGCGATGTGCTGGATGCCACTGCCGCGGTAGTAGTCGAGGTACTCCTGGATCTGCGACTTCTTGAGGCCGATATGGGGCTCGTTGATCGGCATCGTGATCATCGTCCGCGGGTCGCGTGCAACCTTGGAGCGCAGCGCGCTGTACTGCGTCGCGATGTCCTGCTCGTCGAACTCCTGGAAGACCGAGAAGCCGAACACTTCGGAGTAGAACGAGACCCAGTCGTCCATCTTGCCGGTCTCGACGTTGCCGACCGTGTGGTCGATGAAACGAAGCCCGACGCCTCCGCCGCTGCGGTTGTCGGCGCGGTATCCGGGCCAGAAGACGCCCGAATACTCGTCGCGCTCGACGAAGGTGTGGATGGTGTCCCCGAAGGTGGCGATGGACGCCGACGTCACGACCCCGGACTCGTCCTCCGCACGGGTCGGCTCGGCAACGCTCCGGGCCCCACGCCGAGTCGCGGCCTCGTAGGCGGCTGTGGCGTCAGCGACACGCAGCGCGATGCTGCGCACCCCATCCCCGTGGAGGCGCAGGTGGTCGGCAACGTCTCCCTCCGGCTGCAGCGGCGCGGTCAGGACCAGTCGCACCTTGCCCTGCTGCAACACGTAGCTGGCCCGATCGCGAACACCCGTCTCGGGACCCGCATAGGCGATCACATCGAAGCCGAATGCCTGACGGTAGTGGTAGGCGGCCTGGCGGGCGTTGCCGACCCACAGCTCGACGTGATCGGTGCCCTCGAGGACCGGTACCGCAACCTCGGCGACCTGTTCCATCGAAGCTATTGTAGGAGCATGAGATCGAGCGGCCAGATCGCCACTGGCGCGTCCGCGGAGGCCGGCGACCAGGAAGGTCCCGAAGCCGCCGAGTTCCAGCGGCTGATCGACGCCGATCAGCGAATCGAGCCGCGTGACTGGATGCCCGACGCGTACCGGAAGTCGCTCATCCGCCAGATCGCTCAGCATGCGCACTCCGAGATCATCGGCATGCAGCCCGAAGGCAACTGGATCACCCGGGCGCCTTCGCTCCGTCGCAAGGCGATCCTCATGGCCAAGGTGCAGGACGAGGCGGGCCACGGTCTGTACCTGTACTGCGCCGCCGAAACGCTCGGGATCGACCGGGCCGAGCTCATCGACCTGCTCCACCAGGGGCGCCAGAAGTACTCCAGCATCTTCAACTACCCCACGCTGACCTGGGCGGACGTGGGCGCCATCGGCTGGCTCGTCGACGGCGCTGCAATCACCAACCAGATCCCGCTGTGCCGCTGCTCGTTCGGTCCGTATGCGCGAGCCATGGTGCGGGTCTGCAAGGAGGAGTCGTTCCATCAGCGGCAGGGCTTCGAGTCGCTGTTCGCGCTGTCGCACGGGACCCCTGAGCAACACGCGATGGCGCAGGACGCGGTCAATCGCTGGTGGTGGCCCTCGATCGAGATGCTCGGACCGCCGGATACCGAGTCGACCCACAGCGCGCAATCGATGGCGTGGGGCATCAAGCGCTTCTCCAACGATGTGCTGCGCCAGCGTTTCGTCGATATGGTCGCGCCGCAGGCGGTGGTCCTTGGCCTCACGCCGCCGGACCCGGAGCTTCGATGGAACGAGGAGCGCGGTCACTACGACTTCGGGCCTCCTGACTTCGAGGAGCTTCGGCGTGTGGTGGGCGGCGACGGCCCCTGCAACCGGCAGCGAGCGGCGCATCACCTCGCGGCGCACAACGAGGGCGCGTGGGTGCGCGAGGCTGCCGCGGCGTACGCGGCAAAGCACCCGACAACCGCGGCGGCATGAGCGAGGAAACCCCTGCGCCGCTGTGGGAAGTCTTCATTCGAAGCAAGCGAGGGCTCTCGCACAACCACGTCGGGAGCCTGCACGCGCCGGATGCGGAGATGGCGTTGCGGAACGCGCGCGACGTCTACACGCGCCGCATGGAAGGCGTGAGCATCTGGGTCGTGCCGTCCTCGGTGATCACCGCATCGTCACCTGACGAGAAGGACTCGTTCTTCGATCCGGCGGCTGACAAGGCCTACCGGCACCCCACCTTCTACTCGATTCCGAAGGAAGTGCAGCAGCTGTGACCCTCGTGGTCGCCGACGCGGCGGCTGTGTACACGTTGCGCATCGCGGACGACTGCCTGGTGCTCTCACACCGGCTCGCACAATGGTCGTCCAACGCACCGTCGCTCGAAGACGACGTTGCCCTCACGAATATCGCGCTCGACCTGCTGGGTCAGGCCCGCGCGATGTACGCGCGCACCGCCGAGCTCGACGGCACCGGGCGGTCTGAAGACGACTACGCCTTTCTCAGAGACGAGCGCGAGTTCGTCAACTGCCTGCTCGTCGAGCAGGAGAACGGCGACTTTGCCGCCACGATCGTTCGCCAGTTGCTGTGCTCGACGTATCAGCTCGCGCAGTGGCACGCGCTCACGTCCTCGTCTGACGAGCAGGTCGCGGCCATCGCCGCAAAGGCGGTGAAAGAGACGACCTACCATCGCGATCACGCGACCGACTGGACGCTCCGGCTGGGTGATGGGACTGACGAAAGCCACCGCCGCATGGAGACGGCGCTCGCGACGTTGTTGCCGTTCACGGCCGAACTGTTCGAGTCCGATTCGGTGACCGAGTCCATCGCGGCGTCGGGTGTCGGGCCCGATCCCACCGACCTGCACCGGCACTGGGAGCCGTACATCCACCGCGTGCTCAGCGATGCAACGCTGGTGCGCGAGGAGAGTACGTGGACACCGACAGGAGGCCGTCGTGGACTGCATACCGAGCGTTTTGGGTACATGCTGGCCGAGATGCAGCACGTTCATCGCTCGTTCCCCGGGGCCACCTGGTGACCGTTGTGGAGGAGATCCGCCGGGCCGCCGGCGATATCCCTGACCCCGAGATGCCCGCGCTGACGATCGCCGATCTCGGCATCCTCCGCGACGTGCGCGTCGACCCGACCGGTCACGTCGATATCGACATCACGCCCACATACTCAGGATGCCCCGCACTCGACACCATCCGGGAGGATGTCGAGCGCTGCATCCGCGATCAGGGATATCCGGATGTCACCGTGCGCGTCGTGCTCTCGCCGGCATGGACCACCGAGTGGATGTCCGACGCGGGCCGCGTCAAGCTCCGCGAGTACGGCATCGCTCCGCCGCGACAGCAGGTCTTCGACATCAACATGCTGCAACTCGCGGTTCCCTGCCCGCGCTGTGACTCGCCGCGGACTATTGAGGTCAGTCATTTCGGCTCCACGCAATGTCAGGCGGTGCGGCAATGCGCGGCGTGCGGTGAAACCTTCCCGCACTTCAAGGAGCATTGACGGCTTGACGGCGCAAGCGGCGACCGTGGCGCCCGCCGGGCATCGACGCGCGACGATTCATCCGTTGCGGGTCAGCGCGGTCGAGCCGCTCACCGACGATGCGGTCGTCGTCGAGTTCGAGGTGCCACCCGACCTCGCAGCCGAGTACGCGTTCACGCATGGGCAGCACGTGTCCCTGCGTTCTGCCGATGCAGGTGATGACGTGCGCCGCAGCTATTCGATCTGCAGCGCGGCTGGGTCAGGCCACCTTCGGGTTGCGGTCAAACGGCTGACCGGGGGCGTGTTCTCCGCGTATGCCATCGAGCGGTTGCGCCCCGGCGACATCGTCGAAGTGGTCACCCCGATCGGCCATTTCAACACTCCCCTCGATGCGAGCCGTGCCACGTCGTACGCGATGGTCGCCGCCGGCAGCGGTATCACACCGATTCTCTCGATCATGACGACGATCCTCGCTGTGGAGCCGCTCAGCACGGTCACGCTCATCTACGGCAACCGAACGGTTGCGGACATCATGTTCCTTGAGCAGCTCGAGGATCTGAAGAACCGCTACGCGGATCGGTTCGCGCTCTACCACGTGCTGTCGCGTGAGGAGCAGGATGTCGCGCTGTTCCACGGGCATATCGACGCCGAACGTCTTGGCGCATTTCTCGATCAACTCGTTCCACCGGAAGGTGTCGACGAATGGTTTCTCTGCGGGCCGCGCGAGATGATCGAGTCATCTCAGGCGGTCCTGCATGAGCGCGGCGTTGAGGCGGCCCATATCCACTTCGAGTTGTTCCACGCCAAGGACGCGCCACGCCCCGAGCGGACTGCTGAGCAACGTGCCGCGACCGCGCAGTCGTCAGGAGCGGCCGAGGTGATGATCATCCTCGACGGACGGAGATCGACGATGGCGGTGGATCCGGACGGCGAGTGCATCCTGGACACCGCGCTCCGAGTCCGAGCCGATGCGCCCTATGCCTGCAAGGGCGGCGTCTGCGGGACCTGCCGAGCGAAGCTGGTCGGCGGCAGCGTCGTCATGGATCAGCATTTCGCGTTGGAACAGAACGAGATCGACGCCGGCTTCGTGCTCGCCTGCCAGTCACATCCCACCACGCCGAAAGTCATCCTCGACTTCGACCAATAGGCTGGGGGCGTGGAAGCGGACCGGCCGCGGCGCCGGTGCGCCGCGGGCGATGTCCCTGGCTCATTC
>JBEPVD010000007.1:0-82944 GCA_041691155.1 Candidatus Dormiibacterota bacterium | reverse complement strand
GGGGGGCCACCCCCCCGGGCCAACCCGCTACCCGCCCCCCCGCCCCCGCCCCTCCCGGTGGGGGGGGGGCGCTGGCGGCCCCCCCAGGCCGCGACCACGGCGGCGTTCAACCGCTACGAGGCCGTGGACCTCTCGCGGCTGACGCCTTCTGTGTCGGGAACGATCTCCACGAAGTGGGGCGACAGCGCGACGGTGGTGGTGGACGGGAGCGTGGCCGGGTGGTTGTTGGTCAGCACCGGCGCCGTCCTCACCTTCCGCGCGATCGCTGACGCTCCGACAGCGCCGTTCAAGTCCGGTACCACCGTCGGCACCGTCATCGGTCTGCTCAACACCAAGACGGTCGTCACCTGGAACGTCGTCAGCACCGGCGCGGTTGCAGCACCGTCGCCCCTGTGGAAGCTCTTCTCAGGCTGAAGCGCCACTGATCGCCATGGCCAAGATGGTGCGCTCCCGCCCGTCGGGCGGTGCCGCAACCGACGCGACTGGTTACCAGGCGGAGTCGGTTCGCTCGGCGGCGTCGTGCAACGCGGCCAGCACCGCAGCCTCGTGACCGGCGAGGTCCGGGGCCACCCGCAAGCTTTCCACGCGTTCCTTCGCCGTGACCATCTCGAGTTCGTGCAGTCCCAGATTGGTCTTGGTGGACAGATGCCCCTTATACGCGGCCAGGGGCTCGCGCCACTTCTGGCGCAGTGCGTGCGGTGACAGCTCCCCCGCCTTCACCGTGTAGCCGGTCCCGCTCCTGGCCGGAAACAGGCGGAAACGGAACGCGTTGCGGCCGGCTTTCGCGCACTGCTCGCAGCGGCCGTAACGCTCATCCGGAATCTCAGGTCGCTTCATGCAAACGCGGCACACGCTGTCGAGGATAACGTGACCGGGCATGCCCGATGAGGTCACGCCACGCACCGAACGCCTGAGGCTCCGCCGACGATGTGGCGCGGAATACGCGTCGCGACGTGACGCGCCTGCGGATTTGACACGCCGACATGCACGCCCTACCATCACGGCCTTGACGTTTGTCCGCGCAGAGGAGCGCTTACTTGTGATGGAAAACACTCGCATCGGATTCGGGCTCACCCCTTTACAGGGTCGGGTCCGCACATCTGGGGTCGCACCTTGAGTCTTTGAGCATCGAATAGCTCCCGCTCACAGGATCGTGCGACCGAGGGTCGAGACGGTCCTTTTGTTTGTCCAGAAAGAAGGCAAGAACGTGAGTAGGAGAAATCGGTGTCCAGGGTAGGTGGCGGCGGCATGGCCGTCGAAGTGACCAAGCTGGTGAAGTCGTTCCGGCGAGAACAACGCAGCCGGCCGTGGCGGCGACGTCCGCCAGCCGATCAGAACAAGCGCGCCATCGACTCCGTCGACCTGCGCGTGCGCGACGGCGAGATGGTCGCGATCGTCGGGCTCAACGGCAGCGGCAAGTCGACGCTGCTTCGCGTGCTTGCGACACTCACGATCCCTGACGAGGGCAGTGCGTCAGTGTTCGGTCACGACGTGGTCTCCGACGGCCACGAAGTGCGCCGCCATGTGAACCGTGTCTCCGTCGAGGCGAGTTTCTTCAAGGAGATGAGCCCCTGGGAGAACCTGTCGTACGCGACACGTCTGTACGGTCGTGGCGGCAAGGGAACCCGCGCGGCAGCGGTCGCGGCGCTGACGCGGCTCGGTCTGCCGCGCGACGCTATTGACAGACCGATGAAGCAGCTCTCGCGCGGACAGCAGCAGAAAGTCGCCATCGCGCGCAGCCTGCTCACCAGTCCCTCGTTGCTCCTCATGGACGAGCCGACGACCGGACTGGACCCGCGTTCGAAGCGCGAGGTGCAGGGATTCGTACGTGACATTCACGAGCAGTCCGGCGTCACGGTGCTGCTGAGCACGCACGACCTCGAGGAGGCGGAGCGGCTGTGTGATCGCGTGATCATCCTGGACCGCGGTCGCATTCTCGCCGAGGGCACACCGCAGGAGTTGCGGACGCACCACGGCGTGAACGGCGACGGGTCGTCGCTGGAGGACGTGTTCCTCCGGCTCACCGGAAAGAGCTTCGACGACGACAGCGAAGCCGGAGAGGAGGATTCGTGATGAGTATCGGCACGCCGGAAGTCGACCAGCGCACGCGCGGGCTGCGCTTCGAGGCCAACGCGTTCCTGGGGTTCTTCGAACGCCAGAAGAATCTCTACAAGCGCTACTGGGTGTGGGAGCTGGTCTGGCTCGTGTACACGATCGTCAGCACGCTCAGCATCGGTTACCTCGCGTCCGGGCTCGGGTCGTTCAGCGGTCCGAACGTGCACGTCAACATCGCCCAGGCGCAGTTGTACCTGCTGATCGGCTCGCTGCTCTGGAGCTACCTGTCGCTGATGTTCTTCGACGTGTCCTTCGCGATCGCCTGGGAGCGCTGGGAGGGCACCATTGAATACACGTTCATGGCGCCGGTGCGGCGGGTGACGCACCTTCTTGGCATCTGTTCGTTCGCGATCTTCTACGCGATGCTGCGCAGCGTCATCGTCCTGATCGCGGTGGCGCTCGCGTTCCACCTCGATCTCTCCCACGCGAACATCGGATCGGCGTTGCTCGTGCTCGCCGCGGCGACCCTTCCGGTGCTGGGGCTGGGCATTTACACGTCGATCCTGCCGCTGCTCTCCCCGGAGAAAGGCGAGCAGATGGCGGTCGCCGTGCAAGGGGTGTTGCTGCTGGTCTCCGGCGTGTACTACCCGCTGACGGTGTTGCCGGTCGTCTTCCGCGTGATGGGCGACGCGTCGCCGCTCACCTATACGCTCACCGGCATCCGCTCGGCGATGCTCGACAATGCCGGCGCCGGATCCCTGCTCGGCACCGTGCTGCTGCTGCTCGCGATGGGTGCGGTGCTGATCCCGACCGGGGTGATGGTATTCGCGCGAGCCGAACGTCGCGCCAAGCGCCTGGGCCTGCTCAAGCGGAACGGTTAGAGATCGAGGTGATGGGTGTAGGCGGGAAACACGGCGACGCTGCCGCCCGCCATGCCTCCAGCCAGCTCGCCGTCGCGAGTGAACCCGAGCCGTTCCGCGACGGACAGACTCCGCCGGTTGTCCATCCCCGCGTGCAGCACGATCCGCCGCGCTCCGAGCACGTCGCGCGCCCAGGTGATCAGCGCCAGCGCCGACTCGGTCACGAGCCCTTGACCGGTGCGATCGGTGGCCAGCCAGAAATGGATCTCGTACTCGCCTTCGGCCCGGAGATGGAGGCCGATGACGCCGATCGCGATACCGTGCTCGGTGATCGCGAAGTCGGGCGAGCCCGCATCCCAGGCGGGGCCGGCGCCGTCCGTGTACGAGTTCTGCGACTCCATGCTCATGTCGACAGCCCAGGGCATCCAGGGCAGGAGTTCGTGACGCGACTCGAGTGACGCCTGGAGCAGGTCCTCGTCGTGGCGGTGCGAGACCGGCTCCAGGACGAGGCGCTCGGTTCGCAATGGCGCGCGTGGGATGTCGCTCATGCCTGAGGGTGTACCGCACCCGACTGATCTCCGCAAGTCTGGTTGCGTTGACGAACACACTCACAGGTGCGTATATTTGTCCGTGTGAACGTCGAGGTGAGAGCCGTCGGTCTGCGGGCCATGCGTGACAAACACCACCTGACGCAGCGGGAGCTCGCACGCCGCCTGGGAGTCACCCAGAATTACATTCCGGCGCTCGAGGCCGGAACGCGCAACCCAGGTCCGAAGCTGCGGCAGTCGCTGATGCAGCTGTTCGCGTGCGACTTCGAGGATCTGTTCCAGGTGGTGATGGTCAACCCCATCGACCATCGCGAGCAGGTACTGCGACCCGAGGGCGAAGTTCGCGGGGTCTGACCCCGGGCCGTCGAGTGGGCGCCCGCTGGTCTGCGCCGGGCGCCTTCGTACAATCGGGCGGTGACGGGATCCAGCGATCTGCTCGTGCTCGAGGGAATGTCGTTCTACGGGTATCACGGTGAAACCCAGGCGGAGCGAACGTTGGGCAACCGCTTTTACGTCGATGTCGAAGTGCGCATCGACCTCGCGCGTGCGGGCGAGACGGACGCCATCGCCGACACGCTCGACTACTCGCACGGGTTCTCGCTGGTTCGCGAGGTTGTTGAGGATGAGCAGTACAGCCTCATCGAGGCGGTGGCCGCCCGGATCGCAACCACCTTCCTCGGGGAGCAGGGCGTGGACAGTGTCAAGGTGCGTGTCGGCAAGCGGCCACCGATCCCCGGAGCGATCGAACGCAGCGCGGTGATCATCGAGCGCTCGGCACGGGAACCGCACCTGAGCGCGGCGATCGTCCTCCGTCGAGACGTGAACGCCGCGAATTCACCGACCAACGCCGGGGGTCCGCGATGACGGCAACGATCGTCGACGGCAGGTCGGTCGCCGCAGCGTTGCGCGAGGAACTGGCTCAGGTCGTGGCGGGCATGATCAAGGACGGCAGCCGGCCGCCGTCGCTCGCCGTGGTCCTCTGCGGCGACGACCCGGCGTCCGCGGTCTACGTCCGCATGAAGGGTCGCGCCGCCGAGGGCACGGGAATCAGCTTCGCGCTCCACACACCGCCCGCCGAGAGCACCACAGCCGACCTGGTCGACCTCGTCCAGCGCCTCGATGCCGACGACAGCATCGACGCGATGATCGTCCAGCTCCCGCTACCGGCGCACATCGACGCCCAGGTGGTCACCGAGCGTGTCTCGCCGGACAAGGATGCCGACGGTTTGCATCCGTCGAACTTCGGCCGTCTCGCCGAGGGGCATCCGGGCATCGCCGCGCCCTGCACGCCGCTCGGCTGCATGGAACTCCTCCGCCGCAACGACTTCCTGATTCGCGGCAGCCGGGCGGTGGTCGTCGGGCGCAGCGCGCTGGTCGGACGTCCGCTGGCGCTCCTGCTCACCAACGCCGACGCGACGGTCACAATCTGCCACTCCCGTACCAAGGATCTGGCAGCGACCTGCCGCGAGGCGGACATCCTGGTCTCCGCCATCGGCCGTCCGGGGATGGTCGATGTTTCCTACGTCAAACCTGGGGCGTTCGTGATCGATGTGGGCACGACCCCCA
Source organism: Candidatus Dormiibacterota bacterium (assembly GCA_041691155.1). GTDB lineage: Bacteria > Chloroflexota > Dormibacteria > Aeolococcales > Aeolococcaceae > Palsa-851. The sequence continues at coordinate 77,915 of JBEPVD010000007.1, read as the reverse complement.
TCGACGGCAAGGTGGTCGGCGACGTCGATCGCGCCAGCGTGGAACCGGTTGCCGGCTGGCTCACCCCCGTGCCCGGCGGGGTGGGCCCCATGACCGTGGCCATGCTCCTCAAGAACACGGTCGCGCTCGCCCGCGCGCGTCGCGGCCTCCCGCAGGTCTGATCCGATGGCATCCATGCGCATCCGCTGGAGCGAATCCGAGGCGCGCAAGCCCTACGCGCGCCCATTCATGGTGACCTTCATCGACGCCGCGGGCGCCGACGTCGGCAGCGTCGCGCTGAACGGAGCCGACCTCCTGTATTACACCCAGTTCCAGACCGCAGTGCTCTCGCTTGCGGGCGAGCTGTTCGTCGACACCCACGTCGAGGCCTCCGGCGACCCGCAGCGCGCCTGGCTCGACCACATCGCGGGCCTCATGCCGGCGATCCGGGAGATCACGATCACGCCCAGGTCGACTTTCAACGACCAAAAGGGCAGGGTCTTCCGGCTTGACATTGCGGCCGAGGGCGGCCGGACAGCCATCGTGGACGCCACCGGCCTCCTCGAGTACCAGGAACTGCAGGCGGTGATCGCGCACCAGACCGGTTGTCTCTTCCGGGATCTCGCTGTGGAAGATGTCGAGGACCCTTCGGCCCGCCGCCGGGCATGGATGGGGGCGCTGCGCCTGCGCGTCAGCCGGCCTGATCCGGGCGAGGCCATGAACGAGGCGTGGCACTGGGCGTGACCGCCTCGACCTACGCGCGAGCCGTCGCTACTCTTGACGCGGTCGCCTGGCGGGGGATCATGCCGGGTCTCGAGCGCACCCGGGCACTGCTCGCGGCGCATGGAGACCCGCAGACCGGCCTGCGAGGAGCGCTCATCGCGGGCACCAACGGCAAGGGCTCGGTCTGCGCGACGGTGGATTCGATCTGCCGGGCTGCCGGGCTTCGGTCAGTCCTGCTCACCAGCCCTCATCTCGTCTCGTACTGCGAGCGCATCGTGATCGACGGGGTGCTCATTACCGAATCCAACTTCGGTGCGTTGGTGGCGCGGGTAGGTGAGGCAGCCGAGGCGCTCCCTGTCGAGTTGCAGCCCACCGGCTTCGAAGTGCTCACCGCGGCGGGGATTCTCGCCGCGCACGAGGCCCGAGCCGAGGTGCTCATCTGCGAGGTGGGACTCGGCGGTCGGCTCGACAGCACCAACGTGCTCGACCTCGGCGTCGCCGTGGTCACCAACGTCGCGCTCGACCACCAGGATCTGCTCGGGGACACCATCCCGAAGATCGCGCGAGAGAAGGCGGCGATCATCAAGCCCGGCAATCTTGCGGTGACATCTGCCGTCGAACCGGCGCTCGCGGTGGTCCGGGAGCGAGCCGCGGCGGTCAACGCGGCCCTCACCGTCGTGGGTGTCGATGTCCTCGCCACCGGGAGCTCCGCCGGGATGCGAGGTGTTGCCGTCGAGACCACCTTCGACGGCGTCCCAATCGCGGTGCGTGCCCCGCTGCGCGGTGAATTCCAGGTCGGCAACATCGCCACCGCCATCGCGGTGTGCGACGCGCTGCGTCAGTCGGGGACGCCGATCGACGCGGCGGCGGTCGCGCGAGGATGCGAAAACGTCCGCTGGCCGGGGCGGATGGACTGGATCCCCGGCGAACCGCCCTTGCTCGTCGACGGAGCGCACAATCCCGCCGGGATGGCCGCGATGGTTGCGTCGGCACGCGACTTGATCGGTGGTCGCCGTTGCGTGGCCGTCTTTGCGGCCATGCGCAACAAGGACTTCGGGTCGATGGCGGCGGGATTGAGCGAGCTGACCCGCGAGATCGTGGTCACGGCTCCCGCGGTCGAGCGCGCGACGCCACCGGCAGACCTGGCCACTCTCTTCGACCCGCCCGCGCTGATCGCAAACACCGTCCCTATCGCGCTGTCGCGCGCGCGCGCACTTGCGGGCCGCGACGGCGTGGTGGTGGTGTGCGGTTCGCTCTACCTCGCGGGCGAGGTGCTCGAACTACTCGACGCCTGAAAGGGTCAGGCGGCGGCGAGGACGGCGAGGAGCTTGGCTTCGAGCGCCTGCTTGGGCTGGTACCCGACGATGCGCTCTTCTGCCTTGCCACCACGGAAGATCATCAGCGTGGGGATGCTCATGATGCCGAACATTCCAGGCGTGATCGGGTTGGCGTCAACGTCGACTTTCGCCACCTTGACCTGACCGTCGTACTGCGTCGCAAACTCTTCGACGATCGGCGCGATCATCTTGCACGGGGTGCACCACGAGGCCCAGAAGTCGACCAGGACGGGGATGTCCGAGTCCAGCACCTCTTCCTTGAAGGTGGTGTCGGTGACGGTGATCGGGTGGGACATGTGGGTCTCCTGGTGATGGGGCAGCCGCTGCTCCATCGTAATCAACTGGTGCTGTCGGTCGAAGCGGATTTGGTAGTGCTGGTCGACGTGTCGGACGACGCAGCGGATTTGGTTTCTGACTTGGTCGATTCGGTCTTCGCGGGCGCTGCGGTGCTCTTGCCGGAGTCGCCGCTGTCGGACGTGATCGACGAGGACGAAGCACCCCGGCTGTCCGTCTTATAGAAGCCCGAGCCTTTGAAGACGATGCCCGCCGGGAAGAACTGTCGTGCAGCCGGAGCGTCGCACGACGGGCACGCTGCCACTGGATCGTCACGCATGGTTTGCCACACCTCGAACTCGGTCGAGCACTTGGGGCAGCGGTATCCGTACGTTGGCAAGCAGTGGTTCCCTGATCGCGGTTGAACGCTTCAACTCTACCCGGTGGCGGCCTCGAGCCAAACACGTCGGGGTCACGGCTGTACGGTCAGACCTCCAGAAGGGCCAGTCCGGTCGGTACCTTCGGGTAGAAGTACGTCGATTTCTGTGGCATGGTCTCGCCCGCGTCCGCCACCGCGATGACGTCACCGGCGCTCACGGGGGCGACGCCGAATCCGAGGATCGCCTCCCCGCTGCGGACTGCTGTTTCGAGCGTTTCCGGGTCGCGTGTGTAGGCGAGCGCGCCACGGCTGATGTGCTCAGGAGAGACGCCGGCCGGCCCGAGCACCTCGGATTCCAGGACCGCAACGTCGAGCTGGTCGCGCGGTGACCCTCCCGCTCGCCTCGTCCTGCGAAGCACCGCCACGCCGTCATGAGCGACCACCGCGAACGCGTGATGCGTGGCGTGCAGCGAAGCGGCAGTCGCCAGTGCCGTGCGCGCGTCGGGGGATGGTTCGGTGTCGTAGGAGTCGTCGAGCCGTGCCCAGAGATCGTCGAGGCTGAACGCGATTCCGGGGCCAGGGCGCACCAGCCGGTGCGTCGGCAGGATGACGATCCCGGGGTCGTCGGCAGCGCAGAGATACACGAGGCATCGCTCGAAGGGCGCGTCGTGCGGGGCGTCGGGCTCAGCGGCGCGCCGTTCCGCGGCATAGGCGGCGGCGGTCTCGTAGCGATGGTGTCCGTCGGCGATGTACAGCGATGCGGACTGCAGTCCCGAAGTCAACGCTTCGACTGAGGCCGGCTCGACGATGCGCCAGATCAGCAGTTTCTCGGAGCCGAACTCACCGTCGATCCTGCCGCCGAGCAACGCGGAGCCCGAAGCGTGACCGTCGAGGATCGCACCCACTGTGGCGCCGCCGGTCCACACGGCGAACACGGGACTCGTCTGCGTGCGGATGGCGCGAAGGAGTGCCAGGCGATCCGCTTTTGGGCCACTCAGCGTGCGCTCGTGCGGACGAAGGTCGGACCGTTCCCACGGCGCCGCCCCGACCGTCGCCAGGATCCCGCGTCGACGCCGCTCAGTGCCGTCGGGATGCCGGAACTGATGGCCCACAACGTAGAAACCGGGTTCGGCTTCGCGCTCGACGATGTCGAGTTGCAGCCATGACTCCAGGAACGACGCTGCGCGCGTGTACTGGTCATTCGAGCCGGGAACGTCGTCCGGGAGGCGCACGCCGTAGTCGATCCGCACGATGTTGCGCAGGTCGCGACCGTACAAGTCGTCGCGCTGCGCATCGCTGATGACGTCGTACGGCGGTGCGAGCACGCCGCCGAGATGCACGTGCTCAGGGTTGTAGCGGGTGCCGCGGAACGGCTGGACAGTGGCCATGCGTGTTCGTCCGCCGCGAGCAGAATCCAGCGACCTTAGAGCCGGACCTGGCGAAGCTGATCCAGTTGGGCTGTGTGCCGTACTTCCTCGAGGAGCTCGGCGCTCACGGGATCATCGATCTCCATGAGCATCACCGCCCGTCCGCGCGGTCGATCGCGACCCAGCTCAATGCCCGCGATGTTGATGTCGTTGCGCGCGAGCAGGGTCGAGATGGCGGCGATAACCCCCGGACGGTCCTGGTGCGTGACCACAAGATACGTGCCGGCGGGTTGCATGTCGACGCGGAAGTCGTTGATGCGCGTGATCCGCGGCCCGTCGTCGAACTGCGTCCCGGCGATGCGCAGGTGCTCCTCGCCGACGACTTCGATGACCAGCGACGCGTCGGCATCGACGCTGCGGGTGGTGTGTTGCTCGTCGACATCGACGCCCATCGATGTCGCGACGATCTTGGCATTGACGGGATTCACGCGCGTCTCCGTGAAGTGCGCGAACAGTCCGCGCAGCACGTGGGCGGTCACGATCGAGGTGTCCCCGCCGGCGAGGTCTCCCGAGTATGTGCAGACGACGTGGCGGAGTTTGCGGCCGTCGAGTTGTGCGGCGAGGGACCCGATCTTTTCGGCCAGCTCAAGATAGGGACGCAGCCGCGCGAGCTCTTCAGGCAGGACCGTGGGTGCATTGACCGCGTACCGCGGCGTGCCGCCCGCGAGGTACTCGACGATCTGGTCGGCGACGTCGAAGGCCACGTTCACCTGCGCCTCACGGGTGCTCGCACCGAGATGTGGCGTCACCACCACCTGCTCCAGCTGGAGCAGCGGATTCGTTGGCTCCGGCGGCTCCTTGGTGAAGACATCGATGGCAGCGCCTGCGATGTGTCCATCGATGATCGCGTCGGCGAGCGCCTGCTCGTTGATGATGCCGCCGCGCGCGACGTTGATCAGCCGGGCTCCCTTCCGCATGCGCTGCAGCTCGGGTGCACCGATCACGCCCCGGGTGGCGTCGGTCATGGGCACATGCACGGTGAGGAAGTCAGATTCCGCCAACAGTGTCTCGAAGTCGCACAGTTCGGCGCCGACCTGCTTGGCCCGATCGCTGGTCACCAGGGGATCGTGGGCGAGCACGCGCATGTGCAGCCCCTCTCTGGCGATGCGCGCGACCTCCGAGCCGATCTTTCCGAGGCCAAGGACGCCAAGCGTCTTGTCGCGCAGCTCGATGCCGGTGAAGCGGGATCGCTCCCAGAGCCCCGCGTGCAGCGAACGGTCGGCGGCAGGGAGATTGCGCGCGAGCGCGAGCATCATCGCGATGACATGCTCGGTGGCGGCGATGGTGTTGCCGGTGGGTGCATTGAGCACGAGCACGCCGTGTCGGGTGGCGGCCTCGATATCGATGTTGTCGACGCCGACCCCGGCACGGCCGACGACGCGGAGTCGCGGCGCCGCCTCGAGGACTTCGGCAGTGACCTTGGTCTCACTCCGTACGACCAGCGCGTCGTAGTCCGCGATGCGTTCGCGCAATGCGGCTGGATCGAGCCCGATCGCCACGTCAACCTCACCAGCCGCGCGCAGGCGTTCGATGCCTCCTTCGGCGATGGGATCCGCGACCAGGATGCGCGTCACGGTGCCGGTCGCAACCCTCGGCTCCGCGGTGATGCTCACCCGACGGTGACGGGATCCGCGAACGCGACCGTCCCGCGTGCCTCCGCCTGCGCCGCAGCCACCCCAAGCCCCGCGCGCGTGCGGAGCCCGGTTTCGATCAATCCGGCTTCGAGGAGCGACAGGATGGTGTACGCGTCGGCCTCATCGATCCAGCCGAGATGGCCGATCCGGAAGATCTTGCCCTGCAGGGAATCCTGCCCACCGGCGAGCACGAGACTGTGCTTGGTGCGCAAGGCCGTCAGCAGTTCCTTCAGTGCCTCGGGCGTGTCGGCCGGACTGTGCACGGCAGTGACCGTATCGCTGCGATGACCGTCCGCTGCGAGCAACTTCATGCCCATCGCCTCGACACCGGCGCGGATCATCCGGCCCACGCGAGCGTGGCGAGCCCAGACGTTTTCGATGCCTTCCTCGCGAAGCATCACGAGGCCTTCCTGCAGTGCGTACATCACCGACACCGCCGGAGTCGTGAAGGTCTGATTCTTGTCCTGGTACTTCTTCTCGCGGGCGAAATCGAAGTACATGCGCGGCGTCGTCGTGGTCGCTGCCCGCGCGAAACCTTCTGCGCTGACGGCGACCATCGCGATCCCGGGAGGCGCCATCCAGCCTTTCTGCGAGCCGGTGACGAGGACGTCGATGCCAAGTTCATCGGTGTGAAGTGGCAGGCAACCGGCGCCGCTCACGCTGTCCACGGCGAGGAGCTTGCCGCGGCTCTTGACGACGCCGGCAATCGCCGCGAGGTCGTTGGTGACACCTGTCGACGTCTCGTTGTGGGTCACGAACACCGTGGTGATGTCCGGGTGCTCGGCGAGGGTGCGCTCGACATCCTCGGGGTCGATCGGCTCACCCTGCGGAACCGACAGCCGGACAACCTCGGCGCCGTAGATCTCGCCCATGCTGGCCCAGCGGTCGCCGAACGATCCCATCGTGCAGAACAGTGCCTGCTCGCCGGGGCTCAGCAGGTTCACGACGGCGGCCTCGAGGCCACCGGTGCCACTGCACGGGTAGATCAGGACGTCGTTCTCGGTTTTCAGCGCCCAGCGCAGACCTTCGATGACGTCGTTCATGACCGCGGCGAACTCCGGGCCGCGATGGTTGATCATGGGACGGCTCGCGGAGCGGACCACGCGAGCGGGGAGCGGGGTCGGACCGGGAACGCGGAGTTGTGGTTCACCCATGCGTCAAAGTCTAACGAAGGCCGCCTTCCCGACCGCCCTTGCGTCGCTGTGGATTCGACGCGGCATGACGACGGACGCGTGTTCTGCGACCCACCGGCGGTCGTTCATCGATCGGCCAGTGACGCCTCAATGCGCCCCATGATCCGAGTCAGATCACGCGCGTCGCGATCATCGAGGGCGGCGCCCAGCGACTGTCCCAGGAACGCGTGGTGAGTCGCTCTCGCCTTCTTGACGAGCGCGCGACCCCGCGGTGTCAGTGACGCAAAGGTGGCTCGCGCATCGCTCGGATCCGGATCTCGCCGAACCAGTCCGATCGCCTCCATTCGGTCGAGGAGTTTGGACAACCCCGACGGTGAGAGCACGATGGATGCGGCGAGTTCGCTCAGCCCCAGATGCCCGCCGGCCATGTCGAGTTGCGTGAGCACGTCATAGCGGGCCAGGGTCAAACCATGGTCGCGGCGAAGCTGCGCCTCCACCTGGTCGGTCAGGCGCGCGTTGGTCCGGAGCAGCGCCAGCCATGCCGGCATCCAAGGGTCGGCGCTCGTATCAGCCACGCTTGCAGTCTAACCGAATACTTGACATGCCATGTATGTCCGTGTATAAAGTTGGCATGCCAAATAAATGGGTCGGAGAGCCCACCGCAAAGTCGTGAGGAGGCAGTGATGTTCGCAGTGGTCATGTCCTTTGAGGGCGAGTCGCCGGACGATCTCGCAGCCGGTATCGAGCACGTCAGCGATGAGGTCGTCCCCGCCTTCGCGCAAACCCCCGGCGTCACCGGGTGGTGGCTGGTGGACCGCGAGTCGGGTCGACGCCTCAGCGTCCTGGTGGCAGACTCGGACGAGCACTACCAGGCCGCCATCGCGCACGTGCAGGTGGCCAGAGCCGCGAATCCCGATCGCCACCGGCCCGCGCCGGCGTCAGTGAGCCGGTTCGAGGTGTACGGCTCCGCCGCCGGACCTGCCTGAGCATTCCGACCTCTGACGCGTTTCCGTAAATATTGGCCGTAAACGAACGGGGCGAGCTGCTATCGGCTAGGCAGCGTGAGACACCAAGTCCAGCACGCGGGTAAACAGTGCGCCGTACCGTAGCGTCAGCCCATCGAGCACGGTGTAGTGGTTGGTCCCTGGACACTCGATATATTCGGCATCGACTCCGGCGCCCGACCAGTGGTCGACGATCTCGCGGCTCTGACGCCGGAATTCTGAACTCTCGTCTTCGCCCACGGCGGCGACGAACGTGCGGTCCGCCGGCGGGGGTGGCCAGAACCGCGGGCTTGCGACACGAGCCGATTCGACGTTCAATCCCAGGGCGTGGTTGATACTGGTGCCGATCAGCGGTTCGAGGTCGAAGACGCCGCTGATCGCCACCGCCGCGCGAACGAGATCGCCGGGGACTCCGGCAATCCCGCTCCAGTCGGTCGCCACCATCGCGGCTGCGAGGTGCCCTCCCGCCGAGTGGCCGACCACGAGTGGATGCCTCCGCGTTCGTTCCCACAACACGACCAGGCAGCGCCGGATCTCACCGACGATGTCCATGACCGAGGCACTCGGGCTGAGCGTGTAGGAAGGCAGCGCGACGTCGACGCCTCGTTGGTTGAATGCTTGCGCCATGCGCGAATGCCAGGTGCGGTCGCCCCATTGCCAGTAGCCACCATGGACATACACCAGCAGAGGCGCATCCGGGGAACCAGCAAGAAAGAGGTCATAGCGCTCTCGATCGCCCTCCCCGTAGGTCTGATCAAGCTCCGCTCGCGCAGTTGTGCGATACGCGTCGGACGCTGCTCGCCACCGAGCGGAGATCTCGCCGCTTTCAGGAACGAGGAGGCGATTGTTGTACTCGGCCTCGTACTCCAACTTATCGACGCTTCACAAGGGAATGTCGTCGTAGACGGAGGCCACTCGACGCCGTGCGTCAGCCACCACCTGGATCGGTTCGGATTCCGCCATGGACGTGGCCCGTAACTCCCACGTCCGCGCGCCCATGGCCTCAGACATCGGCAGCGTACGACCGCGCAACTTCCGCCGCCGCCGGCGAACCGCAGCCCTGCGCAACCACCCGACGCTTCCGAACAACCGCACCACCACGGCACCGAGCACCACGAGAACACGCGCCACTTGATCGCGCCAGAGCAGGATGAGGCCCACGAGCGCGATGCCAAGGAACCACTCGATCAATGGCGCGAATCGAAAGCCTTGCCCCTCCTGAACAGTAACTGACGCGGGTGCGAGCGCTGGCGACACAGCCCCGGGATGCGCGTTGCGCCAGGCCAGGATGGCGTCGCGTCGCGCGACGACCGCCGGCATGTACGCCTCGATGCCATCGCGAACCCCGACCGCAAGGTCCTCACGCAACGTGGCGGTCGCGAGCAGCGCCGCATCAGTCGGGTTGCTGAGATATCCGATGTCGACGATCGCGGCTGGCACAGGGTTGTGCGCCCAGGCCGTCCCGCCCGAGGAGACGCCGCCGACGGGCATGCCGTCGTCGGTGATCTGCGCACCCAGCGCGTCGCTCACTGTCTGCGCGAACTTCACGCTCGATGCTGTGGCGTAACGCACCATCGCTCCTGAGGTCTTCGCGCTGGTGGACGACGACGCCTGGACACTCAGCAACAGCGCCGCGTGGTGCGCGATCGAGATCTGCTCGCGGCGCGCGTCCGTGACGAACGAATCGCCCGTCCGCGTCATCACCACATCGACGAGATCGGCTCGCAACAACGCCGCCAGGCGCTTCCCGACATCGAGGTCCACGTCCTTCTCGAGGATCCCATTGGTCCCAATGGCCCCAGGATCGAAGTGCATGCCGGGGTTCGCTGGCGTCGGCTCGCCACCATGTCCCGGGTCGACGGTGACCACGATGGGCACAGGCGCATTGGCGGACGCCGCGAGGGCGTGGGGCGTCGGGCCGAGGACACCCGCGAAAATCGCGGCGACCGGGGCGATGGCAAGGATGTGGAGAAAACGAGCCCGGTGATGGCGCATGCGCCTGCGGCCCAGTATAGGTGCCGGTTGTCAGTACAACGCCGTCCGGGAGTTTTGGTAAACGTCGTCGATCTGGGAAACCCTCGTCTACGAGAATCCGCCCATCCCGCCGACGCCGTCCAGCACATTCACTGCCGCCACGACAGCGTCGCCGACGAACGGCTAGCGAATCTCCGCAAACGGCAGCAGCGCGATGTGCCGCGACCGCTTCAGCGCGACCGTCAACGTCCGCTGATGGCGCGCGCATGTCCCCGTCATCCGGCGCGGCAGGATCTTGCCCCGCTCCGACAGATAGCGACGGAGGCGCGTGACCTCTTTGTAGTCGATGAAGTCGATGTGCTCCAGGCAGAAGCTGCACACCTTGCGGCGGCGGCGATCGAAATCAGGCATAACTCTCCAACCTAGAAGGGAATGTCATCGGGGTCGACGTCACCGCCGGCCGCAACGGGCTCCGCCACCGGACGCGCGTCGCCGCCCACGGGCGCCCCACCTTCCTGACGGCCGGTGCTGTCGAGGAATTGCACGTCGTTGGCGTTGACTTCGGTCTTGTAGCGCTTCTGTCCGCTGGTCGCGTCGTCCCACGAGCGGGTCTGCAGGCGTCCCTCGACGTAGATGAGGCGGCCTTTCTGCAGGTATTGCGCGGTGGTCTCCGCAAGCTTGCGCGTGCCCTGATTCCAGACCACAACGTCGTGGTAGTCGGTGAACTCCTTGCGCTCGCCGGTTGCAGGGTCACTTCCGTAGCGGTTGGTCGCGAGCGCCAGGTTGCACACGGCCGTCCCGCTCGGGGTGTAGCGCAGTTCCGGGTCGCGTGTGAGCCGGCCGATGAGCATTACGCGGTTCAGGGATCCCGCCATCAGATGTCTCCTTCGTCGTCGTCGTCGTCGATTGCCGCGGGCACGTCCTCTGCCGCGAGATCATCGACGACATCGACGGACCCCGCATCGACAGTATCGCCACGCGCCCCATCAACCTCAAGCTCGGGCTCGATCGGTCCCTCGATCTCCTCGATTTCGGCTTCCGGCTCGGGCATCGGCCCTTCGTGGACGACGATGAGATGGCGGAAGACGGTGTCGTGGATCCGCAGCGCACGTTCGATCTCCGCGACCTTGCCACCGTCCAGATGGAAGACCACCAGGACGTAGTGACCCTCGCGAAGCCGTTTGACCTCGTACGCGAGTCGGCGCTTGCCCCACAGCGTGGTCTTCACGACCTCGCCGCCGTGGGTCTCGATCAGCGCACGCACCGACTTGACTGCAACGCGCACCGCGTCATCCTCCAGCTCCGGCCGGACGATGTACATCAGCTCGTAGTCACGCACCATGCGTGGCACCTCCTTTCCTCTGGGCTTGTGACGCCCGGGGTGTTGCGGTTGCCGAGGTGTTCAGGCAATCGCGATCCGGGCGCAGGAAAGCGTTATGTGGAAACGCCTCTCGAGTGAGAAGCATTCGCAGTGTAGCAGGAGCCGAACTCGTGCCAGCCCCAGACGCGTACTCAGCCTGGCGCCCTGCTCGAGCCGTCGTGCCACGGCTCAGTCCGGAGACCTCACGGCCTCAGCCCAGATGGAACGTCTTCGGCAAGGTGGTCAGGTTCCGGCAACCCGACTCGGTGACGACCACCAGGTCCTCGATGCGGATCCCACCGAGTCGCGGGTCATACAAGCCTGGCTCGACGGTGATCACATCACCAACCTCCAGCACCACGTTGGACTCGCTGACCCGCGGGAACTCATGGATCTCGAGACCGAGCCCGTGCCCCGTGCCGTGGATGAAGCGCGCGTCGCTCTGGATGTCGCGATAGGGCTTGGCGAGCGACCCATAGCCATGCTTCTTGAAGACCTCGCAGCACGCGAAGTGGACGTCGCGACCGTTGGCGCCCGGCCGCACGGTGTCGAGCCCGGCCTGCTGTGCCTCGAGCACGGCTTCCCACATGCGCTCGACCTCCGGCGGCGGCGTCCCGCGCACCACGGTGCGAGTCATGTCGCCCCAGTACCGCGTGCGTTTGTCGAACGGGTAGATGTCGAGCACGATCGGGAGCCCTTCGCGAATCACTTCGCTCATGGCACGGTGTGGATCGGCCGACTCCGGTCCGCCGCAGCAGATCGAATCCTCCGTGCTGCATCCCTGCTCGAGCAGATGACTCTCGACCGTGTAGATCAGGTCCGCGCTGGTGAGCTTGCGACCCTCGTGATACAGCAGGCCGTCGCGAATGTCGGCGGCAGCGATGACATCGATGGCCTTCTGCAGCGCCGCCATCCCCGCATTCTCGGTAGCGGTGATCCAGCCCACCTCCTGCGGGGTCTTGATGCGACGCCGGCGCTCGTAGATGTCACTGCGCGGACGGACGTCGACATCGTTGTGCCGCAGCGCGTCGGCGAGCGCCGTCGGGAAGTCGGCGTCGACATCGACAGCACTCAAGCCGTGCTCCCGGCACACGGCGACCACCAACGCCGCCCAGCCGTCGTACTCATTGCCACCGGCAGGCGTCGGGGCGATCTCGAGATCCGACGTGCAGCGCACGGCTCCGACCGACGACTCCTTGCGGGCCCGGCCCTCCTCGAGCGCACTCGCCCAGAGAACCGTGGCGTCGCCGCCGTTGTCGACCACGACCACCGGGTCCGGGGCGAGGAATCCGGTGCGATAGAGGATGTTGGGGTGGTGATAGGTCTCACCGAAAAGCAGTACGGGCCGATCGTCACTCATGTGGCGGAGCCTACCAGTCAGATGCGCGTCCGTCTGGTGAGATCCGCCCGTGGTCTCTAGGCGAGGACCGGGCTGAGCACGCCGCTTCCGTAGGCGAGACCCTCGAGATTCAGCAGCTGACCTGCGGCTTCCGGCGCTACGGCATGCGAGTAGAGGAAACCTTGCGCCCAGTCCCATCCGATCTCGCGAAGTGCTGCGGCCTGCGCCGGTTGCTCCACGCCCTCCGCGATCCCCTGGGTACCGAGCGTGGCCATCAGCTCCTGTATGGACATCACGAGTCGCATCGCCGGTTTGGAACGCGGAAGGCGCCCGGTCAGCGAGCTATCGATCTTCACGACGTCAAACGGGAACATCCGCAGCCAGCGGAGGGTCCCGTCGCCGGTGCCAGATTCATCGAGCGCGATGCGGACGCCGAGGTCTTTGAGCCGCTGCAGCTGGATGCCGGCGCTCCAGGCGTCCTCCAGGAATATCGCCTCGCTCACGCCGAGAACGAGGTCTCTCGGGCGGATCGCTCCCGGCGCAAGGAACTCCGCGACCTCGCCGGCGAAGGCGTCGTCGCGGAGGCGGGACGCCGAGACGTTGACGCTCATCCACAGATTGCGCCCGGCGGCGAGCCACTGCTGCCAGCGGGCGAGTTGGAGGCACGCAGTCTGACCGACGTGCTTGCTGAGCACATCGATGAACCCCGTCTCCTCCGCATGGAGCAGGAAATCCGCCGGCGGCAGCAAACCGCGTTGCGGATGCTGCCAGCGCACAAAGGCTTCGAATCCGACGATGGCGTCGGTGTTCAGGCTTACCGCGGGCTGGTAGTGCACCACCAGTTGATCGGTGGTGGGCTCGATCGCGTTCGCGTCGTCCTCTTCTGACAGGCCGCCGTGGACGCGATGGAGCGTTGCCCGCAGATCCTGCACCGATCGGACCTTGCTGATCCAGGCGCAGGCGCCCGCTTCGATGGAAGCGTCGTAGGTGCTGTGCCAGTCAGCCCCGGTGAGCATCACGACCTTCACTGCCGGACATGCCGATCGCAGCATCCGGGTCGCTGCGGCGCCGTCCATGTCGGGGAGCATGAAGTCCATGACGACGATGTCGGGCTGGTCCATCTGGGTTCGTTCGAGGCCTGCGGCGGCGGACCGCACCGCGGCGATAACCTCGATCTCCGGGTCCTCGGACAGGAGCCGCACCAGGGAGTCGGCGACCATCGCGTGATCGTCGACGACCAGGACGCGCATCAGGGGACCGGCCGGTCGTGGGCGCCGATCTCTTCCGGCGAGCGAACCGGCCGCAGGTTCGACATACGCCTACGGTGCGCGGAATCTCCAATTGGGAATTCCGTGGGTCCGGCCCGAAACGCGGTCCGCACAAAGATGTAGCAGGCCATGGGGTCATTCCATCCCGGAACGCGCCAGACCGAGACGCGATGGTGGTCAGCGGGGGACTCGAACCCTCGACCTCGCGGATGTGAACCGCGCGCTCTAACCAGCTGAGCTAGCTGACCCCGGCCAGAAGTCTAGGTCAGGCGCCGACCAGCTTCGCGTACCCGGCGTCGTCGAGCAGGTCGCCACCATCGTCCGTCGCGCTCTCGAGCCGGAGCAACCAACCCTCGCCGTACGGGTCGGAGTTGACCAGTTCCGGATGGTCGGTCAGCGCGGCATTCACTTCCGCCACGACGCCCCCGACCGGCGAGTAGAGGTCGGATGCGGCCTTCACGGACTCGATCGCCCCGAACTTCGCGCCGGCCTTCACGGTGGCGCCGACCTCGGGAAGGTCGAGAAAGATCACGTCGCCGAGTTCGGCCTGGGCGTGATCGCTGATACCGATGGTCGCGTTGGAGCCCTCGGCGCGGACCCATTCGTGGCTGGCGGTGAATCGGTAGTTGGAAAGGTCGGCCACGTTCACGCTCCCTTGGGGCGGCGATAGAAGGGAAGGGGCACCACCGATGCCGCGGCGACGGTGCCTCTGATGTCGACGGAGAGCAGCGCGTCCACGGGGACGTCGCCGTTCAATGATGCGGTCGCGATCGAGTGGTCGAGCGTGAAGCTGTAGGTACCGCTGGTCACTTCGCCTGCCTCCTGGCCCTCGACGAGCACACGCTGACCATGGCGGGCGATCGCCCGACCCTGCAATTCGATGCCGACGAAGCGGCGTGGCGGGCGCTTTGGATCGAGCCGGGCAAGGGCGTCGCTTCCGATGAACTCGCCCTTCTGGGGCTTGACGGTCCATCCCAGCGCGCAGCTGTACGGGTCGGTCCGGTCGTCCATGTCCTGTCCATAGAGGCGGAGCCCGGCTTCCAGGCGCAGGGTGTCGCGGGCACCAAGCCCGCAGGGAACCAGTCCGTCAGCGGCGCCGGCCTCGAGCAATGTGTCCCAGAGGCCCGAGGCGTCGGGCGCATCGACATACAACTCGAACCCGTCCTCACCCGTGTATCCGGTGCGCGAGACGGCGGCATGGACCCCGGCCACGGCGGTGTCCTTGAAGTGGAACGGCCGGACGTCGGTCACCTCGTCGGCGCACAGCCGGCTCACCACTTCGACCGCGCGAGGTCCTTGCACGGCAAGCAGGGCGAGCGTGTCGCTGAGATCATCAAAGGTCACGTCCTCAGTGTGCCCTCGCATCCAGGCGATGTCCTTGGCACGGCAGGCGGCGTTGATCACCACCATGTACCCGCCTGGATCGCGGTACACGACGACGTCGTCGACGATCCCACCCTCCTCGTTGCACATCACCCCATAGAGGGCGCCGCCGACCTCGAGTCGCGACACATCGTTCGTCACCAGGTGCTGGACGGCCTCGAGCGCACCCTCACCCGAAAAACGCACCTCACCCATGTGGGAGAGGTCGAAGAGGCCGCACCTCGTGCGGACCGCGATGTGCTCGTCGCGGATCGTCGAGTACTGGAGCGGCATATCGAACCCGCCGAACTCCACCATGCGTGCCCCGGCGGCGACGTGCTTCTCGTAGAGCGGAGTTCTCGCGGCCATGGGCCAGCGAGTGTAGTACGTTCCCAGACCGCTTCCCATGATCATTGCCCTCATCGTCGTGGCGGCCGTGGTGGTCGTCCTCTGTCTGGCCCTGCTGGTCGCACGCCATCGGGTGCTCGGCATCTCCTTGCCCAAATCACGTGGCAGCCTCACGCTGGCGGGGCTCACCGCGCCGGTGACGGTTGCGCGCGATCGCTGGGGTGTGCCCCATGTGGTCGCGACCTCGATGGAGGACGCCGCGTTCGCGATGGGCGTCGCGCACGCCCAGGACCGCCTCTGGCAGATGGAGGTCACGCGGCGGGTGGCCACCGGCCGCATCAGCGAGTTCGTCGGCACCGACGGCGTGAACATCGATCGCTTCATCCGCAGGGTCGGCCTCCATCGGGTCGCCCGCGACGAGGAACTTCGCCTCGGTCCGGAGCCGCGGCGGATGCTCAAGGCGTATGCGGCCGGGGTGAACGCGATCGCGACCTCGGGGCGTCCCCTACCACTCGAGTACCGCCTGCTCGGCGTCACCCCCGAGCCGTGGGAGCCGATGCACAGCCTCGCCGCGCTGAAGTTGCTGGCCCTCGGATTGAGCATGAACTGGGATGCGGAACTGCAGCGTCTCGAACTGCTCAGAGCGATCGGGCCCGAGCACGCGGCCCGACTCGACATCGTCTACCCCGACGCCAACCCAACCATCCTCGCGAGCACGCTCCGGGCGGCGGGCGGCGGCGACACGCGGTCGCAACTCCTGACGATGTTCCGAGAGGCGGCTCGATGGATTCCCACCGCCGGGGGCATGAGCAACGCCTGGGTGGTCTCCGGCGATCGCACCACCACCGGGCGGCCGATCCTCTGCAATGACCCGCATCTCGTGCCCGGCATGCCGTCGATCTGGTACGCGGCGCACATTCAGGCGGGCGAGGATTTCGAGTCCACCGGGGTGACCATGCCCGGCCTGCCCTTCGTGATCATCGGCCACAACAAACGGGTTGCCTGGGGGTTCACGAACTCCTTCGCAGACTGCCAGGACCTCGTCATTGAGGAGTTCGACTCACCGGCAGGCGAGCGCTTCCGCACCGAGCGTGGCTTTGAGCCCACGCGCCGCCTCCGCGAGATCATCCACGTCAAGGGCGCGTCGGACGAGCTGGAAGAGGTGGTGGTGACGCGCCACGGACCGGTGGTCGAACGCATCGAGGATCCCGAGCGAGCGATCTGGCGAGGACTGGCGCTGCAGTGGACCGCGCTCCAGCCGGGCGGGGGTGCCGAAGGGCTCCTGCGCCTCCAGCGGGCCACCGACTGGAAGAGCTTCAAGGAGGCGTTCGTCCCCTTCGACGCGCCGTCGCAGAACGTCGTGTACGCGGACGTCGACGGGCACATCGGGTACCTGCTCTCTGGGCGGGTTCCTCTCCGGAAGGCCAAGCCAAGCGGCCTCCCGGTCCAGGGGTGGACCGGCGACGCGGTCTGGACGCGATACCTCACCCCTGACGAGATGCCCCAGCTGTTCGATCCGACGGAGCATCAGATCATCACCGCCAACAACCGCATCGTCGGCGACGACTTTCCGCACTACATCGGCACCGACTACATGTCCGGCTATCGCGCCTTGCGCATCGGGGAACTGCTCTCCGATCGGGTCATGGATCTTGCGTACATGGCGCGGGCCCAGATGGACATCGTGTGTCCGCCCGCGCGCCAGGTGGTGAAGCTGCTGGGCGCCATCCAATGCGCCTCGCCGACCGCCGAGGCCACCCGGCAGCGCCTGGCGCAATGGGACGCGGTGATGGATCCCCGACGTGTCGAGCCGACCATGTACGAGGCGTTCATGGCGCGCCTTGCCGAGCACTCGCTCAGCCCGGTGTGCGGCAATGCCTGGCGCATCCTCGCGGGCGTCGATCTGACGCATCCGGTCTTTCAGTACCCGGGGAATCTGGTCGGCCGGTTGACGCCCGCACTGATCGAGCGCTGGGAACTGGGCGACGACGGCCTCTTCGAAGGGCTGACGACCTGGGCCGAGGTGATCAACAAGTCGCTTGAGGATGCCGGCGACGACCTGCGCACCCGTTATAGCCGCAGTTCGCGTCACTTGAAGTGGGGGAGCGTGCATCGGCTGGAGCTCATCCACGCCTTCGGGCGCCGGCGCGGGCTCGGGCCGTTCTTCAATGTCCGTTCGATCAAGGTCGGCGGCAACACCGACACGGTGCTGGCTACGTCTCATATTCCCGGCGACCCGTTCGGGACGCGGCTCTCGGCACCGTCGTGGCGCCAGGTGCTCGACGTGGGGAAGTGGGACGCCTGCGGCGGCATTCATGTTCCGGGCCAGTCCGGTCAGCCGGGTTCCCGCCACTACCGCGATTTGCGGCGCCGCTGGAAGACCAATCGCCAGTTCCCGCTGTACTGGAGTGCACCGGAGCTGCGACGCCACGCCCGAACTCGCCTGACGCTCGTTCCGCTCCCGAACGATCCCGGCGCGCGACCATAGGGGGCGTGCACCGCTCGGGCGAGCGTGGAATCGTGCGTGGCTGCTGCCTCGGGGTAGTGCTGCTGCTGGTCGCCGTCTGCGGTTCCGTGTTCGTTGCTGATCGCGCGCTGGCCGCACCCTCGCTGGGGGCGCCTCCTGCCGGGCCTTCCCACGGGACCAGCGAGACATCGATCGCCATGGCCCTGGGCACGGCCATGGCCGGCCAGCTCATCGCCGGCGCTCACGGAGTGGTCGTACTCAGCGAGCAGGACCTCACCGTGCTCGCGATGACGAACAATCCCCATCCCGATCAGTACCGCAGCCTGCAGGTGCGAGTGCGGAGTGGGCTGATCGTCACGTCCGCCAGGATCGCCGCCGGGCCGTTCACGCCCACCGTCGTCCTGCATATCAGCATCGCGCTGCAGCCCGGACCCACAGGCCCGGTGATCGCCGCCCAGGTCCCGGAAGTCGATGTCGGGACGCTGGGGCTCCCCGGGTTCGCGGGCTCGGGGCTGGTCGGAGAGATCGACAAAGCGCTGTCGCTCGACCGGCTGTTCTCGATCGATCCGAGGCTCACCCCACTGCGCGATGACATCGAGTGCGTCGTGGTGGTGCCGGGTGGCGTCGCAGTCGGCGTGCACGACCCCGGAGTGCCCGCGGTGCCGTCGGCCTGCGGGTGACCGGTCAGGCCGGCCGGTTCAATGCGGTCACGGCGAGCACGAAGGCGGCGTGGCTCTGGATCTGCGGGTAGTTGCCCAACGGTGTGTGGTCGCTGGGATCTGTGACCTCGCCGAAGAGGCCGAACGGTCCGCGCGTGGAGACTGCGGCGCTGAGCCACGCCGACCCGTCACGGCCGGTGGCGGCCAGCGCCGCCGCAAGCCAGAAGGTGGGAAACACGAAGGGGCCGCAGGGGTCTGGGAGCGCGTCCGGCTGACCTTCGTAGCGGTCGAGGAGCCCCTCGCGCCCGAGCCGGTAGACGATCAACCCGAGGGTCGGCTGCACCCGCTCCGCGAGCGCCTCCAGACCGCCGAGCAGAGCCACCTGGGCGAGAGCGGCGTCGGCACCGCCACCGTCGAGGCGCAATTGCAAGGCGCCGCCGGTCGTGCCGATTGCCTCGATGATCCCGGCAGCGGTTGCTCGCCAGCGGAAGGCGTCCCCGGTCACCAGTCCGCGTTCCGCAAGTCCGGCGGCGCCGGCAAGCCCGCTCGCGGCGGTGAGCCGCGAGTGGGTGTACCTGACCGCATCGCCTCGTATCTCCCAGATCCCGTGGTCGGGCTGCCGCCAGTGCTGGACAACCCAGTTCGCCAGTGCCGGCACGGCCGTGGCAAGCTCGTCGGGGAGCGCGGAGATCGCCGCGAGCGCCGTTGCAAGTTCGATGACCTCACCGGGGACGTCGAGCTGCGGCTGCCCGGCCGCCGCGTTCCCGATGCGGACGGGACGCGCGCCTCGGTAGCCGGCGAGGTCGGCGTACTCAGCCTCGCGTGGCGAAACGGTGCCGTCGACCCGGACCAGCGGCACCGGGCCGTGCTCGGCGATCACGCCGCCGATGAACCGGGCGAGCCCGCGAGCGTCATCGACGAGGCCAAGGCGGACCATGGCGAGGCCCGCGAGCGACGAATCGCGAAGCCATGAGTATCGGTAGTCCCAGGTGCGCGCCGACCCGGGCCATTGCGGCAGGGAAGTGGTCGGGGCCGCGACGATGCCGCCGCCCTCGCGGTGGAGCCCGACGAGAACGGCGGCCGTGGTCCCGAGAAGGTCTTCTGGGTCGGCGTACAACTGACCCGGCGGGAGATCGCGCGGGTCGCCCTCCGGGATGAGGCGGTGCCACTCGGCGACGATCTGTTCAACGGCGGCCGGCTGGGCGACAGTGCCGGATGTGGAGAGCGTGATCTGCTCGTGAGCATTTGGTTGTACGACCAACCTACATTGAATCTCATCGTTTGCTGACACCCATTCACCGGCGGCGCGGACCACGACCTTCGCGCCGCCAGTCCTAACCTCCAGCGAGTTGCCGCTCGTGCTGATCCCCGCGTCTGCCCCGGGCCATCTCGGCGCGCTGACGGCCACGACCACGTCGATGGGTTCCCCTTGCGCACGGACACTGCGGATCAACTGGGGACCGCCGGCCAGCGCGAGCGCATCCTCGACGGTCAGCCTGGCTGCGCCAACCTCCCAGATCGTCTCGAGCACCAGCGATCGCGGGTGGTAGCGGCGCGAGACCACCCGGGCGTCGCCCCGGGCCGGACGCACCGAGAACCGACCGCCGCGCTGGTCGTCGAGCAGCGAAAAGAACAGCGGGGTCGAGTCGATCCACGGCCAGCAGAGCCAGGCGACGTTGCCGTCCGGGTCGATGAGCGCTGCCGTCCTCCGATCGGCAAGCAGTGCGTGCTCGCCGATCGGGTGCTGCATGCCCGCAGCCTAGATGGTTCCTGACCTCACGGGCCGCTCACGCTGGTCTCGATGCCGCGGTTGCACGAGCCCGAATCGACGTCGCGTCAGCGCGCGGCGTGCATCGCGGATGCGATCCAGATTCGGCACGACGATCATCGCGAGTGCCGCCACGAGGGCGGTGCCGCCTGCGAGGTCGATGTTGAGCAGGATGTCTGCGGTGGTCATGTCAGGTCTCCCGTGTGAGTTGTGGTTCGACACTGACCACGCTGACCTCAGGCGCTGGGAGGTTTCCGCGATGTTTCAGGGATCTTCCTGAGGAATTTGTGACTCACACACGCGTCGCCGACCGGCTGCGCGGTGCCCCACAGGTCTCGGGAGGCGCCGCACCGGATTGCTGGCGCAATCGCGGGCGTCGTCGCCGCGCCGTGCCTGGTCGCGACTACCTTCGCCGGCGCGACCAGTTGCCAGTTCATCGCTTCAGCCCTCGCACGCCTGACGAATCAACGCCGACATGCGCTGGTGCGATGGAGCGCCGTCAGGGAATCGTTGTGACCGGCGGGATCGTGTCGGCGATGCTCGCGATCTTCTCGGCCCAGTTCGGGTCACTCGCGTAGTCGACATTCATCCCGCGAAGCGTCGGCCCGTGATAGTAGGCTCCGCCAGTGGTCAAATAGTGCGTTTCGATGAATTGCGCAACGTACTGGATACAGGCGTCGAAACTCGCGAAGGTCGTCGCATCGCCGTAAGGGTTCGCATCGTCCGCGCCGAAGCCGAACAGGTTGAACTTGAACCGCGCGATATCGCTGGTGCCCCAACCGGATTCGAGGATGGCGTGCGCGACGAAGTAGCGCGCGCTCACGTGGTATGTGGCTTCAGCCTGCATGAAGCTCGAGCCCAGTCCTGCGAGCGCAGAGCCGGCGAGAAATTGATTGATGCTTCCCGCGGTCTCACCGCTCGGCAACGTCAGGTTTGTGTCGATGGTGAACAGCGGACCTGGGACGGGCGGATACACAGCGTCGCGCGCACGTGCCGCGGCAAGCGCCGCGGCAGCCGCGGAAAGTGCCTTCTGCGCCGATGAGACTTGCGCGTGGGCGGCGATATCCGCAAGCAGGAGGTTCTGCTCCTGCACCTTGATCACCGCCCGTTCGGTGTGCGCTTGTTCTTGCTCTGCGGCGAGCTGCGTCAGCGCGACGTTGTCCGCGGCGAGGGTGCTCGCTGCGTGCGCCTCCTCGGCGCCAATACGCGAGACCAACTGCTGCGATGCCGAAGCAATCTGGTTGACCTCGACGTCGCGCTGGATCGCACCGGCAATGGTGTTGGCCGAGATGATGTACGCGATGAGCGCCTGCGGTCCACCGCTCTCGTAGGACTGACGCAGATAGGCGGCGAGGTGGCCACGGTCGGTATCGAGCTGCGCGTTGACAGTGGCGAGGGTCGCGCTGTCCGCAGCGATGGTGAGGTGTAGCGAACTGATCCTGCTGTTCAGCAACGCGAGCTGCGCATTCGCCGCCGCGAGTGCCCGGCGCGCACCGGACAGCGCGGTGTCAGCGTTGTTGGCAGCGTCCCTCGCGTTCTGCGCGTCTTTCTTTGCGGCCGCAGCTGCCTGCTGCGCTGCGGTGAGACCCGAGCCGGGACCGGCCGCAACCGGAATCGCGATCAACGTCAGTGCCAGTGCGAAGGGCAATGCGGCGACGAGGCGACGATGGGCGAACGAAAACCGGGGGTGACGCATCGCCGCCAGTCTCCCATCGGGTCAGCAAGCAGCTTCCCGATGTCATGGCGCCGTCACGTCCCGTCACGGCGGCGTGACACGGCCGCAAGCGGAATGTGCGAATGGCGGCTCACTCGAGCCTGGTCCCGGCCGGCGAAAAGGCTAAGAGGCCTTGCGCTCCAGGAGGCGGCGACGGATCTCGCCGGCCGCAACGCTCAGCTCCACCGTCGAGCGCGGTCCACAACCGGGGCAGGTCCGATGCCCGCCCACCGGCTCACCGTCCGCGCCGTAGTACAACACGGACAGCATTGCGCCCTTGCACATAGGGCACCGGTCGGACGTTTCCGGGTTCGTCTCCATCGCTCCATTGCATGATCGCACGGCGAAGGGCAGGAGGGGGAGTGAAAGTGCCAACGTCACCGACCCGACACGGGCGGCGGCGAGCGGTAGGCTCGGCGTCGTGCTCCCACCGCTGCCCGACGCGATGGTCGCGACGCTCGAGTTGTACCTCGATGAGCTGACCCGCTGGTCGTCGCGGTTGAACTTGACCTCCATCCCGCGCGCACAGATGTGGGCACGGAACGTCGTGGAGGTGATCGATCTCCTCGAGGTCGCGGCGCCGCCGGCCGGCAGCCGCGTCGTCGACATCGGATCGGGTGGCGGCGTTCCGGGCGTGGTGATAGCGATCCTCCGTCCGGACGTGCACATGACCTTGGTCGAATCCGATCGTCGCAAGTGCGGTTTCCTCACCCACGTGGCGGGCTTCCTCGGCCTGACGCGTGTCGAGGTCGAGGCGATCCGAGCGGAGGATGCCGGGCGCTGGGTGGGGACGCGCGAGGACTTCGATCTGGCGACGTCACGCGCCGCCGCACCGCCTCCGGTGCTGTGTGAACTGGCGCTGCCCCTGCTGCGTCTTGGCGGTCTGCTCTGTGCGCTGGTGGGCGACGCGGTCGAATCGCTCGAGTCGTGTGCTGCCGCTGCAGCGGCGTGCGGCGGCGGCCCACCCGAGGCGCCCGCGAACGGCGTCCTGTGCGTGCGCAAGGTGGCGCCGACTCCCGATCGCTACCCGCGACGAGCGGGCATGCCGAACCGGCATCCGATCAGTTGAGGCGGCGGCGGATCGCTTCGGCGGCGACGGCGCGCTCGTTCCAGGGCACCTCTCCGTCAGCGGTCTCGAGCGTCTTCTCGTGGCCCTTGCCGGCGCACAGCACGGTGTCTCCGGGCGCGGCGTGGGCAACCGCATAGCCGATTGCCTCGACGCGATCAGGAATGACCAGCACGTCCTCGCCGCGGGTTCCGCCCGCCGCCACCGCACCGGCGGCGATCTGCTCGAGGATGAGATCGCGATCCTCACCTCGAGGATCCTCGTCGGTGATGACGCTGATATCCGCGAGGCGAGCCGCCGCGGCTCCCATGGCCGGCCGCTTCTCACGATCGCGCTCGCCTGCTGAGCCGAAGACGGCCCACAGTCTGCCCGGGGTTGTGCGGCGCAGTTCGTTCAGCACGGTCTCGAGCGCATCGGTGGTGTGGGCGTAGTCGACGACCACCTCGAAGGGCTGCCCGAGGTCGATGCGCTCCATTCGACCCGTCACCGGTCCAGCCGATTCGAGGCCGCGCACGGCGCTCTCCAGGTCGGCCCCGGTGGCGCACGCGGCCGCCAGTGCCGCCAGCGCGTTGCGTACGTTGAATGTCCCGCTCACGTGCATCCGGACGTTCGCGCTTCCCCAGGGCGTCGCGGCGCTGAAGCGCACCCCCGACGCATCACTGGCGATGTCCTCGGCGCGCAGATCGGCTTCGACGCCGTGCGCGTCGGTGTAGGTCAGACGCCTCGCGACGGGGATCGCCGCCAGAACCGGGAACCCGAACCGGTCGCCGGCATCCAGCACAGCGATGCCGTCAGGCCGGGTCGACACCGATGCAAGCAGACGCGCCTTGGCCGCGAGATACCGCTCGCGGCTGCCGTGCAACTCGAGGTGCTCGGTGGTGATCCGGGTGAACACCGCGGCGCGGAAGGCCACGTCGTCGGCGCGGTGCATCTCCAGTCCATGCGAGGACGTCTCCAACGCCAGGTGGGTGCAGCCGGCGTCGCGAATGTGCGCGATCTCGGCCTGGAGCTCCGGCGCCTCGGGAGTGGTCTGGCGGGACGGGTTCGAGGCGATCTCGTCGCCGGCGCGGCGATCGACCGTGGTGATCGAAGCGGCCTCGATTCCGGCTGCACGCCAGGCGTGCCAGAGAAGCGTCGCCGTGGTGGTCTTCCCGTCGGTCCCGGTGACCCCGACGACGCAGAGGTCGCGGCTGGGGTGGTCATAGAAAGCGGCCGCCAGACGGGACAGTGCCACCCGCGCGTCGGCAACGATCGCGACCGGGACGGACGGATTGGTCGCCGGCTCCGGGACCCGCTCGGCGATCACCGCCACGGCGCCACGCGCGACGGCGTCGCCGATGAACCGATGGCCGTCGGAACGCAATCCGGGTATCGCGACGAACAGGCTCCCGGGGGTCACCACACGGGAGTCACTCTCGACGGAGGTGATCTCGACAGCCGCTTCGGACCCTGCGAAGGCAAGATCGAGACCGGCCGCGCTGAGAAGCGCTACCAGGGGGCGCGCCGCACGCGTCGGATGCACCGTCGCAGTCTATGGTAGGGTCGCTTCGATCATGCCTGGAAAGAAGCAGAAGCGCCAGTCGGGCCTTTCGCTCGCCGACGCACTCACCGCCACCCGCGCGGCGCGGAGCCGCGTCCTCGCCCTCGCGGCCCGACTCGAGGAGACCGAGCGCACCATCCTCGCAGCGATGGCATCGACGCCTTCGCCTGCGGCAGCATCGGCTCCGGCGAGCGCAGCTGCGAAGCGTCCGGTCGGGCGACCGCCAAAGGCCGCGTCAGCCGCACCCGCGAAGCGCCCGGTCGGCAGGCCTCGCACATCCGTCGCACCGGCACCGGGCAAACGTCCCGTCGGCAGACCGCGGAAATCCGTCGCAACTCCGGCACCGGCAAAGCGCCCCGTCGGGAGGCCGCCGAAAGCCGCGTCGAGCACGGCTCCCGCGAAGCGTCCGGTCGGCCGCCCGCGCACTCGCCCACTCCCGGATCGCACGGCCACGGCCTCGAAGCCGTCGGTGCGCAAGCCCGCCAGACGGGCTCCGGGACGCCGCCCCGCGAAGGGCTGACCGAATCCAGACTGCGTAGGTCAGGTTTTGGGTAGACTGGCTTCATGGCCAAGTCTTCTC
This sequence comes from Candidatus Dormiibacterota bacterium, assembly GCA_041691155.1. GTDB lineage: Bacteria > Chloroflexota > Dormibacteria > Aeolococcales > Aeolococcaceae > Palsa-851. The sequence continues at coordinate 52,581 of JBEPVD010000007.1, read as the reverse complement.
GCGATATCCTCGACGACGCACGACGCACGGTTCCGGAGGTGTCTCCGCAGCAGGTTCGTGCCGACGCCGGCGCTCGCACTCTGATCGACGTTCGCGAGCGCAGCGAGTTCGACGAAGGCTATATCCCGGGCGCGATGCACCTCAGCAAGGGCTTCATCGAGACCCGCATCGAGGACACTGTGCCCCGGCACGACACGCCCATCACGCTGTACTGCGCCGCGGGCGTGCGCTCGCTGCTCGCAGCACGCGCCCTCCAGGAGTTGGGCTATACGGACGTCCAGTCGATGACCGGCGGCTACGGCGCCTGGAAGCAGGCCGGGTATGACTTCATCGTGCCGCGCGTGCTCACTGCGCAGCAGCAGCAGCGGTACAGCCGCCATCTGCTCATCCCGGAGATCGGCGTCGAAGGCCAGGTGAAGCTGCTCGATGCCAAGGTGCTGCTCATCGGGGCCGGCGGTCTCGGTAGTCCAGCGGCGCTCTATCTCGCGGCAGCAGGCGTGGGTACCATCGGCTTCGTCGACTTCGACACCGTCGATCGCAGCAACCTGCAGCGCCAGATCCTCCACACGGAAGACCGCATTGGGATGCTGAAGACCGCGTCGGCGCGGATCGCGCTGACCGCTATCAACAGTGAGGTTCGCGTCATCGAGCACAACGTCGTGCTCAGCAGCGAGAACGCGCGCGAGATCTTCGATCAGTACGACGTCATCGTCAACGGGTGCGACAACTTCCCCACGCGCTACCTCGCCAATGATGTGGCCATCTTTGCCAAAAAGCCCATGGTCGACGGCGGCATCTTCCGGTTCGAGGGTCAGGTGACCACCGTGGTGCCATTCCAGTCGCCCTGCTACCGCTGCCGTTATCCTTCGCCACCGCCACCCGAGGAGGCGCCGTCGTGTGCCGAGGCAGGCGTGCTGGGTGTGCTCCCCGGCATCGTGGGTGTGCTGCAGGCCACCGAGGTCATCAAGTTGATCACCGGCATCGGCACGCTGCTGACCGGGCGGCTCCTGCACATCGACGCTCTGGATATGAAGTTCCGCGAGTTCCGTGTTCCGCGCGATCCTCAGTGCCCTGTGTGCGGTGAGACGCCCACTATCACGGAGCCCATCGACTACGAAGGCTTCTGCGCCGCTCCCGTCTCGGTCCCGACCGAGGCTGTGGGCGTCCCCGCCTGACCGAACGCTTCGTCAGACGGCGCCGGTGGTCGCGCCTTCGGGGCCGAGTTCCTCGGCTTCGTGGATGAGCATCACCGGGATGCCGTTCTCGACGCGGTAGCGCAACCGGCAGGAGTCGCAGCGCAGCGACGCCGACTCGACCGCGAGCGGTCCGCGGCAGCGCGGGCACGCGAGGATGTCGAGCAGGTCCTTGGGGAGCTGGCTCACGAGACCCTTCCCGCGGGAACGAGGAAGCCGGCAAGCGCATCGTTGAAGGGTCGCGGCAACTCGAGGTTGCTGAGATGTCCGCAGTCGAACTCGGCGTAGCGCGCATCCTTGATCCGGTCAGCGATGGCATGAACCTCTGCGCTGCCGACGATCGCGTCCTGGGTTCCGGCGATGACCAGTGACGGGACGTCAATCGTATCGAGGAGCTCAGTGCTGTCAGGTCGCGTCGCGATGGCACGCTGCGCGAAGGTGATACCCGCCGGTGAGCAGCGCCGGATGCGTCCACGTACGGGATCCGCGATGTGCGCCTCCTCACGCGCCCAAGGGCTCAGCAGCCGCACCACCATCGGCTCCACGATCGACTCCACCGACCCATCGTGCTCGACTTGATCGGCCATGGCAAGGCGATCGTTGCGCGAGCCTGCTGCATCCGCGGTCGCACGAGTGTTGCAGATGGCCAGGGCACGGATACGCGACGCTGCCAGACGCCACAACTCGAAGGCGAGGTACCCGCCCATCGAAAGACCGACGACAGCGAAGCGATCAATGCCAATGGAGTCCAGCGCGTCGAGTGTCGAGGCCGCGAATGCTGCCAGCGACGGCGGCCCGTCAGGAGGTGGCGGCGATGCACCGCACCCCCAGATGTCCACGCGCAGACAGCGCACCTGCTCCGACAACGCCGCGACCTGGTGGTCCCATTGCGACGCATCCATCGTGAACGCGTGGAGAAACAGGACAGGGTCACCCGTTCCAGTGTCGTGAACTGCCGGCACCATGGCGGTCTGCGAGGACTAGGCTTGGGCGGCGACGGCGATCGCCGGGAAGTCCTCATCGAGCGTTGCCGGCTCGATGTGCGTGCGCGCGTGTTTCTCCACATCGCGCAGCTTGAGGATCTCACTGGGCGTGATGAGCGTCACGGCGACGCCCGCGCGCCCCGCGCGACCGGTGCGGCCGACGCGATGCAGATATTCATCGGGCGTCAGCGGAACGTCGTAATTGATGACGTGCGAGATGTCGTCGATGTCCAGCCCCCGGGCCGCCACGTTGGTGGCGATCAGGTACTTGGTGTGCGACGCGCGGAACTGCTGCATCGCGCGGTCACGGTCGCGCTGCGTGAGGTCGCCGTGCAGCAGACCCACCGTGTAGCCGCGACCACCGAGCTGCGCCTGCAGCACGTCTGCGGTGCGCTTGGTCTCGACGAAGATGAGCGCCATCACCACATCGGGCTGGTCGAGGATTCGCGCCAGTGCGTCGGTCTTGTCGGCCCAGGTCGTGCGCACGTACAGCTGACGGACCTCGGCGGGAATCTCCGGTCGGCTGCTGATCTCCACCGTCTCCGGGTCGTGCATATGGCGCAGCGCGAGGCGGCGCACCCACTCGGGCATGGTGGCGCTGAAGAGCAGTGTCTGCCGTTGCGGTGGACACTGCCGGAGGATGCGCTCGACATCCGGGGCGAACCCCATGTCGAGCATGCGGTCGGCTTCGTCGAGCACACACACGCGGACGTTCGCGAGAGTCAGCGAGCGTCGCTGGATGTGATCGCCGAGCCTGCCGGGAGTGGCGACGACGATGTGCGCTCCCTGGCGCAGCTCCTCGATCTGGCGGCCGATCGAGTCGCCGCCGTAGATCGCGACGCTGCGCAGCTCATGACGCTTGCCGAGCCGGGTGAGCTCGTCATGCACCTGCACCGCGAGCTCGCGGGTTGGGCAGAGCACGAGCGCCTGCACCGGACCATCCCGTGGATCCAGGCGCTCGATGATCGGAATGCCGAAGGCGGCGGTCTTGCCGCTGCCGGTCTGCGCCTGACCGATGACGTCGCGTCCGGCCATCGCGAAGGGCAGCGAGCCTGCCTGGATCGGCGTGGCCATGGTGTAGCCGAGCTCCGCAACGGTGTGCTGCATGGACACACTCAAGGGCAACTCAGCGAAGCTCACCGCTTCGGGGATGACGGGACTGATGGCCTCATCGACCGGCGCAGAGGCGACGGGAGAAGGCCTTGCAGCGAGCGGCCTTCCGAACCGCGCGCGAGAAGACGAACGCAAGACAATTCAGTCTAACCCGAATTGATCGGTTACCGCCTCGGTAAGATCGCCTTGATGCTGGCCGCTCTTCTTCGCACGCTCGCGACCGGGTGAGTCCGCTCGCCGACATCGGCGAGATGCCAGCTGGCTATCGGCCTTTTGTGCCGCGCGGCATCGTCATCGATCTCGACGGCACCACCATCGACTACCGCCAGCAACTGCATCCTCGCGTCCGTGAAGCCGTGCGCACGGCTGCAACGCGCATCCCGGTGATCATCGCGACCGGCCGCATGTACCGATCGGCACTCCCCTGGGCGATTGAGCTTGGGGTGTCGCAGCCACTGGTCTGCTACCAGGGAGCGCTGGTTCGCGACGTCCCAGGCAGGGATGGCTCGCCGGGCGCCGTGATCTATGAGCGGGCGCTGCGTCCGGCGCCGTCTCGCCGCGCACTCCATCTCGCACGCAAGGAGAACTGGCACTTCCAGGCCTATCAGAACGACGAACTGCTCTGCGAACAGGATCGCCCGGAGGCATGGCTCTACGCGAGCATCAGCGGCATCCCGTTCACGCTGGTCCCCGATCTGGAGCCGCTCCTTGCGGCAGGAACGACCAAGGCGGCCTGCGTCATCGAGGATCCGGTCGAGGTTGACCGTGCGTCCGCACTGATGCGCGAGGAGCTCGGAGAAACGGCGCGGGTCACGAGGTCCAACCCGGAGTTCGTCGAGATCCTCGACACCGAGGTGAGCAAGGCCGCAGCCTGCGAGATCGTCTGCGCCCGGCTGGGGTTCTCGCTCTCCCAGGCGCTCGCGATCGGTGATGCGCCCAATGACGTCGAGTTGCTCGAGGCGGCCGGCCTTGCGATCGTGGTCGCGGCGTCGCGCCCTGAGGTGCTTGCGGTGGCCGATGCCACCTGCGCGCCTCCACAGGATGGAGGTGTCGCCGACGTGCTGGAGGCCTTCGGGCTCATCTGACCGCGCGACCGCTGGCGACCAGGAGTAGGCTGCGGCCGTGAATCGCAGGTCAGTGGTCGCGTCCTATAGGGCCCTCTTCGCTGGTCTCACGATCGTCGCGATCGCCGTGCAGCTGATCAGCCTCTCCGGCAAGGGAACGCTCGACCCGGTCAACTATTTCAGCTACTTCACGATCGACAGCAATCTCATCGCGGTCGCAGCGCTGCTCGCGTGCGCCGCAACGCGACACGAGACAAGCACGCCGCGTCTGGATCTGTTTCGCGGCGCGGCGGTCGTGTACATGAGCATCACCGGCATCGTTTTCACGCTGTTGCTCTCCGGCACCGACGTCGACACCGCCATTCCCTGGGTCAACACCGTCGTGCATCAACTCATGCCACTCGTCATGCTCGCCGACTGGCTCGTCGCCCCGCCGAGCGCGCGCCTGCAGGCGCGTCAGGGGTTGCTGTGGTTGAGCTTTCCGCTCCTATGGATCATCTATACGTTGATTCGCGGTGCCATCGTCAACCGCTACCCGTACCCGTTTCTCGATCCGGTGCACGGCGGCTACGCGAGTGTCGCGGTGTACTGCGTCGCCATCCTCGTGGCGATGATCGTCGTGAGCGCACTCGCGGTGGTCCTTGCCAACGCGGCGGGTGGCGGCCGCCGTCAGACCACCGCCACCTGACTCGGCGTCTGGTACGCCGGCCGGCCAGGTCAGCCTCCGGACGGCCCCGTGTCGCGTCCCGGGTGGGTCATCGCTTCCGCGTCGAGGAGTCGCGTCAACTCCGCCTCGTCGAGGCCGCTGCGCTCGCGAGCAACCTCGCGGACGGTCCGTCCGGTGTTGTAGGCCTCCTTGGCGATAGCGGCCGTGGCGTCATAGCCGATCACCGGGGCGAGCGCGGTGCAGAGCATCAGTCCGCGCTCGACCATGGCGGGCCCGTTCTCGGTGGCGGTGATCCCGTCGACGCACTGCGTGGCCAGGTTGGTTGCCGACGCGGCGAGCAATGTGGCCGACTGCAGGAGGTCATAGGCGGCCACCGGCATCATGACGTTGAGTTCGAGCAGCGATCCCGCCGCGGCGCAGAAGGCGATCGTCGCGTCGTTGCCGATCACCTGGGCGGCCACCATGGTCACCGACTCGCAGATGACCGGGTTCACCTTGCCCGGCATGATCGACGACCCCGGTTGCACCACCGGCATCGAGATCTCAGCGATCCCCGCGCGCGGACCGAAGCCGAGCAGACGGATGTCGTTGGCGATCTTGTAGAGCGCCACCGCGACTGCGCGCAACGACCCGCTCGCCGCGACCACCGCGTCGAGCGTTGACTGCCCGCTGAAATGGTTGCCGGTCTCCTGGAACGGGATGCCGAGGTCGGCGGCAAGCAGCGCGATCACCTTCGCCGGGAACTCCGGGTGTGTCCCGACCCCGGTGCCGACAGCGGTCCCGCCGAGGGGCAGGTCGGCGAGGGCGGTGATCGCCTCCTCGCAGCGAACCAGCGCGCGCTCCACCTGGCCCGCGTAGCCGAGAAATTCCTGGCCGAGCCGGATCGGCGTGGCGTCCTGGAGATGGGTGCGTCCCGTCTTGATCACCGGCCAGAACTCGTCCGACTTGCGGCGCAAGGACGTCTCGAGGGTACGCAAGCCCGCCAACAGGTCCTCGTGGATGGCGACCGCTGCGGCGACCTGGATGGCGGTCGGGATCACGTCGTTGCTCGACTGCCCGGCGTTGACGTGGTCGTTGGGGTGCACCGGAGTGCGAGATCCGCGCACGCCGCCCAGCAGCTCGATCGCCCGGTTGGCGATCACCTCGTTGGCGTTCATGTTGGTCGAGGTGCCGCTGCCGGTCTGGAAGACGTCGACGATGAACTCACCGTCGAGGACGCCGTCGATGACGTCCTGTGCCGAGCGGATGATCGCCCCCGCGAGGTCTTCGTCGAGCAGGCCGAGCTCGCGGTTGACCACGGCCGCCTGCTGCTTGATCAAGCCGATCGCGCGAATAAAGCCCCTTGGGAGGCGGAGGTCACTGATCGGGAAATTGACCTTGGCCCGCATCGTGTTGGCCCCGTAGTACGCATCGGCGGGGACTTCGAACTCACCCATCGAGTCGCGCTCGGTGCGGGTTGCGCTGCTCACGGGGTGGCCTCCACTTCGTGCAGCGGAATCGTCATGTCGAACTCGGCGCCACTCCCGGGCACGCTGCGGGCGGCCACCGTTCCGCCGTGGCGCTCGGCGACAGTCCGGACGATGTACAGGCCGAGCCCGCTCCCCGGCACCTTGCGCTGGCGCTCGGCGACCGAGCGGAAGTACTTGTCGAAGAGATGGTTCGTGTCCGCCACCGGGAAGCCGGACCCATGGTCGCGGACGGTGAAGCGGACCGAATCGCCCTCGCGCATCGCGAGGACCTCGATCGGGGACCCCATCGGGCCGTGCTTGACCGCATTGCCGAGGAGGTTGGTGAGCGCAAGGATCATGCGACGGCGGTCGCCCTTGAGCTTGAGACCGTGTTCGGTCTCGCTGGTGATCGTCGACTCGCGCAGCTTCGCCTCCATCGCCACATGCTCGATCGCCTCTTCGACCACTTCCTCCGCGTCCATCACCTCGAGCGCGAGATGGTCGTCCGGATCTTCCAGTCGCGCCAGCTCGGCGAGCGCGTTGACCATCCGGACCATCATCTCGGTACTTGCGGTGATTCCCTCGATCGCGACCATCGCGGTCTCCGGGAGCGTGCCGAGCATCCCGGCGCTCAGGAGCTGGCCGTAGCTGTTGAGGATGGTCAGCGGCCGGCGCAGCTCGTGCATCGTGATCGAGAGCGATGTCCCGCGTGCAGATGATTCGGACGTGGCACTGGTCAGGCGGTGCTCGAGGGTCGCCACGCAGTTCGCCGCGAGCCGCTGCGCGATCACGTCGATGTCGTCGGCGGTCATGGCAGCCAGTTCGAGTGCTTCCTCGGCGTCGAGGCGCTCCTCGCGAACCGCCTCGGCGGTTGCCTGCCGGAGCGCGACCAGGTTGTGCATGGCAGTCCCGAGACGCCGCTCGAAGCTGGTTCCGGCGTCGAGATGGTGGTAGGCGACGAGCGGCCGGAAGTCGTCGGCGCTCAGCGCAACCAGGACCGCATTGATGAACTGGCGCGGTCCACGCGCTCGGTCCGGGGGATCGCCAGGCTCACCGTTCGAGGTTTGACGTGCCCACAGATCGGCGATCCGCGCCGCGTGGGTCGCGAGGAAGTCGCTGAACTGCCGGGTCACGCCGCTGAAGTCTAGTGGCCCAAGGCGCGTGGGACTAAGCCGGAACCACCTCGTGTCTGGCGGTGACCTCGGTGGCCATCGCGACAGGTGCTTTGACGCTGCGCCGGTGGCGGGTCCACAGAACCGCCCCAAGCACTGCGAACGGGATCATCTGCAAGTCGATCAGGAGCGAGATGGCCACAGCATGGGAGGCCGAGATCCCGGTCTTGGAGAGCAGCGCGACCAGCACCCCTTCCCGAATGCCCAGGCCGTTGATGCTGAAGGGCACCAGGGCGACCAGCAGCGTGATCGGGATGCATACGGCCAGCACGGTCCAGCTGAGGTCGACGCCGATGGCGCGGGCCGCGACACTGACGGCGAGGAGGTTGAAACCCCAGCCGGCGGCGCCGACGAGGAGCGACTGGGCCACGGCGTGCGGGTGCTTGCGGTAGCCGGCGAAAGCGTCGCTGAACGACCGGACGCCACGGCTCATCGCCCCTGACAGGCGGGCAAGCAGTCGGTGGGGCACGAGCCGGTCGGCGCTCAGGGCGCACATCCAGATGACGACCACACCGACAGCGAGGCCGGCGATCACGATCACGGTCCCCGTGCCGAGCAGGGCCCGGAGGATGATCGCCGCGGCGATTCCCCAGCAGGTCATCCCGAGCATGCCCGCCAGACGGCTCCCGGCGAGCGAGGCGAGCACGTTGCCGTGGCCGATCTGACGCCCCATCTCCACGGTGCGCATGGCGTCGCCGCCGACACCGGCGGGAAGCATTTGCGCGAAGAAGATGCTCTGGAGATACGAGGAGCTGAGGCGCCGCCAGCTGAGCAGCGAACCGACGCCGGCGCCGGCCGGGGAGCTCGTGGTGCGCAAGAGGACGCCCCATTCGACGACGCTCGCGGCGACAGCGAGCATGGTCAGGCCGAGTGCTGCGGCGATCCAGAGCGGATCGGCATGCGACAGGCTCACGACTGCCTTGGGGATGTCAATCGTGTGAAAGAGGATCGCGAGCCCGACGACCGTGCCGCTCACCCGGGTCCACGGCGACCCGAGGACCGTACGGGCAATTCGAAGGACAGGTCGCACGAGGCTCATTGAAGCAGGGTTGCACTGATGGGCTGTCCCGAATGTGCGGAACGTGACACTCCGCGAGACCCGCGCGACTCGGCGCGCGCGCGACCCGTCACTCGGCCGCGATGTACGGCTCTCGGAAGGCGGTCTGCTCGGCGATGAAGACGAGTTGCAGATCGTCGACCGGACCGTTGCGGTTTTTGGCGACGATGAGCTCGGTCTTGGCCTTGTCGATCTCGCGGTTGTGCATCCCCTCGCGATAGAGGAAGAGGACCACGTCAGCGTCCTGCTCGATCGAGCCGCTGTCGCGAAGGTCGCTGAGCTGGGGGCGCTTGTTCTCGCGTCGCTCCGACTCTCGGGAGAGCTGCGAGAGTGCGAGCACCGGGACGTTGAGCTCCTTGGCAATCGCCTTGAGTCCTGACGAGATGTCCGACACCTCCTGGACGCGGGAGTCGCGCCGGCCTCCCTGCATCAACTGCAGGTAGTCGATGACGATGAGCTCGATGTTGTGCTGCGCCTTCATCCTCCGCGCACGCGCCCGCAGGCTGCTGATGGCGAGTGCCGGTGAGTCGTCGATCCACAGGTCCGCGTGCGTGAGCGTGTCCATGGCCTTGGCGATCTTCTGGAACGCCATGGGGTCGGCCTGGCCGGTCCGGAGCATGTAGGCATCGACGTGCGCCTCGCTGCAGATGAGCCGTTGCACGAGCGACTGGCGCGACATTTCGAGGGAGAACACGACCACGGGTCTCCCGGCGAGCACCGCAGCGTTGCGCGCGATGTTGAGTGCGAATGACGTCTTGCCGACGGCGGGTCGCGCCGCGAGAATGATGAGCTCGCCCGGTTGCAGGCCCTGCGTGAGCGCGTCCAGCTTCGAGAAGTTCGTGGGCACACCGGTGACCAACTGCTTGTTCTCGATGCGCTTCTCGAGCGTGTCCCACCACTCACGCACGACCGGTGCGATGTTGCGCACCTCGGAGCCGCGCCCCTCCTGACCAATTTTGAAAACCGTCTGCTCGGCCTGGTCGATCGCCTCCATCACCTCGGTGGTGTTGTCGTATCCGAGACGGCTGACCTCGCCGCCCGCGCTGATGAGCCGGCGTCGGAGCGCGTGCGAGATGACGATTTGAGCGTAATGCGCGACACTCGCCGCACTGGGCACGACCAGTGAGAGTTCGGCGATGTAGTCCATGCCACCGGCGCGTCCGATGCCGGGACCACGCTCGAGCTGATCGCGCAACGTGACCGTGTCGATCGACTCGCCGCGGTCGTCGAGCGCGAGCGCTGCTCGATACAGCACCGCATGCCGCTCCGCGTAGAAATCCTCGGGAACCAGGATCTCGCGCACCGCTGCCATCGCGTTGCGATCGATGAGGATGCCGCCGAGCACCGCCTGCTCGGCGTCGTTGTCGTGGGGCGACACCCGCGGAGCCATCATCCCCGCGCCGGTCGCGCGCCCGACGAACTCGGCCGACGGGAGAGACGTCATTGGGCCGCGACGACGACCTTGAGTGTCTCCTTGACTTCGGGATGCAACTCGATGGTGGCCTCGTGTGGGCCGAGCGAGCGAATCGGTGGATCGATCTCGATCTTCCGCTTGTCGATGTCGATGCCCGCCTCCCGCTTGAGTTGCTTGGCGACGTCGGCGGTGGTGACGGTGCCGAAGAGGCGCCCTGCCTCGCCCGCTTTCGCGTACACGGTGACCGTGAGCTTGCGCAGCCGGATCGCTGTCTCCTTGGCGTCACTGAGCGCCTTCTCCACGCGACGGCGGGTCGCCTCCTCGCGGCGCTGGATCTGGTCGATCCGGTTCTGGTCGGCGACCACCGCGAGGTGCTGCGGGAACAGGAAGTTACGGGCGTATCCCGGCGTGACCTCGCGGACGTCGCCGGGCTTGGCTGTTCCTGCCACTTCTTTCAAAAACAAAACTTTCACGACAGGGCCTCCTGCTCTTCGGGACGCAGGCGGCGGTAGATCATCATCGCGATGCGCTCTCCATTTCTGACATCGTCGTCGAAGCGGCTGCGCCGCTGGGTGATCAATTCCTCCTGCTCGGCGACCAGGTGACGGGGGCACGCAGCGATGAAGGCGCGTGTGGCGAGCAGGCTCAGTGCAAGGACATCAAGCTCACCGACCACCGGGAGCGACTCGGGGAGATCGACTATCGGCAAGGCGATCAACGCCAGTCCGCCGCCGAACGCGAACTTCATGTAGCGCGGCACGCGCGCGTCGAACATGAGGCAATACGCGAGCCGCATCATGCGCGGCAGGTCGACGAAGAGGCGTTTGGCGCTACGGAGTTTGCTCAACATCTCGAACCGCGCATTCTACGGTGTTGCCGCGGTTGCCGATCAGACGATCAGGGCTGCTTGCGACCGCACGGGTGTGCGCCTCATTCGCCGCTCACGATATCGCGATGCGCGTCGAGCCATGCTCGCGCACCGTCAGCATCACCTGGGGTGATCGCCCCCTCGAGCACCGCCTCGCGCAGCGCGGCCTTCACGCGTCCGACCCAGGGGCCCGGACCACGTCCGGCACGCATCATCAGCTCGTCGCCGGTGAGCGGGTCACTCATTGCCGAGACCACCCCGCCCATGTCGAGGCGCGCCATCCGCTCGTCCAGCTCGTCGAGCTCCTCGAGCGTTGGGTAGGCGGAGGCCGTCGTATCGGCTCGCGCGAGGTCGAGCAGCCTTGGGCGCAGGTCGCCGGCGTCGCGGATGATCCGCCGCACCGCTGTGTCGCTGAAGGTGTCGTGCTCGTACTGGATCGGCCGGAGGTGGAGGCGGACCAGCAGTGCGACCGCGTTGATCTCGTCGTTGCTGAACCGCCAGCGCGTGAGAATCTCGCGAGCCATGTCGCCGCCGCGCTGTGGGTGATCGTAGAAGGTGTGCCGTCCGTCGGCCGCGATCACGTGGGTCACCGGCTTCGCGATGTCATGAAGCAGTGCCGCGGTGCGGGTGATGAGGTCCGGAGGTGCAGCGTCCACGGCGTGGAGGGTGTGCTGATAGACATCGTGGATGTGGTATCCGCCCTGCTCGAGGCCGATGCCGGCCATCAGCTCAGGGAGCACGAGTTGCAGCAATCCGGCCTCACGCAGCACCTCGAGCCCCGCCCTCGGATGGGGCGCGACCAGGAGGCGGCGGATCTCGTCGCTGACGCGCTCGACTGACAGGATCGAGCTTCGCGAGGCCTGCGCGCGCATGGCATCCATCGTTCCGGGCGCCAGCGTGAAGCCGAGCCTCGCCACGAACCGGGCCGCCCGAAACATGCGGAGCGGGTCCTCGGCGAAGGTCTCGGCGGGATCGAGCGGCGTGCGCAGCACCCCGGCGAGCAGATCGTCGAGCCCACGACGGGTGAGGTCGATCAACGCGCCGTCCAGGGTCTGGCAGAGCGCGTTCACCGTGAAGTCGCGGCGCATGACATCCTCGAGGAGCGTGCCCGGCCGGACGTCCGGCTTTCGCGATTCCGGGTCGTAGCGTTCGGCGCGGGCGCGGACGCCCTCGATCACGTAGGTCCCCCCACGGATCTGGGCGGTGCCGAACCGCTCGAACCGCTCCGGCGGATGCCAGCCGAAGCCCCTCGCGACGGCCGCGAGCACCAGCATCGGATCGATCCCGACGGTCACGAGGTCGATGTCCTTCCCCCGCCCGCCACCGAGCAGCCGGTCGCGGACGAACCCGCCGACCAGGTAGGTCTCGGCGTCGAGGGAGCGGGCCGCGGCGGCGATCGATTCCAGGACATCCTCGAGATCGAGGGGTTCCGGCACCACCTCGCGGATCACGGCGTTCACGGTGCGGCCGTCAACAGGCGGGCGGGGCGGCCGCGAAGCAGCGTGGCCGCGAACACGGCGGCCAGACCGGCGCACAGCGCGGCACCGAGGAACACGGTGCGCAGCTCGGTCACGATCGCGTTGGTCACGTCCTGCTCATAGCCAGGACAGTTGAGCGGCGACGTCGGGCAGAGCACCTGCGGCAGCGGGAAGGTCGCAGCCGTCGTGTAGAAAATATGCAGGCTGACGGCGGTGAGGATGGAGATGCCCACGAGCATGCCGATCATGCGCGCCACGACCACCAGGGCTACGGCCAGTCCGTGCATCCGATCGCGCACCGAGACCAGCATCGACGCGTTCACCGGGGCGATGGCAAGACCGAAACCAAGCCCGCAGGCGAAGAGCACCGGGTCGCTCGGATGGAGCCAGCCCGGACCGAAGGGGTCACCGAGCGTGGTTGCGGTCCACAGGGTCATGCACCAGAAGGCGACAGCCGTGATCGCCATGCCGGTCGCCGCCACTGCGCGATTGCCGGCTCGCTGGGAGAGCCAGCCGCCTGCCACGGCGCCGATGGGCACTCCGATGAGGAGGCGGAGCAGCACCAAGGCCGCGCCGAGTTGCGAGTTCGGGTCCACGGTCGCCCGCGCCAGAACCGGAACGTCGAGGAGAGCCGCCATCAGCGCGGCGCCGATCGCGAGGTTGGTGAGCAGCGCCCCGTAGGCGCCCGGCGATCGGAGTTCTGTGGCCGCGATCAGCGGATAGGTGGCCCGCCGCTCTCGGAGCACGAAGCCCGCTGCGGAGACGGCGCCGACGGGAAGCAGCCAGATCGCCGCGGGTGAGATCGCGCCCGTGGATGGATCCTCTGCGGAGAAGCTGACGATGATCGTCGCCAGCGCAAGCCCGAGCAGCGCCGCGCCGGGCCAGTCGACCGCGCCGGCGATCCCGGGCAGGGCGCGCACGGCGATGACGGCGCGTGTCGACGCGTGGCCGCGAAGCTCCCAGACGATCAAAGCGAGGGTCGCTCCCGCCGCTGCCAGCGCCAGCGGCGTCAGCCAGACGATCCCGCCGATCGCGCTGTACGCCAGGCCGATGGTTTCGCTGTCTCGCAACGGTGCCGGTGCCGCTATGGCGAGACATCCGGCGCCGATCGCGATCGCGGTGAGCGCCAACGACACGAGGTTCAAGCTGGGACGGCGCGGGACCGGCAGCCCCCCGGCCGCGACCGGTTGCCGCGCTGCGCGAAGCCCGAGGACGAGCGCCCCGGCAATCGGAATGTTCAGCCAGAAGATCGTCTGCCAGCTCGCGACGGTGAGGATCAGCCCTCCGTAGAGCGGACCAAGGACGCTCCCCAGCTCCTGAACGCCACCGATGACGCCCAGCGGAACGCCGCGTCGCTCCGCCGGCCAGAGGTCGGCGACCAGGGCCAGCGTGACCGGCACCAGTCCTCCGCCACCCAAGCCCTGGAGCGCACGGCCGGCCACCACCGAGCCGAGGTCGGTCGCGGACGCGGTGACCAGCGAGCCGGCGGCGAAGACGGCAAGGCAGAGGACGAGCAGCGGCCGGCGGCCGTAAAGGTCCGACAGCCGGCCCAGCAGCGGCATGACTACGACATAACCGAGCAGGAAGCCACTGATGATCGGCGTCCCCGCCTGGAGTTGATCAATCCCGACGCCGACGTCGCCCATGATCGCCGGGAGCGCGAGCACGATCACGTAGGTGTCCATCGCCGCGATCAGCACCGACGCTGCTGCGATGGCGAGGATCCACCCCCGGCGCGTGTTCACCCCGCGGCAGGCGGCGGCGTCACTGTCACGTTCTCGCCATAGTTGGTAAGAACGAGCGCGTAGGTGCTGTTGCTGCTGGCGCTGACAAAAGGTCCGGTAAGCACCACGCGGCGCAGCTGGTGGGTGCTGGTGTCGATGCCGAATTTGGCCGCGACGCTCTTCGACGAATTGGCGCTGGTCAGCAGCGCGGCGACCGCGGAACCGGGCAGCGTGCACCCGATCTCGTGCAACGACTCGCCGTTGTAGCGGTCGTCGTTCTCGACCTGCGGCGACTGGCAGGTCAGGAGCAGGGAGGACAGGCCGCCGGTCGGATCGATGAGCTTTGCGGGGTCTGCGAAACCGTAGTCCGAAGGGTTCGCGGTGGTGAAACTGGTCCCGGGGGGCAGCTTGACCGAGAAGGTGCCGTTCACCGACACCACTGGGACGGTCAGTGCCAGGCCGAAGATCGTCACCTGGAGTGAGCCGGACATGCTTGCCGGGCGCGTCATGTCGCCACTGCCGCCCGTGAGCAGCGCACCGGATCCGGAGACGTCAGCGCTGCTCAGCACGAAATGAAACGACGACGTCCCATCGAGGACCTTCTTGGTCGTCTGCAGCAGGGAGGTCGCGTTCAACGACGGCGCGCCGCAGCCGCACAGGATCAGCAGCGAACCCGTCGCTGCGACGGCGATTCGGCGCAAGCCGGCGATGACGTGTCCTCCGAAACGAGTCGGGACTAGCGGGCGAGTATAGGTGTGCCGATACACTGCGACACTGTGAGCGGAGAGTCGGCGGCTGCGCTAGCGGAGGTTGACGCGGCACAGTTTTTCGGCGTCGACATCCGCGTGGGGACCGTGCTGAGCTGCGAGACGTTTCCCCAGGCTCGCCGGCCCGCGTATCGCATGGTCATCGACTTCGGCCCGCTCGGCACCCGCCGTTCGTCGGCACGGCTCACCGATCACTACACGCCCGAGGAGCTCATCGGCAGCACCGTGGTCGCAGTGGTGAACCTGCCACCACGGCAGATCGGCCCGGTTCGGAGCGAGGTCCTCGTTGTCGGCGTGTATGCAGAGGGCTCGGAGCGGGTCGTCCTGCTGCGCCCCGATCGTCCCTGCGCGCCGGGCGACCGCATCGGCTGATGCGTCCATGATGGCCACGTGAGCGCAGCCTCCGTGCTCGGCGAGCCCGGTGCGCGCCGGGTCAGCCCCTTGCTCTTCCTGCTGGTGATCCTGAGCTTCTTCCTCGCGTTCACCTGCGTGTCGTGCAACACCACTGCCACCAAGTCCGCCTTCAAGGCACTGGGCGGATCGTCCGGCCTGAGCGCAGCCGACGCGACGGCGCTCAACTCCTGCATCGACTCGTTGAACGGGGTCAACATCCTCACCTACAGCGGCTGGCAGCTCGTGTTCGGCAAGGATCCGGCGATTGCAACCCTGCCCGCCAACTGCGCGATGGAGTCCGGCGCGGTCACGAGCACCGATGCGTCATCGGCGAACATCGGATCGCAGCTGCTGTCCATCCTCGGTCTCGCCAGCGTGGGACTCGGGCTGCTCTTCGCGCTTGCCGGCGTGCTCGGGATCTTCAAAGGTCGGAGCCGGGCGCTCGTCTCGATCATCTTCGGTGCGGGCGGCGGAGCACTGCTCGTGCTTGATCAACTCCATGTGCACGACATCCTCATCAGCAAGATCTCCTCGAGCGCCGGATCGAGCCTGGCCGGGTTCGCACCGGCCACGTACTTCGGCGTCAATTTCGGGATCGGACTCATCGTCGCGCTGGGACTGCTCGCCCTGGTAGTCCTCTACAACCTGATCGCGCTCGGGGTCGGCGTCAGTCAGGTACCCGTCGCCGTGGCCGAAGTGCCACCAGAGCCGCCGGCGCCGCCGCCGCCCGAGCCCCCACCGCTGTAGCGGGACCGATCAGGACTTGCCGCCAAGGAACTGGATGCCGTACGTCTCCGGCTCGGCGCCGACCGACGTCGACCAGACGTCCGCGATCGCGTCGGCCGTCCATCCCCCGTCGCGGAACGCCACGGAGATCTCCTTGGGGTGCGACCACAGCGAGAGCTTGTCTCCGCCGAGGCCGATGCACTGCCCGGTGACACCCGAGGCCTCGTCTGAGCTCAGAAACACCAGGAGCGGCGCCACGTCGTCCGCCGTGCCCATGCCCATCTGCTTGCGCACCGTCGACGGGAGCGGTTCACCCTTCTCGGCGGCTTCGACGAGCGGAGCCATGCCGGGGATCGTGGAGATCATGCGCGTGATCGCGTTGGGGACGATCGCATTGACCGTGATATTGCTCTTGGCGCACTCCATGGCCCAGGTCCGGGCGTACGCGGCGATGCCGGCTTTCGCGGCCGCGTAGTTGGTCTGCCCGAAGTTGCCGCGCTGCCCGGCGATCGATGACACCACCACAATCCGCCCGCCGGTACCCTGCTCGCGCATCTGCCGCACCGCGGCGCGCGCGCAGGTGAACGTTCCGCGCAGGTGAGTCTGAATCACAACGTCGAAATCCTCGTCGCTCATGTTCCAGAGCACGCGGTCGCGCAGGATGCCGGCGTTGGTGCACATGACGTCGAGCCGGCCGAAGGCGTTCACGGCGCCGCGCACCAACTGATCCGCGGCCTCCGTGGTACCGACCGCACACACCTCGGCGACAACTCTCCCACCGGCGCGCGTGATCGCGTCCGCCGTCTCCTCGGCGACGTCGCCGTCCACGTCGTTGACCACGACCGCGCAGCCGGCCTCTGCCAGTGCCGTCGCGTAGGCACGCCCGATGCCTCGTCCGCTGCCGGTGACGACGGCCACCTTTCCTTCGAGATTCATGGCAGGACTCTAGTGCGCGGAGGCCGCCGATCGCTTCACGAAGTCGATCTCCACATGCTCACCACGCGGCTCGTACCCGGCTTGACGGTAGATCGAGTTCGAGACAGGGTTGGCTGCATCTGTGAAGAGCATGGCGCGCTGCACGTCCGGCCGGGCGATCACCGACGCCGTCACCTCGTAGGTCAGGCGCCGCGCATACCCGTGGTTGCGATGTTCGTGAGGCGTGTACACGGGTCCGATGCGCGCCACCCCGGCCGAGACCCGATGGCCGACCATGCTCACCGGCCGGTCATCGGTGATCCAGAGATCGATGTGCCCCGAGTGGATCATGTGATCGGCGGTGTGGCGCGGGTTGGGAATCGCGGCGTGATCGATCTCTGCTGTGGAGGCTGCGAGCCAAGCGGTCACCAACGCTGCATCGTCGCCGGCTGCGCTCCGGCGCACGCCGGGAGGCACAGCAACTTCAGTGAGGGTGCGCAACTCGTTGAGCAGAATAAGGCGGTCGCGCTCGATCCGATCCCCGGTGGACGAGGTCCACGCGGCAGCGACCGCGCGGGCTGACGTCGCAGGTCCGACCACGCCTCCGGGACGCAGGCCGATGGTCCCCGCGCGCTTGATCGCCGCTGCGGCCAGCACTGGCGCCGCCTCCGGCGGCAACGATGAGACGAGCAGGTTGTGTGGTGGCGTCCAGCTCATGGCGCCGACAACCCGGTCTGCATCGGTCACCCACCAGAATCCCGGCGCGCCCGCATATGACGAAGGCGCCGAGCGCACCGTGTCGATGACGGTGAGCAGCACGTTGCGAGCGCATGGCTCTGCCTCGAGGAACGTCCTCGCGGCCTGCGCATACTCGTCGACGTCGTCGGTGCTGTGAACACGCATGACACCTCGGATTGTGGCGATCTCAGAGCGCAAGACGTCCACCGGTCGCAACCTGCGCGACGACATAGATCACCCACGGCACGGCGGCGAGCGCAAGGAGCGAGCCGCGCGCTTGACCGCGCCAGAGCAGTGCGAGAAGAAACGCGGCGACGAGGATCGTCAACGTGGCGCTGATCATCCCGGCAGACCCCAGTTGCCACGTCGTGAACACGACTCCGAGGGCGGCGAGGATGCACGACTGGAAGGCGGCTGATCCCGCCACATTGCCGAACGCGAGCATGTCGTCGCGCGAGCGGATCCAGAGCACGCTGTTGAGCGTCTCGGGCAGCTCGGTGGCGACCGGAACGATGACCAGCGCGAGGACCATGGCGGGGATCTGCAGCGCCGTGGAGGTCCGATCGAGCGCGGTGACAAAGAGCTGCGAGCCCACGATGAGCAGTCCGACCGCCAGCAGCAGCTGCGTGGAGACCAGCAGGGGATGTGGTTCGCCAGGACGCCAGCGCACGATGTGCAGTGGCTCCGGCTGGTCGCCAGCCTTCCCGCTGCCACGGAGCGTGGCCACCACGTACGCCGCATAGACGACGAGCAGTCCGGCACCGACGGCGATGCGCGCGCCGCTCGGGAGCACGCTCGAGAACACCGCGACGATGAATGCACCGAGGAACACACCAAGGTCGCGACGCGCCTGCCGCGGGTCAATGGTCAGCCGGCGGTTCCCCCCGCGAATGATCACGGCGATACCGGTGGCGCCGGCGCCGAGCGTGAGCAGCAGAAACGGCGAGCCGAGCACCGCGCCGGTGGCGACGGAATTGGCTGACGGCGAATGGGTGGCCAGCGCCACGATCGGCACCACCGTTTCAGGCAGCGACGTCCCGAGGGCTGCGAGCAAGCTGCCGGTCGCGCCCGAGCCGAGGTTGAGGTGAAAGCCCGCCCACTCGATCGCGTTGGTGAACAGTTCCGACGCAACCACGACGAGGATCAGGCTCGCGATGAACAGCAGCGCCGTGGTCATCGCCGGCCCAGCAGCCTGTCGAATGGCGTGTGCAACCAGGCTGTGGCGAAACCCAGCACGTGCTGGATGGTCACCGGCTGAACGCGGTGGACCGATGCGCCTCCACCAGCGACGTCGACGGCGTCGCGCACCCGATCACGGATCCACGGAAAGGCGGTTCGCGGCAGGCGGTCCGGGGGGACCATGCGGAATGCCCATGCCTCGAGACTTCGTCGTGGCGCACCGCCGATGACTTCACCGAGATACACCACGTCTCCTGCCGACCGCAGTCCACGCCAGGAGTACACGCCGACGATGCCGCTGATGCGCACGGTGTAGCCGGTTTCCTCAGCCACCTCGCGCGCCGCGGTGACCGCTGGATCCTCACCGGGCTCGAGGTGACCGCCGGGCAATTCCCAACCAGGTGGCCATGGGCGGAACTGCACGAGCACGCGGCCGCGTCGCACGATCGCCACCTGCGCGCCCTCGACAGGCCATTCGACGCCATCGATCACCACCGTGGTCATGTGATAACGCTGAACACGTTGGGCATGCCGAGAAAGATGGCGTGGGTGCCGGGCACGACCAGGTGATCGAACGTCACCGCAGCGAGGCCGACGGTCATGGCATCCACCGGATTGAAACCACCATGTGTGAGTTCGGGAGGAAGCAGCGCCGCAATGACCACCAGCGCGTAGAGCACAAACCGGTAGTGCTCGACGAAGAGGAAGACGCGGGGCGTGAGCGCAAAGAGCAGGCTGCGTATGACCGCGTATCCGTCCAGCCCGGGGAGCGGCAGCGCGTTGAAGATGAACAGTGCCAGGTTGACGAGGAACCCCTGGAGCAGCACGCCGAAGATCACGCCCTCCAAGGTGAACTGCGCGAGGATGACGAACCCCTGTGGATCGATCCCGGAGCCAAGCAGCTCGACACGTAGCGCGAGCGCGAAGATCGCGGCGACCACCAGGTGCGCGAGCGGGCCAACCGCAGCAACGGCTGCGCGGCTGCGCGCGTCGCGCAAATACAGCGGATCCAGTGCCACGGGGCGCCCCCATCCGACGCCGGCAATCACCAGCGCCGCGGTGCCCAACGCGTCGATGTTCCGACGTGGATCGAGGGTCATGCGTCCGTCGCGGCGTGGCGTCGGGTCGCCACAGCGCAACGCGATCGCTGCGTGACTGAGCTCGTGGATCAGTGAACCGATGACGAAGCCAGGCAGTGTGTAGACGACGATCGCGAGGAAGGCTCCGGGGCCCGTCACCCGGCGCCGGCTACTCGAGCTCGACCCGCGACGGTCGCCGCGAGCGTCCTGTTCCACTCCGCGATCGCTTGCGTCCGTCCGAGGCGGTCTCGTCGGATTCGGGTTGCTGGTGTGAGGTGTGATGCTCGATCATCGCCGCGACCGCAAGCAGCAACTCGCGTTGCGCCACCAGGAGGTGACGTTGCGCGTCGGGAGGCACGAGGTCGCCAAACGATGTGCCGAGGAGCTTCCCGGCCTCGTCCATCAAGCGCGTCGGGCAGACGCGGCACTGATCGGTCATGACTTCGGATCCGAGGACTTTCGCTCCGAGAAGGTGACCGAGAGCATCCCCTCTTCCAGGCGCCCCTTGGTCACACGCTTGCCGTTCAGCACACGAGGCAGCGAGATCTCACGCTTGTACGGGCCGACACTGATGAACAATTCGCCCTCACGGTGCTTGATGTCGACGTCCTCCTTGCCGACAAAGGGAAGGTGCAACTGCAACTCGTAGTTGTTGCCCACCTTGCGAATGCGCTGCGGCACCGAGTGATAGAAGATCTGCGACGGATCCCGGTCGCCATAGATGGAATCGGCCATCTCGCGCAAGGAGTCCAGACCGACGATCTCGTGGTCGAAGAGCTTGGTCTGCAAGGTCGGAATCGGTGAGAACGCCGAGTCCACCATCAGCGCGTAGCGCTGTTGCGACTCGCGCCACGAGTCGAAGTACTTGTCGGTGACCTCGGGTGGGAGCACGCGGTTCACGACGATGAGGTCGGTGAGGTAGTCGTACAGGCTCAGATAGGTGAAGGCGCGCTGCGCCTCCTTGACCACCATCTTCTCGAGGTTGAGCACGATGCGGGTGGTGCAGACCTTGGGATCGCCGAGGATCTTCTTCATCCCCTCGAGGTCGAGCAGCAGGTCCTTGACGTTGCTGAAGATCTCGTCACTCGGCAGCGGGATGCTGATAAAGGGTTGCATGACGGGGCGCGCGACCTTGTTCATCATCCGATGAATCGGGAAGATGCGGTCGAGGTACCACTTCGCCACATCCGGGAACGCCAGCAGCTGCAGGGTCTCGCCGGTGGGCGCGCAGTCGATGATGAGCACGTCGAACTTGCCTTCGCTCTTGTGCTTCTTGATCCACATGAGGCTGGCCACCTCCTCCATCCCGGGAGGCGAGGCCATCTCCTCGGCGACGATGTCATCGACGCCCTGGGAGGAGAACAGCGACGTGAGGTACACATGGATCCGATCCCAGTGCTCCTCCAACTCGTGGAGCGCGTTGACCTCCTGACCCCAGAGATTCGGCGCGATCTCGGTCGGATGGTCGCCGATCTCGCGATCCACGCTGTCGGCGAGGCTGTGCGCGGCATCGGTGCTGATGACCAGCGTCTTGTAGCCGAGGCTCGCGCACTTCACCGCGGTCGCGGCCGCGACGGTCGTCTTCCCCACCCCGCCCTTGCCCGTGTAGAGGATTACTCGCACGGACGTGTCTCGATGTTCACGGGTTGATGCGGGTGACCACAAAGGCAGCGATGAGGATCAGCACGACCATGAGTGACGCCATGATCGCGACTCGGCGCAGGTCACGGGGCACGTACGGGACTCGGTCGAACGGAATCGCGGCGTCGTCGCTTTCGAGGGGCTGGAACAGCGCCGCCGCGCTCACCTGACCGCGGGCCGGTCGTATCGGAGCGGTCGGGTTGAGGCGCTGTACGCGCCGTCGAGAGGACTGGTCTGCCGCGGCATCCATCGCAGCGACCGCGCCCACGGGAACGGACTCCTCATCCGGCTCACTGTCGATCTCGAAGCCGTCGCCCGGGAGTGGTTGCACGCTCTTCGGCAGGATGCGCGCCGGTGCGGGACTCTGCGAAGTCGTGGAGGCCTCCCGCCGGGCAGCCTGCGCCGGTGCCTGCGGCCGCCGGACCGGAGCCCGCTGCTTCTGCTTACGTGTCTTTTTGGCCATGAACTCAACCAAGCGTATCAGCGGACCCGATCCGAGGATTGCCGGTCCACGACTCACCCTTGCGCTGAAAAGCGGGCAGGCAGCGGGCCTCCGGATGAGAACGGCCACGATTGGAGCTGTGGCCGGAGCGGTGGCAGGGCCCGGCGCCCGCTGCCCGACAAGCCGTCGATGTAAGGGGTGCAGCCCTACATCTTGTGGCCTGGGCGGCAGGCTAGCACATCATGCTGCGGTATTCAAGTCCCGGCGAGTATCCCGTCGAATCCCAGGCGGAGCGCCTCGACGAGCTCGTCGCGGGTGACATCGCGGCCGAGAATCTCCCGCACCGAGGCGCTACCGGCAGCCGGCTCGTCGATCGAGCGCAGATAGATCGCCGCCCGAGCCGGTTCGAGGAGCACTGAACCGTGCTGCAGGAGCGCGCCGGCACGTCTCGCCTGCGCGCTGCCGACCAGCTTGCGACCGCGTTCATCGAGCAGTTCGTGCGCTGCGGGGCGAGCAAAGCAATCGGCGACGGCAGCGATTTCACGCGCGTCGCGCCGCAGGTTGGCAGGCATGGCGCGGGGAGCGGTGCGGACGCCGAGCATCTCCAGACCGGCGGCCACGGCGCGGTGGATGCGCGAGCAGGACTCGAGCACCCTGCCTCCGAAGACGGGATCGTTCGAGCGGCAGACGACCGCGTAGGTCACCTCCTGGTCATGGAGTACCGCGCGGCCGCCGCTTGGGCGGCGAACCACATCCACCCCGTCGCGAGCGCACGCCTCGAGATCCACATCGGACATCGGCTGCATACGCCCGAGGCTCAGGCATGGCGGTGCGAAGCCGTAGAGGCGCACCGCGCCACCGATCTCTCCGCGAGCGCAGGCTTCGAGCAACGCGAGGTCGCGACCCATGTTCGCCTCGCCCGGCGCGGGCGGGTCGACGATCAGCGCGATTCGAGCCGCGGCCACTGTCGCCACGGCGTCAGACGTTGAATCGAACGTGGATGACATCGCCGTCACGCATCACGTAGTCCCGGCCCTCGAGTCGTTGCTTCCCCCGTTCGCGCAGCACGTTGTAGGAGCCCGCGTCGAGCAGCTCATCGGCGTCGGTCACCTCGGCGCGGATGAAGCCGCGAGCAATGTCCGTATGGATGCTCGCGGCGGCGTCGAGCGCGGTCTCGCCCTCCCGGAGATTCCAGGCGCGCACCTCAGTATCGCCGGCGGTGAAGAAGGTGATGAGTTTGAGCAGGCGGTATGCGCTCCGGGCGACGCGATACAAACCCGGCTCCTCGAGGCCAAGATCGCGCAAAAAGGTCTCGCGATCGGCGGGATCCAGTTCGGCGATGTCATTCTCGATGCGCGCGGAGACGGCGATCGCCTCGCCACCTGCCACCGCGGCACGAGCCACGATCTCGGGTGCGACCGGAGCCTGTGCGGCAGATTCCGCGACGTTGACGATCACCACCAGCGGTTTGCCGGTGAGCAACCAGAACTCCCGGAGCATCGACCGCTCCTCGAGGTTCAGTGACATGGTGCGGACCGGCATGCCCTGGTCGAGATGCTCCTGTACGCGCTTGAGGAGCGCGATCATCTCGGGCTCCTTCTCCTTCTGGAGCCTGGACGTCTTCTCGGTGCGCTCGAGCCGCTTGGTGATCGTCTCGAGGTCGGCGAGCTGGAGTTCAAGCTCGAGCACTTCGATGTCGCGCACCGGGTCGACACCACCTTCGACGTGCGTCACGTCGGGATCCTCGAAGGCGCGCACCACGAAGGCCGTCGCGTCCGCTTCGCGGATGTGCCCGAGAAAACGGTTACCGAGCCCCTCACCACGGCTGGCGCCGCGCACGAGCCCGGCGATGTCGGTGAAGGTCACCGTCGCGGGTATCACCTTCGGAGGCTGGAACAGTGCCGCGAGCCGCACGAGACGCGAGTCCGGCACCGCAACGACTCCGGTGTTGGGCTCGATGGTCGTGAATGGATAGTTCCCGACCAGCGCGCCGGCCTGTGTCATCGCGTTGAACAGCGTCGATTTCCCCGCGTTCGGCAGCCCGACGATGCCGACGGTGAGGCTCAAATCTTTTCCAGTTCGAAGGCCGTGTGCAATGCGCGCACCGCCTCGCGAACGCGCGGGCGGTCGATGATGCAGGTCACGTGGATCTCGCTGGTGGAGATCATCTGAATGTTGATGCCGGCGTCGGCCAGCGCTCGAAAAATCTTCGCGTAGATGCCCGGCGTGCCCTTCAGTCCGCTGCCGATGACGGTCACCTTGGCAATGCCGGCGGTGGCCGTATGCCCCTGCGCCTGCACGCTCTTCGCCACCGACGCGAGCATCCGGCGCGCTTTCGGCAGGTTCGATTCGGCGATCGTGAAACTGACGTCGGTGGCGCCGTCGTGGCCGACGTTCTGGAGCACGATGTCGATGTCGATCCCGGCGTCTCCGAATGGACCGAAGATGGCCGCGGCCACGCCAGGCTGGTCAGGAACGCGCAAGAGCGTCACCTTGGCAACGTCGGTCTCGTGCGCGATGGCGCGCACCTTCTGGCGTATCTCCATTTGATTCTGCTTCGCGATGATTGTCCCCGGTTCGTTGTCGAACGTGGATCGGACGCGGATCTCCATCGCATACGCCTCGCCGATCTCCACTGCGCGCGGGTGCATCACGCGGGCACCGGCAGAGGCAAGTTCGAGCATCTCGTCGTAGTCGATCGAGGAGATCACCCGAGCCTCAGGCACGATCCGCGGGTCGGCGGTGTGCACGCCGGGGACGTCGGTGAAGATCTCGCAGTGGTCGGCGCGGATCGCCACCGCGAGCGCGACCGCTGTGGTGTCCGACCCGCCCCGTCCGAGTGTGGTGACGTCCATGTCCTCGGTGGCACCCTGAAAGCCGGCGACCACCACGACGTTCCCACGCTCGAGCTCCTCGAGCACACGCTGCGGCACGATGTCGACGATCCGAGCCGTCCGGTGTGCGCGGCTGGTGCGGATACCTGCCTGCGCGCCGGTCAGGGAAATCGCCGGCGTGCCGGCCGCGTGCAACGCCATCGCGAGCAACGGAGCGGTGATCGTCTCGCCGCTGCTCAGCAGCATGTCCATCTCGCGCGACGGCGGATCAGCGGTCACGCGATGCGCGAGCGCAATCAACTCATCGGTGGTGTCACCCATGGCACTCACCACCACCACGATCTGGCTCCCCGAGTCCAGCGACTCACGGATGCGCCGGGCGACCTTGCGCAGCTTCACGGGAGTCGCCACGCTGGAGCCCCCGTACTTCTGCACCACCCGCGTCACGGCGAGACGTCCACGCGGGTGCCGTAATTTCGCGGCGCCAGGACGATGGTGTTTCCTTGCACGCCCGCAGCCGTTGCTGCGACCGTCATCGCGACGGCGATCGGTGTTGGGTCGAGTGCCGTGAGCGCGATCACCGAAGGCCCCGCGCCCGCGAGCGACGCGCCCGACGCACCGGCCCCCATTGCCGCTGCGACCATTGCCGCCGCTCCCGGGATCAGTGCGAAGCGCGCGTCCTGATGCCAGCGGTCCTGCATC
This sequence comes from Candidatus Dormiibacterota bacterium, assembly GCA_041691155.1. GTDB lineage: Bacteria > Chloroflexota > Dormibacteria > Aeolococcales > Aeolococcaceae > Palsa-851. Next base: position 26,984 of record JBEPVD010000007.1, on the reverse strand, counting down.
GCGAAGCGCAGCGCACTGTGTTCGCCGAGCGCGAGCGCACGCACGAGCAGCGCGCACCGGCTTGCGTTGAAAATCGCGTCCTCGCGGCTGAATTCGCGCGGCACCACCTTGCGCGACTCGGTGGTTTCGAACCGTGCCTCGGGAATGAACAGGACTGCACGGAGCTCGTCGGACACTGCCATCTGCACTGCGGGCGCGCCGGGCGCGCAAATGGCGAGTCCGCCCATCAGCGCTGCCGCCGCGTTGTCGCGGTGCCCTTCGAGCGCCTCGACCCTGTCGAGCACGCCATCCTCGTCCCACGGAGCCTGATGCAACGCGGTTGCGATCAGCACGCCTGCCAGCGTGGCCGCCGCGCTTGAGCCCATCCCGCGGCCGATGGGAATCCGATGCACGCAGGTGAAGCGCACATCGGTCGCCGCGATACCAAGCGCCTCGCAGGCTTGCGTGTAGGCAATCGTGACGAGGTTGCGGGCGGGATCGTGCAGCTCGTCCGCCGAGTCCGGGCCTGGATCGATGGTGATGGCGCCCGGGCGTTGCTCTGCACGAATGTCGTTCTGCAACTGGAGCGCGAGCGCAAGAATGTCGAACCCCGGTCCGAGGTTGGCCACACTCGCGGGGACCGCGACGCGCACACGCATCAGAGGCCCATCGCGAGCGTCAGCGCGGACACGGCAGGGCTGATCTCGACGATCGGGTCCAGCGCACCCTCGACGGCGGTGGGATCCTTGAGCCCCGTGCCCGTCAGCACGCACACCGCATGCGTGCCGGGCGCCACCGAACCCTCGGCGACGGCACGCTCCAGCACCGCGAGCGCGGCAGCCGAGGCCGGCTCGCAGAAGATTCCTTCGAGCCGCGCGAGGCGCCGTTGTGCGTCCAGGATGACCTCGTCGTCGACTGCGGCGATCATTCCCTCGGACTGGTCGCGCGCCTCGATTGCGCCGTCCCATGAGGCGGGATTCCCAATGCGAATGGCTGTCGCGACCGTTTGCGGATCATCGACCGGCCGGCCAAGCACCAGCGGCGCCGCGCCGGAGGCCTGCCCGCCGAACAGGCGCGGGAGCCTGGTCGCGCGCCCGTCGCGGTACTCCTCGCGAAACCCGCGCCAATACGCGGTGATGTTGCCCGCGTTGCCGACTGGCAGCGCCAGCACATCGGGTGCGTCGCCGAGTGCCTCGATGATCTCGAAGGCGGCCGTCTTCTGCCCGTCGATGCGATTCGGGTTGACGCTGTTCACCAGCGTCACCGGGTGGTGATCGCACACTTCGCGCACCACACGCAAGGCGACATCGAACCCCGCCTGGATGCTGATGACCATCGCGCCGTGGACTCGCGCCTGGAGCAGTTTGCCCGAGGCGATGCGTCCCTGCGGTACCACCACCACGGTGCGGAGCCCGAACCGTGCGCCGTACGCGGCCGCCGATGCGCTGGTGTTGCCCGTCGACGCGCAGATGATCGCGTCACTGCCTGCGTGCAGTGCCGCTGACACGGCGACCACCATGCCGCGGTCTTTGAAGGACCCCGTCGGATTCAGCCCTTCGAGCTTGAAGTGCAGCGACGCGAGCCCGAGCGCCGGGCCGATGCTCACCGATTCCACGCAGGGTGTGTCGCCCTCGCCGAGACTGATCCGGGGCGCGTCCGCGGGCAGCGCAAGCCGGTCGGTCCATCGGGCGATGACGCCCCGACCGCGAATGCTCATGAGATCCCTAGCCCTCGACCCGGTCGACTGTGCAAAGAATCTCGTCCACGGACGTCAGGGTGTCGAGCGTCTCCAGCGCGCGATCGTGCACGGCTCGTGGCGCTGTTCCGGTGAGCACGCCCAGTTCCGAGCCGGGCATGTCCACGGCGGCGTCAACAGGGAGTCCCCGATCCTCGAGCGCTTGCAGCACCAGGTCGCGAGCCTCCGCTTCGCCGGTCAGGCGGACGCGCACATACCCCGCGATCTCGAAGTCCTCGTCGCTGAGCATGGCGACGCTGTCGTGCGGAGTCGGTGTCCACGCGCGCTCGCCTCGCTCGCGCACGGCGGTGACGACGTCGCTCACCACCGCGCTCGCGGTCGACGCGCCGCCGGCGCCGAGCCCGCGAAGCATCACGGTCGAGGCGAGGTCGCTGGAGATGATGACAGCATTGACAGCATCGTCGACGTCGTGGAGCAGGTGGCGGGCGCCGACCGCTGTGGGGCGTACGCTCAGACGGACTGCCGCGTTCCTGGCGAGCTCAGCGTGCGCAAGCAGCCGCACGCGGTAGCCGAGTTGCGCGAGGGCGGCGACGTCCGTGCCGGGCACGCCGCGGACGCCGATGCGATCGACGGTCTGCGGCGGCACGTGGGTGCCGAGACCGAGCCAGGCGACGATGATCAGCTTGTGGACGGCGTCCCAACCGTCGACGTCGAGGGTCGGGTCCGCTTCGGCAAATCCCCGGCGCTGCGCGTCGGCGAGCGCGCTCTCGAAGCTCACGCCGGGGGTGCGCATCTGCGTGAGGATGACGTTGGTGGTGCCGTTGATCACGCAGTCCAGCGCGGTGATGCGGTCGCCGAGCAGGCTCCTGCTCAGTAGCCCGACAATCGGCAGCCCCGCGCACACCGCGGCCTCGAAGTACAGACGCGCGTGGTGCTCATCAGCGAGCGCGGCGAGGCGCGGTCCGGAGCTTGCGATCACCGCCTTGTTCGCGGTCACGACGGTTTTGCCGGCTCGCAGCGCGGACTCGATGAGCGCCGCCGCCGGGTCGGTACCGCCGATCGCCTCGATGACGATCGCGACCGAGGGATCGGCGACGACGGCGTGAGGGTCGCCGGTGAGCGTGACATTCTTCAGGTCGATGTCGCGGGCGCGCGAGGTGTCGCGGACCGCCACCGAGCGAAGCACCGGTGTCGCACCCGCGCGCTCACCCAGCAGTTCCCACTCGTCGATGAGCCTTCGCGCCACCGCGCTGCCCACCGTGCCGAGCCCGAGCAGCCCAACCCCCACAGATTCCATTGCCGGAACAGTCTATTGGGGCTCAGATGATGTGGCGTCTCCAGGCCAGCAGCACGGCTGCGGCGCGATCCTTGCAGCCGAGCTTCTCGAGGATGTTGCTCACGTGCGTCTTCACGGTGTTCTCGCTGAGGAACAGCCGCACCGCTATCTCGGCGTTGTTCTTACCGTCGGCCATGAGCCCGAGCACGTCGCGCTCGCGTCGTGTGATCGACGGCATCTGCTCCGCCGCCGCGCTCACCAGCGCCGGGTCGAGCAGCGACTCGCCGTTGGCCACTGCCCGGATCGCGCCGGCAAGCTCCTCGCGAGTGGCGTCCTTGAGCAGGTACCCGAGGGCTCCCGCCTTCAACGACGGGAAGATGTAGTCCTCGTTGCGGTAGGTGGTGAGGACGATCACGCGCGCCTCCGGGTCGCGCGCGCGGATCTTGCGCAGTGCCTCGATGCCGTCCATGACCGGCATCTGGACGTCGAGAAGGATCACGTCCGGATGCGTGCGCTGCGCCTGTTCGACCGCCTCGGCGCCATCTGCGGCGCGCCCGACGACTTTGATGTCCGGCTCCAGCTCGAGCATGGTGCAGAGCCCGTCGCGGACCACCGGATGATCGTCGGCGACGAGCACGGTGATCATGCGCTCACCGCCTCGGCAGGCTCGGTGAAGGGGAGCCGGGTCGTGACCGTCGTGCCGTGGCCGGGGCTGCTCACCACGGTGAGCGTGCCACCTGCGTTGCGTGCGCGCTCGGCCATGCCGTCGAGTCCGAAGCAGTCCTCGCGAGGTGCCGACGCCGAGGGGTCGAAGCCGATCCCATCGTCACTGACGGAAAGGATCAGCTCCCGAGCGTGGGCCCGGAGCTCCACATCGACGTGTTCTGGCCGGCCGTGGCGAGCCGCGTTGGAGAGCGCTTCCTGACCGATGCGGAGCAGCGCCACCTCGGCGGTTGGTGAGAGCGATGGATGGTGGGGCACAGCCCGGGCCTTGAACCGTGCCGGGATCCCGGTGCGGTCCTCCCAGGCTTCGACCTCGTGGCCGATGGCGGCGACCAGCCCAGTTGCCGAGAGTGGTGCGGGGCGAAGGTTCCAGACCGACCGGCGGGCCTCCTGAAGGGCCCCACGTGCGAGCTCGCGTGCCTTTTCGACGGATGTCTTCGCGCGCCCTTCGGAGCCGCGATTCAATAGGGTGTCAGCCGCCTCAAGTTCGAGCACGATGCCGGTGAGCTGCTGAGCGAGGGTGTCGTGGATCTCGCGTGCGAGCCGGGTGCGCTCCTCGAGGACCGCGTGGTCGGTCAACGCCTGAACGGGCAGGTACATCCGGCGGGAGAGCAGCGTCGTTGCCAGGAACGCGAGGCCCACAAGCAGGATGAGCACTGGCAGGACGGTGACCGGGAAGAGACGATGAAAGACGTCGTTGACCCCCAGGGTGAGCGCGCTGAGGTTGGGCTCCAGAGTGCTCACCGATATCGGGGTCGCCATGATCCAGTGCGAGGTGTACACGGGAGCCGTGAAGACGTCGGTCTTGACCTTGTTGAGTGTCAGTGTCAGCGGTGCTCGCGGCGTGGCACCGGTTTGCTCCAGCCCACGGATGGTGGTCATGAACGCGGTCTGCCCCGCCACGGTGAACGTGACGTAGGGCGCCGCGTCCGGGAAGGTGGCGGAGGTCGTCAGCAGCGTCCCGGAGGCGGTGATCAGGAGCGGGCCGGCGTTCCCCAGGATTGCCGGGCCGATGGCGGGCGCCAGCAGCTTCGGGAGGGAGACGTCGACGCCGACTCGTTCGTTCGGGGACGCCTGGTACCAGGCACTCACGTTCATGCTGCCGTCGCTGATCAGCGGGTACGGATCCGTCCAGAATGGGCCGTCCGCGCTCTTCCCGGGCGCGCCCGGTTGTTGCCACACGTTGGGCTCGCTCGCTGCGGCGATGCCGCGTTCGGAGTTGTCCAGAACGCCCAGTCCGTCGCGCAGTTCGGGGCTCTGGGCGTCGTAACGGTGGGCGGCGAGTGCCGCCAATGTGAGGGGTGGATAGACCCGGAGTACCCCTGACCGATCTTCGAACCACACCGAGAGCACGTCGCCATCCTTCAGCAGGGTCTGGATGGTCTTGTCGAGCGAAGCGCTCGCGCTGGCAGACGCGAGCTGACTGTCCGGCACTGGGCCGGTCGCTGGAAAGACCAGCGTGCTGGTGCCGTCGTTAAGGTACTTGTCGGTGCCGAGAGTCGCCGCGCCCGCCTCCACCAGCGGCGCCGCGGGCAGGCTCGCCTTCACCTTGACGAGGGCACTGCCGAGGGTCTGCACCTGCGCGTCGATGTCGCCCATCGTCCTGTCGAGGAATACCGCGTGGCTCTCCAGTCCCGATTGAGCGAGCCCCTCCTGGTGTTCCAGGATGGACTTCTCGGTTTCGTTGGCGGTGCTTTTCGCCACGGTGTCGAGTTCGAACACAGCGAGCACCGCGAAGGCGACCAGCGGCAGCAGCGCCACGCCGACCATTCCCGCCAGCAGGCGATTGCGAAAGCGCCGCCTTGGGTCCCGTCTGCGAGGGCGTCCCCAACGCCCAAACCTCATGGCGTGTCTCCAGATCCCGTCACGACTGCAATTGCCCCGTCAGCCCTTCGACCACTCCGGTTCCACTATACGGGCGGGGCACAATGGACGCTCGTGCATATGGCGGGTTTGCCACTCCTTCCCCCCGAGGGTCCGCGGCGGCGTCTGGCGATGCCACTGGTCATGCTCGCGGCCGTCCTGGCCTCCGGGTGCACGTCCTCGCCGGCAACAACACCGCCGCCAGGCGGTTCCGGCGGCCCGATCGTTCGCGGCGGGACGGTCACTGTCGGGGTCTGGCAGGCACCCTCGACCCTGCTCGACGCGGGAGCCGTCGGCACCCTCCCGTTCGCTGACGTGATCGCGGCGCCTGTCGAGGAAGGGCTGCTCTGGTATCAGCCGGTCAGCGCGACGGCGAGCACGACCACCGAGGCCGATTACTGGAGCCCGGACCTGGCAACGGCGGTGCCGACGCTGAGCAACGGCGGCGTCCAGACGAGTGGGTGCGCCGATATCGCGGCAGCCATGTGTGTCACCTGGCATCTCCGGCCGGGCGTGCGCTGGGATGACGGCAGCGACCTCACCTCGCATGACGTCTGCGACACCTTCGCCTTCCATTGGCTCGCGTTCGGGCCGCTCGGCAAGCGGAGTCCGACGCCCCTGAACGCAACCGCGGGATGGAACCAGGTGAGCAAGTGCACCCAGCTGGACCGAAACACGGCGGTGATCGACTTCAAGTCGCAGTACGGCCCCTATCTGGCCCTGGGGAGTGGGGTGGACGGCATCCTGCCGGCATCGGTGCTCGACCCGATCCTCGCGTCCGGCGGAGACCTCGAGTCGACCGCGACGGCATTTGACCTGACCAAAGGATCGAGCAACCCAGCCGCGTTCAAGGGAAGCGCGACGCTCGGCGCCGTGCTCGACGGCACCGGTCCGTTCGTGATGTCGAGCTATACGCCGGGCACGCAGATGGTCCTGGTTCGCAATCCCGATTACTGGAACCAGAGTGCGCTCGCGCACCTCGACAAGATCATCTTCCGGATCGAGCCGGACCTGGCGACCGAGGAGAAGGACGTGCGCTCAGGTGCCGTTCAGGTGGGGCTGAATCTCGGACTCGCCAATCTGCCGGCCCTCAAGGGAGCCGCAAAAGCAAGCGGCGCGGTCCTGACTGTCGACCCTGTTGCGGGGTCCGGCGCGGAGGTGCTGATGTTCAACCTCTGCGCGACCAACGGAGGGCTCTGCAACAACCCCGGTCTGGATGAGAACGAGGACACTGCGGATCTGATCGTGCGCAAGGCGATCCTCATGGGCATTGACCGTGCCGCGATCGCGAAAGCAGTCGCGCCGGGCCTGGCCACGGTGCCTGCCGACGCGTTCCTGAACCTCGGCGCGAGCTACCTGGATGGTGCGAGCGTCTCCACCACGGCTTTCGGCCCGGCCCAGGCGAACGCGGTGCTCGACAGCTCGGGATATCCTCGCAACGCCAAGTGTGGCGCCGCGCCCGACGGCCAGGACTACCGTCAGTTCAAGGATGGCACCTGCATCGTCATCAACCTCGGTACCACCAGCGACGACCCCGTGCGGCTGATGGTCGAATCGATGATTCGAAGTGATCTGGCCAACATCGGCGTCAACGTCCCGATGCCGTTGCAGCCGAATGTCCCGGCCGCAACGTTCTTCGCGAGCCTCGCGGACGGCGGCTCGCTGGCGCGCCATGCCTTTGACATGGCCCTCTACACGGTCAGCATGGGGCTGCCGGGCGAGCCCGATACGTACTCGTCGACCTGGCATGGGATCTGCGGCGGCATCTGCGCGGTTGAGGACGAGATCCCCTCCACGGCGGATGCCGGTGTGGGGATGAATTTCAGCGGGCTCAACGACCCCCCACTGGACAAGGCACTCGATCAAGCCCGTGACACAGCCGACCTCACGGTGCGAGCGAGCGAGTACCAGTCGGTTGATCAGCGGCTGGCAGCACTCCTTCCGGCCATCCCGCTCTACCAGCAGATCATCGTGAACACGTACTCCACGAGCCTTTTCGGTGTCACGCAGAACGATCTCGTTCCGGACTTCAACACTGCCGCCTGGTATTGCGCGAACGGCAACTGCGCGGGGTAGTCCAGGACTCTTCGGGGACGTGACGAGCCCTATACTCCGCCCTCGTGCGGCAGATCAGCGAACGAGCGCTCGACGCAGCCTCGGCAGCCGGCGCGTCGTACGCCGATTGCAGGGTGATCAATCGCACGGTGCAGAACCTCACCGTCAAGAACGGCGTCGTCGCCGCAGTCGAGCTGTTCGAGGATGAAGGCGTCGGTATTCGTGTGCTCGTCAACGGCGCCTGGGGTTTCGCAAGCACGGACAAGCTCGATGCCGCCAGTGTGGAAGCGGCTGCTCGCCATGCGGCGACGATTGCGAAGGCGTCATCCCGAGTGAACCGTGTCGCCGTTCGGCTGGCACCCGCGCCGGCGCTGGTCGGCGAGTACCGCACGCCGTTCGGGCGCGATCCGTTCGCCGTCTCGCTCGACGACAAGGTGGACCTGCTGCTGCGAACCGATGCGGCGATGGCGCGCATCCCGCAGATCGAGGTCCGCGAATGCTCGCTCGAGTTCGTTCGTGAGATCCGCCATTTCGCGAGCAGCGAGGGAGCGGTGCTCGATCAGACGATCATCGAGTCCGGCGGTGGCCTCGATGCCACGGCCACGAGCGACGACGAAGTCCAGACGCGCAGCTTTCCCAACAGCTTCGGCAGGCATCAGGTGTGCGCAGGATGGGAGGCAGTCGAGGCGTTCGACCTTCCCGGCAACGCCGAGCGCATCGCTGAAGAAGCGGTCGCGCTGCTGACGGCGACGCCGTGCCCCGAGGGCACCATGACAGTCATCCTCGACGCCACCCAGGCCGCGCTGCAGGTGCACGAGTCCTGCGGCCATCCGACTGAGCTGGACCGCGTACTCGGACACGAAGCGGCGTATGCGGGAACGTCCTTTCTGATGCCGGACATGCTCGGCTCGTTCCGCTATGGCAGCGAGCACGTGAACATGACCGCCGACTCCACGCGTGCACCGGGACTGGGCACATTTGGATGGGACGATGAAGGCGTTGCTGCGCAGCGCTCGGTCCTTGTCGACCAGGGCGTCTTCACGGGATACCTGACATCGCGCGAGACCGCCGCCGTCATCGGACAGGTCAGCAACGGGGCCATGCGCGCGGATGGATGGTCGCGCCTGCCGATCATCCGCATGACCAACGTGAACCTCGAGCCGGGAATCTCGAGCCTCGAGGAGATGATCGCCACCACCGAGCATGGCGTCTACCTCGAAACCAATCGCTCGTGGAGTATCGACGACCGCCGGCTCAACTTCCAGTTCGGTACGCAGAACGGATGGGAGATCGTTGATGGCAAACGGGTTCGCCTGGTGCGAAACCCCATCTACAGCGGTCAGACGCCGGAGTTCTGGGGATCATGCGACGCCGTCGCCGGTCCCGCCGAATGGCAGATGTTCGGCGTGGTGAACTGCGGCAAGGGTCAGCCGTCGCAGTCAATGCACGTCGGTCACGGCGCAGCGCCGTGCCGGTTCCGCAACGTTCGAGTCGAGCCCTCGCGATGAGTGGTGACGACGAGCTTCTCGCGCTCGGCGACGCCGCCCTGGCCGGTGTCGCGCACGGGGATGCGGAGGTGGTGATCTCCGACGTGCGCAGCGAGTTGACGCGGTTCGCCGGGAACGAAATCCACCAGAGCGTCGCCGAACAGTACCGGCATATTCGGGTCCGTCTGATCGATGGAGGGCGCACCGGTGTCGGCGAGGTGCGCGGCCACGGCGACGACGCGATGTCGCTGGCATTCGCGGCGGCCGAGGAGAGCCGGCGCGTCACCACCAATCCGGATGCATCGCCACTCCCCAGCGACACTGGCGGTGCGGAGGGCTTCGTCGCATTTTCCGACGCGACCGACAACGCAACTCCCGAGCGGCGCGCCGAGCTCGTGGCCGTTATCACCGACCTGGCCGGCGCACACGGAGTGAACGCGTACGGTGCCCTGAGCACCGCCACTACGACCACGGCCATCGTCAGCAGCACGGGGCTCCGCCGCGCCGCAACTGCGACGCAGGCCAGCCTTGTCGCGGTGGCTCGCGGTGCCGACGGCGGCGGCTACGCGTCCCGGCATTCGGCGGATCTCGGCGCGCTCGATGTCGAGGCGCTCGCCCATGAGGTTGTAGACACCTGCGACCGAAACCAGGGTGCGACGGCGATCGATCCGGGTGCCTACGAGGTGGTGCTGTCGCCGTACGCGGTGACGGACCTGCTCGAGCATCTCGCCTGGACCGGTTTCAGTGCGCTCGCGGTCCAGGAACATCGCAGCTTCATGCGAATCGGCGAGCGGCTCATGGACGAGAAGGTCACGATTCGCGATGACGCGCGGACGCGAGACATCTTTCCGTTCCCCTTCGATGACGAGGGCGTGTCGACGCAACCGGTGACATTGATCGACCGTGGCGTCTGCGCGGGTGTCGTCTACGACACGCCCACGGCGATGCTCGACGGTGTCGCGTCCACCGGGCACTCGCTCCCGCAGCCGAACACCTGGGGACCACTCCCCCGGCACGTTGCCATGGACGCCGGCGACACGCCCTGGAAGGACATGGTCGGATCCGTGTCGCGCGGCCTGTACATCACGAGATTCTGGTACGTGCGCGACGTGCATCCGCTGCGCACCGTGATCACCGGGATGACGCGTGAGGGGACGTTTCTCATCGAGAACGGCGTCATCACCCGGCCCGTCAAGGATCTGCGCTTCACGCAAAGCATCGTTGAGGCGTTCTCCAACGTCCTGCAGGTGAGCCGGGAACGCATGCTCGAGCTCGGCGAGGGAGAATCCGGGGTACTCTCACCGTGGTTGCACCTCGGTCGTTTCACGTTCACGTCGTAGCCACCATCAAGGAACGCCTGCCATGACGCGGTCGCCGGTGATCGGAATCACGATGCGGACACTGGACGAGAAAGGGCTGTCCGACGTGCTCGGACGCAACCACGCGTACTTCGATGCGTTGGAAGGCGCCGGTGCGACACCGCTCGGCATCAGCGCGTCGCTCTCCCAGCCACATTTGCGTCGGCTCTTCGACCTCTGCGACGGGATTTGCCTTCCTGGAGGACCTGACGTGCAGCCGCAGCTGTACGGCGAGGAGACACAACTCGACCATGGTGTCGAGGTGGACGGCGAACTCGATCGCACCGAGATGCTGCTCACGCACTGGGCACTCGACCATGACAAGCCGGTGCTCGCCATCTGCCGCGGCGCGCAGGTGCTCAATGTGGCCTTGGGCGGCACGCTGTGGCAGGACGTCGGCAAGCAGGGCGCGACGCCGAGCAATCACGCACAGGTTGGCTCGCGACAGGAGCTGACGCACACGGTCGATGTCTCGCCTGACTCGCGCTTGCACTCGATAGCGGGCGGCAACCTCACCGCCGTCAACAGCATGCATCATCAGGCTGTGCGGACCCTGGGTCGCGACCTCGTGGTCACGGCGCGTGCCCATGACGGTCTCGTCGAGGCGTTGGAGCATCCGGGCCGGCGCTTCGTGGTAGGACTGCAGTGCCACCCGGAAGAGCTGTATCTCGAGCAGGAGTGGGCGCGACGGCTGTTCACTGATTTCGTCGTCGCATCGCGTGCGTGAACGCTGAGGCGGACGCAGGCACTTCGCATCGCGGCACCTGGATCGGCGTTTTCGCGGTGGTCGCGCTGCTGGTGGTGGTGCGCAACCTCCTCGATCTCTCCGCGTCGCCGCCGGGTCTCTACGTCGATGAGGCATCGATTGGCTACAACGCGTGGACTATCGCCCACTTCGGGGTCGACGAACACGGCATACACGTTCCGCTGTTCTTCGAAGCCTTTGGTGAGTACAAGAATCCGGTCTACGTCTACGCCGTCGCGGCGCTCGTCCGTTTCCTGCCGCTGACCGTTGCCGTCGAGCGCTTACCGGCCGCGCTGTTCGGACTTGCGGTGGTTGGGTTCCTGACCGCCGCGGCGTGGCGCATGACCGGGTCACGCGTCATCACGCTGGGGACGCTGCTGCTCACCGCATTGACGCCGTGGCTGGTGATCGAGAGCCGCGTGGGGTTCGAGACCATCTCGATGCTGGCGTTGCTCTCGGGCACGCTCTGGTGCCTGGTTGGGAAGTCGCCGGCCCCGAGGCAGTTCGGCATTGCAGGCGTGTTTCTGGCGCTTGCGATCTTCGGGTACACGACGGCGCGCCTCGAGATCCTGCTGATCACGATCGTGCTGGCGGTTGTCTGGTGGCTCGCGAAAACACCCGGCTGGTGGCGTGCGCTCGTGCCGGTGGCCGCGGGGTACGGGGTGCTCGGCGTCTACGCGCTGCTCAACCCGGGGGCGCTGACCGGGCGGTTCGCGTTGATCAGCATCTGGGCCGACGGTGCGCCGCTGAACGTGGTGATCGATCGATTTCTCGTCAACTACGTCACGTATTTCAGTCCGGGCTTTCTCTTCCAGCAGGGTGACTTGAACCCGCGACAGAACACCGAGATCGGCGGCATGTTGCTCTGGGCGATGGCACCGCTGCTCATCGCGGGCGTGGTCGTGTGCTGGGAACGCCGGCGCCAGCCGCTCATCAGATTCGTGGTTGCCGCGATCGTGCTTGCTCCCATCGCCGCGGCGCTCACCAACAACGGCACGCCGCACGCGCTTCGCGCATCAGGGATGCTCCCGTTTCTCGTCGTCCTCGCGGTGCTCGGCGCGGATGGCATCCGGGGCTGGTTTCGGGGCCGTGTCGGACTGCTCCAGCTCGCCACCGGCGCGGTTGTGGCAGGTGTGCTCGCGCAGGGCGCGTATTTCACCATCGACCTCTACACGGCGTACCCGAATCGCGACGCGCTGTACTTCGACACCGGAGAGATCGCGGCCATCACGACAGCGCGACAGGTCGCCGCGGGCCACGCCATATTTCTCTCGTCCTACCTCGATCAGCCCTACATCGAAGCTTTCTTCGCGCTGCTCCCGCCGCCTCCGACCACCGATGTGACCGACGACGGGACGCCCGGTCTCGCGGCTCTGGGGATGTCGGTGATCGCGTCGCAGGATGCGGAGAAGAACCCGTCGCCCGGTGACATCCTGGTGCTCAGCCCGCACGACGCATCGCCACCCAGTGGATGGGTGGAGGTCGCCGCTGAAACGGCGCCTGCAGACCCACTGGTGGCTCATCAACCGCGTCCGGTGCTGGCGAGCGTCTGGCGGTTCAACGGTTGATGAACGCCCCGCTGCTAAGGTTGGCGACCCGTCCGGAGAAAAGAGGCCATCCATGACTGACGTCGTGATCGTCGAAGCGGTTCGCACCCCGATGGGCCGCGGCAATCAACGCAATGGAGATCTTCGCGACGTCCATCCGGTGATGCTCGCGGCGCATGTGTTGCGCGAGGTCACGAGCCGCGCGGCCCTGGACCCTGCGATGGTCGGCGACGTCATCTTCGGCTGCGTCATGCAGACCGGCGAGCAGGCCGTGAACATCGGGCGTCAGGCAGTGCTTGCGGCAGGGTTCCCGATTGAGGTTCCGGCCACGACGGTCGACCGGCAGTGCGGTTCCGGCCAGCAGGCGATTCACTTCGCCGCCAACCTCATTCAGTCGGGCGTGTGTGACATCGCCATCGCAGCCGGCGTCGAGAGTATGAGTCGCGTTCCCATGGGAAGTACGGTGTTCCAGGGCCCGGGGACGCCCTTCCCGCCCGAGCTCCTCGAGGCATACAACCTTGTCCCGCAAGGGCTTTCAGCCGAGATGATCGCGGAGACGTGGCACATCACACGCGAGCAGGCGGACGAATTTGCGGCGCGGTCACAACGACGCGCCGGTGAGGCCCAGGCGCAGGGCCGTTTCGACCGTGAGATTGCGCCTGTGGTCGTCGGTGCCAACGGTGACGGCAGAGTGATCAGTCAGGACCAGGGCATCCGACCCGATACGACTGCCGAGACGCTCGCGGCGCTGCAGCCGGCGTTCAAGCCGGACGGCATTCTGCACGCCGGGAACAGCTCGCAGATCACCGATGGCGCAGCCGCGATCCTCCTGATGTCGCTGGAACGTGCCACCGCGCTCGGGTTGACGCCACGCGCGCGGATCGCGGGACAGACCGTGGTCGGTGTGGACCCGGTCACCATGCTCACGGGACCGATCCCGGCGACCACCCGACTGCTCGAACGGGCGGGACGGAACATCGACGACATCGATCTCTTCGAGGTCAACGAGGCTTTCGCGCCCGTCGTGCTGGCATGGGAGCAGGAGCATCACCCGGATATGGACAGGGTGAACGTCAACGGCGGGGCCATCGCACTCGGTCATCCGCTCGGCGCCAGCGGGGCGCGGCTCATGACCACGCTGCTCCACGAGCTGGAGCGGCGCGACGGTCGTTTCGGCCTCCAGACCATGTGTTGCGGTGGCGGACTCGGGACCGGCACCCTGATCGATCGCTCGATCTAACGCCCGGGCACGCGGGAGTGCCGTGGCTGTGCGTTGGTTGCGCTCTCGGGTGACGGGTTGGTCACACCCGTCCGGGTCGTCGGAAATGCCCGTGCTATATTCGGCCGGAACCCAGAAATGACCCCATCGACGAGTACCGCTATGAAGAAAGTCCTGATCATTGAGGACTATTACGCGCTCGCCGACATCGAATCTCTGCTCTGCACGATGGAGGGCTACGAGGTGAAGGTGGCGAAGAGCGGTGACGAGGGCCTTGCCGCGTTCGTGGACTTCCAGCCTGACCTGGTGCTCCTCGATCTCATGTTGCCGGGCGACCTCTCGGGGACCCAGGTGCTGGAGCGTATTCGGTCGGACCACGGCAGCGACCCGAAGGTGCTCGTGGTCAGTGCACTGGTCAACGCCTCGACCGCTCCGAAGCTCGAAGCCTACGGCAACGTCCAGACGCTGGCGAAGCCGTTCAAGATCAAGGAACTCGCCTCGCGCATCCAGTCGATGCTCGCCCCCTGAGACAGCACTACACTCGGGGGGTCGATGCGAGCAGAACCACCGCCGCCGCAACGCGGCCGGCCGGAACCCCAGCGCGAGCCTCAGTCCCCTGCTCGTCCGCGTGGCCGCCGCTGTCCGTACCTCGAACAGATCATCAAAGAGAGCGCCGGGCCGTTCGGCATGCTCACCCGCTACAAGGCTGATTGCCACGTCGACCGGCAGACCCACAAGTTCACCGGCCGTCACCCCGTGCCACCGTGCGTGTCCGAGCCCGAGACCTGCTCGCTGTACAAGCACGAGCATGGCGCGGAGGACGACAAGATCCGACGGTACGTCGAGTAGGGGCTAGTCGGCAGCGGCTCGATGCTCGGACGGGAGGGGGCGCGGCAACTCCTGGTCCACGCGGAGCATGGTGTGGCGTCGGTGGCAAAGCAGGACGAGGTTGTCCGACACCGTTTGTCTTCAGCCTGGTACCGCCGTCGCCGTCCCGCCACACCTGAGGCAGTTGCCGGCAGCGCGGGGCGTCACGTGCTCCGGTCGGCGAGCCCTCTGCGGTTCTCCCAGGGCCGCGCGATCCGCAGCGCAGTGAGGATGGCGCGGGTTGCCGGGGAGCGGTTGAGCGTGATGAAGTGGATGCCGGGCGCACCGGCGCGGAGCAGTTCACTGCACTGCAATGTCGCCCAGGCCACGCCCAACTGCAGCACGGCCGCGGCGTCGTCAGCGCGCGCCTGAAGCGCCGCGCGCAGCGCGTCAGGGATCGAGGCGCCGATCTTGGCGGTGAAGCGCGTCACCTGGTCGACGTTGGTGATCGGCATGATCCCCGGCACAATGGGCACGCCGATGCCCGCGGCGCGGGCGCGGGCGACGAAGTCGTGGTAGCGGCTGTTGTCGAAGAAGAGCTGGGTGATGAGGAAGCTTGCACCGGCGTCCACCTTCTGGCGGGCGGCCAGCACGTCCTGGTCGAGGCTGGCCGACTCGACGTGCTTCTCTGGAGAGCACGCGGCGCCGATGCAGATGTCCGCGTTGTCGTTGAGCAGCTGCACCAGTTCGCTGCCGAACCGCAGCCCACCTTCATGGGGGACGAACGTGCCCTGCCCGTCGGGCGGATCCCCGCGCAGGGCGAGCACGTTGTCGATCCCCACCTCCTGGTATCGGCGGATCTCCTCGAGCAGGTCGCCAACAGTCGAGTCGCGGCAGGTGAGGTGGGCCATGGGCAGCAGGCCCGTCTCCACCTTGATGCGCTCGACCAGGCGCACGGTGCGGTCGTCGCGCCGGCTGCCTCCCGCCCCGTGGGTGACCGAGACAAAGGCGGGGTCGAGGTCGCGCAGCGCCGCGATCGTGTCGAAGAGGCGCGCGGCGCCGTCGTCATCCCGGGGTGGGAAGAACTCGAAGGAGAAGAGCGGCACGCCGCGTGCGAGGAGGTCGTCGATGCGCATTGCAGACGATGGTGACCGACCTGCGCACAGCCTGCCAACATCCCCGAGACGAGAGCGGCCAGGCGGGCATGGTCTCCCTGGATCGGGGGTGCGCATCGTGGTTGTCTGGGCCGCAGGGACTCGCGCGCCCTACACGCCCGCCGTCGTCAGCACCGGCTCCGGCGCCCCGGGCGCGTCTTCCTCAACATTGGCCCCGCCGTAGACCGCGAAGTACCGCGCCTCGGGATGATGCAGCACGATCGCGCCCGTCGACTGTTCAGGGACGAACTGGTAGCCCTCGGTGAGCGTCACGCCAATCTGGGAGGCCGGGACGATCTTCATGAGGGTGACGTGGTCCTCGAGGTCGGGGCACGACGGGTATCCCCACGAATATCTGCGGCCCTGGTCCTCGGGGAGGCGCAACTCGCGCCGGATGCGCGTGTGCACGTACTCCGCCGTCGCCTCCGCCATCTGGGTCGCGAAGCCGTGAATGCGAAGCATGTCGTCATAGGAGCCGTCGACCTGCAACTGGTTGGAAAGCTCTGACGCCCGTGGACCGGTGGTGACGATTTGCAGTGCGATGACGTCGCGCTCACCGTCGGCCGCGTCTTCGGCAGGACGGACGTAATCCGCAAGGCACAACCGGTGTTGCTCGTTCTGGCGCGGGAATGTGAACCGCCCGAGCTCCGCGTCGATGTCGCCGGGGTCGTACACGATCACGGTGTCGCCGTCGGCGAGCGCCGGCCAGTAGCCGTATACGGCCTGCAGATCCAGCCAGCCATCGCGAACCGCCTCCTCCATCGAACGCTGCAGACGCGGCTCGAGCTCGGTCCGCAGCAGCTCGTCCCATTTCGCGGCGTCGCGCACGCCGCGGAACTGCCAGCTCATCTTGTAGAGGGAGTTGCGGTCGATGTGCGGATACACGTCCCAGATCGGAATATCGCGGAGCACGCGCGCACCCCAGAACGGGACTTGCGGAATGGGCGCGTCCCGGCGCACCGAGCTCCGAGCCGGCAGCACCGCCGCGCCGCTTGCCGCCGCGTTGCGCCGCTCCAGCTTTTCGCGCTCATGTACGCGATGCACCCGCGCCTCCTCGACGACACGCGACAGCAACGCGTCATGCCGGTCCGGGTCGAGCAGCTGGTCGATGGTCTCCAGCCCTTCGAATGCATCCTTGCAATAGAAGACACCGGGCTCGTACGCGCGCTCCTGGTCGAGATACAGGATGCGACGGCCGAAGCCACGATTGATGGCCGCGCCACCGATGATCAGCGGATAGCTCAGTCCACGCTCGTCGAGCTCTTTCACGCAGGCGGGCATCTGCTTGCTGGTGCTCACCAGCAATGCGGAGAGACCGATGGCGTCAGCATCGACCTCGAGCGCCTTGTCGATGATGGTGTTGAGCGGCACCTGCTTCCCGAGGTCGAACACGGTGTAACCGTTGTTGCTGAGGATCGTCTTGACGAGGTTCTTGCCGATGTCGTGGACGTCGCCGTACACCGTGGCGAGCACGACCTTGCCCTTGGTATATCCCTCGCGTTTTTCCAGGAATTGCTCGAGGTGAGCGACCGCGCGCTTCATCACCTCAGCGCTCTGCAGCACGAAGGGCAGGATCAATTCACCGGAGCCGAACCGGTCACCCACATCCTTCATCGCGGGCAGCAGCACTGTGTTGAGCACGCTCACGGCTGCCTGGTCGCGCAACGCGATGTCGATCTGCTCCTCGATACCGTCCTTGCGCCGGTGCAGGATCTGCGCGTGGATGCGCTCCACGGTCGACATGCCCTCGTACGGATCGGCGGTTTCGGGAAGACCCGCGCCGCCACCCGATGGACTGTCGTCGAAATGGGCGATGAATCTTGTGAGCCCATCGGGCCCGCTGTTGAACACCAGTTCTTCTGCGAGACGACGCGCTTCCGGCTCGATCTCACCGTAGGGGACGACGTGCGTTGGGTTGATGATCGCGGCATCCAGGCCGGCTGCGATGCAGTGATGCAGGAACACGCTGTTCAATATCGGCCGTGTGTGCGGCGCGAGGCCGAACGACACATTCGACACGCCGAGCACGGTGAGCACACCGGGAAGCTCACGTTTGATGGCGCGAATACCGTCGATGGTTTCGTGCGCAGAGTCGATCCACTCCGCTTCTCCGGTGGCGAGCGTGAAAGTCAGGGCGTCGAAGATCAGCTGGTGCGGCTGGAGTTCGAACTCGTCACGCGCAAGGTCGCGAATCCGGCGCGCGATCTCGAGCTTCCGATCAGCGGTGCGTGCCATGCCCTCCTCATCAATGGTCAGCGCGATGACGCAGGCGCCGTGGTCGCGGACCAATGGGAGCACAGCGTCGCAGCGGACACGTCCGTTCTCCAGGTTGACGCTGTTGACGATGCCGCGCCCCGGATACACCTCGAGCGCAGCCTTGATCACGTCCGCGTCGGTGCTGTCGATGACCAGCGGCGCGTCGATACTCATCTGCAGCGTCTTCACCACGGTGCCCATCTGCTCGGACTCGTCGCTGCGCTCGGTCAGCGCGACGCAGAGGTCGAGCGCATGCGCTCCGCCTTCGACCTGGGTGCGTGCGACGCCAAGGATGCCGTCGTAGTCGTCCGCGAGGAGCAGGCGCTTGACCGCGCGGGATCCCTGCGAATTGACGCGCTCGCCGATGAGGAGCGGCGCGGGCTGCTGGCGCAGGTCAATGGCGTGCATGGCGCTCGCGAGACGTGGTTCGAGGTCCGGCGCGGTGCGGGCACCTCGAACGGTCGCACGAACGCGCTCCACGAGCTCGCGGATGTGTTCCGGGGTGGACCCGCAGCAACCGCCGACGATGTTGACGCCGTACTCGCGTACAAAGCTCGCCAGCTCGGTCGCCATCGGCACCGGCTCCAGCGGATAGTGCGCCCGGCCATCGACGTTGATGGGCAGACCGGCATTCGGAATGCACGCGACCGGCAGCGACGTGTGCGACGTGATGTACCGGATGGGCTCGCGCATGTGCTCCGGACCGGTGGAGCAGTTGAAGCCGATGACGTCGACATGCAGTGACTCGAGGATCGCCAGCACCGCCGCGGCGTCGGTTCCCAGCAACATCCGGCCGGTCACGTCGAGCGACACGGTCGTCATGAGCGCCACCGGACGCATCGCCCCCGCGATCGCGCTCCGAGCGCCGAACACCGCCGCCTTGGTCTCGAGGATGTCCTGTTGCGTCTCGATGATCAGTACGTCGGCGCCACCTTCAATGAGTGCACTCGCCTGCTCCAGAAACACCGGGACGAGATCGCCAAAGCCGAGACGGCTCATCGATGGGTCGCTCGATGCGGGCAGAAAGCCGGTCGGACCCATGCTTCCCGCAACGAAGCGTCGCCGCCCGTCGTGGGCCTCGTACTCGTCGGCGAGCCTGCGGGCCAACCGCGCGGCCGAGACGTTCAACTCCTGCGTGACCTCGCTCTGGCCCCATTCCTCGAGCCGCGGGCGGGTCGCCTGGAAGGTGGAGGTCTCCAGGACGTCGCAGCCGGCGTCAAGGAAGGACCGATGTATCCGCTCGATCATCTGCGGCGCGTGGAGCACCAGACCGTCCATCCATCCTTCCAGCGCTTTGCCGCCGAAATCCTCGATGCTGGGATCCTCGGACTGCTGGCTCGTCCCCATCGCACCGTCGAAAACCAGCACGCGGTCACGCAAAGCGTCAAGGAACGGAGATTGAACTCGGCCCGCCATTCACACGACGTTACCAGGGAACGGCTCCGTGATACGCTCGCCAACCGCCTGATCCGCTTCGAGGAGACCCTGTTTGGCACGACGCCCACCCCGCCCTGGTAGTACCCGCCGTCGCGGCCCCGTTCGTCGACGGGAGCCTGCAGACGGCACGCCGAAGGTCGAGGTCAAGGAAGAGACCATCGAGATGGACGCGACGGTTGTTGAACCGCTCCCCAACGCGATGTTCAAAGTGCGCTTGCAGACAGGCCAGGATGTGCTCGCGTACACCTCCGGAAAGATGCGCAAGTTCTACATCCGCATCCTCATCGGGGATCGCGTGCGGGTGGAGCTTTCGCCGTACGACCTGTCTCGCGGGCGCATCACCTTCCGCTACAAGTAACCGCGGGAGCGCACGCTAGTGGCGATCTACGTCATCGCCGGGATTCTTGTGGTGCTGTTCCTGTTCGGCGCCTACCGGATGATGGGCGCCGGAGCATCGACCGACGAAGACCCGCACGGCGTACTGGTGGCGGTGCTCGGGACCACGACCGAGGCTGCGCTCGCGCTCGAGGGCTCACCCGCAGCCAGTGACGACGACAACGGTCCGCGCGCCGTCAGACGCAGACTGGACGGCTGCGCGCAGGCACTCGAACGCATCGCCGCAATACCCGTCGACAAGGCGCTTGACCAGGCACGGAGCGCACTCGAGCTTGCGGTGGACGAGCTGAGCTGGTCAGCGCGATTGGCTGAAGCTCCTGGGTACGCGCGTGACGCATCGCTGCGTGACGCAGGAACCGCATTGCGAACCCGTGGTGCCGCGAACGTCGCGCGAGCCCGGTCCTTGCTGGAGGCTAGCGCGCCGTCCTGAAGTAATCGAGCGTGCTCTTGGCGCCCTCGTCAAATCCGACGGTCGGGCTCCAGCCGAGGTGCTCGCGGGCCAACGACGTGTCGAGGCAGGAGCGGCGTTGCTCACCAGGTTTCTGCGGGCCGTGCTCAGCCTCCCCGTCAACACCAGCGGCAATGGCGAGCATGCGGTAGACGGTGTTCACGTCGGTTTCCACGCCGGTGCCGATGTTGTAGACACCGGCCGGCCCGTCGACAGCGGCGAGGTTGGCGCGCACCACATCCTGCACGTGGACGTAGTCGCGTGTCTGCGTCCCGTCTCCGTTGATCACCACGGTCTCGCCGTTGGCAAGCCGCGTCGCGAAGATGGCGACGACGCCCGCCTCGCCGTGTGGATCCTGTCGTGGGCCGTACACGTTGGCGTAGCGAAGCGCGACAAACTCCAGGCCCGCTTGACGGCTGAAGGTGCCGCCGTATGCCTCGGCACAGAGTTTCGCCGTGCCGTACGGCGATTCCGGCAGGCATGGATGGCCTTCGGGCGTCGGGAGCACGTCGGTGTCGCCGTAGATCGCGCCGCCGCTCGATGCGAACACCAGGCGCCGTGCGCCGGCATCGACCGCGGCCCGGAGCACGTTCACACTGCCGACCACATTGACGTCGGCGTCGTGCAGCGGATCGCGCACCGACGCGCGCACGTCGATCTGCGCCGCTGCATGAAAGACCACTTCGGGTCGTGCGTCGGCGATGGCCTGGGTGAGCGCTGATGACGTGATGTCGAGTTCGACGAACCGAGCTTTGGGATTGACCTGTTCACGCCGCCCGCGCGACAGGTCGTCGACAACGGTCACCTCGTGTCCGCCGCTGATGAGCGCGTCGGTGATGTGCGAGCCGATGAAGCCGGCGCCGCCGGTGACGAGCGCCCTCACCCCTGGGTGGCGATCCGGTGCGCTTTGGGCACGTGCACGTGGGTCACGACAAAGATGATGAAGCCGACCACCACGAGGCTGCCGTAGCTGATGCCGCGGTCGAGCAGCGTGATCGACACAGCGGCCGAGTTGGTCACACCGCCGACGGTGATGAGCACGCCGATCATGCCTGCCTCGACGAGACCGAGCCCGCCCGGTAGGAACGGCACCGTGGTGAGCAGCGCGGCGACCAGCGCGATGAGCAGGAATTGCGACGGTCCGAGATGCACACCGGCGAGGTGCAGCGAGAACACCACGAGGCCGAGGCGTGCACCTTCGGCGGCCCACACCAGCACCGTGAGTCCGAGCAGTGTCGGCAGGCGCGCGAATGAATCGACGGCCCCCATCCGGAGGCTTTCGTAGCGATGAAACACCGCTTCGGGAAGATGCCGGAGCACGCGTTGACCGCGACCGGCACGCATGACGAGGATGACGCCGACGCCCGCCAGGCAGACGAGGACGCCGACGACCACATACGGAATGAGGATGCCCGGCGCCTTGGTGCGGAACACGACCGCGCCGGCGGCGAGCAGCAGGGTCATCAGGACGATGAGGTCGATCAGACGCTCCGCAATGATCGTGCCGAGCGCCTTGCTCACCGGGACGTCCAACCTCTGCTTGGCGAGGTAGCCGCGATAGATGTCGCCCATCTTCGCCGGCACGACACAGTTGACGAAGAACGACGTGATCACGATGCCGACCAGCGAGCCGGACCGGCGATCCTCACCCGCGTTCTTCAGCAGCACATGCCAGCGGATCGACCGCACCGCGAACGATGCGTAGTAGACGGCAATCGCAGCGAGGTAGAGAAACGGATTGGCGTGGCGGATGTTGTCCCACGCCGCGCCCCAGTTGATCTGCGCGCGCCAGATCGCCACGCCGACGATGGCGACGGCGATGACGAGGGATGCGATGGTTTTGACGGTGAAGAGGCGATTCGACAGCGACGGGGGAGCGTCGTTGATCTCGGGATCGCCACGCACCAGCGTGGAGGTCACATCGGGACGGTACCACGGGGTCCGAGACCGCTCTCCGGCGTCGACAGACGCGCGACAGGTCCGAGATCAGGCCGAACCCGGTGGGCGGCGCATCCGCGACAGCAGCGGTCGAAGCGGGGGCACGGCGGCGCCGGTGGCGATGTTCCGCTCGCGCTCGGAGAGCACCCGGGCGAGCTGGTCGAGCTCGGCATGCTCGTCGCGCTCGCTGGCCGGCCGGCTGTCCCATTGACGGATCTGATAGACGCCCTTCAGCGCCGCGTATGGAATCGCGATCGTCCGCAACTCTGTCGATCCGGGCTCGACGATCCGCCAGACGCCGCCATACCGACCGAGATGCGCGTCTGACCGTATGGACGCTCGGAGCACGAGTCCGTCGAGGAAATGGAACGCCGCTCGATCCCAGCCCGCGACCTCGGCCTCGGGCGGTGCCGGCAGCGGGTCGCCGACGAGGATCTGACGAATGGCGCTCACGGGGAAGAGCGCCCGCTCGCTGTTCTGATTGATCGAGCGGATCTCCGCGTCGAGGATCGCGAGATCAAAGGTGATCTCTGGCGCTTCGGCGAGGACGACCTCACCGTCGAGGAAATTGATCACGACGATTGGCACTCGAAAAGTGTCACATTTCGATCACAAGTCCCACCGAAAGCGGTCGTACCATCCCCGGCGGAGGTGACTTGCCGATCAAACGCGCATACGTCTTGATGGTGGTTGCCGCGTCAATGCTCTGGGTCCTGATCGGCCCGGCGACCATGACCGCGGTTGCTGCGGGGCCGGGCTTGGGGACGCAGAGCGGCACTGCAGCGTCGCCAGCGCTCGACGACCACAACGGCGACCCACGGCACGGATGCCGTCACCACTCGACGGACGGCGCTGCGAACGAATCGGTGTGCTGCGGGCACACACAGCCGGCACCCACCGACGCACCTTCACCACGACCCGCGCCGACGCCCCGTGCGGCGACACCGACGCTGGGCTCACAGCCCGCGACCGTGACCACACCCAAGAAGACCACCACGCCGCCGGCGTCCAGCTCACCGGTGGCGACCCCGGTGCCGGGAACACCGGCAGGTGCGCGGCCGCCCGTCATCGCGCCACCGGCACTCATGATCCCAGCCGCGAGCGAGCTGACCAGTGGAGCGCTCGGACCCTCCACGGTCTATGCGATCGCGCTCGCGACGGTCCTCGCCGCCGCCGCCATCGCGGTCGCGACGCTCGTCGTGGTCAGACGCCACGACTGACTAGACGATGATGCGAGGGGTTCGATGGCTCGGGGGTGTCTGGAGAGGGGCATCCTTCTCACTGAAATTCGCCGCGGTGATTCTCGTCGCCGGCGCAACCATCGCGGTGGTTCCGCTGGTGCTCGCCGAGTCGAGTGCGACCACGCTGGCGGAGAACAGTGCCGCTGACAAGGTCGGCATCGCATCCAGTCTCATACAGGGCCAGCGCGATTCCCTCGACGCCTTCATTGCCGGTGTCGCCCGTCAGTTCACCGCGAGCAGCGATCCGAACGCGGCAGCGACCCAGACAGCGCTCGCGGAAGACACCCAGGTGATCGGCACCGACGATGTGCTCGGCGTGATGCGATCCGACGGCACCGTCATCGCCGTGCAGGGCTCGACCGTGCTCCCCGATGACAGGCAGACGCAGACTCTCGTCGCGGCTGCCGAGTCGGGAGCCGACACGGCTGCGACGTCGGACGGCAATGCCTGGCTCATCGCGGCGGCGCACCTTGCAGGCCGGAACGCATTCGCATTTGTCGCCCGCCCGGTCACGGCGTCGTTCATCACCGCGATCGACCACAACATCGCCACCGCCTCGAATCCGGTCGGAATCCTGCTGATTCGTGCCGATGGTCGGTTCGCGCTCGCGTTCGGCTTTGTTGGATCACGCGTTGCCGCCGGGCAGGCGCCGAGTCCCGCGCTTCGTGCCGCACTGGTGTTGTCGCGTCCGGCAGTCGTGTCGCTCACCGAACACCAGGTCGCGGTGGCGTCGACGTCAGTCGGTGCCGGTTTCACGCTGGCGGTGACGACTCTGTTCACGGGGCCACCACTGGCCTGGCAATCGATACTCCTGTTGCTTGCCGTGATCCTGGTGGCGATGCTCTTCATCGTCATCGTGGTCCAGATCGACCTGCGCCGGCCGCTGCGCAGACTCGACAACGCGGTCGCGGCACTCGGTCGCGGTGATTTCGATCTTCCGGTGCGGGTTCGCTCGGTGGACGAGGTAGGGCGGCTCGGCGCCAGCTTCGAGGCGATGCGCCTGCAGGTGCGCTCCACCATGCGCGCCTCGGCGACGCGCGCGTCAGTGGCCATGGAGTTGAGCCTTGCGCAACCGCTTGAGACGACCCTCGCGAATGTCTGTGAGCAGTTGCGTGGATCCCTCGACGCCGACATTGCGATGATCGTCGTGAACGGTTCAGAGATGAGTGATTCGTTCGCGGTTGCCGACAGCGGGCGGCTGATCGCCTTCGACGGTTTCCTCGACGGCGACGGCCCACTCGGCGAGGGCTACCGTCACGCGGGACTCGGCGCGATGCTCCTCGGGGCGACCGCAACGAGCCCTGAGGCGAGGCTGCGGGTACGCGAGTTCTGCGTCGCGCCGCTGCGCATCGGCAACCACCTGCACGGCGTTCTTGCTGTCGCCGGGCAAGACTCCGCGTTCTCGAGCGCCGATGGCGACCTCGTGACCTCGGCCGCCGAGCAGATCTCACTCGCGCTCGAGCGCTATCGATTCCTCGCCGTGGTGCAACGCCAGGCGAGCGTCGACGATCTCACCGGCCTGTACAACCATCGCTTCCTCATCGACTCACTGGGGCAACAGGTCGCACTCGCGCAGCGGCTCGGTGCGCCGCTGGCGATTCTCATGATGGATATCGACCACTTCAAGGCGCTGAACGACGCGCACGGTCACCATGCGGGCGACCTGGCCCTTTCGACATTTGCGCGTACGGTCGCCGGGAGCGTTCGCCGCGCGGATCTGATCGCTCGATACGGCGGAGAGGAGTTCGTCGTCCTCATGCCCGACACCTCAGCACGCGAGGCGCTGATCGTGGCCGAGAAGATTCGGATGGCTGTCGCCGAAACCGAGGTGACGCTTCCGGAGCACGTCGCGGTGCGCCTGACCGTCAGCCTCGGAGTCGCCGCGTATCCAGAGGACACCGACGACGCCGCGGAACTGTTCACCCTGGCGGACGGCGCGTTGTATCTCGCGAAACGTACCGGCCGCAACCGCTCCTGCCGCGCGGGTGCCTTGGTGGGCGAAGCCTCGCGACCCGCGGGAACGGCGATGGTTCAGGATGCGCAGGTCATGCAGAGCGAGAGCAACGTCGGTGCCGGACGCAGTCGATCTTCGGAGTGACACGCTGACCGTCCCCGACGAAGGCATGCGCGCCGCGATGGCGCGCGCCGAGGTCGGCGACGATGTGTGGGGCGAGGACCCGACCGTGCGACGCCTCGAGGAGGAGGTCGCTGAGCTGCTTGGCAAACCCGCCGCGGTCTTCGTCCCGAGCGGGACGATGGGCAACCTCTCCTGCGTCGCTGCTCAGACACGACCGGGCGATGAGGTCATCGCCGATGCACAGGCGCACGTGGTCGTGTACGAGGTTGGCGGCGCCGCGGTTGTCGCGGGTGTCCAACTCCATGTGCTCGACAACTTCGAGGGGATCCCCGACGCGGCCGCCGTCGAGGCCGCGGTCCGCGAGAGCGACATTCATGTGCCGGTCACGACGCTGCTCTGCATCGAGAACACGCACAACCGGCGTGGCGGCGGAGCAATCGACGCGGATCGTGTCCACGCAGCCGCTCACGCGGCACATGCGCTCGGCCTTCGCGTCCACTGCGACGGCGCCCGGCTCTTCAACGCCGCGGTCGCACTCGGCGTGAGCCTGGCAGCGCTGGTCGACGAGTGCGACACGGTCACCGTGTGCGTGAGCAAGGGCCTCGGCGCTCCTGTGGGCTCTGTCGTGTGCGGAGACGCTGCGGTGATCGTCGAGGTGCGACGCTGGCGGAAACGCCTCGGCGGTGGCATGCGTCAGGCCGGTGTGATCGCGGCGGCGGGCCTGTACGGGCTCGAACACAACATGGAGCGCCTTGCCGAGGATCATGCCAACGCGCGCGTCATTGCCCAGGCGCTCGACGGGTGCGTGGGAGCAAGGGTCCGCGCAGCGACCGTGCCCACGAACCTCGTGGTCATCGATACGGATGCGCCTGCCGGTGCGCTGGCAGCGCGTCTCGCCGAGCAGAACGTGCTGGTGACCACCATGGGCCCGCGAGTGCTGCGCTGCGTCACGCATCTGAACGTCGACTCCGCGGGCGTGCGCTTCGCGGCAGATGTGCTCGCCCGGATGTTCGCTGCCTGAGCGTGTAGCTGCGCGTCCGGGCATGAAGAAGGCCCCCGGCACCGGCCGGAGGCCTTCGAACGACGAAGGGTTGTCTAGCTGAGGAGTTGGCTCAGCTCGGCGTCGTGGCGGGCGCTGCCGCGACCGGAGCGGCAACGGCCTTGACGGCGCGGCGCCGGGTCACAGGCTTGCGTGCCGTGGTCTTGCGAGCGGCTGCCGGCTTGCGTGCCGTGGTCTTGCGTGCGGTGGTCTTACGGGCCGCCGGCTTACGCGCGGTGGTCT
>JBEPVD010000006.1:0-85086 GCA_041691155.1 Candidatus Dormiibacterota bacterium | reverse complement strand
TTCCACCCCTCCGCCGCCTTACCTTCTGGCGGCCGTCTGGGGGGGGGGTGTGTGGTTAATACCACACGCTCCGGCCCCGGCCGCGGGCGGGGGTCGGCCGCGGCCGATGTCCCTGGCTCATTCAGCCGATCGCACTGGGTTGGGCTAGGTATGGGGCGTGCTCTTCAACGTCACGGGAGGCCGGGGCAGCCGGCAGGGGATATCGCAGGCGTTTTGGAGGTAGCGTTGCCCGCGGGGATGTCGAGGAACGTCGAGTACCCGGTGACTGGTGTCGATCCCTGGTTCACAGAGTCGTGCACCACGCCCGGCAACTCGACAAACCCTTGGCCCGGGCCGTAGCTCTGCTGCGCGCACGTGCCGTTGGCACCGACCTGGTACCTGGTCAGCGTTCCCGAGACGATCACAACGAATCCGGGACCCGGGTGTGTGTGCCATCCGGTGGTCTTGCCCGGAAGGATCAGCAGTTGCTGCGTGAACAGTTCTGTGGGCCCGGTCGAATTGAGCTGGAACAACGCGTTGCTCACGTGGAAGGCGCCGATCGTCGCGTGTGCCGGTTTCGGCGGCGCAGCCTGGGCGGTCGGTGCTGCGTGCTGCGGCGCAACCGTGGCCGCTTTGGTCGTGGCCGTTCCGCATGCTGCTAGCGCGACGACTGCAGCAAGTCCGAGCGTGAACGCCGCGCCTCGACCGGCCCGCGCGGCGTCGAATGTCTTGGTTCTCATCTCCTGTCCTCCTTGCACGATGTGCCGATTCGGGTGAGCGACGGATCCGTCGGTGGCAGCTAGGGGTGGCATCAGCATTCCTCCGTGTCTGTTGTCGGCCTCTGTTCGGGCCGCCTCGACACGACGCTAGCCGCCGAAAAACGCTGCGACAACGGGGGAAGTACCCGCACCGATACCTGTCTTCGGTACCTGTTTTGCTCCGCAGCCTCGGAGAGAACGGCTATGCAGCGCCCTGAGGCCCGGCGTCCGAGCCGTCCGGCGGCCGTCATACTTCACCTCCCGACACGAAGGGAAGATCATGCCAGCGAGGTCTGCAAAGCTCCCGCCCGACGCCGAACATCTGACTCGGCGTGAGGCAGAGATCGCAGCCCTGGTCGCCGATGGGCTGACGAACAGAGATATCGCGACGCGGCTCTTCATCTCCGAACGCACGGCCGAGGGACATGTCGAACGTATCCGCAGCAAGCTCGGCTTCCGGTCGCGGGTGCAGATCGCCGGCTGGGTTGCGGATCAGCGGCGGAGCGCACAGTCCGGGATGGTCGCCACCACTACCACCTCGGCGATCCAGGGCGCCACAGGCGCCGCCGGCGGTGCAACTGGTCCAAGCGTCAGCACACCGTCAGGCTCCGCCCGATCGAGCCTTTTCCGCCTGCCGCCCCGCCGCACGGCGGCGGCGGTTTGCGCCGTCGTGGCTATTGCGACGGCCGCGGGGATCACAGCGGTTGCGCTGAGTCGGGGGACGATCGCCACTGCCACGAACTTCAAAATCACAACCCTCGCGGGGACGGCCGCGCGCGCCTTTTCCAGCGACGGACACCCCGCTATTGCGACCGATCTCTCACTTCCGATAGCCGCCATCGCCGACGCGGCGGGTCATGTCTACTTCATCGATGCCAATCGCGTGCGTGAAATCGCGGCTTCCGGCATCGTTCGTACTGTCGCGGGCACGGGCGATGCCGCATATGGCGGAGACGGGGGACCGGCTACCAAGGCCGAGTTGAATGCTCCCCAAAGTCTCGCTGTGGACAGCGCCGGCAACCTCTTCATCGCGGACGCGCTCAACAATCGAGTCCGGCGAGTCGATTCCGCAGGCGTGATCACCACCGTTGCCGGCACTGGCGTCGCCGGGTTCTCCGGCGATGGCGGTGCCGCGACCGCAGCGCAGCTCAATCAGCCAGTCGGCTTGGCCATAGGCTTCAACGATGATCTCTATATCAGCGACAGCGGCAACGACCGTGTTCGCGAAGTCACGCCTGAGGGGCTCATCACCACCGTGGCCGGCGCTGGTGAGGACGGCTACGCCGGGGACGGCGGTCCGGCGACGTCGGCCACGATGCGCTCACCGCGCGGGCTTGCCTTCGACGTCGAGGGCAATCTCTACATCGTCGACGCGTTCAACGATCGGATCCGACGCGTCGACCTCAACGGGGACATCTCCACCGTCGCGGGCACCGGTCAGGAGGGCGACACGGGCGACGGCGCATCGGCAACTGAAGCGGAGCTACGCCTCAACCTCGCCACCATCGCCACGTCCGGTTCGGCCGTCGCAGTTGACAGTCGAGGCGACATCTACCTTGCCGACACCGACAACAATTGCGTGAGGCGCATTGATGTCAATGGCACCATCACCACTGTGGTAGGCACAGGCTACGCAGCCTACGGTGGAGATGGCGGCAATCCCGCTGCGGCGAACCTCCGGATGCCGCTGAGCGTCGCGGTCGCTCCCAACGGTGACCTACTCATCACCGACACGGGAAACGGCCGGGTGCGGGAGGTCGTCACGGTGCGCGGTTGAGCGCCGTCTCGAACGGCTTCCCCAGTCCCAGGATGACAAAGGTGAGGAAAGTAGCCGGCTGGCTGCCATCATCGATCTCCTGCAGGCCCTTTCCCGCGAGCGCCCAGCTTCCATCCCCGACGCTCAGCGTTGCTGGTGACCGGCCGTCGGCGTGGGCGTTGATGCTGCCCTGGAGGACGAACACGACATTGACGCCTCCATAGGTGTGCGCCTCGGTCCGCCCGTGCGGCTGCAGCGTGACCATTTGGAGGGTGATGGCAAATGGCCCCCGCGGCAGCGCGCCGGCAGGCAGATCCGGTGTCGCAAACGCTACCGTCGCGGTGGCCGACGTGAGCGGAGCCTCCCGTGCCGATGATGGCCATAGGGCGAAGTTGATCCAGTTGTTCGCGTCGGGGCCGGGGTTGACGTGAGTGTGGAAGACGCTTGGCAGGAAGGCCGCCTCGCCCGCGTGGATGTCGAGGGGTGGGCTGCCCTCGACCGCGAGCCGCTGGCTCCCGTGCTCCTGCATGATGATGCCGGGGACGTGTTTCTTCGAGCCGATGAGAGTGCCCGCCGGTTGAGCGAACGCCGTCACCTGGACGTACTCGGTGCCCGTTGGCAACGAGTCGAGATGTCCAGCGGCGAGGCTCTTGACCGTCGCCCCTGTGGCAAGCGCCGCGCTGCTGTCGCCCTGGATTGTCGCTGCGCCACAGGAGCAAAGCAGCAGTGCAGTCGCCGCAGCGGTCCCTCTCACCGCGCGCGCCCGTTGACCAGCGTACCGCCCCATCGTCCCGTTCTCCGCCCTACCCGCCTTTGCCCAGTGCCCGAGGGCGAGTGTAGTCCCGACCCTCAGGCAGTGCAACCATGCCGATCCTGGATTCGGCTACTCAGCAAGCACCAGCTCAAACGCCAATTCGTGTTCAGCGATGTGGTCGCGCGGCGGCGGCATTGCACCGACGACGCCAGTGGCCCTGAAGCCTATGCGCTCGTAGAGGCGTTGCGCGGGCAGGTTCGCGTCGCCGACGTCCAGCCGGAGCGTGGTGTATCCCGCGCCGCGAGCCCACTCGATCACCGCACTGATCAACGCCTGGCCCACGCCCTGGCCGCGTGCTGACGACGAGACCCACATCGAGTACAGGCCCGCGTCGCCGGCGTGCTCGTGATGCGGCGAACCAAAGATCAGGCCGACGTCACCGCCGTCGATGGTCGCGACGAAAATCGCTGCATCCGGCGCGGCGAGGCGCGCGGTCCAGTCACCATCGGGCCGAGCTTTCTCCTCCTCATGGGTCTCCCAGAACGCGTCTGGGGCGTCGGCGAGGGCACGACTGCGTATGTCCCGCGCGCGCATCACGTCGCCGGGTCCGAGGCGTTCGATGATCACTGTGCGAACGACTGCGCTCAGGGGATTGGCGTCAGCCAGCCGGCGAAGCGGTCATCATCGCCTTTGCATGCTGCGAAATAGAGTTCCTGGAGCTTCGTCGTGACTTTGCCGGGCTCCCCCGTTCCGACGGTGCGCCGGTCGATCTCGATGACGGCGGAGACTTCCGCGCCGGTCCCGCAGAGCAGGACCTCGTCGGCGATATAGAGCTCGCTGCG
The DNA here is from genome assembly GCA_041691155.1 of Candidatus Dormiibacterota bacterium. Lineage (GTDB taxonomy): Bacteria > Chloroflexota > Dormibacteria > Aeolococcales > Aeolococcaceae > Palsa-851. The sequence goes on along the minus strand of JBEPVD010000006.1, from coordinate 80,997 downwards.
GTCGATCTCGCGCTCGACGACGTTGACGCCCATTTCCTCACGCGCGAACTGCATCAGGGTTGCGCGAGTGATGCCCTCGACGATGTTCTCCGACGCGGGTGGCGTGATCAACTCACCGCGACGAACGATGAAGAGATTCTCGGCACTGCCCTCGCACACACGTCCGTCCTGGGTCATGAGGATCGCTTCGTCAAAGCCGTTCATGAAGGCTTCGGTCTTGGCGAGCGCGCTGCTGATGTAGATGCCGCTTGCCTTCGACCGTGCGGGTGCGACGTTGTCGTCGATGCGGCGCCAGCTCGACACTTGACAGCGGATCCCGCCGGTGGTGTCGACGTACGCGCCGAATGGCACCGGCACGATCATGAAGCCGTCGCGCAAATTGTGAAAGCGAATGCCGATCTCTTCATTCGCTTTGAACACCAGCGGGCGGATGTACACGTCGGTGGCAAACGCGTTGCGATGCATTATCTCGACGGTGATGTCGCAAAGCTCGTCGACGCCGTGCGGCAACTCCATGTGCAGCATGCGCGCGTTCCCGGTCTGGCGCGCGAAGTGATCAGCCATCCGGAAGACGTTCATCCGTTGCTGGCGCTCACTCCAGTATGCGCGGATCCCTTCAAAGCAGCCGGTGCCGTAATGGAGCGCGTGTGTGAGCAGCCCCAGATGGCAGTCGCGATACCTGCGCAACTCGCCCTCGAAGTACACCCATGTATCCGCTTGCGCGCGACGAAGCGCGGCTTGAGGTGCCGGTGCGGCGGCGGTCGTCGTGGTGTCACTCATTGCTCAAAAGTCCTTGGGCCCTGTCGGCCGTTTCGATGAGATCGGCGAGGTGCCGGATGAACCCGCCCGCAACGCCACCGTCGACAACGCGATGATCGAAGACGAGCGACAGCTCCACCAACGAGCGTGGCACCACCGTGTCGCCCACGACCCACGGGCGTGTCGCGATCTGCCCCACGCCCAGGATCGCCGCCTCAGGCGGGTTGATGAGGGCCGTCCCTCCGTCGACGCCGAAAGCGCCGAAATTGGAGACCGTGAAGGTGCTGCCTCGGAGTTCAGACGCGTCGATGGTGCCGTCGCGAGCGGCCTCCGCCAGCCGGTTGAGATCGGCCGCCAGCGGGGGAAGCGGCTTGTTCTGCGCGTCGCGAATCACCGCGACCACGAGCCCGCGCTCCGTCTGCACCGCGACGCCGAGATGCACCGGCGCGAAGGTCACGACTTCGTTGGTTGCGGTGTCGAAATGCGCGTTGAGCCGCGGATACCGCGCCAGCGCGATGGCGCACAACCGCAGGATGAAGGCGAACGGCGTCACGCGAATGCCGCTCGACTCCGCGAACACGGAGCGCAGCTCCATCATCCGCGTCGCATCGGCAGTCAGCCACGCCGTTGCGGTCGGGGCGTCGTGGTGTGACCGCGTGAGGCGTTCGGCAGCAACGCGGTCGACACCCACTAGCGCCTGACGCGTTCCCCCGGGAACCGTGGTGGGCATGTCTGCCGGCGCCGCGTCGTTCGGCGCCGCAGCCTGACTGCCGGAGTTCTTGAGATCCGCCTGGGTCACGATGCCGCCGGGTCCGCTGCCGACGACGGTGGCGAGATCGATGCCCATCTCGGCGGCCAGACGTCGCACCAGCGGCGATGCGGGTCGGGTCAAGGACGACGTTGTTTCCGCAGGTGCCGGCGCATCGACACGCGGTGCGACACCGGTTCGACGCCGCGGCGCGGATTCGCTGGTGCCGTATCCAACGAGCACATTTCCGGACGCAGACTCCGACGGCGCACCGGCCACCTTGATACTGATCAACGGTTTGCCGACAGCGACCATGTCGCCGGCACCACCATGCAGCGTGGCGACGCGTCCTGCGAACGGCGTGGGCACTTCGACGATCGCTTTTTCGGTGGTGATCTCCGCGATCGGTTGATCCACCACCACAACGTCACCCTCGGCCACCAGCCATCGACTGATCTCTCCCTCGGTGAGCCCTTCGCCGAGGTCGGGCATGAGGAAGTCGCGCACTGTCGTCATGGCTCAGTACTCGAGCAACCGCGCCACGGCATCGAGGATGCGGTCGGCGTCGGGAAGGAAATGGCGCTCGATCTTTGCGGGTGGATAGGGAATGTCCCATCCGGTCACGCGCAACACCGGCGCGGCGAGATATCCGAAGGCGCGCTCGCTCACATCGGCAGCGATCTCGGCTCCGTACCCGGCAAAGCGCGCAGCCTCGTGCACGACCAACGCGCGACCGGTCTTGGAGGCGCTGGTGACGAGCGTGTCGATGTCCAGCGGGCTGAGGGTTCGAACGTCGACGACCTCGAGATCCCAACCGCTTTCTTCGGCGCGCGTTGCCGCTTCGAGCGCGGTGGTCACCATCGGGCCGTACGCAATCACCGTCGCAGTCGTCCCGGTGCGCCTGACGACTGCCTTCCCGATTGGCGGGGCGGTGACCGGCAACTCCAGGTCTGCTTTCAACCAGTAGCGTCGCTTCGGCTCGAGAAAGATGACCGGATCCTCGTGCTCGATCGAGGCGCGGAGCAACGCGTATGCATCCGCCGGAGTCCCCGGTGACACGACCGTCAGCCCTGCGGTGTGCGCGTAATACGCCTCGGGACTTTCGGAGTGATGCTCGACGGCGCCGATGCCGCCGCCGTACGGGATGCGGATCACGAGCGGGAGTCCGACGCGTCCGCGAGACCGGTTCCGGTACTTCCCGACGTGGCTGATGATCTGATTCAGGGCGGGGTAGGAGAAACCGTCGAACTGCATCTCCACGACGGGCCGCAGTCCGTACATCGCCATTCCGATCGCGGTCCCGACAATGCCGGACTCCGCCACGGGGGTGTCAAAGCAGCGGTCGACGCCGAGCTCCGCCTGGAGCCCGTCGGTGATGCGGAACACGCCGCCGAGCCGGCCGACATCCTCGCCGTAGACGACGACCGTGTCGTCGGCGCGCATCGCGTCGCGGAGCGCCGTGTTGAGCGCGCCCGCCATGGTCACTTCCATCAGGGATCGACCGCTGCCTGCATTTCCTGGTGTAGCAACGCCCGCTGCGCTTCCAGCTGCGGCGTCAGGGTCGCATACACATGGTCGAACATCTCGCGCGGGTCGCCTGCCGGTGCCCCGAACAGCGAATCACGCATGCGAGCGGCGAGCGCTTCGGCCTCGGCGTCAACCTCTGCAAGGTACGCGTCGTCGACGGCGCCGCCTTCGCGCAGCACGCCGAGAAAACGTTCCAGTGGATCGCGTTTGCGCCCCTCCGCCACCTCGTCCTCAGTGCGGTAGCGGCTCTGGTCGTCCGCGGTGGTGTGTGCTTCGATTCGGAAGGTCATGGCCTCGATCAGTGTCGGACCGCCACCGGAGCGTGCCCGATCGACGGCCACTCGCACTGCCGCATACACCGACAGCACGTCGTTGCCGTCGAGGCGAATACCCGGAATCCCACAACCCGCGGCGCGCAGCGCGATCGACGACGTGTGCGTCTGCATGCGAAACGGCACGCTGATCGCGTACTGGTTGTTCTGCACGACGAAGATCACAGGCGCCTGGTACACGCCCGCCATGTTCATCGCCTCGTGCGCATCCCCTTCGCTGGCCGCGCCGTCACCAAAGAAGGTGAGCGCAACGATGGGATCGTGGCGCAGTCGCGCCGCCATCGCCAGCCCGGTGGCGTGCAGCGCCTGCGTGGTGACCGGCGTCGCCTGGGGCGCCACGAGGTGCTCGTAGGGGTCGAACGCGCAGTGCCAGCTTCCCGAGAAAAGCGCGAGGATCTCGACAATGTCCACGCCCCGGGCGAAGGTACCGAGGCTATCCCGGTAGGACGGGAACAACCAGTCGTTCTTCTCCAGCGCGAACACGGCGCCGACCTGCGCCGCCTCCTGGCCCATGCTCGACGCGTAGACCCCGAGTGCGCCCTGGCGCGTGAGGTTGATTGCCTGTCGATCCACCCGCCGCGCCAGCGCCATGAGCCGGTAGAGGCTGCGCAGTTGCTCGGTGCTGAGGTCGACAGGGTGCTCGATGACCGGCCCGAGCGCCCCTTCCGCGGCAACGTCCTGCCAGGCGGCTTGGGCCAATCCGCGAAATGAGGACGTCCCGCTCGACGCCGTCGCCGCATCCGTAGTCACGCTCACCGATCCTACCCCCGCGGACCCGGGCCACCGAAATCCGGGCTCCGCTTGGCGCGGCGCGCTGCGACGCCCTCCGCGAGGTCGGGACCGGTGAGGCCGAGGAACTCCAAGGCGAGCGAGCTGTCGAAGATCGGACCTGCCGCACGCAGCCAGTTGTTCAGCGCGTACTTGGTCCAGGAGATCGCGGTCTGCGATCCGGCGGCCATGCGACGCGCCACCTCGAGCGCCCGCACGTGCACCTGGTCGTCGTCGACGCACAGCGACACCAGCCCGATCCGCTCCGCCTCCTCCCCGTTCACCGGCTCGCAGGTGAGCAGGTGGTACTTGGCCTTGGCCATGCCGCACAGCAGCGGCCAGATGATCGCCGCGTGGTCGCCGGCGGCGAGACCGATGCGGGTGTGGCCGTCGATGAGCCGCGCGGAGCGTCCGGCGATGGACACATCAGCCAGGAGCCCGACGACCAACCCGGCGCCGACCGCGGCGCCGTCGATTGCGGACACCACGGGGCGGCTGCAGTTGATGAGGTTGTAGACGAGATCGCGCGCCTCCCGAAGGACCCGGGTCCGCGCGGCGAAGTCCGATGCCATCTCCTGGATGAGGTCGAAGTCGCCGCCGGACGAGAACGAGCCGCCGGCGCCGCGGATGATGGCCACCCGGGTGTCCGGGTCGGTGTCGACCGCACGCCAGACGTCCGCGAGGTCGCGGTGCATCGAGGCGTCCGCGGCGTTGAGGCGACCCACCGCCTTCATGGTGATGACCAGGATCCCGTCCTCGGGTCGTTCGAACCCGAGGCTGGGAAATGAGCGTGCGAGGTCCGTCATCTGACGCCGCTCATGAGCCCGTGAACGCCGGCTTGCGCTTCTCCTGGAACGCGGCAATCCCGTCCTGATAGTCGTGCGTCCGCGACGCGCGGCCTTGCGCGGCGGCCTCGGCGGCAAGGAGGTCCGCACGCGAAGGCGACCCATCCTGGATCGACCTGACGATCCGCTTCGACTCCAGGAATGCCGCAGTTGGGCCGCGGGCGATCGCTCCGGCCATCTCGCGGGTCCGTCGCACCAGGTCACCGCCCGCGACACTCCGATTCACGAGTCCCCATTCAGCGGCTTCGCGGCCCGACAGCAGTTGACCCGTGTAGATGAGCTCGAGAGCCCGATGCGGGCCGACACGGGAGACAAATGCGGCGTGCGCTCCGCTGTCGAGCACGGCGCCGATGCGTGCGAACGGAGATCCGATGCGCGCGTCGTCGGCTGCGTAGATGACGTCGCAGGCGAGCGCAAGACCAAGCCCGGTGCCAAGGCAGGCGCCGTGAACCGTGGCGATGGTCGGCATCGCGAGCTCTGCCATGCGCCGCATCAGCGGATTGAACTGATCGCGCAGGATCGCTTCGCCGTCCTCGTGGAGCGGATCCGCCTCGGCGAGGTCGCGGCCGCTGCAGAAGGCGCGCCCCTCGCCACGGACCAGCAGGGCACGCGCGCCCGCGTCCTCGGCCGCATCGAGCGCTGCGGCAAGCTCCTGGACCATCGCGCCGTTCATCGCGTTCAGATTGTTCGGGCGGTCGAGAACGAGCTCGGCGACACCGTTGTCGAAGGTCAGGCGGACGGTCGGCGTCGCGTCAGATTCCGGCATAGGCCGCTCGCTCCTTGGCGGTGAGAATCTTCAACTGGCTCGCGCAGACCGTGACGGCGTTCTGGTTGAGAATGTCCCAGCGATAGGAGACGATCCCGGACTTGGCGTCGCGGTCGCTCTTCTCGATCACCTCGATGTCGAGGTAGATGGTGTCGCCGATCCACGTCGGCGCCGTGTAGCGCAGCTTGTCGCTGCCGTAGTTGGCAAGGATCGTCGTGGCGTCGGCGGGAACACCGAGGCCGGTCCCGAGTGCGAACACCATGATCCCGGGGGCAACGCGCTGCCCGAACATCGATCGCTCCGCGGCCACCTTGTCGATGTGCGGGTAGAACCAGTCGCCGGTCAGCGAGCACCAGTTGACGATGTCCGTCTCGGTGATGGTGCGACCGCGGGTGCGCTGGGTTTGACCAACCTCGAGCTCATCAAAGGTCCGAAACAGCAGAAACCGGTCCACCCAGAGATACCTCCCGTGACCCGCGAACCGGCTGGTTCGAACGGCGCGCTGGGGAAGTCTACGACCGGCGGTCGATCACCCGCTGAAGCTTTCCCGACGAGCGCTCGAGCGTGCCGGGGTCGACGACCTGGACAGCGACGGTGATCCCCACCCGATCCTTGACCTCGCGCGCCAGCTCCCGCGCCGCAGGGCCCCGACGCTCGGCCGGGGCGTCGGGCCGCGCCTCGACGACGACCGTCAGGGTGTCGAGCCGTCCCTCGCGGCCGAGGATGAGCTGGAAGTGCGGTGCCAGCCCGTCGGTGCGGATGAGGATCTCCTCGAGCTGGGTAGGGAAGACGTTGACGCCGCGAACGATGATCATGTCGTCGCTGCGCCCGGTGACCTTCTCCATGCGGCGGAACGCCGGACGGGCGGTGCCGGGTAAGAGCCTGGTGAGATCGCGCGTGCGATATCTGATGATCGGCAGCGCATGCTTGGTGAGCGAGGTGAGGACCAGCTCGCCCAGCTCGCCATCTGGGAGCACCTCGCCGGTTTCGGGGTTGATGACCTCGGGATAGAAGTGGTCCTCCCAGATGTGGAGGCCGTCCTTGGTTTCGACGCACTCCTGCGACACACCCGGCCCCATGACTTCCGAGAGCCCGTAGATGTCCACGGCGTGCATGTCCAGGCGATCTTCGATCTCGGTCCGCATCGCCTCGGTCCACGGCTCGGCGCCGAAGATCCCGATGCGCAACGAGGACGACCGGGGATCGAGGCCCTGACGTTCGAACTCGTCGAGGAGCGCAAGCATGTAGGAAGGCGTGACCATGATGATCGCCGGTTTGAAATCGGTGATGAGCTGCACCTGACGGGGGGTCATACCGCCGGAAACGGGCACGACAGTGCAGCCGAGACGCTCGGCGCCGTAGTGCGCACCGAGACCGCCGGTGAACAGTCCGTATCCGTAGGCGACGTGGACCATGTCCCCACGTCGTCCGCCCGCGGCGCGGATCGAGCGCGCCATCAGGTCCGCCCAGATGTCGAGGTCGGCCTGCGTATAGCCGACGACCGTCGGCCGTCCCGTGGTTCCACTGGATGCGTGGATACGGCGGACCTCATGCTGCGGGACGGCGAACATCCCAAACGGGTAGTTGTCGCGGAGATCGAGCTTGGTGGTCAAGGGAAATCTCGCGAGGTCGGCGAGCGAGCGCACGTCGTCGGGCGTGGCGCCCGCGGCATCGAACGCTTGGCGGTAGTGCGGCACGTACTGATACGCGTGGCCCAGGGACCACCGCAGGCGCGAGAGCTGCAGATCGATCAGGGCATCGCGTGAGAGACGCTCTCCGGCGTCCAGGAGATCGGCGGTTGGGGCAACCCCAACAGTGCTCACACCGCATCCCGCCCGAGTGTCCGGCTGGTGCCCCGAAATTCCGCGATGACATCGTCGCCGCGGCGCACGGTGACGTCGTAAATGCCTGAGCGGCCGAAGCGCGTCCGCTCGATTGCGCGGGCCTCGAGCACATCGCCGGCCCGCGACGGCACAACAAAGGTGATATCGACGGCCGCCGCGACAGTCGGCTGGCCGTGGCTGTTGCACGCGCACGCGAATGCGGTGTCCGCGACCGCGAACACGAAAGCCCCGTGGGTGATGCCGTGGCCGTTGACCATGTCTGCGCGCACGGTCATCGTTGCCGTGGCTGCGCCGTCCGCGGCCTCGATGACGTCGATACCGAGCGCTCTCGATGCGGCATCACCGGCCATCATCCGCGCAACCGAATCAGTCACACCTGCCCCCCGTACCGAGCCGGATGATCACCATGCTCAGACGGCCATTCTGGCGTGCTCGACGGCGGCCGTTGCGTCTCCGGGTCCGTCGAGCGTCACGCATGCGGCGGCGCGCCTGCCGCTGAGGTAGAGGACCAGTTCGGTGGCCGGGGCTGTGAGCGTCGCCTTCGTGCCCGAACCGAACATTTTTCTCGCGCCATCAGGGCGCAGGAGCTCGAGACTGAAGGGCCGGATCTGGCGCGCGACGCGACGCGCGGAGTATCCGATCATGCGCCACGAAAGCGCTTCCAGGTCGGGCGTCTCCTCACGCGGGCTGCGACCGTTCGCGCGGCGTACGTCCTCGTGATGGATGAAGAACTCGAGTCCGTTGAACACATTGCGAATGCGCGGAATGCGCCAGGGGATCAGCGGTGCACCGGCGCGCAGGCGGGCGACCACCACCGGGAAGCCTTTGGCTTTCTCGACCGCTCGCTTGGCATCGGGCCACCTGTGGAAGTGCTCGCGCAGAACCAGATGGGCGGCGAGGTCAGCGGTCGTCCAACCTTCACACAGAGTCGGTGCATCGGGGCCGAGATCCATCAGGAGATCACAGAGCTCGCGGCGCTCGCGGACATCGATCAATTCAGTCAATTCGGTGCCTCCGGCGATTGCACATGCACGGCAAAGAACGCCAACGTAGGGTGCCACGCAGCGGAGACCGGAATGCGACGAGACGTTCCTGACAACACGCGCTACCCGCCTGTGCCCAGTCGGTGCCAGCCAGACGCGGTCAGCGACCAGACCTGCACAGGAAGTGCGCCGGAGCCCGTCGTCGCTGGAGGGGGTCCAACCCGCAATAGAGCGTGGTGGTCCGAGTCGGTGACTTCCGCTCCGCCCTCAAAGGGCAGCGGCGCGGAAGACAGCAACGTCCATCCCGTCCCGTTCCAGGCAAGCAGCTCGTGTTGGGTGGTCGGTGACACGCCGCAACTGCAGAGCACGAGCCGGTTGGTGATGGGATCGAGTGCCATGGTCGTTCCTTCGACTGGCGAGTGGGACGGTGCCGGCAGCAATATCCAGTCGGCACCATCCCAGCGCCAGGTGGTGTTCAGCGCGCCGGTTGCGGGCGGAGGGCCGACGCAGCAAGCGACAGCGATGAGTGAATTCGTCACCGGGTCAAACCGCATCGGGCTGAAAAAGGCGCCGGCGGGCAAACCGGCGCCTTTTGGGTGGTTCCAATGCGTCCCGTCCCAGACCCAGGTGGCGCCCGGGTCGGAGATGACCCCTGAGCCGGTGACGAGCACCATCTGGTGCGAAGCGGCATCCCAGGCCATATCTGACGCCTCACCCGGCTGGGACCGCCTGCACCGCTGTCCAGATCGATCCAGTTGATCCCGTTCCATTCCCACGTGTCGTGGACCGGCGTCCCGGGTTCGAGGCGTCCGCCAAAGAGGAGCACGGTTCTGGTCGCGGGGTCGTAGGCAGCCGATGCGCCGAATCGGCCGGGGGGGCTTGCCGCGGGGTGCGCGAGCGTCCACCTCGAGCCATTCCAGAGCCAGGTGTTGTCGTAATCCCCCACCCCGCCGAACAGCATCACCTGGTGGAATGCAGGATCGTCGGCCACCGCAAATCCCAGGCCGGACGCCGGGACCACGGGCTTTGGACTTGACGTGACCAACGGCGGTGTCGGGTCCGGCGCGTTCGTCCTGGCGACGGGCCGCGGCGTGGACCCTTGCCCGAGTGACATCACAATGCCGAACGCACTCGCGATCGCGACGATGACCATGACGCCAAGCAAGGACGTCGGCCTCAGAAGGCGGCGTCGGACCTGCTGTCCACGGTCGATATCGGGGCTGATGTCCATGATCGCGTCAAAGACAATGTGCCATGCCGCCGCACGTCGTCGGGCTGGAAGGCGGGTGAGCCTGGTCGGAGATTAGCCGACCAGGCTCCTCACCCTCTAGGCGAAGTGAATGTGGTTGTTGATCTCCGTGACGTTGTACACGCCGGTGTCGGCCGCTTCGACAATAAGACCGTCCGGATGATGCACGGTACCCGTATTCCCTTTGATCTGCGCGCTCAACTCGTTGCCGGGCTTGGCATGCATGAAGATCGCCGCGCAACTGTCGCTCGACGACGCGCAGGCGCCCAGCGCGAATGCGTTGTAGTTGGCGGTGAGGGTCACATTGCCCGTGCACGGACCGTTGCTTCCCGAGCAGTTGCCACCCGCATATCCTGCATCCGCAGCGATACCGAACCCGGCGTAGGCCAGGAACTTGTTGCTGTTGATGGTGTCAACTGCGGTTCCGGGCTGATCGCTCAGGACGAACAGACCTTCGGCGGGAAAGACCGAGCCGCACGCGGTGGCGCTGCAGTTGATCAGATGGTTGAAGTTGACGTTGCCGACGGTGACGTGCCCACCGATGCCACCGCCCTCGAGCAATGCTCCCTGGAACGTGCCGGACACGCTGCTGTGCGTGAAAGACACATTGGCGGCGTCATTGAAGGTGTCAAAGCCGACGCCCGCAAAGGTGTTCGAGTTCTGCACGGCGAGGAGCGACATCTGGCTGATGGTCACCGTGTCGCCCGCGTTGTTGTCGTTGTAGACGATGACGTCCGTCGGGCTCGCGAAATCGTCGTACTCCGCCTGCGTGATGAAGGCGTTCTCGACCGTCATCCCGTGGATGTTGATATGGCCACCGGCACCGGCGTTGTTCTCCACCGAGATCACACCGAAGTAACCCATCGCCTCGGTGTCGATGTTGCTGCCGTCGATGATCGTCTTACCGACGCCCGCGCCGGAAAGGGTCAAGGGCTTGGTGATGTTGACGGTCTGGTTGTAGGTCCCCGCCTTCACCTTGATGATGGAGCCCACCGGCGCGTTGTCCACCGCGAACTGCATCCTCGCGCAGGGCTGCGACTTGGTGCAGGGATTGCTGTCGCTGCCGGTGGTGGCGACCCACAAGGTTGTGGTGCCGATGAGCGGCGCCGCATGAGCGCTGGTGATCCCACCCGCGCCGAGCACCAAGGCGCCGACGGCTGAGGTGAGTACTGCCGCGCGTCGACGTGCGCGACCCATGCTCGGAATTGCTGAACCCATGGATGGCCCTCCTGAACGTTTTCGGTCCCCCAACCTCCCCCGTCACCCCGCATCTTCCGCTTGCGTACCGTGTTATGCAACCCGTGGCCGGTGGCTGATCAGGGTGCAGGCCAGTCCGGACATGGCCGTCATCCCAGCTCCGTACCACCAGAGGTTGTGAAAGTGGTTCAGCGCGTCCTCCACGCCGTGCGGGGTGCCGAGGATGACCACCAGCAGCGCAACCCCGACCGCGCCGCCGACCTGACGCGCTGTCTGGTTGACCGCGCTGCCGACGGCAAATCGATGCTGATGCAGGCTCGAGACCGCGGCGGCGCCAAGGACTGGGAACGTCATGCCGATCCCAAAACCGATGATCAGCGTGCCCGGCAACCAGACCGCGAGATAGTCAGGCTGCACGCCGACGCGTATCGCGAACCAGCACAGACCGGTGACAAAGATCGCGAATCCGACCAGCAGGATCGTTCGAAAACCGCGGCGCGATGCCGCGCGACCGGCAAAGCCCGACACCACCGCCACCACCAACGGGCCTGGCGTCACGGCAAGACCTGCAGCAAGAATCGAGTAGTGCCACACGCTCGTCAGGAAGAGGATGTTGCCCAGAAGCATCGCGAAGAACGCCATCGCGTACAGGAACGTGGCGATGTTCGCGACCGTGAACGAGCGAGCCTTGAAAAGCGTCAGGTCCAGCACCGGTTCGGGATGCCGAGCTGAACGAAACAGGAACGCGGTCCCGATGATCAGCGCGCCCGCGAAGCAGGCAATGCTCTGCGCACTCGACCAGCCCCAGGTTGGTCCTTCGGTGATGCCGAGCACCAAGGAAGCGAGCGTCACCGCGATGAGTACCGCGCCCAAATAGTCGGGGGTTGCACCCGGAACGCCGCCACGTGACCGCGTCAGGACTTTCCGGCCGGCGAGCCACGCGACGGCGCCGATCGGGACGTTCACGAAGAACGCCCAGCGCCAACCACCGATGGTGATGAGCGCGGCGCCGAGGGAGGGCCCGGTGGCCACCGCGAGCGCGCCGACGCCGACCCAGAGTGTCACGACCTGCGAGCGTCGTTCAGCGGGAAAGGCGTCGAGCAGCAGGCTCAGTGACGCAGGCAGCAACGCGGCCGCGCCGCATCCTTGAATCACGCGACCGACGACGAGCAGCACGACCGACGGAGCAAGACCGCACAGCGCAGAGCCGATGGTGAAAACCCCGAGGCCCGCAAAGAAGACACGGCGGCTTCCAATGCGATCCGCGGTGCGTCCCGCGATGACCAGCAGCGATCCGAAGACGATGCTATAGCTCGTGATGACCCACGCGAGCGCTGCTCTCGGATCACTGGGAAACGATCGCTCCAGGGCTGGAAACGCGACGTTGACGATCGAAAGGTCGAGGGACGCCATGAAGGCGCCGAGGGCCGTGACCGCAAAGATGACGCGGCGCCGCGCAACAGGGGTAGGGATCGGCGTCGGGACAGGGATCCTCACCGCGGCCATGCTCCCGCACTCTACGGGGTTGCGTTCTATTATGCAACTCACTAGGATGGCGGCATGGATCGCAAGAGCTTCGCTGGTATGGATTGCTCGGTGGCACAGTGCCTCGAGGTCGTCGGCGAGTGGTGGAGCATGCTCATCGTCCGTGACGCCTTCCTCGGCATCACACGCTTCGACCAGTTCCAGCGGCGGCTCGGGATCTCACGAAACATCCTGCATGAGCGCCTCGACAAGCTCGTCAACGCCGAGGTCCTGGCACGAGTTCCCTATTCCGCACATCCGCCTCGCGACGACTACCGGCTGACTGACAAAGGCCGCGATCTCTGGCCGGTGGTCACCGCCATGCGCCAGTGGGGAGACCGGCACGTCGCGCCTGCCGGTCCTCCGATGACCGTGATCCACAAGGCGTGCGGCAACGTTTGTGAAGCCGTCATGGTGTGCGCCTCGTGTGGCGAACGGGTGAGGCCCCGTGACGTCGTTGCAGTGGCCAGCGCGGGCCATGAGCGGACGGCGCTGATCTCCTAGTCTTAAGACCAGTGTCGGACCTGTCTGGGAGCGAATGGCGCCCTGTCGCGCCCGAGTGACAGCGTGCGTCAGCCCCTCAGACTCCCCTGCCTGCGGATGACAGTGTTGGCCTCAGGTCACGCACGGTCGCTCGTGGGTCACGAGTTCTCCCACGGCGCGAAAACTCATCCATCGCAGGGATGTTCGGGCGCAATCCTGAGCACAGTCAGATGGATGTGATATCGAGAGGGTCTCGCAGGGGGCCCGTTTTCAAGCTCGGCGTGGCCCTGGTGGGGGGTGCGCTTTCCCTGGTGTCTGGCGGCCTCACGGCACACGCGCTCTCGGTCTCCACCACCGCGCTCACAGGAACGGTGAATCCGACGGCCTGGGGTCAGTCCGTGACCTTCACGGCAACGATCACGCCGGTGAGCCCGGCCCCCACGGGCACGGTCACCTTCCAGGACGGCGGGGTCAACATCGCCTCGTGCGTCAACCGCACTGTGGCTGCCCGCGTCGCCACCTGCACGCTCACCACCCTCGCAGTGGCGTCGCACACCATCACCGCGGTCTACAGCGGCAACGCCACCTACGCGACGAGCACGTCCGCACCGCTGGTGCAGGTCGTCAACGCTGGGGGTACATCCACAGTGCTGGTCTCATCCGCGAACCCCTCAGTCAGCGGCCAGACCGTCACGTACACCGCCACAGTCACGGCAACCGCCCCCGCCGCGGGCACGCGCAGCGGTACCGTCAACTTCGGGGACGGCGGCCTGACGATCGCCGGATGCGGCGTGAGGGCCGTGTCCGCCGCGGGTGCGGCCACCTGCGCGATCGCCTACGCCGGGCCCGGGTCACACGCGATCACCGCGATCTATAGCGGTGACGCCAACTTCACCACATCGACATCCTCGAACCTGACCCAGACCGTCAACGACGGCGCCACGACGACGGCGCTCGCCGCATCCGTCAACCCCTCGAGCACAGGGCAGGCGGTGACCCTCACCGCGACCGTCGCCGCGACAGCTCCCGCAACCGGCACGCGCACCGGCACGGTGGACTTCCAGGACGGCGGTGTCGACATTCCCACCTGCAACGCGCAGGCGGTGCCGGCATCGGGCAAGGCGACGTGCGTCATCAGCACGCTCATCGTCGGCGCCCACCCGATCACCGCGATCTACAGCGGTGACGGCAACTTCACCGGTTCGACCTCCTCGATCCTCAGCCAGAACGTCGGCCAGGGAAACACCACTACCAAGGTCGTCTCGTCACTCAACCCGTCCAACACCGGTGTGACCGTGACGTTCACCGCGACCGTCAGCCCGGTCGCACCGGCGAAGGGCACCGGCACCGGCACCGTCGACTTCCAGGTGGGCGGTGTCGACATCGCAGGCTGCGCGGCACAGGCACTCTCGGGGGCGGCCACTGCGACGTGCGCCACCAGCACCCTCCCCGCCGGTGTCGACCCGATCACCGCCGTCTATAGCGGGGACACCAACTTCACGACCAGCACATCGCCCGCACTCACGCAGACGGTCATCAACACGACGGCAACCGGCGTCGTCTCGTCAGCGAATCCGTCGGTCTTCGGACAGACGATCATCTACTCAGCGACGGTCAGCGGCGGACCGGTCGCCACCGGAACGATCACCTTCCGCGACGGCGGCAGCAACATCGCCGGGTGCGTCGCGGTGCCGATGGTTGCCGGAGTCGCCACGTGCGCCGCGACACCCGCGCTGGGCTCGCGGAGCATCACCGCCGTCTACGGCGGTGATGCCACGCACGCAGCGAGCACCTCTCCTGCGCTGACGCAGGTGGTCACCGCAGCGTCGACCACCACGGTCATCACGTCGACGGTCAACCCGAGCGTGTTCGGACAATCGGTGACCTTCACGGCCACCGTCACCGTGACCGCCCCGGGCGGTGGTACCGCCACCGGCAACGTCGCGTTCCAGAATGGCGGTGCGAACATCGCGGGCTGCAGCAGTGTCGCGCTCGTCGCCGGCGTTGCGACCTGCACCACCTCCGCGCTCACAGCCGGCGGCCGTGCAATCACCGGGTTGTTCAAGGGCAGTGCGGACTTCCTCACCAGCACGTCCCCGGAGTTCACCGAGACGGTCAACAAGGGCGTCACTGCTGCCATCGTCCTCTCCTCGCTGGATCCATCGGTCTCCGGGCAGTCGGTGACCTACACCGCGACCGTGAGCGTCGTCGCGCCCGCTCTGGGAACGCCGACCGGCTCGGTGGCATTCCAGGACGGTGGGGTCACCATCGCCGGATGCGGCGCGAAAGCACTCCCGGCCGGCGGCACAGCGACCTGCACGGTCTCGTACGCCGGTGCCGGCACGCACACGATCTCCGTCATCTACGCGGGTGACGCGAACTTCACCGCCGCGACGTCGTCGACTCTGACGCAGACGGTCAGCCCGGCATCGACATCGACAGCCGTCGCATCGTCGCTGAATCCCTCAGTGACCGGTCAGAGCGTGACGATCATGGCGACACTGTCCGTCGTCGCGCCGGGGTCCGGAGCGCCAACGGGCACGGTCGACTTCCAGGCTGCCGGCGCCGACATCACCGGATGCACCGCGCAGCCACTGGTCGCAAACCAGGCGACCTGCGCCGTCAGCACGCTCGCGACCGGTCCGAATGCCATTTCCGCCACTTACAGCGGCGACGCGGACTTCAGCACATCGACATCGCCGATCCTCACGCAGACCATCGACCAGGGCGCGACCACGACGCTCGCGACCTCGTCGGCGAATCCCTCCGTGAGCGGGCAATCGGTGACGTACAACGCCACGGTCAGCGCAGTCGCACCGTCCGCCGGAACGCCGACCGGAACCATCGCGTTCACGGACGGCGGATCGCCGATCAGTGGGTGCGGTGCCCAACCCGTGGTCGGCGGCGTCGCCTCGTGCAGCGCCACCTACGCCGGTGTGGGGATGCATGCAATCACTGCAACGTACACCGGTGACACCGACTTCACCGGCTCGACGTCGGTGACGCTCACACAGAAAATCAACCAGGGAGCGACGGCAACGATGGTGACATCGTCAACCAACCCGTCTGTGTCCGGGGAGACCGTCGCGTTCACCGCGACGATCACCGCCGTCGCTCCCGCCACCGGCACACTGACCGGCACGGCGACCTTCATGGACGGCGGCGCGCCGCTCCCCGGGTGCGGACTGATCGCAGCCATCGCCGATACTGCCACGTGCACCGTCACCTACGCCGGTGCCGGCAGCCACCCAATCACCGTGGTGTACAGCGGTGACGTCGATTTCTTGAGTTCGACGTCGGCACCCTTCACGCACACGGTGAACCAGGGCGCGACCACCACGCTGGTGGCACCGTCGGTCAACCCGGCATTGCCTGGACTGGAGGTGACCTACACCGCCGCCGTTGTCGCAACCTCCCCCGCGGCCGGCACACCGACCGGGACCGTGACCTTCATGGACGGCGCGTCGAGCATCACCGGATGCATCGCGCTGCCGCTTGCGTCCGGCGTCGCGACCTGCGATCCAACCTACGCCAGCGCAGGCAGCCACGTGATCACCGCGACCTACAGCGGTGACGCCAACTTCACCGGTTCCGCGTCGCCAATGGTCACAGAAAGTGTGGTCCACGGCACCACGTCGATCTCGCTCACATCTGCCAGTACCATGTGGCCCGCCGATGTGGCCGGCACGATAACCGCGACCGTGTCGCCCGTGGCGCCTGCGACTGGCGTGGCGACCGGCACGGTCACGTTCCTGGACGGCGGCGCTCCGATCGCCGGTTGCTCGACGCAGCCACTGGTGAACGGGGTCGCGTCGTGCAGCGTCGCGTACGCTGTTGACGGAACCAGCACCATCACCGCGCTCTACAACGGCGACGGTGCCTTTACCGCCTCGACGTCGCCGGCGTTCACGGTGACCGTCTACAACGACCCGCAAATCCCAACCCCTGACGCCGGCGCCAACGCAGGAGCGAGCGGCCTGTGGGCTTCCCTCGCTGCAGGGCTCGGCATCATGTTCATCGCGCTGGGCGCGTGCGTCCGGCGCCGTCGGTGCAGCACTGGCGCCCTGATTCGCGGGGATCGCTAAGCAGGACCTGCCACAGAAAGTCTCCTTCGCCGACAACCATCACGTCATGGTTGCGGGAGGCCACGCATCCTTCGAGGTGACCGACGAGGCGATCTATCTCGTCATCACGCTGCGCAATGCCGGGGCCGGCATTGCGGTGTTGCACGGGTGGTACTTCTCGCCCGACCGCGTGACCACGGGTCTGCACGCGGACCCGAAAGACTTCCGGCGGCTCACCCGAGACATCTACGTGCCCGCAGGCGATATCGGTTTCTGGCAGGGTGCCCCTCGCGATCGCAACGAGCCACTGTTCACCGTTGCTCGTGATGCGGCCGCCGCCGAGCGGACCGTGACAATCGACCTGATGTACGGGGATCACGAGGGCGGCCAGCGAATGATCAGCAGATTCGGACTTTCGCCGACACCTAGCGGGGGGTGGATCGCGAACGTCGGGCGGCACTGGAACCTGGACAGGAAAGACCCTCGCTGACCATTGCGCTGACACGCGACAGCCACCTGTCGCTCGGTCGCCTCACCGTGGGCACATGACCTTTACCGTCGACGGCGCGCGCGCCTATATCGCCACGGTGCGCTGGCAGTTCGCCAAGACCATGCCGCTCTGGCCACATGAGTACACCGTACTGGCATGGCGCGTGGATCTCGAACCGCAGTTTCGCGGCTTCGTGGCACTCATCCGAACGGCCGGTATCGTGAAGCCGTGGCCGCGCGATTCCAGCAACCCTCGCTACCACCACACCTACCTGGAGCTTGGTGCGTGGGAGTACTGGACCATGGGCGAGCCCATCGACGAGACCACGCTGATCAACCGCGCGCTATTACCCGCCGGTCTCGGCGTCGACGTCCTGCCCGCGCGTCAGGAGTAGCGCCACTGCGAGCACGAGGATGACGCCGGCGTTGGTCCCCAGCTCCAGCAAAGACTGTTGAATCGACGCGCCACCGGCTCCCGCGGTCGTTCCCAATGTCAGGCGGGTCGAGACGGCGAGTATGTCCCGGACGGCCGCGATGATCCCGATCACCAGGAACGGTCGGTAGGGGAAGCCCCATCCCTCGAGATGGGTGAGGACGGTCCGCATGATGTCGACGAGGATGATCACAACGAGTACGCCGTCGATTGCGTTGATCAGCGATGGGATGTATCCCTGCGCCGACGTGACGGAGGTGATGAAGTCGATGAAGCTCTTCACGAGCACCACGCCTGCGAGAACCAGCAGCACGATCGCGACGCCGTACTGCACAAGGTCGATCAGGACCCGGAGCGGAGTCCCCCGGCGTATCTCCGGCCACGACCAAACCTGGCCGCCACCTCCGGCTGCCTTGTCGAGAGGGGTTGGCCCGCTTGGGCTCGTCTTCGGATCAGCAGGCATGAGGTGTGGCCAGTGTAGGGCGGCTGTGTATTGACGAGTCCGGTGCCTTCGAAGGTTTCACTGAAAGCACCTCAACGCAGCGTTGGCAAGGCGATCGCGGCCGGGGTGGAGGCGATTGCTCAGGTCACGCCGACCGTTGGCGGCGCACGCCAGATCCGGCTTCTAGAAGCTTGCCAGGGTGAGCTGCTCTGGAGCGTCGAGTACGAGTGCCGCACGCGAGGTATCCGCACGTGTGTCCGCGGGATTGAAATGCGACGTCACGATGCCGAGGGCCGCGTTCACGAACAGGATGAGGCTGACCAATGCGAAGCCATCGGCCCCCCATGAGTGTCCGAGCCCGGTGGCTACGGCCGTCATCGCGACGAGGACCGAACCCGCCAGCCAGGAGAGCCACCAGGGGATGGACAAGAACCAGAGGAGCAGAACCACAAATGGTGCAAGCACGAAAATGGGCAGGGAAAAGATGCCGGGTCCGGCCGCCAGGATCAACAGCGCCGTGATCAGTCCGCTACCCATGTACGCCAACGAGAGACGCAGTGCCACGGCGCGCGAGTGTGTCTTCGGAACAAGGTCGGGCGTGACGGTTGGAGCCATAACCACCGTCGTGGTATCGAGTTTCGTCCGACGCCGACGCCGCCAGACGAATGCCACCAGCGACAGCACGCCGACCAGTACCACTGTCCCGATTGACAGTGCCGCGCCGAGGACTGCGGTCCAATCGCCGGCGAATGAGACGGCGCTCGTGTGCGCTCCTGGAGGGACGTCGAACCCGTTGACCAGCGAGAAGAGCGGCTGCGCGCCGAGCGACGCATGGCCATCAACAGAGTCACGCCAGCCCGGGTCGTAGCCGGTGTCCACCATCAGCACCCCCGCATACGGGCTGTAGGTGATGACGCTGTACTCGTTTCCGGCCTCATTGAGGACCTGCACCGTTCCATTCGGACGCGCGTGGATCCCTGCAGCGGGTACGACAACAATGCGGCAGCCGTTGCGGACCTCAGCAGGGCTCAACACGACCGTCACGTCGGTCGACTCAGCTTCGATCGGCGTCGGGGTGCCGGCGGACGGACAGGCGGAACCAGACGAACTCTCCAAGGCCGCGTCGCGGCCCGCTGCGACCGGACTGATCTGGAGTTTCAGGTTGAATGCGGACCACGGCTCCGTCAGCGCCGGTATCCCCAGCGCCAAGTTCATTGAGAGTTGCCGCTGCGGTGACGAGACGCGGATCTCGTTGACTTGAGACCAGTCGAACGGCGTTGACGCGCCCGGGGCAGGTGCAGTGCTCAGTGCGATGTCTCGCGGCCCGGCGCGGTCATCGGTGATCGTGTAAATCCTTGACGCGCTGCTCTCGGAGGCCAGGACCACCAGCTGCAGGTGTTCGCCGTCACCTGTTCCCTGGAACGGGACGGTCACATATCCCGCCCCTGACCAGTCGACGGGGCTCGCGAACTCGTGCTGCACGATCGTGTAGTACCGCCTGTTCGGGACGATCCTTGCAACGACAGATTGCGAACTCTGGCCGTCGGCGGTGGTCACGGTGACGTGACTGGTGTCGGGAGGCGCCCAGAACGACGACAGATCAGCGCCCGAGGACAAGGGGATGGTCGGCGGTGGCTGATTGCCCCATTTCTGGGCGTCGGCCGCATCCATGACGTAGGCGATGTTCGCGGCGTGCTCGGCCAATGCTGTGTCCAGAACGGAGGTGGCAGATTGGCGTGCGCCCGCATCAACCACGCGCACGTCCGCGACGTCGTAGTTGCTACCGAAACTCGAGTCACGTGCGGTGAGCCTCAAGGTGTGGGTGCCGGAGCCGAGCGTCGTCTCGCCGGCAAGAACCCAGCTGAAGGCTCCATCCGCCATCGAAAGCGGTACGACGTTCATCGACGGCTCGTGGTCCATCTCGAAGTCGAGCTCGCCAGCAGTTGGCCCTGTGCGCACAAGGGCCCACACCTCAACGGACTGCGTTCGCGGCAGCGCAAACGTGCGCGTTGATTGTTTTGCGCCGGCGCTGGCTGCGCTGACGGTTGGGCTGACCGAGTCGCCGGATGCCGCAAGTTGCGTTGCGCCGGTGGGGATCGACGCGCCGTCGGAAAGCGTCCCGGATATTCCGTTCAACTGAGCCAGTGGGTGCACTCCCTGTACGGCCACGTCGTCAGGAGTCGTGTCACTGACCACAACAAGATCCGCCCGATGGATCGCGGCGACGAGCTCCGGGATGCCGCCGGACGCGACCAGGCCATCGGAGGTCATGGCCGCCCAGCGATTCAGGTCCACACCGGGAAGATCGGCAAGCGCCGCAAGGCCGGTCGCGCCGCCGAGCACCACGGCGACGTTGGTACGCAAGGTCAGTTGCGGCGCAAATGACGAGAGTCTGTCGAGTGCGCCACTGCTGTTGGCAGCAACGGTGGTGAACCCTGGGATCGCCGCCAACGACTGCTGATCCGCATATGGTGCCACCGCTTCCTGCACAACACCCGATGAGTTCGTGACCACCGCCGCTGGTGGATCGGGGTACGAGAAGTCGAGCAGGTACTTGGTGCCGAGCGTGCCCATGAGGCGCTCGAACGCTGGGTCTTCCGATTGCAGCAGGGAACCCTGGTACGCGACAGCGTTCCCGTTCGCGGCGCTCGAGTCACCGATCCCGAGCGTGGGGTGACCAGTGAACAGCGAACTACTGGTCCCGAGGTCGTTTTCGTAACCGCGCAATCCAGGTTGGTCGACGAAGCTGTAGGTCCTCGCGTACGGCACCGATGCGACCGTGAACGCGCCGGTATCACCGCGGACGGCGGAGAGCAGTGACAGCTGCTGTGCCGTCGGTGTGTATCCGCTCAGTCCGGCGATGATCGTCGGTGACACCGGGAGCAACACGAGCAAGAGCAGCGCTGCCGGTGTCGTCACTTCCAGTGCGCCCCAACTCCATCGCCGCGTCACTGACGGCGCATGACGTCGCAAATTTCGCAGGTGCGCCGCGACGCCGCTGATGGTCAGACCGGCAAGGATTCCGCACGCAAGTGCCTGGAGGATCAGCCAGCGGTCTGGATCGCGGAAGCTGTCGACCAGAGGGATGAGGCGGGCTACAGCTTCATAGGCGGCGAGCAACTGCGTGTGCGTCGCGCTGGCCATCAGCGTGGAAACGACCGCGAGGAGGACGAGAAACACTGTGTTGCGCCCGCGGTGCCAGGCGAATGCCCCGACCGCGACAACCACCATCAAGGCGGCGGATCCCAGGTACGCCCACTGCGGCAGCAACGCGTTCGACGAGGCCGACTGCAGACCGGTGTACCCCAGGTAGCCGGTTTCCTGAACGAATCCGAGCAGCGACGGAAGCGCAGAGAGACTGTGGTTGATCAAATCCTGAAATCCGAAAAGCTGTCCGGTGGATGCCCAGGGGGCTCGATACCCCGCAAGCAGCGGCACGATCTGGTACATGTCGATGGCGACGGCAGTTGCAGCCGCGATCGCGCACCCACGGATGGCGCGTCGAAGCGTCGCCACGGTATCCGAGGTCACGACCCGGAAGAGCACGTAGAGGGCGAGCATCGGCGCGATGTACAGCACCATGTCGGGCCGGATTGCAGCCACCAAGGCGATGGTCACGCCGAGGAGTGCCGCGAACCACAACGACGCACCGTTCAGCATCTCGGAAACGAGGAGAAGAGCGAACGGAAGCACGCAGAAGGCAACCGCAATGTTCAGGTGGCCGCTGGCCCATTGCCCGAGCCAGACCTGCGAGAGCACATACAACGCGCCGGCAAGCACCGCCGCCGGACGCTTCCGGTACCAGCGCCAGCTGAGCAGGTACACCCCGAAGGCGCCTCCGCTCATGACGAGGAACGAGACGACCTTCACGGTGGCGACTGCGCTTCGCGTCACCAGCGTCAGCGCGCCGAGCAGTTGGTCGATGGTGACGGTCTGCAGGCCGCCGTAGCCGGGACTCGACCACACGCTGACCAACCCGGCGCCGGCGTTCGCGCGCGCTCGTACGATGAATCCCAGCATGTCGGTACCGGCTGGAAGTGCCGGCGTCAACAGAAACGCGCGCATCATCCACAGCGCCAACGCGCTGAGGGCGATGGCAGGAATCAGGTGGCCACGCCCTGCGTTGACAGTCCGTCGGGCCAGGCGACGAATCAGGCTCACCAAGGGTTATTCATGAGTGCGCCGCTCCGTCGCGATCAGGGAGCGCGATCTCCGATTGCGAAGTGGCGGACTCGTGCCTCCGGTCAGACTTGGGGCGCTATCAGCAGACGACGTTGATCCTCACGCTGGCAGCTCGAGTCCGTCCTTTGCTGCGCTCCGTTGCGGTGATCGTCGCCTTGCCACACTGACGGGCAAGGAAGACGGCGAAGGCGTTGCCGCGAGCATTCTCGGGCGTGCAGTTCGCGCTCTTGCCGATGACCACGTTGGTGCCGGTGGTCTTGAAGCAGACCTGGAGGCCAGCGTTGCCGTTCGGGTCCGATACGTCCTTGAACACGACCTGACAGCCGCCGAAGAGGTGCGGGTCCTTGGGGTTGCAGTTGACGAACGGGCGGGGCGGCTTGTAGCCGGGACCCTGTGATGAGGTTGTCGCAGGGGCCGGCGCAGCGAACGCAAGGCTGGTCCCGAACGCCCCGAGTAGAACGATGGTCACACCGGCGATCACCACATTCGACATCGATCGTCCGATGCGTCGGCTGAGCTTGGGCATTTCGATCCTCACATGGACGGTGGCCGGTTGAAGGCGCCATCCTTACACATCGCCCCGTTCGCGTCAAGGCTTCCAACCAAATCGAACACGTCGTAAGACTAAGGTCCAATGTTTTGACGCAGTTGACGCGCTTAGCGTCTCCCATAATCCCTTCTTAACCACTGCGGAGGGGAATGGTTGCGACGGCGGTCGACAGCGTTTTTGCAAGCCGATTCCACGCGCGGAGACATTGGACTCATCAAGACACTGCGAATTGAACGGCGCCGCCACCAGCGCTATGACGCGGACGTCGCCTACATCGAATCGTTAACGACGCCGCGTCATGACGCAACCCGGTTGCGTGTCCTCATTGCGTCGCGAGGGGTGCTCCCTATAGGCCCGGGTGCGGGGGGTGCTGAGCTCGTCACGTTCCAGCTCGCCAAAGCCCTGGTTGCGCGCGGACACTCGGTAACGCTCATCGCGGACGTCGACAGCAAACATGTCGCCCTCCCCGTGGGTCTCAGGGTCATTCCTGTCGGGGTGGCGCCGCTACGCGCGCTGGTACTGCGTTTTCCGCGAGGGTTCGCGCGCTGGATGGTGCAGCATCTCGCCGGTAACCTGGCGGTTGGCCGCCGCATTCGACGAGAGGTGAAGCGCAGCCGCGAGGGGTTCGACGTCATTCACTGCCACGGAGCGCTCAGCGCAATTCGGGCGAAGGCGGCAACGGCAACGATCCCCGTCGTATACACCGAACACGACGCGACCCCATGGATGTGTCAGTACCGCCGTTGGTGGGAGCGCCTCATCCGCAAGGCCATCTACCAGGCGCTGAATGTCACCGCGTTTCGTCGTGTCGACCGCATCGTCACCAATTTCGATCTGCTCGCGCAGGAGCTGACCACGCGGTGGGGCATCTCGCGAGAGCGTGTCGCTTCAATTCAGAACGCGATCGACATCGACAGCCTGTCCGAGTCGCGAGCAGGCGTGCTCTCGGTCTCCGAACAGCTGGGGATCGGCAGCTACTGCCTCTTTGTTGGCAGCCTCGATCTGCGGAAGTCTCCTGACATCCTGCTCCGCGCCCTCAGCGACGCACCAGGCATCACCTGCGTCTTTGTCGGAGACGGGCCGGCGAGGCATCGGATCAGGCAGCTCGCCGTCCAGCTCGGGGTCGCGGATCGTATCCATATGGCGGGGCACCTCCGTCCAACGGAGTTGGGCCGCTACTACGCGGGCGCGGATCTGCTCGTCCTTCCGTCGGTCTCGGAGTCATCGCCGCTCGTGATCCTCGAGGCGATGGCCTGCGGGACGCCGGTGGTCGCCAGTCGCGTCGGCGGCATCCCCGCCGTCGTCGAGGACTGGAAAACGGGCTTCCTCGTCAAACCTGGGGACATCGGGCAGCTGACGATGTGCCTTCGCTTCCTCACCGAGGACCGGCCTCGACTGAAGCGCATGGGTGAGGAGGCGCGCAAGCGGATGGTGAGTTCGATGTGGCCTGAGGTACTCGACCACTACGTTGCGCTCTACGAGGATCTCTCGGGCATCGAGTCAGCGCCTCGGTATGAGGGCGTTGGGCGGGCCACGAGCACGTCCTCGCCGGTGGATCTCGCCGGCATGAGCATGGATCGAGAGCACATCCGGTTGCAGCGGCTCGCCTGACATGTCGAGACATCAGCCCCCGCTCATCTGCTTCCTCGTCGACGCGTTCCGCCACGACTACATCAGCGAACACGGGACCCCGTATCTGCATGGGCTCGCTCAGGAGGGATGGAGCTCGCCCCTGCGGCCGATCCTGGGTTACAGCGACGGCATCCGCGCAACCATGTTCACGGGGCGATATCCGGACGAACACGGGTACTGGATGGAGTACTCGATGCGGCCAACGTCTTCGCCCTGGGGTTGGGCCAACAACTTTGCTGCGCTCGATCGATTTCCGAGCGACCTCGCACTGCGCGGCACCAAGATGGTCGTGTCCATGAGCGCGATGCGCGCGCTGGCCAAGCGCCGGCAGCTTGCGCATATGGATTTGCGCAACGTGCCATTCCGTGCGCTCCCCTATTTCGACTTGACCCTTCGGGTTCCGATGACTTCGTATCGGGCGTTGGAATCGCCAACCATTTTCGATCGGTGTCGCGATGCGGGGATCCCGTTCGCGTATCTCGACTCATCGAAGATCGACCGGGACACGCTGGTGGAGCGCGCCGCCAACCTTCCCGCTGATATCGGATTGATCTTCGTGTACCTGCATCACATCGACATGGCATCGCACCTGTTTGGGATCGATTCGCCTCGTTTCCGTAGCTCGGTGACCAGTACCGATGCGCTCGTCCGCCGGACCGTCGATGCCGTCAAGCGCCAGCACCCAGATGCATCCACGCTGATCTTTTCGGATCACGGCATGTCGCGCATCAAGGAACAACACGGCATTCCTCGACTGCATCGCCATCCCGGCTTCCCGAAACAATTCCTCTTCGCACTGGACGCGACCATGGTCCGTGTCTGGTACTGGCGCGACGATGCAGGCTTGCGCGACGAGGTGCGCGACATAGTCGCCAGCACCTACCAGGGCCACTGGCTCGGCGCAAACGAGATGGACAAGTTCCACCTGCGGTTCGACTCGAGGTTGTACGGCGACGACATGTTCCTGCTCGATCCAGGAACCGCCATCTTTCCGAACTTCCATTCGTACATCAAGCCGAAGGCAATGCACGCGTACGACCCGGCGGATCCGGACCAGTTGGGGATCCTGATTGCCCCGAATGCAGTCGGCCCGGCGACGTTCGACCCGCCGGAGACGGTCGCACTTGCGCCGATGTGTTTGAACCTGCTTGGTCTCGGGAGCGCGGCGGTGCGGCCGGAGCCCGTGCCGGCACAACGTTCGTACGTCCGATGACGCGACGCCTCCTGCGGTTGCCCTTCGTCCGCGCCGGAGCCCCGGTTTTCGCTGCAACGCTCCTGTGGCAGCTGTCCAATTTCATTTTCAACGCGGCGGGCGCGCGACTCCTCGGACCGGCAACCTACGGTTCACTGGCCGCTGCGGTCGGACTGCTGTACCTCGTCAACCCGCTGTTGATCACGATCCAGACCGTCGCGAGCCGGGAAACGACCGCGTACATCAGCAGTGGCCGGGTCTCCGATCTCCGTGGTGCGATGTGGTTCTACGGCAAGCGTCTCCTCCTCATGGGTGTGGTCGGGAGTCTCGCGCTCATGGCCGCAAGCCCCTGGATCGCCGGGTTTCTGCGGATCGACACGGTGGGTCCGATCATCGTGCTCGCCGCGGCGCTTCCCATCTGGTGCGTGGCGCTGCTGCAGCGTGGCGTGCTGCAAGGATCGCAGCGATTCGGCCGCCTCGCGATCAGCACCGCCGTGGAGGCCCTGGCGAAAATCGCCAGTGCCATCGCCTTGCTGAGCCTCTTCTGGCGCGGAGCGACCGGTGGGATGCTCGCGGTGGTCGTCGGCGCGGCGTGTGCCGTTGTGGTCGGGAGCCTGATGCTCCGCTATCTGCCCTATGGTGCTGTCCGCCACATCCCGCGAGTACATCCGGCGCGCTATTCGCTGGTGACACTCGCAACGCTCGTGCTGCTTGCCGTCCTGCTGTCCATAGACACACTGGCTGCCAAGCACTACATGAGTCCGTCGGCTGCCGGCTTGTATGCGGGCGTGTCGATCTGCGGAAAGATTGTGTATTTCATCACCTCGGTGCTCTCGATTTATCTCTTCCCGCTGTTCAGCTCACACCATGACCGCGGCGAGGACGCGCGCAAGCGCCTTGGCATTGCACTCGCCGTGGTGCTCGCCGGCACATTGGTCATCGCGGGCGTTTTCAGCCTCGAGCCGCAACTGGTGGTGATTCCGTTGCTCGGCGCGAGGTTCGGCGCCGCCAATCCGTATGTCGCGTTGGCAGGCGTCGCCTTCGGCCTCTACGGGTGTGTGTACCTCTCGGCAATGTACCTGCTGGCACAGCGACAGAGCGCCGTCATCGGCGTGCTCGGCACGGCCGCGGTTGCGCTCGTTTTCGGGTTGTACTCCAGTCACAGCACGATTCCGCAATTGCTGCATGTGCTCATCGCGACATTTGGTGTGACCGCAACCGCGCTGACCACGTGGGCGATGCTGCGCAAGCCGGTACAGCCCGCAGGTGTCGCGATACTCGAGGGCCACCGCGTCGAGAGCGGAGTCGCAGCGACACTGGTGGGCACGTGACCGCCGTCCACGCCGCCGGCCAACGGGTGTCCCTCGCTACGGCAAGCGTGGAGCCCGACTGGGACGCTATCGTCGCGACCATTCATCGTGCGGTCGGCCCCGTCCCGGTCATGCTCGCGGGCAGCCGGGCGATCGGCTCTGCCGACAGCACCAGCGACTACGACCTCGTGACGGTTCTGCCCCTTGCGCGCATCCCTCGTGCGCTCGGCCGCTTGCGCCAGGCGAAAACCGAACTCGAGCAGACACTCAACGCACCGGTTTCTCTCAACCCGATGCCTGCGTTCCAGGTCCACCGCAGCGCGACCAACCTGTTCGTCTGGAAGCTGTGGACGGAGGGGCGGTTGCTCTCGGTCCCGGACGGTTTCGCCGTTGAGCGGCCGCCGATGTTCCGGATCACCGCGGGGAGCGCCTACTCGTATCTCATGACCGCTGTGTTTCTGCTGCTCGACGGCGCCGACCCTCCCGCACCAATGGACAGCTGGGATCACACCACCGTCGCGAGAAGCGTTGACAAGGCGTTGCTCCATCTCGTGCAGCTGCGTCTGCTCCGGCGGGGCCGTTACGCCGCGACGCTCGATCAGGCAATCGATATCTCGCACGATCCCGCGATTGCGTGTCTGGTGTCGGAAGCCAAGGGACCGCGGTCGTGGTTGACGACGCGAAGCCTGCTGCTCAGCGAGCTGACCGGTCTCCAGCCCCGCCGCACGTTGCCGAGCACCGTATTCCGCAATTTCCAATACGCTTCCCTGTCGCAGTTGCGCGGGAACCAGCGATGGCCCGCGGTGATGCGTGGACGCTCATCCGAGCACCAGCTCGGCGCGGCGGCGATCGCCCTGCTGCAAACCGTCGACGGTGATGGCGGCATCGATCTCGAGGCACTGGCGACAGCGTCGGGTTTGCTGCCTGCCTGGATGCATCCGCCACGAGATGATTGGCGCGGGCTGCGCAACGTGCTGCGCACGGAATGGACAAGTGCACATGCGCTCGCCGGCCTCTGACATGCAAGCGTTGCTCGCGTACTCCGTTCGCCAACCCGGCGGCATACGCGTGGATGTGGACAACCAGGTTGAGGGCATCCGGCGGCGTGGCGGCCAGGTGCAGGTCGTGCGCGATATGGCCGAGCTTCGTGCTGGGCTGCGCCGGCTCCCGGATGCGCTCGTGCATGTGTACGGTTGTCTCCCATCGCCCACCGCCTGGTCGATGATGGTTGCAACCAAGGCGGCGCGGCGGCGTCTCGTGTGGACGCCGACCTTCCATCCGGCACGGAGGGCTATGTGGAGGCAACGCGGCGCATTGCGGGTGATGGAAGGGTTCGATTTCGCCGCGCCCCATGCGGCCCGTTTCACCGACGCGGTCGTCGCCCTTACTCAAGAGGAGGCAGACTTCTTCACGCGCATGGGTGCTCGCTGCGTCCGCGTCATCCCACCGGCAGTGCGGTCCGTCGCTCCACTGTTGAGCGACGCCGAAACGCGCGCGGGTCGTCGCGACCTCGGGGTGGGTCCCGGGCCACTCATTCTCAGCGTCGGGCGCTCGGAGGGACGCAAGGGACTCGACTTCGCCGCTGACGTCATCACGGCCGTACGGCGCCGGCATGGTGATGCGACGCTTCTGCTCATCGGCGCGCCCGAGGACCATCGGCTTGCTGCCGTTCCGGGAGTCGTCTGCACCGGGTGGATCAACGACGGGCTGGTGGATCTCGCCTACGGATGCGCTGACGTCACGCTGGTTCCATCGCGGTATGAGGCGTTCTCGCGTGTCGTCATCGAGGCATGGGCGCACAGCTGCCCGGTGGTCGTCACGGACGGCGTCGCACTCGCACCGCTGGTGACACGATCGGGGGGCGCGGTGGTCCGCTATGGAGACCACGCGAGCGCCGCCGACGCGATTCAACTGCTCCTCGCCGACCGCGCACGCCGACGCCGGGTCGGCGCGGCAGGGAAAGGTTTTGTCGAAGCGAGGTTCCTGCTGGATCGCGTCGCTGATCAGACGGTTGCCCTGTACCGCCAGGTACTCAGCGGTAACGGCGCAATCGGCACTCCTGATCCTGCCGAACCTGTTCTCCTCGCCGGCGTGGCACCAAGCAATGGCAGTGCGCGCATCCGGGGTACCGTCAGACGGCACGCGTGATCGCGAAGTTGCGCCGGAGACCCGGGTTGTGGCTCGGAGTCCTCGTCTGCGGCGGTTTGACGATCGCAATCGTTGCGCCGCTCGCGCATACCGGAACGCTCCTGCTGCTCGACTACGGGACGTACCCGGCAGGCCCGCACCCGCAGCTGGATGCCAGCATCTGGGGATTCCCGCCAGGACTCGTGACGCGGGCCCCCATGGACATCGTGTTATTCGCGATGTTCCATGCCATCAACTGGGGATGGCTGCGGCTGCTGCCCTTCGTACTCCTGGCGCCGCTGGCGTGGATCGGTTTCCGCCGGCTGCTCGGCACTCGGTATCTCGCGATTGCGGCGGCGACGACGTTGTACGTGGTGAACCCGTGGTCGGACGACCGCCTGAGCGCCGGCCAGGTGTATCTCACCGTCGGATACGCACTGCTCCCGCTGCTCGCGTCGATGTTGTTCGCGCGTACCGCACGCACCCTCAGACATGCGATCACGACCGGCCTATTGATTTCGCTGCTCATCGCGCTCGCTCCGCACTTCATCTTCATCGCCGGCCTGCTGATCGTGATCGCGCTTGTGGTGTGCGGCAGTACGCGCGACTGGGAGCGCGTCAAGACGATCGCCGGATCGCTGCTCGCGGTTGCGGCGGTGGGCGTGTACTGGATCGTTCCGGCGCTCATCTATCACCCCGAGGCGTTGCCGGTCACCAACGCCGATCTCACGAGCTTCCAGACGAGCGCCGACACCCATCTCGGACTCGGTGTCAACGTGCTCGGGCTGTACGGTTTCTGGCGCCCCGGCGCGCCACTGCCCAAGGATTTCGTGAGCGGTTGGCCACTCATCCTGCTTGCGATCCTCATCGTGGCCGGCATCGGCGGCTGGTTCGCGTGGCGGCAGCTCCGCAACCGGACGCTCGTGCTGACCCTCGGCATTGCCGCCGTCACCGCATTCTTTTTGGCGATGGGGAATCAGGGACCGACAGGAAGTCTCTTTGCGCAGCTGTATGACCACCTTCCGGGGTTTGCCATCATGCGCGAGCCCGAGAAATTCTCGGCGTTGCTGGCCCTTGCGTATGCGACGTTCTTCGGGCTTGGCGTCAGCTGCGTGTACACGCTCGGTCGACAAAGGGTGCAGCGCGTGCTGGTGGTTGGCATAGCGCTGGCCGTGCCGTGCGCGTACGGTTTCACAACCTTCTGGGGATTCGCCGGCTACGCATCGCCGTCCAGCTACCCGGCGTCATGGGCGCAGGCTGACGGCCTCATGGGCCGCGGCGACCAGGCTGTGCTGGCCTTGCCCTGGCATCTCTACCTCGACTTTCCGTGGACCCAGGGGCGCACCGTCGTCAACCCCATGGCGTCGTTTTTTCAGCGACCGGTCATTTCCGGCGACAACATCGAGGCTGGGGACATCGAGACCGAGTCGTCGGACTTGCGCTCGCGTTACCTCGAATACGTGTTTTCCGTCGGCAGCGAGACCACACATCTTGGGAGGCTGCTCGCGCCACTGGGCATCCGCTACATCCTGCTTGCCAAGACCGATGACTGGAAGGACTACGGGTTCATCAATGCGCAGACTGACATTCGAGTCGTGCGTTCCTGGGGTGACCTCACGCTTTTCGAGAACATCGAACCTGCGCTGCTTGCGACGGCACCCGCCGCAACAGTGACTGTCGACACCTGGGGCGACGTTGTCGGGCTCGCGCAGGAAGCATCCCTGACTGACTACTACGTGATCGTTCGTCATCCCGGACCGGGTCCCATCCGCGAACCGGCCCTCAACATTCATGCGCCACCAAGCGCGCCCGTGGGTGTGACATCGGCGAGTCCCGTGCAGGTCACCATGCACACCACATCCGGCGCATCGAGACTGGTGGTCGCGGAACCGTACGACACGAGTTGGTCGATGAACGGCGAAGTCGCAACGGAAGAGCTCGGCGCCCTCACCGGAT
The DNA here is from genome assembly GCA_041691155.1 of Candidatus Dormiibacterota bacterium. Taxonomy (GTDB): domain Bacteria; phylum Chloroflexota; class Dormibacteria; order Aeolococcales; family Aeolococcaceae; genus Palsa-851. The sequence continues at coordinate 49,595 of JBEPVD010000006.1, read as the reverse complement.
TCACCAACGCGTCGCGGGGCAGCATCACCATCGAATACGGCCGCTGGCCCGTGGTGCGCGGCGCGTACATCGCAAGCGGTGTCGTCACGCTGGTGCTCATCGTGATCGCAGCCCTGCCGTTGTACCGACGCCGGCGTCGCGCCGCATCCGCAGCGGAGATCACCGGTTTCACCGTGGCCGCGCAACCCGTCCCCGAGCCAGCGCTGCCGCACACGCGCGGCTGACCCCGGGGAGGGCCTACGGGACCAGTCCGAGCAACTGATCCCGGTCAGTGTTGAAGGCCGTGAGGTCGGTCGCGCAGGTGGTGGGCGTGGTGCCGCCGAGGCATTGCGACAGCGCGAGTGCAGCCGCGCGCAGCGCGACCTCCGGCTGCATATCGGGTGCGGGCCAGGTGTAGCCGTCGAGGGTATAGCTGAATCCCTGATAGCAGACGGCGTTGTCGGCAGTCAGCGCCGACGTCGCACCTTCGAGGCAGCTCTGCAGCGTCCCCAGTTCCTGGCGCAGGCCGTCGCCGAGCGCTGGCGTGGGGCTGGCCGGCGCGGGACCCGGAATCGGTGACGAGCATCCGACCATCAGAAGTCCCGCGGCAACCAGAAAACATGCGGTCCGGGGGGAGCGGATCAACATAGATTCAGTTGGGATCGACGCTAGCAGCCCGTCTGGTGAGCCTCGCCGCGTGTCGTCACACTTGTGACGCGTCTGTAACACACGACCGTGCCCGAATCAGTGGTGCCTGCCTCGCCTCATGAGGGCCGGGTGGCCCCGGCCGGTGGGGCGCTCAGTTCGTCGGAAACGACCGTCGCGGCAACACGCTTCGCGCGTCGATGAGCAAGGAGTCGCATACCAGCGCCACGCAACGCGACCGCTGCGCCGAATCCATGAGCAAGGGGTCCGCGTGGCCGAGACCCATCATCATTGCCGACACGTCGCCGATGTTCACGTCAGGCCGGATGCGCCCCACTGCCTGCGCCTGCTCCAGGAGCGCGCCGACGGCCGCCATGAGCTCCGACGAAATCGTCTGCTTCGCCTTGTGAATGTCCACCCCCGATGCGACCATCGCGTCCGCGAGTGCTTTGAAATCGCACATCTCATCGCTCAGCTTGCGGACGAAGTTCACAAAGGCCTCGCCGGGATCGTCGGAGCCGGCTGCGGCGTGCGCTGCGGCGACCAGTGGCTCGAGCCGCGACAGCAGCAGCGCTTCGAGCAAGGCGCCTTTGGTTGGGAAGTTGCGATAGACGGTGCCGACACCGACATGCGCGAGCTCCGCAATCTCGTCGATCGAGACGTCGACGCCGTGCGTGGCCATCAACGTACCGGCGGCCTCGAGGACGTGCTCGCGGTTGCGACGCGCGTCCGAGCGCATGTGCCGTTCTGCGTCGAGGGGTGCGTTCTCGGACCGCTCCGCACTCGTTATCCCCGTGCTCATCGAACGTCCTGACTTGGATTGACAAACGGAACCATCGTTCCGTATAGTACTCCATAACCGGAGCCTTCGCTCAGATTCTACCCCACACCGAGGACGTCAGCATGAATCCGAAACGCGTTAACCCCTGGGTCGTGCTTGTCGTCGTTGGCCTGGCGCAGTTCATGGTCATTCTCGACGCCACCATCGTCAACGTCGCGCTGCCATCGATTCAGCGCGGCCTGCACTTCTCGCCGGAAAGCCTGCAGTGGATCGTGAATGCCTACACGCTTGCCTTCGGAGGGTTTCTCATGCTCGGCGGTCGAGCTGCGGACCTGATCGGACGGCGGCGTTTGTTCCTGATCGGCATCTTCCTGTTCTCCGCGGCGTCGCTCATGAACGGACTCGCGGGATCCGGGGGCATTCTCGTCGCGGGCCGCGCGCTGCAGGGACTGGGCGGGGCGCTGGTATCGCCGGCGGCGCTCTCGGTGCTGACAACAACCTTCGCCGAAGGTCGTGAGCGCACCGCAGCGCTCGGTGTGTGGAGCGCCATCGCTGTGGGCGGCGGAGCCATTGGTCTGCTGCTCGGCGGCGTGCTCACCAGCGCCTTCTCCTGGCAGTGGGTGTTCTTCGTGAACGTGCCGGTCGGCGTGATCACCATCCTGCTCGCACTCCGTTTCGTTCCGGAGAGTCGCGTCGAAGACCGCAGTGGCGGTGTCGACATCGTCGGAGCGGTCTCCATTACGGCGGGGCTCGTCGTGCTCGTCTATGCGCTCGTCAACGCGCAGTCGGCGGGCTGGGTGTCGCTGACCACGCTGGGACTCGTCGCAATCGCGGTCGCGCTGCTCGCGGCCTTCGTCACGCTCGAGTTGCGTTTGCGCCACCCCCTCATCCGGCTCGGCATCTTCCGCATGCGGTCGATCACCGGGTCCAACCTTTCGATGCTGCTGGTCGCGGGCGGGATGTTCGCGCTCTTCTACTTTGCCTCGATCTACGTGCAGGAAGTCCTCGGTTACAGCGCGCTGCGCGCCGGGCTCGCGTTCCTCCCCGTGACCGCGGGCATCATCATCGGCGCCGGACTGTCGCAGCAGTTGATTCGACGGATCGGTGTCCGTGCCGTCGGACTTATCGGGATGTCCATCGCGGCCGTCGGACTCCTCCTGTTGAGCAGGATTCCCGTCGCCGGCACCTACCTGGGCGACCTGTTGCCAGGGCTCATGATCATGGCCATCGGCATGGGACTGACCTTCGTGCCGATCACGTTGATCGCGACCACGAACGTCGAGGAGCACGACGCCGGACTTGCGTCAGGCCTCCTCAACACGTCCCAGCAACTCGGCGGCGCGATTGGACTTGCCGTTCTCTCGACGCTCGCAGCGAACACCACTGCGAACAACCTCGCAGGGCTCGGACACGCGGTCACACCACTGAACGGCCTCACGGCACTCGTCGACGGTTTCCATGTCGCGTTCGTGGTCGGCGCCTTCCTGTTCGTGGGCGCGGCAATCGTCCTGGCGGCCACGGTGCGTCGGGCTGATGTCGCCAAGATCGACAACGAGGCGTCAGCCCCGGCCCTCGCCGCGTAGTCTCGTCAGTCGTCGCAGCGGCGGCTCGTTCTCAGACTGCGCAGCTGTCGTCGGCGCAGATGTCGCCGGCGTTCGTACCGGTGACCATCTGCAGCGGGTGTGCCTCGGTCCACGCCTGCTGGAGTGCCGGCCCGATCGTTTCCGGTGACTGAGCGCCGGAAATGCCGTACGTGCGATCGATGACGAAGAACGGGACACCGGTAATCCCCAGCCGGCGGGCTTCGAGCTCGTCGTGGCGAACCTCCGCGCCGTAGGCGTCGCTGTTCAGGACGTCGTCGACAGCTGCCTCCTCCAGTCCGATCGTCGCGGCCACCCGCGTCAGCACGTCGCGTTCTCCGACCGCCTCGCCCTCGACGAAGTACGCGGCCATGAACCGCTCTTTCATTGCGTCCTGCTTGCCCACCGACGCCGCGTAATGGATGAGGCGATGCGCATCGAAGGTGTTCCCCGAGCGCGCGTATTCGAGGTGAAAGTCCAGTCCTTCCCCGGCCGCCATCGCAGTGACGCGCGCCTGTGCGGCGTCGGCCTGTGCTCTGGTCATGCCATATCGCTCTGCGAGACGATCGGCGGGGTCACCGGTGGTCGATACCGGTGCGCTCGGGTCGAGTTGAAAGCTGCGCCAGGTCACGGTGACGCCATCGTGGTGCGGGAAATCCGCGAGAGCGCGCTCGAAACGGCGTTTGCCGATATAGCACCAGGGACAGACGACATCGGACCAGATCTCAACATCCATGATTCAGTTGTACCCCGACAACGGCGTTCTACGCGCTCGCCGAATCAGTCTGCGTCGACCGGGTCCGCCGCCATCCTCCCGGTCGCGACCGCGTCGGCGAGCGCGGCATGGTCACGCACCGTCTGGTCCGCATAGCGCATCGCGAATTCGGTGACCGCGCGGTCGAAACGATCGCTGCTCCCGAGGTACCCGCTGATGGCGACCGGGTCACCGGTGCGCGCATGGGCTCGAGCCAGCGCCCATGCGCAGAGCTCACCGTAGTGCTGCAGGCTTCGCATGTCCATCAGCATCGGGTCCCCCTGGCCCTTCACATCCCACAGCTGGCGGGCATAGTAGTGACGGCCCGTCTGCGGCCCTGCAGACCAGCCGAGGAACAGGTCACTCGCGGCTTGAATTCTGCGCTGTCCGTTGACCACGCGCTGTCCGTTGTGCGCGACGGGAGCGCCGTCGATGTAGGCCTCCAGGACTGACGGCGCCGCTTCCTTGAGTTGCAGGATGAGTGGGTCGCCTTCGGGATGGTCCGGCCCCTCGAACAAGCCGACCCAGCAACGCGTCCCGACACTCCCGACGCCGACGACGCGGCGCGCGACGTCGATCAAACGGAATCGGTCGAAGAGTTCGCGGCGCTCATCCGTGAGCGAGTCGCGGTATGCGGCGATGATGCCTTCGACCTCTTCCATCTCGTGACCGGTGCGTGTGAGGTGCACGAGGATCGGGGGATCCTCCGCGAAACGCCGCACGCCGCCGTTGTCGACCGTCAATTTGGCGACGGCCCTGAGGCGCGTTCGCTGGTGCGCTCTGGCGATGTCCCGCCGCACCAACGGTCGGTACGCCGGCGGGAAATGGCTGATGACGTCGGCCGCCCCGATGCGCGAATACCACATGTCGAGAGCGTTCAACTGCGCGTACGCGGCGAGCCGCTCGCGGTAGGAGCGCAGCAGAGCAGCAACCACGATTCGCGCCCGTGCGGCGGCCATGCCCTGCTCACGCGCAACCATGACGACACTCGCCGCGAGACGCTTCACATCCCATTCCCATGGACCCGGTATGGTCTCGTCAAAGTCGTTGATGTCGAAGACGACGTTGCGCTCCGGTGTGGCGAACACACCGAAGTTGGACACGTGGGCGTCGCCACACGTCTGCACTGTCAAACCGGTGACGGAGGTCGCGGCCAAGTCCATCGCCATCACCGCGGCAGCGCCTCGGAGGAACGCGAACGGGGACGTGAGCATGCGCCCGTGGCGGATGGGAATCAGCTCCGGTACGCGTGTCGCTGCTTGCGCCTCGAGCACGGCAAGCGGATCGACACGCTCGCCGACCGGCTGCCATTCCGCGTGACTCGATCTCGGAGCGCGGGCCCGCATGGCACGCCCCTCCTCCAGACGGTCAGCTCGGGTCTTTCCTGTATGGACCACTACGTACGCAGCTTGACAGTCCGGTCAGGCGCTCGAATCAGGCCGGCTGGGTGCCCATCGAGTCGAATGCCATTCTGCGTTGGAGCGCAATGGCGCGCAGCTCTTCAGGGACGACGACGGGTCCCCCGATGGCGTTCGCGTGAATCGCGGCTTGCGCCGCCTCCTCGATGACGCCACCAACGATCACCGCCAATTCGGGCGTCCGATGAAATACCAGCACGCCGTGATTGGCGAGGAGCACGGCCGGGATACCCGGCGTGATCGCGGCCCGGATGTTGGCGACCGCGAGGTCGGACCCCCGAGGACCGTAGGCGGCAACCGGGACGCCACCGGCGAGACCGAACATGGCCATGGCCTCCACCCAGCAATCGATCGGTCGACCCGCCACCGCGAATGCCGTTGCGTAGGGGGAGTGTGTGTGCACTACGCAACCGACCTCCGGATGGTCGGCATACATCGCCGCATGCATTGCGACAACCGCAGCCTGGATCGGCGCGAGTTCGCCTTCCCGCAGGCTTCCATCAGGACCGAGACGCACGACGTTGGATGCGGGGTTCAGTGAGGCGCCACCCGTGAAGTAGATGTCGTCGGAGCCCGGAGCTCGGAGGCTCACGTTGCCATGTGCGTTGACAGATATCGCACCGCTGGCGACGACCTGCCGCGCGACCTCGGTCACGCGTTCGACCATCTCTCGATCCACGAAATGCCTCCTTGGTGTGACCACGGGTCACGAGGCGCTCATGGTACTCGGGCTCAGTGTCGGAGCCTCTCCTATCGACCCCAGGCCGTCGCCACCGTGGCGGGATCGGCTGAAACGATCCCTGGTGGAATCGAGTTGACGATGGCGTCGAAATCGTTCTGGCAGTAGAACTCCGGCTGGCCGGTCCAGTGCTGTCTCCAGTCGCTGCTCGTGCAGTCCCACGAGAACTTGCCGGCGCTCTGTGCGCCGCTGACCAGCCTGTAGAACTGCAGATCGATCCATTGGTCGCCGGTCTCGTTCGCGACCAGATTCTCGAAGTGCACCGGGCCCTTGTAGTGATTCCCCTTCTCAGCTAGCTGCGGCGTATAGCAGGGCAGGGTCGGGTCATTGCAGGCGCCACCAGTGATGCTGTTGGTGTTCTGCCAGAAGGGCTTGACCATCAAGGCGCGGTAGTTGACCCCACCTCGGTAGGTTCGACCGTACCCGTAGCAGGTTGCGACGATGTTCTTCTGGATGGGGCTGGAGCGTTTCTCATTTCCGTACGCGTACAGACCCCAGGCATTGGTAAACCCTTCAGCGGCGAAGGTTGGGAGTGTGCCGCACGTCTCGGCCTCCTGCTCGTCGAGGGTCATGCCAACGATGTCGTTGTGGGTCAACCCGTCACTGACGACCTGCCAGCCATATGCCGCGTTGAGTGCCTGGAGGTCGGCCCAGTCCGCATAGAAATCTCCGCCGTTGCAAAGCTCAGTCGTTGATCCGGTGTAGTCGACCACGACGGTGCTGGTCGCGGTCAGGTTGCGCGCCTGAAGATCCGCGGCAATCTGCGTCAGCGTCATGATGCCGGGAACGGCGGTCCCGCATTTCGTATAACTTCCCTCGATGGAGCGGCCGAACTGGATGGTGAGGTAGCCCGGTCCGGGCGCGGTGTCAGCGCGGGCCATCGTGACCGGCGTGAGCGCGATGCCGAGACCGAGGAGCGCAGGGAGCAGTCGCTTCATTTCCGTCTAGCTCAGTGCGAAGACTTGGATGCGGTTGTTGTAGGTGTCCGCCACAAAGAGCTTGGTCCCGGACACCGCGAGCGAGTGCGGGAGATTGAAGTTGTTGTTGCCGCTGCCCGACGATCCGACGACGGTCAGCTGAGTCGAGAGATTCGCCGACAGTTGTACGATCTGGTTGTCCAGCGTATTGGCGACCCACACGGTGCCGTCGGGACCGAGTGCGATTCCCTGCGGTCCGCTGATGCCGGTCTTGAAGACGGCCACAAGGTTGCCGTTCAAGTCAACTTCATCGATGCGGTTGTTCCCCGTGTCCGCAACGTAGAGGTCCGTCGTTGACGCAACGACATCCTGCGGGTCGATGAACTGCGCCGGGCTGCCGATGACAACGCTTGACCCGCGGGTCCCGAATGCCTTGTACGTGCTCGTGGTGGGTTTGTAGCTGACGATCCGGTTGTTGTCCGTGTCTGCGACCCAGACCAGGCCGCTCCCGGCGACGGACACGCCCTCGATGTAGTTGAACGCCCCGACGGATCCGCCCCCGGTCACCACGGCGAGTGGTGGCGTGGTCATTCCCGCGCTGTAGTGCACAAGACGGTTGTTGCGCGTGTCGCCGACCCACACGGTTCCATCCGGGGCCACCCCGACGGTTTCAGGCCACGAGTAGTCGGCCACGGCGGTTCCGCGCCTGCCCTGGTCAAGGACGAACGCACCCGCTGCGTTGAATTCCTCAACGCGCTGGTTCAGCCGATCGACGCCGTAGGTCGTGCCGCTCGATCCCACCGCGACGCCATACGCCTCGGCGAAACCAGGCGCGGGCGCCGGGGCACCGTCGATCTCGGTCCCGGTCGCACCGGTCGGACTGAATTCGTGAATGCCGCTTCCCCAGAAGTCAGCGGCCCAGATATTCCCGGAATTGTCCAAGGTGACCCGGCGGAGCGCCGTGAAATACGCTGCGTTGCCGGGCGGGAGCGGGCAGCTTGCCGGGCATCTCGAACCGTAGTTGGCCACCCACGGGCACTTTCCCGAGCATCCGTTGACGTTGAACACCGCGATCCGCTCGTTGCCGGTATCCGCGACGTACGCAGTTTTGCCATCGGCGCTGAAGACAACGTTGTACGGCGCATTGAGCTCACCGTTTGCGTGGCCGGCCGCCTTGCCATCACCGAGGATCTTGTTCGGGGAACTGTTCCACGTGCTGCTCGACGCGGTGCAGGTGCACTGGAATGCCTTGACTTCCTCGTTGTGGTAGTCAGCGACCCAGATTTCTCCGTCGGGACCACGACGAACCTCGCGTGGCGACTTGATGATTCCGGTCGGCGACTTCCAGATGTACGAGCCGGCCGCAAGACCCTGTGCCCCACCGACCGCCGCGTACGCCTTGATCAACGAGTGGCCCGTATCGGCGGCAAGGATTTCGTTGGTTGTTGCGTCGTAGCTGAGACCGATTGGGACGTTGAGGTTCTGCGCCAGCTTTCCCGCTCCGCCCGCTTGCCACAGATAATTCCCGTTCTTGTCGAACGCTTCGATGCGACTGTTGGCGGCGTCAGCGACGTAGATGTTCGAGGTGCCATCGACGGCGACATCGCGAGGCGTGTTGAACTGGCCATTGCCTGACCCAAACGTGCCGAAGGTGAGTAACGGATGGCACTGCGCGGGCGGCGCTGGGCAGGTGCCCGGCGTGAACACCGAAATGCGGTTGTATCCCGTGTCAGCCACGACGAGCCGGTTGCTGTGGCTGTCCCAGGCTAGTCCGCTGGGGTAGAGCGCCGCCTCGGATGGGCCGGCGAGCGTCTTGACGAAGGTCACGCTGGTCGCAGCCGAGTTGGTTGCCGCGCCCCCCGCCGCCGCCTGCCCAGCGAGCGTTACCGTCCCCACTGCCACCAGCACGCCAATCACGGGCGCGAGATATCTCGTTCGCATCTTCCCTTCCTATGAATTGGGCGCGCGGCCGGTCCCGCGAGACGCCCGATTGCTCACCATGCCGGCTCGTTTCCCCCTACGGATGGTCGACCTCGGGAACCGCGACGCGGTAATCCCGATGGCTACCTTCCAAACCCCTCGTGAAAGGCCCCTAGTCCATGATCGGCGCCGAACCTGAACGTCACCTTGAGCATCTGCAACAAGAATCCCAATCGGGTCAGGGAAGCTCAACCGTGAAGCGCGTTGTCAGGCCGTCCGGCTCGTCGAGCCTGACGATGCCTCCATGGAGGCGAGCGATGGTCTGACAAAGAGCCAAGCCCAACCCCGCGCCCCCGGTTTCGCGCTGGCGGGCGGGATCGCCGCGTCGAAACCGTTCGAAGATCTCGCCGCGCACATCCGGGGCGATCATCTCGCCGGTGTTGGACACGCTGAGGACCCAGCCCGTCGGGATGAGCGGTTTCCCAGCCAGACCCAGCGAGCCGCCCGCCGGCGTGTACCGGCATGCGTTGTCCAAAAGGTTGTCAAAGAGCCGCGCGATCAGGAGCGGATCGGCATCGATCACGCCGTCGTCCGGAAGCTCGAGATCGATGGTCAGATCCCGGCTCTCCGCTACCGCCTGCCATCTGTCTGCGACCTCGGCCAGAAAGTCGGCGACGTCGAGCTCCGTTCGGTGCACCACAACCTCGCCGTGGTCGGCCCTGGAGAGAAGGAGCAGGGCGTCGGCCAGCTCGCTCATCCGAACGACCTCGTGCTGGAGCGTGGAGAGGCTGTCGCGATATTCGGCAGCCTCGCGCGGACGGTCGAGAGCACGGTCTGCGACAGTCCGCATGATCGCGAGCGGTGCTCGGAGCTCGTGCGCGGCGTCAGCGGTGAAGTCGATGAGACGTGAGTTGAGGCGTCGCAACTCGCCCGCCTGTTCGCGAAGTTCCGCACTGAGATGCTCCTTCTCCGCGAGTTGAGCCGCAGCCTGGTCGGCTCGCCGGCGCTCACTGTCCAAGAGTTGTCCGTGGAGTTCGCTCCGGCGGAGTTCCGACCGCCTGAGCGCCCTACCCGCGAGCCGGCTCACAACTGCCAGAAGGACTGTCGCCGTGAGCTGGAATCCTCCGGTCACGGGAGCCACCGACCCGTAGGCGACAGCGGCGATCAGTACCACGAGCGCGGTGCCGACCACGGCCATAGCCCAAGCGGTCGGCAGCGTCCACGTACCCGCGAGCACGACCAACAGGGCGTAGCTCCCCAGTGTGACCCCTGGGAGGGCAACGGTTTCGCCGATGAGGACCAGTACGAGACCGGCAATGCACAGGACGACCATGGTGCCGATCTGACCTCGCCCGGTCAGCTGTTGCGGATGACTCACCGTCCGTCCCAACAAGCGCCGAACTCGCCGGGCGCTGGAGATCGAGTGCTGCGCCTGTGGATTGGCGGCGCTATCCATTGCCACCCACGGGCTCGAGACGGTATCCGCTCCGCCGCATCGTCACGATGCGGTAGTCGGCGCCGGCATTCTCGAGTTTGCGTCGAAGCCGCGCCACGTACACCTGCACCAGGTTCGATCTCGGCGAGTAGTCGTAACTCCACGTGTGATCGTGTAGCTGCGCGGGTGTCAGCAGGCGTCCCCGATTGTGCACAAACAACTCGAGAATGGCGTGCTCTTTCGTCGTCACCGAGATGCGCGTGCCGGCGACCGTGATCACATGCCCACGCGTGTCAATCGAGATGTTGCCCGCATGCAACATGGAGCCCCGGTCGGGAAGGTTGCGTCGTGCGAGCGCGCGTATCCGGGCAAGCAGTTCCTGAAACGCAAACGGCTTCACCAGATAGTCGTCGGCGCCCGCTTCGAGTCCACTCACGCGATCGCTGACCGCGTCCCGCGCGGTGAGCATCAGGATGCCCGCGCCGTTGTTCTGGTGGCGTAGCTCACGGCAGACCGCGAAGCCGTCGACTCCGCTCGGAAGCATGACGTCAAGGACCACAACGTCGAAGGCCGAGGTTGACGCTGCCAGGAGCGCATCGCGCCCGGTCTCGACACAGTCGGCCCCGATTCCGTACTCCCCGAGAGCCCGGCTCACTTCCTTGGCGAGGGTGACGTCATCCTCGACGATCAGCACACGCATATCCCGAAGGTACCGCGCCGGGACTGGGATCGTGTGTCGGGATCGATGACGAACGTGGCTCGGCGGCTCCACGGAGGTGTGACACCGGGGACGCCATTCCCCCGACGCCGTTCTCCTGCTGGCGTAGGCTGTGCTGCCTGAGTCCCGCACCCTGGCTTCACCCATCCGAGCTCCGCATCGGCCTTGGTTGCATGCGCTTGTCGACGGATGCCGCCCGGGACGAGCAGCGAGGTCTCGACACCATCGTGGCCGCTCTCGGCGCGGGGGTCACCGTCTTCGACACAGCGCATGCATATGGACACGGTGAATCGGACATGGGCCACAACGAACGATTGCTGGCTCGCGCGATTCGTGCGTCAGGCGCCGAGGGTTCGGCACGGATCGTCACTAAGGGGGGTATGGCACGGACCGGCGACGGCTGGATTCCCGACGGGCGTGCAAAGGCAATCCTGGCGGGGTGCGAAGCGAGTCGAGCGGCGCTCGACGGTCTCGACATTGACCTGTATCTCATCCACGCACCCGATTCGCGGACACCGTGGGTGACCTCGGTGCGCGCGTTGCGGCGCTTGCTTGACGAGCATGTCGTCCGTCACGTGGGGCTCTCCAACGTGAACCGTCAGCAGGTGGAGGCGGCGCTCGAACTCGTGCCCATCGCTGCCGTGGAAGTCGAACTGAGCGTGCTCAGGGACGGCGCGATACGCGCGGGCGTCGTCGACTACTGCGAGGACAATGGGATCATGGTCATTGCACACTCGCCACTCGGAGGCGTGCGTCGAGCGGGCTCGCTCGAACGGAATTCCGCGCTGTTGGACGTGGCGACGCTGCATGCCACGACGTCCGCGGAAGTTGCGCTCGCGTGGCTCCTCGAACTGTCACCCAGCGTGATCGCGATACCGGGCGCGAGGCGCCCCGAAACGGCTCGGTCATCGGCGCACGCTGCGTCGCTACGGTTGGCGCCTGAAGAACGCGGGATGCTCAATCGTACGTTCGGAAGCCAACGCCCATGGCATGGCACTGAGACGGCGCGAAGCGACGGCTCCGAGGTGGTGCTGATCATGGGGATTCCCGGGGCTGGCAAATCCAGCGTCGCTCACGACTATGCGGATCGAGGGTATCTCCGTCTCAACCGCGACGAACGTGGTGGTTCCTTGCGCGAGTTGAGCGAGTCGCTGAATCACGCGCTCTCGTCCGGCACCAAGCGCGTCGTCCTCGACAATACCTATCTCACGCGCGCGACGCGGAGCCACGTCGTCGAGTCGGCGCACCGTCATCGTGTCCCGGTGCGCTGTGTCTGGCTGGACACGCCGCTCGCGCAGGCACAGGTCAACCTCGTGGAGCGTCTCCTCGATCGTTTCGGATCGCTCCCCGCGCCCGAAGACCTGGCACGGCACGCGAAAAGCGAGCCCGGTCTCCTTGCTCCGGCTTCGCAGATGCGCTCGTGTCGCGAACTCGAACCGCCGTCGGATGGCGAAGGATTCGTTGACGTGAAGCGCGTGACATTCACTCGCGCACCGTTGCACCGGGCGCACGCCGGCGTTTTCGTGGCTGCGGCAGCATTGCGCCAGCCTGATTGGGACACCGTCATGGAAAGTGTCGACGCGGCGGCGCCTTGGCTGGTGTTCGACTGGAGCTCTGGCGGTGGCATCCCCGGCGACCTACACGCGTGCGCCGCACGGCTGACGCCACGGGTCTCGGGCCCCGTGGAGACGGCAGTCTGCACGCACGGCGGCGGCCCTCCGCGGTGCTGGTGCCGGCCTCCGTTGCCCGGGCTGCCGCTGGCGTTCGCGCGCGCACACGATGTCGATCCGGCGAAATCGGTGCTCATCGGTGCAGGGCCCGCACACGCAACACTCGCGCGAGCGCTCGGCGCCACCTACCGCTCGACCGGAGTAGCCGGCGATTAGTGGCGCAGCCGCGTCCTGTCGATGTCGTCGTGGCTCATGCCGAAGTAGTGCGCGACTTCGTGCAGGACGGTATCGGTCACTTGATCGACCAGCTCCGCATGGGACCGGCTCCAACGCTCGATGTTGTGTTGCAGCAGCACGATCCGTTTCGGGTACGTGAGGGCCGTGAAGGTCGACTCGCCGCCGCTACCCTGGAAGAACCCGAGCACGTGCCGGTCGATCCCATTGCGACGGTCGTCGTCGCTCGGTTCCGCCTCGATGGTGATCATCAGGTTGTCAGCGTCCATGCGGGCGCGCAACTCCGGGGGAATCATCTCGAGCGCGTCCGCAGCGATGAGTTCGAACTCGTCAGTCGAGACGTGGTACGGCATCCGCCGGCGCCCCTCAGCGCTGGCGGGTCGCGTCCGCGACGTGTTGCACGACGGTGTCGGGGTCGTCCACGGTCAACACCAGGCGTCCGTAGGCCTGGCCGCTGAGCTCTACGACGACGCCCCGTCCGGTCCCGTGGACTGCAGCAAAATCCTTACCGAAGGACCCGCGCCGCGTACCCACCGCAACCACATGTGGAATTCCGGTCCCCGGCGCCCGGATTCCCCGGAGCTCAGACCAGACGTCCGCACTGACCCGCACTGCCTGCACTGCCGAGAGCGGGGCCGTGATGTCCTGATGGACGCCTTCGACGTGTTCGAGCGTCGTCATACGCATGATCAACTGGTCGCCTTCGACCACCAGTGTTGCCATCAGACGATCCTAACGGACCTCGATTCGAGCGGCATCCGGAGGTTCGCACGTTTCTGAATGGTCCCGGTAGGGTAGGATGGTCCCATCGCCTCGATTACCGAGGTGTATCGCTCGTGGTCGTCATTCCTTCTCGAACGGACGCGCTGCGTCTGTTTTCAATGGAGAGAAGGAATTGGAGACCACCAGAATGACTGGTACCGTAAAGAAAATCGTGGCCGAGCGCGGCTTCGGTTTCATCACCGCAGAAGATGGACAGGAATATTTCTTCCATCGCAGCGGCCTCGACAGCTCGTTGAGCTTCGAGAACCTGACCGGCGACGAGCGCGTGAGCTTTGAAGTCGAGCGTAGCGACAAGGGCCCGCGCGCGGCCCAGGTCCGGGCGGCCTAAAGCCGTTGCTGCCGGCGCCTCGCACCCACGGGTGCGATGGCGCCGGTGGTGCGTCGTCGATCTCGAACGTGAGATCGTCGATATCACACCACTCCTCCTCCTCGGCCGAATGCGCACGTCGCATCGCATCGCCATCGACGAATCCGACTGATCTCGGATAGAGTGATCGCCATGGCACACGACGAGGATTCCCCAGACCCGCCCTCCGACGAGAGTTATCTCCTCGGCGCCACGGGCGTGGAGGATCAGGTCCTGGCGGAGCTCGCACGTGCAGAGGCGGCCTTGAACGACCCTGCGGAACACGCGGACGAGAACGACGGCGCCGTCGTCTGAGCGGGCTTCGAAGCCACGTCCCGTGCCGCCAACCAGGCGACGCAAGGTGCCGATTCCGGTGAGACGCGCGCTCACGGCGGTGATCGGTCTTGCGGGCATCGCCGGTGTGGTCCTCTTTCTCAATCCCGGGGAGATCGGCGGCGCGCTCGAGCACTTCCAGCTCGCGCTGATCGCACCGATTCTCGTGCTGTCGGTGCTGGTCTATATCCTCCAGGGCATTCGCTGGCATTACCTGCTCGTTGACGTCGGTACCAAGCTCAGACTTCGCGACACCATTCTCATCAGCCTCGCCGGGCAGACCATCACCGCATTGGTACCGCTGGGCGATCTCACCCGAGCCGCGTTCGCAAGCACGGCGGATGACCTTGACTTCGGCGTCGTCGCGGCGACGGTCACCGTTCAGGAGCTGTCCTACACGCTGTTGCTCATGCTCGCGGCGTTGCCGGCGATCCTCGCGCTTGGCTACGGACTTGCTGCGGTGATCCCCGTCGCGGCAGGCATTGCCATGCTGGTGATCATCCTCACGGTGTCACCGGTGTTCTGCCGCGTCCACGACGTCGTGGCGCACATTCCCTTCCTGAACAAGCTGTTGCCTGCCATCGACGAGTTGCAGCAGGAGACCGTCCTGCTGCTGCATCGGCCCGACGCGCTGGCGCTGTCGGTGCTGGACGCCGCTCGTGTCGTCGTCGCGGTGACCACGTTCTGGTTGATGTTGGGCGCTCTCGAGCCCGGGAGAATCGGCTGGTGGCAGGCTGCGTTCGTTCTCGCGCTCTCCACGATCGGTGGCGCGATCAGCCTCATCCCCGGCGGCGTGGGCGCCAATGAGGCCACCGTCGCGGCACTGCTGATCTTTCTGGGTTTCGATCACGGCGCGGCAGGTGCTGCCGCGATCATCCAGCGCGGGCTGCTCACCGGTCTGTCGTTGATGCTCGGCCTCGTCTCGTACGCGTTCATCAACGAACGGCTGCATCTCGGCAGCATCTTCCAACTGTTCTCCGCTCGACCTGCCCCGGCGAGCGCGTAGTCGCGCGTCGCTGCGTCGACGCTCGGTACGGGTCGATCAATCCGACGCGAAGTTCTGCCGAACCTCCAGCCACGAAAGTCCCCGAAAGCCGAGACGCACGCGTCCTTCCGTATGGACAATCACCATGAGGACGTTCTCGCAGCCGGCGCAACGCAGGACTGCGCCGGGCGAGCGCGGGTACATATAGAGCTGTTGCTCACCGATCCGGGCGACAGACCCGCACGACGCGCACTCGCCCCGAGCAGTGGTCACGTCGTCCACGAACAACTCATGGAGCAGGCCGGCCATTGCGCTGCCATCGAGTCGCAACATGGTGTCGTCAACGGCCATTTTCAGCCTCCTGTTGGTCCGAACCGTTCTGTTTTGATCATCGTCGGGTCATGTCCGAGTGCCACGAGTGCCTCCGCCGTCGCCTCGACCAGCGGCGTCGGACCGCAGACGAAGATCACGGGCCGCGCTTCTGGTTCCCAGGCGACCTGGAACAGCATCGTGCGGTCGATGCGCCGCATGAACCCGGTCCACCCTTCGGGCTGGGCACGCGTGAGCGTGTGGACGACCTCGAGCCCGGTGCCTTCCGCGGCGAGACGATCGAGCTCCTCGCGGTAGATGACGTCCTCCAGCGAACGCGATGAGTAGAGCAGTCGAGTCGGAATCACACTCCGCTGCGCACTGCGGTGTCGAAGCATCGCCATGAGCGGACAGATTCCCGAGCCCCCCGCCACCAGCAGCATCGGACCGCCCTCTGCGACGTCCCACGCGAAGTACCCGCCGATCGGCCCCCGAAGTTCGATTCGATCGCCGGCGCGCAACTCGCCGGCGAGAAAGGGCGAAACCTCACCGTCATCGATGCGTTCGACCGTCACCGTGATCCGCTCGCCGGTTTCCGGCGGCGATGCGATCGAGTAACTGCGCTGCGCCTCATACCCATCATCCGCAGTCAGGCGGACGTCAACGTGCTGGCCGGCCCGGTGACCAGGCCAGCCCGCGACCGACATCACGACGCTCCGAACGCGCGGCGTCTCGTCGATGAGTTCGACGACCTCCCCGACACGCCAGGTCAGTCGCCGCTGTAGCGCTGCTCCTGCCATGGATCCCCATACATGTGGTAGCCGTAGGTTTCCCAGAAGCCCGGCGAGTCCTCGTTCATCAGCTGCAGCCCGCGAACCCACTTGGCGCTCTTCCACAGGTACAGATGGGGCACCAGCAAACGGGCAGGCCCGCCATGCTCGGGTTCGAGCGCCTGCCCGCCATACGCAAACGCAAGCCACGCCTGGCCGCCCGTGAGGTCGTCGAGCGGAATGTTGGTGGTGTAGCCACCGTCGGAGAACGCCATGGCGTAATCAGCTGCGGAGTCGACCTGGGCGAGCAGCGTGTCCAACGACACACCTTCCCAGGTTGTGTCGAGCTTCGACCACTTGGTGACGCAGTGAATGTCCTTCGTGATCGTCTCGCTCGGGAGCTCGCGAAACTCCTCCCATGTCCAGTGCTTCTCGTCGTCCACCTCGCCGGTGATCGAGAAGGTCCATTCAGACCGCGGCAGGTGTGGCGTGGGGCCGGTGGAGAGCACCGGAAAATCGTTGACCAGGTACTGCCCGGGGGGCAGGCGATCGCCAATCGAGCGGTCTCGCGGCCGTCCCTTGAATCCCCTGGTGATGAACGCCATATCAGCGGCCTTCAACCATGGGGACAGGGTACCGTGAGCCGGCCGAGCGAGTGGGGCTCAGGACACCTGGTGGAGGACGCGGATCCGCGAGACGCGCTCGCGCATGTCGAGCGCCCCTGCGTCCAGCGGGCTGTCCTGGAGAAGTGCGAGCATCGCCTCGATCGGCACCGGACGCGAGATGAGAAACCCCTGTGCCCACTCGCACGCGAAGTCACGCAGCTTGTGGAGTTGCGAGGGGTCGTCGACGCCCTCCGCGATCACCGTGAGTCCCATGCTCTGCCCAAACTGGAAGATCGCCTGAGAAAGGCCGCTGACATCGTCGGCGGGACCGAGGGCGGATGTGAAGGACTGGTCGATCTTGAGGATGTCGACCGGAAAGTCCCGAAGACGGCTGAGCGATGAATGGCCCGTGCCGAAGTCGTCGAGCGCGATGCGGATGCCGAACCGCCGCATCTCCGCAAGGCTGTGTTTGATGTCGTCCTCATCACCCGCGGCGTCGCTCTCGGTCACCTCGAGAATGAGCAGATGAGGATCGAGCCCCGTGGTCGCAAGCAGTGTGCGCGTCTCTTCGGCAAAGCCACCGCGTTGCAATTGGCGCGCCGACAGATTCACGCTTACGCCGACACCGCGCCCATTCGGAAGGTCCTGCCATCTGGCCGCCTGCTCGCATGCTCGTTCGAGCACCCATCGACCGATCGGCGCGATGAGCCCCGTCTCCTCTGCGAGTGCGATGAATTCCGACGGCGGAACGAGGCCCCGGCGCGGGTGGTGCCATCGCAGCAACGCCTCGGTAGCCACGATCTTTCCTGATGCGACCTCGATGATCGGTTGATACTCGAGCGCGAGCTCGTCACGTTCGAGCGTGCGGTTCAGGTCCGCTTTCAATTCGTGACGCAATCGGACCGCCGCATGCATGCTGGGCGCGAACATCTCCCATCGGCCCTTGCCGAGACTCTTGGCCATGTACATCGCCTCGTCGGCGTTGCGCAGCAACTCTTCGGCGCTGCGTTCGCCGGCGACATCGGTCACGATGCCGAGGCTGGCGTGGATGAGGATTTCCTCCCCTTGCACCATGAAGGGCTCACGAAAGCGCTCGACGATCTTGTCGGCGATGGCGATGGCGGGACGGCCATCGGCAACGCCTTCCAGGAGGAGGGCGAATTCGTCACCGCCGAGACGCGCGGCGATGTCACCGGAACGAAGGCACGCGGTGATGCGATCAGCCACCGCGCACAACAGCAGATCGCCGATGGCGTGTCCGAGGCTGTCGTTGATGGTCTTGAAATCATCGAGGTCGATGAACAGAACTGACAGATGTTCACCTGCGCGCCCCAGCGCGTCGCTCACGCGAGTGCGGAACAACAGGCGGTTGGCCATGCCGGTCAACGGGTCGTGGAACGCCTGGTGGCTCAGTTGATGCTGCAACTCGGTGAGCTGCGCCAGCGAGTGTTCGAGCCGACCCTTCTCCAGCGCGGTGCCGACCTGCGTGGCAAGCATCTCGAAGAGTCGAAGATCCTCGTGGTCGAAACTGCTCACTTCGCCGAGGCGGTTGCCGATGAGCATGGTGCCGACCAGCCGCGTCTCGCCGCGAAGGACCGCGACCATGCCGTCGCGCAGGCCGCGACAATCGAGCAGGGACTGTTTCTCAACGTCGACGGTGCGCCGCTCAAGCAGCGCGGGTGCGCGCTTGACGATGCCCTCGACAAAACGCACCTCCACGTCGTCGACAGCGATCGGGCGCATGCGTTCGGTCGTGCCGTTCGCACCGACGCTCGTCCGCACCATGCTTTCGCTGTCGCGCGTCGGGATGATCGTGATTTCCGCCATCTCCGCGCGGAATGTGTCGCATGCGCCGCGAAGGAGATCGATGAGCGCCTCATCGACTTCAGTGGTGCGTTGGAGCTGCCGGCTCGACTCGTAGAGAAAGCCGACCTGATTGCGTTTCTCGTGCTCGGAGACGTAGGAGCGATAGGCAAGTGCAACACCAAACGTCGGCACGACGACGAGCCACGCACTCTCGGCGTGAAACCACAACAGCGTGACCGTGATCAACGCCAGGCAGGCGTTGACGACCGTACCGAGCATGGCGAACCCGTAGGTGGTCAACACACCGGACGGGTCGAGCCGACCGTCGGACAATGAGATCGCGATGATGATGATCGTCGTCTGCAGCAGACCGGTGATCGCTACTGCGAACAGCGCCGCGAGACAGCCCACCGTGCCCACGGGGTTGGCAACCGGCGCCAGGTGCCAGAAGAGCGCGACTGCGACGGCGGTGCCGAGCGTGAAGTTCCCGAGGTTGAACGCCAGCTTCAGCAGCGACTGGCGGCGCCACACGGAGAGGGCTACCGCCGTCCCGATGAAGCTCGCCGCAACGACGCCGAACGCCGGAGTGAAGAACAATCCGAGGACGAGCGGTACCTCGCTGAGCGAGAACGAGTGCGCCTCTCGACGGAACTGGATGTGCACCACGCAGACTTCCGCGGCGCAGAAGAACGGCGCCAGCACAAACCACGGGATCGTGAAGGGCTGACTGCGTCCCGAGAGCCCGAAGACTCCCACCGCCGCGGCGATGCCGACCACGCAGAGGACGGCGGTCATCACGTGGACCCGCCCAACCCGCGAGACCGCTTTGCGCAGTTGGGCGATCTCGTCTAGGGCACTGGTCGTCACGTCTCTATCGTCCTTGGTGTCGCAGCCGCCGCCATGACATCACGGTCGCGGCCAGGTGCGGAAAGGACGGCGGCCGTCGGTTCCGGGCCGGCTAACTCCAAGTCTCGGTCGACCAGCTGCTCCCGGACCAGCTACTCCCCGACCAACTGCTGCCTGACCAACTCCCACTGGACCAGCTATTCCCGGACCAGCTACTGCCGTCCCATCCGAAGCTGGACCAACTGGATCCCGACCAACTGCTGCCCGACCAGCTGCTTCCTGACCAACTGCTCCCTGACCAACTGCTCCCCGACCACGATGACCCGTACCACCCATTGCTGGACCAGGACGACCCGTTGAACCTTCCGCCACGCCACGCCCGACCGTTTGCCTCGGCCGCGGCGAGAGCAGCCGTGTTCACGTTGTTGCCGAAAATGTCCTGCTCCCCCGCGAGCGCGCTGCCGTTCTGGTCGACCACGTTGTCGCCGCGCCGCGACCCTTCCAGGTTTCCGGTGCCGGTCGAGTCTGTGAAGCTCTGGACGCTTTGCGGCACGCTCGCATTCAGCGCGCTCGCGAGATTCAGCTCGCCATTCCCTCGCCGGTTGACTGGACCGCGCATTTGCGCGACGGTGCCGGTCAGCAAAGCCTTCACCTGATCCGGGCTGATCGATGCGTGCTGCGACACGATCAGCGCGGCCGCACCGGAGACCATCCCGGCAGCCTCAGAGGTCCCGCTGCCGGTGAAGAAGCGCGAAGCGACGGTTGCCGTGCCGCCGAACAGGTTGTCGACTTTGGAACCCGGGTCGCGCAGTGAAACCACATGCACGCCAGGGGCAGCCAGGTCCGGGTTGCGCCGCCCGTCCCCGGTGCTCGTGAAGCTCGCCGGCGAATCCTTGGACACCATGGTGCTCCCGTTGGTGTCAGCGGCTCCGACTGCGATCACATAGGGATCGATTGCGGGGTCAGCGAGCGTTGCCGTGTTCGGTCCGCCGTTGCCTGCTGAGACCACGACGATGATGCCGTGCTTCCAAGCCTGCTCGGTTGCGTACGCGAGGGGGTCGAGCGCGTAGCTCTGGGTGCTGTCGGTGCCGAAGGACAGGTTGAGGACCCGGATGTTCATCCCGCGATCATTCCTGTGCTGCACCACCCAGTCGATGGCGGCAATCACTTGCGAAACGTCGGTTTCACCCAGCGCATCCGCGACTTTGATGTTGACGATGGTGGAATTGGGCGCCATACCCATGAAGTCGCTGGTGTCGTTGGGATTCACGGTATCGACGTTGTTGTCGCGACCCGCGATGATGCCGGCCATGAACGTGCCATGGCCATAGGTGTCGAGGTACTGCACCCGGGAATTCTGCGATTCAAAGGAGAGATCCGGTCCGTTGATCACTTTGCCCGAGGCGCTCAGACCGTTGACCGGCGCCACGCCGGAATCGATGAGCGCGACGCCGACACCCTGACCGGTGTACCCGGCGTCCCAGTAGGCGCGTGCGCCATCCCTCTGCTCGATGCTGTACATCGAGTCGACATCACCGGTGGCATTGAACGAAGAACTGTCGAGGTGGCCGGAGACGTTCGGAGTCACTTCGATAACGGAGGGGTTGTTCGCGATACGCGCGACTGCCGTGGTCGGAACATTCGCCACCACCGCGTCGATAAGACCGATCCGACCGGTGACATGGCCACCCGCGTTGGTGACGAGCCGCGACGCGTTGCTCATCTCACCGGGTACCGAACGCACGATCACCGACTCGAAAGTCGGGAAGGCTCGAGCCAGTGAGCCGGCGGCTTCCACCAGCAGTGCCGCCAGAAACATCAGGAGGATGGCTCGAACGACCCGCTTGGTCTTCGCGTCATCCCAACTGATGGCATACGCCACATCCATGCCCCGTTTCCCCCTGGATCCATCCCCTGCGAACGCCCTCTCTCTTGGCGCTGCAGTGATCCTAAGCCGGGCTCGGTGACGACCGATGACACGTGCTGTAACGCTTTCGCCGATCCGTTGCGCTCGATGTGACTGATGTTTCGCGGGCCCTCCTGGGGCCTCGACTCAGCCGGCGAGACCGTCGATGGTGACCGCGAAGAGCGGACTCGACTCGACCATCACGTCGATGTCGTCGCGCTTCCAGGCGCGAGCGATGGCGGGGAGCACCTCGCGGCGCTCAGCCGGGTCGGTCATGACCCGGGCGGTTGCGGCGAGATCCGCCGTGACGGCTCCCTTGAGATGAAAGGTGAACTTGGGGTTGGCCGTCAGGTTGGCGATATAGCTCCGCTTGAACCCGGGCATCCCGCTGATGAAGAGCCTGCCATCGACGTTATGGAAAACAATCTCGATGCGACGCGGCTCGCCGGTCTGGCGACCGATCGTGGTGATGTCAATTTTCCCGCCTCGGGAGAGCTCGTCGAGGATCGGCTGTTCGAGATCAGCAGTGGTCATCGCTTGACGATATGACATCGTCGCTCCGCCATGGGTTTCATCGACGTCAGTGAGCTGAGCTACTCGATCGGGGGTCACACCCTGTTTCGGAACGTGAGCTTCCGAGTCGGCGAGGGCAGCAAAGTCGCGCTGGTGGGGGCCAACGGCACCGGGAAGACGACGCTGCTGCGCCTCATCGCCGGGGATCTGAAGCCGGAGAGCGGGACCATCAGCAGCAGTGGCGGCATCGGCGTGATGCGGCAGTTCATCGGCAGCGTGGGTGGGCTGACCACGGTGCGGGAATTCCTCGTGGGGCTCGCGCCTGCGCCGATCCGCATCGCGGGTGGGACGCTGATCGCGGCCGAACGCGAGCTTGCCGACCAACCCCACGATGAGACCATCGCCATCGCGTACGCGCAGGCGGTGGCGGATTGGTCGTCCGCTTCCGGCTACGACGCCGAGGTGACCTGGAACGTGTGCTGCGAACAGAGCATCGGCGTCTCGTTCGAGGAGGTTCGCGATCGCCTGGTCACGACGCTCAGCGGCGGCGAGCAGAAGCGTCTCGCCCTGGAAGTGTTGCTTCGGGGACATGAGGAGGTCCTTCTCCTCGACGAACCCGACAACTACCTCGACGTCACCGGGAAACGCCGGCTCGAGAAGTCACTGCGCGACACCGGAAAGACCGTCCTGTATGTGAGCCATGACCGGCAGGTGCTCGCCGAGACGGCCAATCGGATCGTGACGCTCGAAGGTCACGGAGTCTGGGTGCACGGTGGGGGTTTTGACGACTATGCAGAGGCACGCGAAGCACGCATCGGCCGTCTTGACGAGCTGCACAAGCGCTGGCGGGAAGAACTCGACCGCCTGAAGGAGCTCGTGGCCCGACTGCGCGTGCAGGCGACCATGAGTCCCGCCATGGCGAGCCGGTATCAAGCCTCGGTCACGCGACTGCGCAAGTTCGAGGAGGCGGGGCCACCGGCCGAGCGCCCCGAGCGGCAGGACGTGCGCATGCGACTCCGCGGCGGTCGCACCGGTGTGCGCGTGATCACGTGCGAGCATCTGGCGATTCCGGACCTGGTGCGACCGTTCGATCTTGAGGTGTCGTTTGGTGAACGCATCGCGCTGCTGGGCAACAACGGCACCGGCAAGAGTCATCTCTTGCGGCTGTTCGCCAGGGAGGCGGTTGCCCATCAAGGGCGGTTTGTCCTCGGCGCACGTGTGGTCCCCGGTCACTTCAAACAGACGCACGAGCATCCGGAGTTGCGTGGCACGTCACTGGTGGAATCGTTGCACCAGCACGGACTCGACCGTGCCCGCGCCATGCGCTCGCTCGACCGCTATGAGCTGGTTACGCACGGCGACCAGGATTTCGCGACGCTGAGCGGTGGTCAGCAGGCGCGTTTCCTGATCCTGCTCCTCGAAATCGGGGGCGCCACGCTGCTGCTGCTCGATGAGCCGACCGACAACCTTGATGTGCATTCCGCGGAGGCACTGGAGCATGGCCTGGACCAGTTCGAGGGAACCGTCGTCGCCGTGACCCACGACCGCTGGTTTGCGCGCCGCTTCAACCGCTTCGTGGTGCTCTCCGAGGATGGAGTCGTGAGCGACGAGCCGTCACCGGTGTGGGAATAACTCGCGAGCCCCAGTCGCGTCAGCCGCCTCCAGCCCGCAGGTCACTGAGGGTCTTCTCGATGCGGCGCGCACGCGTTTCTGGAGTCTTCGCCTGCTCGATCGGTATCGTGAACCGCTGCTTTCGGCTGAACGAAAGCCCGTCGAACACGCGGCGCGCCGCAGCATCGCCGTCGAGGGCTCGTTGCAGGTCGGGTGGTATCGGCAACGTTCGCGGCGCGGTGTCCAGAGTCAGGTGGACACTGATGACGTCACCGGCCGAGACATGCGCCCCTTCGCGGTGTTCCGCGCTGATCGGGAGCATGAACTTCCCGCCCATCGGGGCCACGGTGCTCCGATATTCATAGCCGTTGATCGTCACGCGGACCGCCGGTCGCTTGCCGCCCCCGAGCCCGTCAACGACAGCCGGCGGAACCTCGATGCCTGTTGCCGTTTTGCCAGAGAGCAGCACCGCCGCCGAGAATTCCATCGAGTCGCTCACTGAGCGGCCGGCGCGAGCTGCGCGACGCGGATGTGGTTGCCGAACGGATCACGCATCCCGAAGTCGATGCCGTAGGGCTGTTCCGTCGGCTCCTGTGTGAACTCGACTCCCCTGGCACTCAGTTCGTCGTATGTCTTGCGACAGTCGGACGTCGAGAAGAACAGGTGGCCACCGGCGCGACCTTTGGTCAGCAGCTCGCGGACTTCATCGGCGGCGGCTGGATCCATCATCGGCGGGCCGGGTTTTTCGAGAAAGATCTGACGCTCATGATCGCCGGGCAGGGTGACGGTGAGGAAGCGCATGAAACCGAGGTCCGCGTCGGTGTGCACTTTCATACCGAGTTTCCCGACATAGAAGGCGAGCGCCTGGTCCTGGTCGAGCACGTAGATCTGGGACATTCTGAGACTGTCCAACATGGCGGATTCTCCCTCGTGGTAGGTTGCGAGACGACCGCGCTCACGCTAGCGGACGTCAGGCGGTTCGTCTTCTCCAAAACTGCTCGGTCGCGTCCAGGCCATCGCCAGACAGGTCGGGACCGGGATGACATGACCGCGGCTTCGGTACGCCGACGGTGTCTCGCCGACGATCGTATGAAAGGTCTTGCTGAAAGTTCCCAGGCTGGCGAATCCCACGTCGAAACAGATGTCGGTGATGGATCGATCGGTGCAACGCAGCAGAAAGAGCGCTCGTTCGACGCGCCGGCGCTGCAGGTATCGGTGCGGAGTCTCGCCGAAGGTCGCGCGAAACCCGCGGATGAAGTGCGCTTCGGACACGCACGCAACGCGCGCCAGAGTCGTGATGTTGAGGGGCCGTGCGTAGCCGAGATCCATGGCGTCGCGTGCACGCAGCAGTAACCGATTCGACTGTTCAGTCGTGAGTGTCATGTCTTGATACCCGCGCCCACCGGCTCATGCAGACCGGCGACGAATGCGCTGAGCGCCTGCCGCCACATCCTTTCGCCGACAGCATCCGGAAGTCCGGTGCGGAGTTCCACGGCGGCCAATCCTTCACACAGTGAGTGGAACTGGAGCGCTGCTTCGGGAACGGTCCTACCGCCCAGGTCGCCGGAGGGCTCGAGGCGCGTGATGCGCGACTCAAGGCTCGCCAGGGCCGTGGACGCGCTCGGTCTGAAGGTGTCCGCTGCTCGCCGGTGCTCGTCGCGCCGCTGAAACGCGATCTCGAACAGCGCTGGATGCCCCAGCGCGAACCGGCGGAAAACGGACACGCCCGCCTCGGCGAGGTCCGCACGGGGATCGGACGTCACTGGACGTGCATCGACGCCCGCGGCGAGCATCCGGAACGCGCGCATACCCAGGGCCGCGATCAGGCCGTCTTTCGAGCCGTAGAGGCTGTACACCGCCCGGGTGGTGGTGCCTGCTTCGTCCGCGATGCGGCGCAGCGAGAGCGCGTCGACGCCGTCCGCTTCAGCGATCCTCTCGGCGACATCGAGCAGCGCTCCCGCGATCGCGGTGCCGTGCTCGCGTGGACGACCCATGAGGCCTATTTTATCGGCACAGTGTTACGTTACGGTGTATCATAATCTCCAGCAGTCCCCCTCACGAGGTCTCACGGTGATGTCAACGCCCACCGACACTGACGGATCGAACGCGACAGCCCGGCGGAGCGCGTTCCACGGATATGGTCTGGTTGGCGAGGCGGGAGGCCGCGCTGATCAGCGCGCGCCCTTACTGCTCCTCCACGGGCTCACGTTCGATCGCACGAACTGGCGCCCCGCTCTGGAAGCCCTGAACGGCATCGACTCCGGGAGACAATTTCTCTCACTGGACCTCCCTGGCCACGGCGAGTCGGCTGATCAGCCGTCGTATCACCTTGCCGCGGTATGCGAACTCATACACGGGGCCGTTTCCGAGGCTGGTCTGGTGGCTCCGGTCGTGGTTGGGCACTCGATTGCAGCGGTGATCGCGACGATCTACGCCTCCCGATATCCCGTGCGTGGGGTCGTCAACGTCGACCAACCGCTGATGGTTCAGCCATTCGCGGCATTTCTCCGTTCCCAGGCCGGGGCGATCACGGGACCAGGATTCGATGCGTTGTGGGCGCGCCTGCTGTCGGGAATGGGCCTCGAAGACCTTGGTGCCGTGGCGCGGCAGCAGGTGCTTGCGTCATCGCATCCTCGACAGGAAGTGGTGGTCGGATACTGGCAGCAGATCCTCGCGAGTCCTCCGGGCGAGGTCGAGGCGATGATCCACTGGACACTCGGAAAGGTGCGAACGCTGGATCGGCCTTACCTGCAGGTGAGCGGCAGGGAGCGCGACACCGCATCTGACGACTGGTTGCGGAGCCAACTCCCGAATGTGATGACCACCGCGATCCCTCATACAGGTCATTTCCCGCACATGGGTGAGCCGCGCCGCTTCGCGGAACTCCTCGCCGAAACCGGAGCGTGGGGCCAGGAAATCGAGGGGACGTAACCGCTCAGGCCACAGATGGAGCTTCTGCGGCTGCGGTGTCGACGTCTGTCAGCGAGCCGATTCGCTCGATCTGCGACGTCCAGCCCACGCGGAGCGCATCGGCTGAGACCAGCGCTGGCGGCCGTTGCGTCACTCTTACGTGGTGGTCGTGATACGCAACCTCGACCGGCAGGTGCGACTTCGTGGCCGACCGCCCAGTCACTCGCGACGAGTTCGAGCATGATGAACGAGTCGCAACGCTTTCTCCTTCTCGGTTCAGGTGAATTCGAGCCGTGGTCGGGCGAAGCCGAGCGCTTCGCAATTGCCGGCGCCTCCGGCAATGGCTCGGTCGTGGTTCTGGGAACAGCGTGCGGTCGCGAAGGGCAACCGGTATACGACCGGTGGAGCACGATGGGTCTGGATCACTATGCATCCCTCAACATCAAGGCCTCTGCGCTGCAGGTACGAACCCGCGACGACGCACTCGCCCCAGACGTTGCAAGGCCGATCGATGAAGCGAGCATGGTCTTCTTCAGCGGCGGGAGTCCTGCGTACCTCGCGCGCACCGTTCGGGGCACGCCGGTGTGGGATGCGGTGCAACGACTCATCGCGCGGGGCGGTGTGTACGCGGGGTGCAGCGCCGGGGCAATGGTTGCCGGGGCCGCGACAGCTCTGCACGCCGCGCGCCCGCTGCGCTTTCCGTTCGCGAGCGGACTCGGCCTGCTGCCGACCACCGCGGTCGGCGTTCATTGGGACGCGATGTCGGCGTGGTGGATTCGCCCGCTGCGCGACCTTGCGCCACGACGCGTTCCTCGCGACATGCAGTTTGTCGGCATTGCCGAGCGCACCGCAATCGCTTCCGACGGCGACGCCTGGCGAGTCTTTGGTTCCGGGGGTGTCGACGTTCGCAACGCGCGCGGTCGGCGAGCCTTTGTGGCCGGCGAACGTTTTCCCAGCTAGCTTTCTTTCACGACTTGCGCTATCGCCGCGCGCTGCCGCACAGTTTGGAAATGCTCAAACTCGACCACATCGCGCTCGCCGTCGCCGATCTCGACGCTGCGGGTGCGACGCTGCGCGATAGTCTCGGGCTCGCGTCGTACGCGGGTGGTGCACACCGAAGCGGTGCTACAGCCAATCGCATCGTGCCCCTCGAGGATGGTGCGTACCTCGAGCTCATACAGGTCATCGACGCCCGTGCGGCGGCCGCCGATCCATTTGGACGGCGAGTTGCGGAGGGCATCGAAGCACCGGATGAAGCATTGATCGCGTGGGCAGTACGAACGACGGAGATCGACGTGGTCGCAGCACGGCTCGGCATCCCCACGACGGCAATGGGTCGATCGTTGCTCGACGGCACGACCCTCTCATGGCGAGTTGCGGGTATCCAGGAGTCCCTGGAGAGCCACTACCTTCCGTTTTTCATCGAATGGGACCAACCCGATGTGCACCCGTCGCGGGTGACGGCCCCCCACCATCTCGAGGCGCCCCGCGTCGACACGATCAGGCTGACCGGCGATCGTGCGCGCCTTCGCGAATGGCTGGGGACCGACGTCGACCTCGTGCATCTGGAGGTGGAGGCCGCTGACGACGACCGAGGTGAAGGCATCGGGTCGGTTGCTCTCCGCGATCGCGGCGGAGGTCGCATCGACCTCACGCCATACACTGCCATACGAGTGGAGTAACAACTTCCTGATCCCAGGCAAGGAGATCCTATGGCGAGCATGCACGACATCGCTGTGACGGGCGCTACCGGAGCGCTGGGTGGTCGTGTGGCACGCCGGCTTGCGGAGCGGGGAGTGCCGCAGCGCCTGATCGTGCGCGATGTGTCGGCTGCGCCGGCCGTTCCGGACGCAATGGCTCTGCACGCGTTGTCGTACCTCTGGCAGAACCTCGTCACCGCAACTTGACCCGCCTTTCGCTGAGCACGACGATCAGCGCATCGGTTACGGATGTCTGGCGGCATTTGAGTGACCTCGCATCGCACACACGGTGGATGGCCGACGCGGTCACCATCACCTTTGTCACCGAAGCCACGTCGGGTGTGGGCGCGGTGATGGACTGCAAGGTGCCAGTTGGATTCCTGTCGATCACTGACCGCATGCGCGTGACCGAATGGATTGTCGGTGAGGCAATCACGGTCAGCCACGAAGGCGCGGTGCGAGGAATCGGACGGTTCCGCATCGTCGCGGTCAACGGCCGGACGCGCCTGGACTGGAATGAAGCGCTGTCGTTTCCGTGGTGGCTGGGTGGCCGGGTTGGCGGTTGGTTGTCACGCCCGCTCTTGCAGCGACGCTTCCGTATCGATCTCGCGGCATTCACCGCGCTCGTCGAGCGCGAGAGCCGGCCC
This sequence comes from Candidatus Dormiibacterota bacterium, assembly GCA_041691155.1. Lineage (GTDB taxonomy): Bacteria > Chloroflexota > Dormibacteria > Aeolococcales > Aeolococcaceae > Palsa-851. The sequence goes on along the minus strand of JBEPVD010000006.1, from coordinate 20,735 downwards.
TCATCTCGAGCTTGACCGTGGACTCCCCGACCGACGCGCATCTCGCGCGCGGCGCGGAGCTCACGCCGCAGTACGGCGGAGAGTCACACCGACCGTAGAAACCGATACTGCTGCTGGCGTGCGTCGACACTCACTGAGATCTGGAACGCGGTGAACCCGTGCGCAGCCTCTTCGTAGACGTGCAGTTGCGTCGCACCGCCCGCGCTCCGCCACCGTGCCTCCATGAACAGCGTGTCATCGAGCAGCGGGTCGGCGGTACCAACTTCGAAGAGCGCCGGCGGCATGTCGTGCAGATCCGCGAACAGCGGCGAGATGTCGGGATCGCGACGGCCTTCGGCACCGAGGTCGCCAAGAAACTGATCGCCGAACCAGAGCATGATCGGCGTCGAAAGAATGAGGTTGCGGTCACCCCAGTTACGCGAACTGGGCGTCCTGCTCAGGTCGTAGACGCCATAGATGAGGTTGGCGCCCGCAAACGCGCCGCAAATCCCGTGCCGGTCGCGCAGGCGCAGCAACGTCACGACCGCGAGATGGCCACCGGCAGACTCACCACCGATGGTGTATCGCGCCGGTGCGTCAAGTTCCCGCGCGCCGCGGTCGAGCAGCCAGAGCGCGGCGTCCTCGCAGTCGTCCGGGCCCGCCGGATACGGATGCTCGGGAGCCAGCCGGTAGCCGACGCTCACGGCGATCATGCCGGTCGCCTGCACCAATTCCCACGCCAGCGCGTCCTGCATATCGTGGTCGCCAAGAACCCAACCGCCGCCGTGGTAATGGAGATAGATCCCGGTTGGCGCGCCCTCGGGTGCGAGGACCCGACCGAGAATCGTGCCCTGACGGGTTGGAATCCGGACGTCGCGTGCTTTCGGCAAGAACACCGGAGCCGGGAAGACGCTGCGACCCTCGCGACGAGCGGCCCGCGTCGCCTCAGGCGCCTGCGTGTGCAGCGAAGGCTGCGTGCTCAGCACCTGCTGCAGCTGCGCGTTGAACGCACGGGTCTCGTCGACCTGCTGCTTCCCATTCATTCGGGGATTATTTCTCTTTCAGTCAGCCCCTGGACGGTCGCTCGCTGATCGCCAGCACGACGTTCCCGGTCTTCTGATGCTGCTCCACATAGCGGGTTGCATCGATGACCTGCTCCAGTGGGTACACCCGATCGATGACTGCCCGATATTTCCCGGCTTCGACGAGGCGCTTGATGAAGAGCGCGTCGCGCTTGGTGAATTTCGGGGGAATGGGAAACAGCACCCTCTTGTTGCCGATCCGCGCGGTCCACATCGCCAGAGCGAGGTTCGTCAGATCATCTGTCGCGACGAACGCGCCGTTGTGCGTCAATGAGCCCCGGCACCGCTTGAAGGAGAGTTTGCCGTAAGCGTCGAGGATCACATCGTAGAGGCGCCCGTTGCTCGTGAAGTCTTCCATCCTGTAGTCGATGCATTCGCCGGCGCCGAGGGATCGCACCAGGTCGAAGTGTTTCGTATCGCAGACCGCAGTGACGTCTCCGCCGAAAGCACTGGCGAGTTGCACCCCAGCCGTTCCAATGGATCCTGAGGCGCCGTAGACGAGAACGCGCTGGCCCTTGCGAATCCGCACTCGACGGAGCGCGTTCAGCGCAAGGATGGCGCCGTCAGAGATGGCCGATGCGTTCTCGAAACTCATATCGTCGGGCATGGTCGCCACCGCGGCATTCGCGCGCATGCACATGAATTCCGCGTGTGTGCCGAACCTCCAGGGATTGATGCCGAAGACCCGGTCGCCCACCGCAAACTCGCTCACCTTCGCTCCGACGGACTCGACCTCCCCGGCGAGGTCGCTGCCGAGAATCCTTCGCTTCGGCCGGCGCAAGCCCGTGATGGCTCGGGACATCCATGGCTCGCCGGCTCTGAGCGCGCAATCTGAGCGGCTGACCGTTGCGGCGTGAACCCTCACCCGAATTTCGTCGTCTTTGGGAAATGGCTGCTCAACGTCCTCGAGGCGGAGGACTTCCGGCGGCCCGTAGCCGTCGTGGACGACGGCTCGCATGGCTTGAGTTAAGCCCGAGCGGCCCCGTGGCGGAGACCATCGAAGAGGAGACCGACGAGGCGCTCCGAGGCTTCGGTTCGCTCCTGGTCAGTCGACATGCAGATGCCGCCCACGGCACGAAGTAGGTCTGCGCCGTCGATGTCACCTCGTACGGTGCCGGCGGCGACACCGGCGGCAAGGAGCTTCGACGCGGCCGCCTGTGCGCGTCCGCGAGTCTGGTCAAAGAAGGTGGCGTTGCTGGTCAACATCGGTTTGAGCACCGAGCTCATGCCGCGCTTGGTCGCCACGTGGCGGACGAACAGCTGCAGCCACGCGGCGAGCGCCTCGTCAGGTGGAAGGGTATCGAGTAGCTCATCGGCGCTTGCGCACAGGACGTCGACCTCGTGGCGGTAGACGGCCTCCACGAGCGGCTCGCGAGTCGGGAAGTGGCGGTAGAGCGTTCCGATACCAACACCGGCGTCGCGGGCGATGTCTTCAAGCGGGACATCGGCTCCGTGAGCGGCAAACGCGTTCGCGGCCGCCGCGATCAGCAGATCCCGATTGCGAACTGCATCGGCCCGTGGCCGGCGATCCGAGGACGCGGGATCAGCAGCGTCGGTTTCCCGATGCTCCGCCGCCACGACTTCGCCTGGCACCACTAGGTCCTCAGTACCGACTTGCAAAACGGAGGAAGCCTCCGTATACTTCCGGAGGTAGGTTCCGTTTCCCAAGTCTACCCCATCTGGAGGTCTCATGTCAGCAACTGCAGAACGCGCCGCACCGGCCGGTCGGGGCACCGAGCGTCAGTCCCGGCGGGGCCTGGCACTCGCGGTCATCCTCACCGTTCAGTTGATGGTGGTGCTCGATGCCACCATCGTCAATATCGCGCTGCCGCATATCGCGACGGCGCTCCACTTCTCGCCCGCGAACCTCTCGTGGGTGATCACCGCCTACACCCTGGCGTTCGGCGGATTTCTCCTCCTCGGCGCGCGGGCAGGCGACCTGCTCGGCCGGCGCCGTGTGTTCGTCGCCGGTATCGCACTCTTCACCTTCGCTTCGTTCCTTGGCGGGGTCGCGCCCACGAGCGAGTGGCTGCTGGTCGCCCGAGCGCTCCAGGGAGTCGGCGGAGCACTCGCAGCGCCGTCCGCGCTGGCGCTCCTCATGACCATGTTCCGTGACGGCGAGGAGCGGGTTCGCGCCATCGGCTGGTACACGGCCGTCTCCGTCGGCGGCGGTGCGATCGGCCTTATCGTCGGCGGCCTGTTGACCCAATGGGCGTCGTGGCGCTGGGTCCTCTTCGTCAACGTCCCGATCGGCGTTATCGTCATCGTGCTGGCCCGTCGGGTGCTCACCGAGACGCCCAGCCGAAACGGTCACTTCGACGTGCGCGGAGCCCTCACGTCAACGATCGGCGTCACTTCGCTTGCGTACGGTTTCGTGCGTGCCGCCACCTCGGGATGGGGCGACGCGATCACCGTGCTGGCCTTCGCGGCAGGCATCGTCTTCCTCGCTGTCTTCATCGAACTCGAGCGACGCGCGCCCGAGCCGATCACGCCATTGCGGCTCTTCGCTGACCGCAGCCGTAGCGCCACGTATGTGGCGCGCCTCTTCCTCACCGCGGGGATGTTCGGGATGTTCTTTTTCCTGACCCAGTTCCTCCAGGAGGTCCTGCACTACGGTCCACTGGAGACCGGGCTTGGATTCCTTCCGTTCACCGTTGCGCTGTTCTCGATGTCGCAGTTGAGCGCCCGGCGGCTCGTGGCGCGCTTTGGCGGCAAGACCATCATGGTGGTGGGACTGACGATTTCGACGAGCGGGATGGTGCTGATGACGTAGCTGTCGGCATCGAGCGACTACGTTTCGCTGCTCGCGCCGCTGCTGCTCTTCGGGGCCGGCAACGGGCTTGCGTTCGTGCCCCTGACCTCCGCGTCGCTCAGCGGAGTTCGTCAGGAGGAGGCGGGCGCGGCGTCGGGACTCGTCAACGTGATGCAGCAACTCGGCGGTGCGCTCGGACTCGCTGTGCTGGTGTCGGTGTTCGGCACCGCCGGACGTGGAGTCGCTGGGCAATCCGTCCTGGCGGCACAACAAGCGTTCGTCGTTGGCGCTGACCACGCGTTCGTCGCGGCCGCGATGTTCGTGAGCGCGACCGTCGTGGTGCTCGCGGTCGCGATTCGCGGGCGGCGTGCAACCGCCCGCGGCACCGCGTTGCCCCAATGGGTCCGCGAAATCGACGCCCCCTCGGCCGTCGAGGTCTGATGCACACCGGCTCAGGGGCGGGAGCGTCCCGTCTCTGGGCTACGGCGTGGAGGAACCGGGCTCGTCGACGGGAGGCTGGGTTCCGGCCGCGGTGGGATCCAGCCAGCGGTGAGCCCACCGACCCAAGGCCCCGAGTGGCTCACCCAGCGCGCGTCCAGACTCCGTCAACGCGTACTCCACACCAAGCGGCGGTCCGTTGAGGACGCGCCGCGACACGAGCCCCTCGGCCTCGAGTTCGCGAAGCCGGTCGGCACACAAGCGCTCCGACATTCCCGGAACGGCATCGACGAGCGCGTTGAATCTGAGGGGACCACGGAAGAGCGCGTTCACGATGGCACCTGTCCAGCGCCGACCGATCAGCTCGACCGCGCGGCGGAACGTCGCGCAGACCACGGTGGGGTCACGGGCGGCAGCGGGCGACATAGTGGCGGCTGGCGGCGCGGGGCCTTGCGACATGCACCAATCATACCTCCGCTACTGACGCTTGACATAGTTACTTATAATTAGTAAGCTACAGGAAGAAATCAAGCATTCGTAGCCAGGAGGCTCCTCTCATGAATGTCGGTTTGCTCATCCTTCGCCTGGTCGTCGGCGTCGCGCTCGCCGCCCACGGCGCGCAGAAGTTGTTCGGTTGGTGGGGAGGCCCCGGCGTCGGCGGCCTGAGCGCCCATATGGCCTCCATGCGGTTCCGCCCGGTCCCCATCTGGGTCGCCGGGGCGATTGCCACTGAGATCGGCGGCGGTCTCCTGCTCGCGTTGGGGCTGCTCAATCCACTCGGATCTGTCGGCGTGGGGGCAGCCATGCTCATGGCGATCGTCGCGTTTCACTGGGGCAAGGGCTTTTTCGGCCAGAAGGGCGGACTCGAGATGCCGTTCCTCTACCTGGTCGCCGCCTCGGTGGTCGGCATCACAGGTCCGGGCGCCTATTCGGTGGACGCCGCAACCCACATCGCCCTGCCCGAGCCCGTTACCGGGCTGGTCGCCGCCGCCCTCGCCGTCGCTGGGGTCGTGGTCGCGATGGCCGGACGACGCCCTGCCGCGAAAGAGCGGGCGGAACCTCACGCCGCTCAGCTGGCTGCGTAAGCGCTGAGCCCCGCGCGTCAGACGGCCGCGGGCTGCGTTGCTTTCCGCATCGCCTCAGCCCAGAACGCGGTCGTGAGTTCGACGACGTCGGACGCGCCGTCCAGCAAGGGCGCGACATGACCGCCGCCCGGCACCACCTCACATACCACGCCGGGGACGAGCGACGCCGAGCTCTGAATCTGCTCGACCGTCCACACCGGATCGTCGGCGCCCTTGACGAACATCGTCGGCATGGTCAGTGAGGTCAGTGCATCGATCGAGTCGCCGCGATTGAGCATCACGGAGCGCATCGCGAGGTAGAGGCCCCGGCGCTTCGCTCGCCGGAGCGCATCACCGATGAGCCGAGCGTTTTCCGGATTCGACGCGCTCGATCGACCGAGGAGCGCGTTGGTGACGGTCTTGACCAGCGGGCGAATCGGGCCGGTCATTCGATAGAGCGTGACCAGTGCCGTGAGCTTCGGGCGCTCGGCCGATGAGAGGGCCTTGACTGGTGTGCCGATGGTGATGAGGCTGCGGACGCGGTCTGGAGATGCCGCGGCCAAGAGCAGGCCGACATGGCCTCCCCACGCGTTGCCGACCCAGTCCACCGGCCCCTCCACGCCGAGATGTGTGAGCACATCAGCCGCGGCGCCGGCGCACTCATCGAGCGTGAAGATGCGCCCAGGGCCTGGACTGCCGCCGTGCGACGGGCCGTCGATGAGGATGAGGCGACGGTCGCCGGAGAGCGGTTCGCGCACGCGCTCCCACGTCGTCGAGTCGACGAACAAACTGTGCCAGAGCACGGCGGGAGGCCCTGATCCGCACATCTCCACCTGGAGCAGCCCGAGCCGCGTCGGGACCATCGTGATCTCGTTGGGGTGTGTCGAGAACGCATCGACCGCCGGCGCGGCGTCTCCTGAGCGTTCGGCCGTGTGGGGTGTGTACGTCGGGGCCATGCCCGCCTCCTTCGTGAGGGCCGGAGGAACACGAGCCGACCACATCAATTCACTAGACGCTGTTCCTAATTAGCTAGACGTATCGTATAGTCAACAATGATGGGAGTCAAGCCTCGGGCCTACAACTCGCCAGAACGCGACGAGCGGGCGAATGCCACTCGGCGGAGGATCCTTGAAGCAGCCGCGAAGCTCTTTGCGGAGCGAGGCTTCGCCGCTGTGACCATGCGCGGGATTGCCCGCGATGCCGCCGTCTCGCTCGCCACCGTGTACCTGTATTTCCCAGGCAAGCCGGCACTCGTCACCGGGCTGGTCGATGAGGTCGTCTCGAGCGGGGATCTGAGTGTCGAGCGCGTCGAGGCGGAAGCGGGTCCCGTCGAGCAACTCCGGACCGCAGCGCACATTATCCGCATGCTCAACGAGCGCTCCTGGTCGGTGGTCAGCATTCTTCGCAGCGCGCACGGCATCGACGACGAACTTTCCGATGCCTGGCGTCGGTGGCAGCTCGGTCACCTGCACGCTGTGCAGCGGGCGATCACCGCTCTCGAACACACCGGCGCGCTGCGCACCGGCCTGATGCTGGACAACGCCGTGGATATCGCCTACGCGCTCGCCGGCACGGACGTCTATCGGGCACTTGTCCGGGAGCGCGGATGGTCACACGACCGCTACGAGGCGTGGCTCCTGGACGTCGCGCAGCGGGAGTTGCTCAGCGCCACGACCTGACCATGCGCCATGCAACCTTGACATTCTAACTGACAGCGTTCATTATAGCTGACTATGTCAGTCTCCACCATCCCCAGAGATCGCCGCGCCGAGCGCACTGCGGCGACGCGGCGGGAGATCATCGACGCAGCATGGGATCTGGTCCGCGCTGATGGGCTCGCGTCGCTGGCCATGCGCGACCTCGGCAGCCGAGTCGGCATGCGTGCGCAGTCTCTGTACGCGTACTTCCCCTCGAAGTTCGCGATCTTCGACGCGATGTTCGCCGAGTCGAACCGCGAGTTCCTCCAACGAGTCAAGGACCTCGGCACCGCCCGTGACCCGATACAGGGTCTCCGAAATCGGACCCACCTCTTTCTGTCCTTCTGCGTCGAAGACCCGGCCCGCTATCAGTTGATGTTCACGCGGACGATCGACGGATTCCAGCCGAGCCCCGAGGCCTTTGCGCCTGCGCTCGAGGTGCTCGATGGCGCCGTTGCAGGCCTGCGCGCCTGCGGCATCGACGACCCTCGGGCAGTCGATATGTGGACCGCGATCATCAGCGGTCTCGCAGCACAGCAAGCGTCCAACGAACCCGGCAGCGACCGCTGGACTCGTCTTGCCGACGACGCCGTTGACATGTTCCTGGCTCAGTACGGGTCGATTGAGATGCGCCGATGATCGATCCGGCAACCGCCGTCGAGTCGATACCTGCTGTTGGACACGAGGAGGCGATGCTCCTCGCGCGAGTGGAGAACGACCGGCTGCTGGCCGTGGCCGACGGTCTCTCAGCAGAGGAATGGTCGCGGCCCACGGAGTGCCCCGACTGGGACGTCAAGTCCCTCCTGGGCCACGTGCTCGGGATGTTCGAGCTGCAGGCTGACGGCGAAGAGCGGATGCGCCAGGTCAGAACCGCGGCGGGGGTCGCCGCGAGGACGGGGGGCCTTCGCCTCCACGCGATGACCGCTCTGCAGGTCGAAGAACATGCCCATCTGACACCCTCCACGTTGCTTCGCGACCTCCACGACGCGTCCCCGAGAGCGTTGGCGGCTCGCGCTCGCACCACCGAAGAGCAACGCGCGGCGTCGTACATGTCCGAGCTCCCCGGCGAAACCGCCTGGACCATCGGCTACCTCTTCGATCTCATCTTCACCCGCGATCCGTGGATCCATCGCATCGATATCTGTCGCGCGATCGATCGTGAAATCGAACTCACGCCTCATCACGACGGTCGCATCGTTGCGGACGTTGTCTCGGAGTGGGCAAGACGGCACGGACAGCCGTTCACGCTCACGCTTGGCGGACCAGCCGGCGACCGCTTCAGCGCGGGGTCCGGCGCCGCCGAACTTACTGTCGATGGCGTCGAGTTCTGCCGCATTCTCTCCGGCCGCGCTCACGGCTCAGGACTGCTCGCTACCGCTGTCCCGTTCTAACGTCATCGACTCAGAGGAAGACCCATATGCACGCGTACCGACACAACGATCACGTCACTGTCCTCAGCGATCATCTCGAGGTTCCGGGGATCGGGTTCCTTCCCGTCAACGCATTTGTGCTGCACGCGCAGGAGCCGGTCGTGATCGACACCGGTCTCGGTTTGCCCGATCGCGACTTCGTGAGCACCCTCAGGACGGTCATGGACCCGGCCGAGGTTCGTTGGATCTGGCTGACACACCCCGACCGCGACCACACCGGGGGACTCTTCAGCCTGCTCGAGGCTGCGCCCAACGCCAGATTGGTGACGACATTCATCGGCGCCGGCATCATGGGATGCGAACAGCCCCTGCCACTCGATCGAATCTATCTGTTGAATCCCGGGCAAAAGCTCGATGTCGGCGATCGCACCCTGCACGCCTTCCGGCCCGCTCTTTTCGACAACCCCGCAACCGTCGGCTTTTACGATGATCGCTCGCGCGCGTGCTTCAGTTCCGACTGTTTCGGTGCGCCCCTGGCAACGGTCGACCTCGCGACCGGCGAGGACGCGCGCAACGTCCCCGAGGCGGATCTTCGCGCTGCGCAGTTCCTGTGGGCCACGATCGACAGCCCCTGGGTGCACACCGCCGACCAAACGCGTTACATGAAAACCGTCGAGGCCATGCACGCGGTCGACCCTGAGGTCATCCTCAGCACCCATCTCCCGCCGGCAATCGGCCTGGGCACCCAGCTCTTCGAGATGCTCAGCCTCGCACCCGGCGCCGACCCGTTTGTGGGGCCGGATCAGCAGGCGTTGCAGGCGATGCTTGCGAGCTTCGAACCCGCAACGGCGTAGTCTCTTGGGACATCGCGATGAAGATCGACATCGGGTTCGCCGGTGTGCCCATCTCGAACCTGGAAGCCGCGAGGTCAAGACATAGGCATCGGGAAAAGTGTTCCCGTGGTCACGCGACGTAGGCGGGCCCTCGACGCGACGTTACCGACGACGACGCACCGGCAGCGGCGTACGCCAGTCGCGTCACCGCATCCTCGAGAACAGGCGCCGGGAGGCTGAAGGGGATCCGCACGAAGCGGTCGAGAGTCCCCGGCGCGCCAAACCTCGGACCGGGGGCGATTCGGACGCCGGCATCGCGTGCCCGAGCCGCGAGGCTCTCGCTGTCGGGCTCGGGAAGCTCCACCCACAGGCACAATCCGCCGGAAGGCAGGGTCCATCGCCACTCGGGGAGCAGCCGTTGTAACGCGGCGGCGAGAGCGTCTCGCTGGGTCTGTGCGCGCTCACGCTGGTCCGCAAGTACGCGGCCGGGCACGTTGAGGAGCCGGGCTGCAATGAGTTGCTCGATGACGGGGCTTGCCATGTCCTGCGTCGCGCGGGCCCGCCCGAGCCGTTGCACCAGGGTGGGGGTCGCCCGTATCCATCCGATGCGAAGACCGCCCCAGTACGCCTTGCTCATCGACCCGACCGTCAGCACGCGCGGATCGTCGGCTATCTGCGCGACCATCCGGGGAGGTGGAGTGCCGTCGAACCGCACATCGAAAAAGGTCTGGTCGACGACCACATGACAGTCAGCGCCCATCGCTGCCGTCAGCATCGCCTCACGGTCAGCCTCGCCGATCAAGGCACCGGTTGGGTTCTGGAAGTCGGGCACCAGGTACGCGAGATCCGGCTCCGCGCGTGCGAAGGTCGCCTGCATCAACGGGATATCCCAGCCGCTCGCCGTCACCGGCGCATACACCAGCCGGATGTCCGCGGCACGAAAGGTGTCGAGTGCCGATGGATACGTGGGCAGTTCGACCATCGCGGTGCCGCCGCGACGGAGCAAGGCTCGAATCACGAGATACAGCGCCTGTCCCGCGCCATTGGTGACCAGGATCTGCGAGTCCCGGGTTGGCAGCCCGGCTGCGCTCAGATGCGCGGCGATCGCTGAGCGCAGCACCGGGAGTCCCAGTGGCTCATACCCGTGCATGTCGAAATAGGCGTCCAGGTCTTGCAGAGCGGCGGTGATCTGCGCTTGCAGACCGGGGGGTGCCGCGGGTGCCGCAACCGTCAGGTCGATCCCGGCGGTTTCGGTCTCTCCGCCGATCGCCGGCCTGTCGGGAAGCGTGGTCCATGTCCCCGAACCCTGGCGGCTGTCCAGGTAGCCTTCGCCGCGCAAGCGCTCGTACGCAGCCGTGACCGTGTTCCTGCTGACGCCGAGTTCCACCGCAAGGTGCCGTTCTGCGGGGAGCCGCGACTGCATGGGCAGGCGGCCGTCCGCAACCAGGCGGCGGATACCCCCGGCCAGCTGCTCGTACGCCGGACCGCCGGCACGCCAGGACCCGAGCAGGGCGATCATGGTTCGGGGACCGACCGCGCGGCTGATCGGCGCCACGCTACTCATCGTTCCTCCGATCGCGAGCCGGGCCACGGAGCCAAATTGGCACTGTTGCAAAGGTGCCACATGCAGATAGCATAGGTGAAGTGATGGCACCTCGCCGACTCGTCCAACTCTTCGCTGGATTGATCCTCTACGGGATCACGGACGCGATGATCCTCGGCGCGCGTCTGGGCGCAGACCCTTGGGACGTTTTCCATCAAGGGCTCTCGCGGCGCACCGGATTGGCCGTCGGAACGTGCGTGGTCGTTGTGGGAGTTGTGGTGCTCCTACTCTGGATTCCTCTTCGCCAGCGACCAGGCTTCGGGACGCTGTGCAACGTGGTGGGGATCGGCGCGGTGATCAATGTCGTCCTGCCACTCATGCCCAGGTCGCCGAACCTCGCCACCAGCGTCGTCCTCCTAGTCTCGGCGGTCGTGCTCAACGGCCTGGCGACGGGTGCATACATCGGCGCGGGCCTCGGTCCCGGGCCGCGCGACGGTCTCATGACCGGCTACGCAGCCCGAGGTCATTCCATACGTGTCGTCCGAACCGCGATCGAACTCACCGTCGTGGCAGCAGGATTCCTCCTGGGCGGTACGGTCGGTATCGGCACGATCGTGTACGCAGTGTCGATCGGTCCGCTGACACACATCTTCCTGCCGCTGCTCACGATCGATCCTCAGAAGCAACGGCACTCGTCGGTGTCATCGACACGGCATGAAGCCGCGTGAGCATTGAGCACATCGACGTCATCGCAGGCGCGCGGAAGGGTGCTACCGCACATCGATACACCGAGTGTCGTTTTGCGCCAGGCGCCGGGATCGATCTGCGAGACATACCTGTCGAGCGAGGCGCGACACGGAGCCTCAAGACGCTACCGTGGCGCCAGGGCAAGTCAGCCTCAGGAGGTCAACATCATGAGCACCGACTCCACTGGTGAATCCTCGGCCCAGGCTCCCGCACCGGGAACCGTGGACATGCGCCTCGAGGTGGTGGTGTTGCCCGTGGCGGACGTCGATGGGGCCAAGCAGTTCTACCTGTCGCTGGGGTGGCGGCTGGACGCCGACTTTGCAACCAGTGATGACTTTCGCGTGGTGCAGGTGACTCCGACAGGCTCGGCATGCTCGATCATCTTCGGCAAGGGACTCACGTCAGGCGAGCCCGGATCTACACACGATCTGATGCTTGTCGCCTTCGACCTCGACGCGGCCCGAGCCGACCTCGCCGGTCGCGGCGTTGACGTCAGCGACGTGTTTCACGATGAGGGCGGCGTCTTCCATCACGCAGGCACAACGGGACGCGTCGTAGGACCAGACCCGCAAGGTCGCTCCTACGGATCCTTTGTCTCGTTCAGCGACCCTGACGGCAACGGCTGGCTGGTGCAGGAGATCAAGACGCGGCTTCCCGGACGCTAGCCGGACACCCACGTCGAATCGATTTCGGAGCCGGAATTCGTGGAGGACGACACCATGGACATTGCGGCGCTTGCGGACCTGCTGCACGAGACCGCTGATCATCACGGCCTGTTCGAGAGGACCGCTCCGAAACACGACTGGTGGGACTGGTACGCGGCGTACATGTATGCACGCGAGCACGGGAGTACCCCGGAGGAGGCGTCCGCCGCCGCAGGGAACCACATGCAGCAGCTGTTTGCTGCGCAGGGCCAGTCCTAACCGCGACTGACTGCGACCAGCGCAGATGTCTCGCAACGCACTGATCCGTCAGCCTCGTGGCCGAGCCGCGCCGCAATCTCATCGAGGATCGCCTGGCGCTGCTCTTTCGGCAGCGACGCAACGAGCGGACCGTATGGCATCCCCTGGACTGCCGCCGTCGCGGTGGCTGAGTCAGGCCAAACGGCCGTGATCGATCGGGTGTCGATGCTCACGGTCGCGAAGCCGGCTGACAAGAACGTGTGCCGGAGCTCGGCCTCGCTCATGCAATGGGTCGACCACAGGTAGGCATCCGGGAAGGGCTCCGGGAGGCCCGCCGCCGCGAGGGTCTCGACCACGGGCGAGAACAAGCCATGCGGACTGCCTTTGACCCAGACCGATACCGCAGCGACGCCTGCGGAAACCAGTACGCGTCGCATCTCCGAGACCGCGGCAACACGATCCGGAATGAACTGCAGGCTGTGCTGACAGAGCACGGCATCGAAGTTCGCTGTCGGGAAGGGCAGTGATGTTGCCGAGCATTCGACGAACTCCATGGGAGCCGCACCCTCGCGTCCAGCCCGCGACCGATTCACATCGAGCATTGCAGCGCTGATGTCGCTCGCGGTCACCGCGCCGCTTGGGCCGACCATGTCTGCCGCGGCATGCGCAACGACGCCCGTCCCGCTCGCGACGTCAAGCACCCGCAGACCCAGACCAAGCTCGGCAGCTGCAATCAGCGCGCTCGCCCATGGCTCGAACAATTGCGGGCGCATGAAGCGGTCATAGGCCGCGGGCACCGACGCCTCGACGAAGGCGCGGCTGATCGCCGGATCCTGTTCTCCCACCTTGCCAGTATGCGGGGTATCGCGTGGCCACTCTCGACATCACGATCACGCACATCGCCATGATTCCGCTGATGTCTTCGCCGCCCGCGACGAACCTCGACCTCGCCTTCGCCAACCGCACGAATGGGGCAAGCGGCGAGCTGGCGGCCATCCTGGCGCTCGCGACGGGCTCCGCTGATCTGATCAGCTTTGCAGGCGGTCTTCCCGATCCGCGAACGTTTCCGGTTGAGGTCCTGGAGGAACTCTGCGGCGCACTGCTCCGCGATGACGCAGCCGTCGCCCTGCAATATTCTCCGACCCCCGGTCTGCCCGGCCTTCGTGCCGCCTTCACCGATCGCCTCGCTCTGACCGAAGGGCGACGTCCTCCGAGCGATGAATTGATGGTGACGAGCGGCACCATCGACGCCCTCGGGTTGGTGGGCAAGGCGCTCATCGATCGTGGCGACTTCGTCGCCGTCGAATCACCGACGTATCTCGGTGCCATCGACGGATTCCGTAGCTTCGAGGCAGACGTCCAGGGCGTCCGCATGGACGGTGACGGGATTGACGTCGACGCGTTCGAGTCACTGTGCAACGCCCGCCGTCCGAAGCTGCTGTACACCATCCCCGACCACCAGAACCCCACCGGCGTGACCATGACGGCGGAGCGTCGGGCGAGACTCGTCTCACTCTGCCGCAGTCACGGCGTGCTGATCGTCGAGGACGTTGCATACCGCGAGCTGGGGTTCACGCCGGAACGGCCTCCGACACTCTGGTCGATGGGCCCCGACGTCGTTGTGCAGGCAGGCACAACGTCGAAGACGTTTTTCCCGGGCGTTCGACTGGGATGGGCTGTGGGACCTCCGGCTGTGGTGGCACAGATGATCATCGCCAAGCAGAACTCCGACCAGTGTGCGAGTGCGTTCGCCCAGCGTCTGCTCGAGGAGTACATGCGCGGAGGCCACCTCGATCCGCAACTCCGCACATCGAATGCGATCTACGCGCACCGTTGCCGTCTCATGCTCGACGCGCTGGAGCAGCACATGCCGGATGCAATCACGTGGACCCGGCCGGTGGGTGGCTTTTTCACCTGGCTCACGGGACCCGAAACATTCGACACTGTGGCGCTTGCGCAGCGGGCTCGCGAGGCCGGCGTGGCCTTCGTCCCCGGGCGGCCCTTCCACGCCCAGCACGACGGGCTCAACACCATGCGACTCGCGTTCAGCCTCGCCGGCGAGGACAGCATTGACGAGGGCGTGTCGCGCCTCGGCATGCTGGTGAAATCAGCATTGGAGAAGCGATGACCGAGACCGTGCAACATTTCAGCACCGAGGCCGGTGGGACGCCGACAGGCCCTGGCCGCTACGTTCGCGTCAACGACATCGAGCCGGTGGCGTTTGTTCCGGGGCTGGCCTTCCGGCCGGTCCTCGGCGACGGAACGCTGGTCAACTTCGTCTCGTTCGAACGCGAGACCGTCGCTCCAATGCATGTGCATGTCGAGGAACAGTTCACCATCGTGCTGGAGGGGGAATTCGAGTTCGAGATCGACGGTGACGTGCGCACCATGCGTCCCGGAGACGTGGCGGTCATTCCTGCGTGGGTACCGCACGGGGCACGAACCAAAGACACGACGTGTCAGGAGATCGACGTCTTCACGCCTCCGCGGCGCTCGCTGCTCGAGCATGCGGCTCGCCACGCAGCACCGACGCCCGGGAGTGCGGACGCGTAGATGGAACTCAACCTCACCGGCCGCCGCGCGCTCGTGACCGGCGGCTCCAAAGGCATCGGTTTCGCTATCGCCCGTGAGCTGGTCGCCGAGGGCGCGCATGTCGCGATCTGCGCACGCAACCAGGCTGAGATCGATGCTGCGGCAGCAAGACTGCGAGCCGCAGGCGGCACCGTGCACGCGCAGATGACTGACGTTACCGACCCGCGCCAGGTCAGCGATCTTGTCGCACAGAGTGCGGCAGCGCTCGGCGGATTGGACATTCTTGTCAATAACGCAGGTGCAGCCCATCCCGGCACCTTCGAGTCCCTCACCGACGAGGACTGGCATGGGGATCTCGACGTCAAGCTCTTCTCGCAGATTCGCTGCACACGGGCATCACTCCCCTACCTCCGTGCCAGCGCTGCTGCCCGCGTGATCAACATCAATTCTGTGTACGCGCGATACCCGGATCCTTCGTTCTTTGCCACCACGGTCAATCGGGCGGCCTGCCTCAACCTCTCCAAGGCACTGGCCCTCGAGCTGGCGGCCGACGGCATTTTAGTCAACTCCGTCAATATCGGCTGCGTCGTGACGCCGCAGTGGGAGAACATCCGGCGCCGCCGGGCTCCGGAGTCGAGCGCCGAGGACTTTTTCGGCGGCCTGGCCAAGACAGAGGTGCCGCTCGGAAGATTCGGCACCGTCGACGAGGTGAGCGGCATCGTGGCCTTCCTCGCCAGTGATCGCGCGAGCTACCTCACCGGTGCATCCGTCGACGTCGCGGGAGGTATGGGGAAGTACGTCTAGTCGGGACGCCGGAAGCGTTTCTGCATCCGCAGTCGACTGACCGGAGGGCGGGCGATCGCACTATTCTTTAGCCCGACGGCTGAAACGCGATAGCCCACGGGCGGATGAATATGCAGCACAGCATGGTGCCGCCGGGTGGCGGTGTCGACTACGACTGGGAAAATGACCACATCTACATCAAGACGCCGCTCGAGGTGACAGACGGACGGGTCACCCTGGCCGAAGATGTGCTCAAGCCAGGATTCCACCTTGCTCGGCATCATCACAAGAAGATGACTGAGCTTTTCTATGTGCTCGAGGGCGCGGTCACGTTTGCCTTCGATGATCAGACGAGTGTGGCGACGGTCGGGGCCGTCATCAACGTTCCGGCCGGCGTCTGGCACGAGGTCGATTGCATCGACGGCGGTCGAATGATCACAGTCTTCACACCGGGTGGCTTCGACCACTATCTCGCCGAGCTCGCTGCAACGGGTCCAGAGAAGTTCGCCGACGCGGCGTGGATGGAAGGGCTCGGCGAGCAATACGACATCTGGCACCGCTGAAGCGGCAGATCACGGCGTCTTGATCGGACGCCATCAAGTGAAGTTGGACGCGCCGAGCCTACATGCTTCGCGCGGGTGATGTCCGGCGCAGTGTGGGAATCAGGACTGCGGCGACAGCGAGGTGCATCAGACTGAGCGCAACTCGGGATGCGCTCGTCGTCGCAGCTGTCAGCGGAAGACTCAGCGACACGAGCAGGACGATCACGGCGACACCTGTCCAGATCGCGCGTGCGCGCGAGCTGCGCCGCTCCAGCGCTGCGAGCAGTCCCCATCCGCACAACGATCCCAGCAGGCTGGCCCCCGAGATGAACGCGATTCCGACTGTTTCAGGAGCGGCGCTACCGAATCGCACGACCAGCTGAGTGCCAAGAATCGGAACCGCGATGACCCATACGACAAGGGCCGCGATCACGGCGCCGGCGACGATGAAGGTACGGGTGACACCCACGCGCGAGTTGACGCGCGGGGCGTTGCCGATGGTGGCCATGGTGGTCATGACGTGCCTCCTGCTAATCCTGTCTTTGCGCCTGCGGGTCCACCCGAGCAGTACACTTACTTAGGCGCCTAATGTTAGGCACCTAACCATCTAGGAGTCAAGCGAGCTTGTGATCTTCGATCAAGCGGACGCAGTGAACGAGGCAATCCGCGCCATCGGTATTCGCCACCGGTTGCTCGCCGTCGCCGCGCTTGCGCCATTCGGCATTCACCCGGGGCACAAGTTGCTGCTTCTCGAACTCGAAAGGCATGGGCCGCAGACTCAGGCGCAGCTCGCCGAAGCCAGCGGGTACGAACCTCCGACCATCACGCTGAGCGTCCGCCAACTCGAGGCCGCGGGGCTCGTGGGCCGCCGCGCATCACCCACCGACGGGCGTGCCGTCATCGTCGAGCTCAGCGCCGAAGGTCGCGCGCTCATCCCAAAGCTCAATGCGGCCTGGACCCAAGTGGCCGAGCAGACGGTCGCGGGCCTCAGATCGACGACGGTCGATCAGCTCGCGGCTGTCCTCGACGATCTCGCGACGAGTCTCGCGGCTACCGCTGCGCCAACCGAGGAGGTTCCGCGCTACACGAGCGAATCTGGCGCTTCAGGAAGCCGCCGCTGATCGCTGCCACGAGGGCCACTACTTCAAGAACAGCTGAGCCTCGCACCCCCGGCCACGAAAACTATCGGTGACCGGGGGTTCACACAGATCAGTACCTGGTTGATGCGCACGAACTCGTCACTAACGCACACTAGGATCTCCGTTCATGACGCCACGTCGCGGCGCCCGTGCGGCGGACATCGCGAACCGAACGTATCTCGACAGGAGAGAACGAGGACCATGCAGCTCGGAGACACCGCCCCCGATTTCGAAGCAGAGACTACCGAAGGCACGATTCGCTTCCACGATTGGATTGGCGACTCGTGGGCTGTGCTCTTCTCGCATCCGAAGAACTTCACCCCGGTCTGCACGACCGAGCTCGGGTACATGGCAAACATCAAGCCGGAGTTCGACCGGCGCGGCGTGAAGGTCATCGGCCTGTCCGTCGACGCCATCGAGAAACACGCCGGCTGGGCGAAGGACATCGAGGAGACACAGGGCACAGCGCCGAACTACCCGATCATCGCCGACTCCGACTTCGCGGTTTCCAAGGCCTACGGAATGCTGGGAGCGAACGTCAGCGGAGACACGGCCGACCGCACTGCTGCCGACAACCAGACGGTCCGCAACGTGTTCGTGATTGGACCCGACAAGAAGATCAAGCTGATTCTGGTCTACCCAATGACCACCGGTCGCAACTTTGACGAAGTTCTTCGAGTGATCGACTCATTGCAGCTGACTGCCAAGCACAAGGTGTCCACACCCGCGAACTGGAAGCCAGGCGAGGACGTGATCATCGCCGGGTCAGTCAACAACGAGCAGGCGAAAGAGTTGTTCGGGAGCTGGACAGAACCGAAGCCATACATCAGGATCGTCCCTCAGCCGAAGTGAGCTGACCCCGGGACGACCCGGATGCCGCCCATGGCGGCGAGGCTGGCGCCTGTGGGCCGCGCAGAATCGCGATATGCAGCGCGCCACATCGGATGGCGTGTTGCGACGCGACAACACGCCCAAACATTGCAGTCGCGCCCGCGCGGGGGGCCCTCAGATCGTCCCAAATATGTCTTGTCGCGAACCGACGCGACGAAAGACCATAGAGAGGAGACGACGATGACAGACGAGGGGGAAATCAGGGGTGGCATCCGGCGACCGGATACGATTGCGCGAGCCGACTGGCACCGCGCCGAGCTGCTGGCAAATGGCCTGCTCGCCTTTCCGGTCGAGAGCCAGCGACACGAGGTGCAGGCCGCGTATCGCGTGCTGATGGACCAGCGGCTCACCATCCGAGAGGCGCGATTGCAGCTCCAACGTGTCTGAGCGACAGGCGCGCGCCACGTCACCGGACGAACCGACTGACGGCGAGCGATCGAGCTGATCCACGTGCGCACTTGATATCCACATGCCTGAGTGTGTATATTCACTTCAGTTGATACGTCACTGAAGGACACCGGCGGTGGGCCGACGAAACATCTACATCCGAGACGAGGACGAGGCGATCTGGGACAAGGCCGGCGAACTGGCTGGCGAGGATTCGATGTCCCAGATCGTCGTCCGCGGCCTCAAGGCGTACGTCAGCGGCCGCGAGGGTGAGCCGATGCACTGGCTGACGGTCGCGGTGACCGACGAGATGGGCCAGACGAGCACCAAGAAATTCAGCGGACGCTGGCTGATCACGGACTTTGAGTCAACGGCTGGCGACGCGTGGATTCATCACCCCGAAAGCAACCGCAGCTCGAACTTCGACTGCGACGACACACCGTGGTGGGTCGCCGAAACCGCCAAGGGCAGGATCGCCGTCTGGGCCAATCCGGCGATCGGAACCCGCGGCTTCTACGTGTTCAAGGATCTCGACGACGCGGAAGAGCACGGGATTCCGGGGGATGTCATCTCGGCCGCATCGAACGCGCTGGGGATCCAACGCGCTGAAGTGCTGGACATCTGAGAGGGCCGGTATTCGCCGCCGGGCGCTGGACCCGCTCCCCTCCACTCTCAGAATATAGCCCACCCGGGGGCTTGCGGCAAGCCCGGGGTCGTGCCGCAGAATCGGCCGCCGAGGCCAGAACCTGCAGAGATGGGGGCGTGCGATGCATGTGTTGTTGTCGGGTGTGTGGGTCGCCGCGGCGACCAACGGATGTGCTGCGCTACCGGCGGCCGGCGCGATGCCGGACCTGGTGAAGGCATGACGGACCATGCGGTGGTGATCGTCGGGGGAGGTCCGACGGGACAGATGTTGGCCGGGGAGTTGGCGCTCGCGGGGGTCGACGTTGCCATCGTCGAGCAACGCGCCAGTCAAGACCTCATCGGCTCGCGTGCAGGCGGTCTGCACTCACGGACGATCGAGG
Source organism: Candidatus Dormiibacterota bacterium (assembly GCA_041691155.1). GTDB lineage: Bacteria > Chloroflexota > Dormibacteria > Aeolococcales > Aeolococcaceae > Palsa-851. Next base: position 1,029 of record JBEPVD010000006.1, on the reverse strand, counting down.
TGTTCGATCAGCGTGGCATCGCCGATCGGTTCCTTTCCGCGGGGCAGGTTGCTCAAGTCGCGGGGTATGCCTGGATCCGTTTGGACATGAGCGACTTTCCCACCCGTCACCCGCATGGTCTCGCGCTCTGGCAAAGGGATATCGAGCGCATCCTGGCCGGCTGGGTGGAAGAGCTGGCCGTCCGCACCTATCGCGGTCTGGCAGTAACGGGATTCGAGCAGGGCGACAGCGGCGTGGATGTCGAGCTGTCCGACGGGCGGTCGCTCCAGGCGGAGTACGTCGTCGGGTGTGACGGAGGACGCAGCCTGATCCGCAAGACAGCCGGCATCGAATTCCCAGGATGGGACCCGACGAGCAGCAACCTGATCGCCGAGGTCGAGCTCGCCGAGGAGCCGGAGTGGGGTTTGCGCCGTGATGAGAAGGGCATTCGTTCCTTGAGCAAGCTGGAGGATGGGCGCACGGTTCGGGTCATGGTGCCGGAGCAGCATTTCGAAACAACCAGCGAACCGACCCTGCACGATCTCAGCGCGGCGCTGGTCGCCGTGTACGGGAGCGACTACGGCGTCCACAGTCCCGTCTCGATCTCCAGGTTCACCGATTCGGCTCGGCAGGCAGCGGCCTATCGCGACCGACGGGTCTTACTGGCCGGTGACGCGGCGCACATGCATCCTCCGGTGGGCGGACAGGGCCTCAATATCGGTGTGCAGGATGCGGTGAACCTTGGGTGGAAGCTGGCGCAGGTGGTCAACGGCATGTCGCCAGAGAGCCTGCTCGACACCTACCATGCCGAGCGCCATCCGATCGGTGCACGCGTGCTGCGCAACACGATGGCGCAAATGGAGCTCCTCCGATCCGACGCGCGAGTCGACGCTCTGCGCGAAACGATTGCCGAGCTGCTGAGCATGGAGGAGCCGCGCAAGCGAATCGCCGCAATGATGTCCGGCTTGGACGTTCGGTACGACCTCGGCGAAGGACACCCGCTGCTCGGACGCCGCATGCCCGATCTCGACCTGGTCACCGCCGACGGCC
>JBEPVD010000005.1:0-105945 GCA_041691155.1 Candidatus Dormiibacterota bacterium | reverse complement strand
ACACGTTCAAGCACAGCGAGGCCTTCTCCTTTCAGATCGCCACCGACGACCAGGCCGAGACTGACCGTTATTGGGATGCGATCGTGGGCAACGGCGGCGCGGAGAGCGAGTGCGGCTGGTGCAAGGACAAATGGGGCCTCTCGTGGCAGATCACGCCGCTCGTCCTGACCGACGCGCTCGCAACGGGCGGGGATGTGGCGAAGCGCGCGTTCGAGAGCATGATGCAGATGCAGAAGATCGACGTCGCCAAGATCGAGGCGGCGGTGCGCGGCGAGGCCGCGCCAGTATGAGCCATGAGATCTCCGAGCAGTCGGTCCCGGACTAAGCGCACCACCGCGATCCTCATACGCGGCAACGCAGCGATCGCCGGATCCCAGAAAGTCATCCATGACGCTCGCGGCCTCGCCATGCATGGTGGGCGGAACGTGACTAGAGGTCGAAATCCGGAGCGAGAGGGATTCGAACCCTCGATACCAGTTTCCCGGTATACCGCATTTCCAGTGCGGCGCCCTCGACCAACTAGGCGATCGCTCCTCCGCGATTGTATCCGCGGGTCGGGCGGCGCCCTGGTTCCCTGAGCGCCAAACGGGTTTCGCCTGACGCATCGGCCGGGTATCTACTGAGGCAACGACCACACAATGCTTCAGGAGTTCTTTCCGATATGTGTTTGCTCATTGGCTTCCTTTTGTTCACTGCCCTGCTCTTCGGGCTCGGCTTTGCGCTCCACGTGCTCTGGTGGGTGGCGCTCGTCTTCTTGGTGTTCTGGCTGATCGGGCTTGCGATCCGACCGCGCGGCCGGCGCTGGTACCGCTGGTAGGCGCCTCCTCAGCATCGCCGGCGCCCCGAGATGTCAGGTCCGCGTTCATTCAGCGCTAGCGAAGCAGGCCGGGTCCACTGGCGGCCCGGCAGCGCCGTCCGCCATCCGGTGGCGCAAACCAAAGCGGGTCTACGAGGGTGCTCCGCTCATCAGTGAAAGGGTTTCGGGTGGTGAGCACCCTCGCCCGTATACTCGACGCTCCCGGAGAGGTGTCCGAGTGGTTGAAGGTGCCGCTCTCGAAAAGCGGTGTGGTTCATAGCCACCGTGGGTTCGAATCCCACCCTCTCCGCGCCGCGAATACCGGCGCCACGGATGGAGAGACCTCCTCCGCTGCGGCATATCGGGCGCCGACACCGGCGTCCTTCGGCTCTCCCGCAGAACGAGGAGCAGCGTCCCGGCGACTTCAATGAACGGGGCCGATCGCCTGGTGCGCAACTCCCCGTCCGCGATGGGAGGGGGCAGGGTGTCTGCCGGCATCAAGGAAAGGGCGCCGGGCAGTAACCCAGTGCCGACAGTGACGAGATGCTGTGACCGTCGTCTGCCCGTCAACGTACCGACGCCGACATCGAGCGTGCGCTCAGCCACGGCCGCACCGGGGAGTAATCTCAGGCAGCATGGTGCGATTGGTCTACACGTCAATCACGTCGCTCGACGGCTACGTCGCCGACGCGAATGGCGATTTCGACTGGGCGGCGCCTGACGAAGAGGTGCACGCGTACGTCAACGACCTTGAGCGACCCGCCGGCACATACCTGTACGGGCGCCGCATGTACGACGTGATGCGCTACTGGGAGAACGCGAACACGCTGCCGGACCGGACGCCTGTCTTCGCTGACTACACGCGGATATGGCAGGCTGCCGACAAGGTCGTGTTCTCGACAACGCTCGACGCGCCAACAACCGCACGGACGCGCCTCGAGCGAACCTTCGATCCCGACGCCGTCCGCCGGATGAAGGCGACCGCCGAACGGGACATCAGCATCGGCGGGCCGGATCTCGCGGCGCAGGCAATCAAAGCCGATCTCGTCGACGACTACCACCTGTTCGTCTCGCCGGTGATCATCGGCGGCGGCACGCGGGCACTCCCAGACGACGTGCGTGTTGCGCTGGAACTCGTCGACGAGCGCCGCTTTCGCAACGGCGTCGTGCACATGCACTACCGACCCACGACCTAACGGATCAGCGCACGCCCCCTTGCTCGGTGACCGCCCCCACCGGCGGATAGGGGATGTCGAACTCGTACAGCGCCGCCGACTGGATGCCGGCACTCACCGAAGGATCGCCCGCCACCACCGTCTCGGCGGCTTCGCGATCCGCTGCCTCGAAGATCACGATGCCGTACGGCCCGTCCCAGCAGCGCCCGGCCAGCACGAGCGTGCCACGGTTGCGCAGGCCGTCGAGATAGTCGCCGTGCCGGTCGATGACGGCGCGCGTCGCCGCATCGGCGGCAGCGAGGAACGGCCGGTCGAGCGCCGGGCTGAGCAGGTATACCCAGTTCATGGCACCGGACATGATGCCAGGACGTCTAGAGCCGGCCGGCGATCTGCTGCGCGGCAGCCTGGACCTGCGAGTCCATGGACGCACCCGAATTGGTTCCAGAGGTCACGTCGATGACCACCAGGTAATTGTCCTTGGCGAAAGCGTACGTCGCCGAGTTGGCTTCGATCTCCTTGAACCCGCCGGATCCCAACCCGGTCACCGGCACCGTGGTGCCGCCGCTTGTGGAGGACTGCCCAGCCAGCGCCGCGCTGATGGCGGCTTGCACGGCGGAGGCGTTGAACCCTCCTGGAAAGGGTTCGACTACGATCACGCCGCCGCCCCCGGTGGCCGACGTACTGGCATCGGCATACACGCATGTGGCGGCGGTGCAGGAGAGCGCCGTGACATTGGGGTCGCCGCTGATCGTCTGCACTGTCGCGAGCGTCAGCAGGGTTGTCGCCGCAGGGGCGGTGCCTCCGGAGGTACCGGAGCTACCGCTGCCGAGCCCCGGCAGGCCTGGGAGACTCGGGAGCGACAGCCCGGTTGTCGGCGTGGGTGTGGGGCTGCTCGACCCACCGCAACCAGCGAGGGTGGCGACGGCGCCGATGGAGGCTGCTCCCAACCGGAGTGGCTTGACGTTCATCGGGTTCCTCGCTCCAGTGCGCCGGCGCTCGCTCGCGCCGAATCGCCGCAGATGATAGTCGGAGAACGGCTCAATCCTGCCGCGTTACCGAATCGGAAAATCGAGTTCACCTTGGTACAGTCGAATTGATGACCCCCTCCCCTCGCGCGCGATCGGGATTGCTGCCGTGATGCACGGCGGCGGCTTCGGCGGCGCCCGCAAGCGCGAGAAGCCCTCCGGCCGCGTCTCGAACGGCAAGCTCGTACGCCAGACCGCGGGGCTCTTCAAGGAGCACCGCGTCGGCGTCGCGACCATCGCTTTTCTGGTGGTGATCACCGCGGGCGCCGGGGTCATCAACCCGGTACTGATCAAGGTGGTCTTCGACAACGCGCTGTTCCGCACGCGCGGCCTGCCCCCAAACCAGATCTCCCTCCCGGTGGACGTCCCACTGCTCGAGATCCTGGTTGCGGTGATGATCGGCATCACCATCGTCACCGGCGCGATCGGCGTGCTGCAGACCTACGTCACCAACCGCGTGGGCCAGCGGGTGATGGAGGAGTTGCGCAACCGGTTGTACGCGCATCTGCAGGGCATGTCGCTGCGCTTCTTCACGGGCACGAGGACAGGAGAGATTCAGTCCCGGCTCACCAATGACGTGGGCGGCATCCAGTCGGTGGTGACCGACACCGCGACCTCGCTGCTGTCGAACATCGTCACGTTGCTGAGCACGCTCATCGCGATGCTCATCCTCTCCTGGCAGCTCACCGTGCTGTCGCTCTGCATCACGCCGCTCTTTGTCGTGTACACGTACCGAGCCGGGAAGGTCCGGCGGCAGATCACGATGCAAGCGCAGGAATCCAAGGCGGAGATCAGTGCCATCACCGAGGAGACGCTCTCGGTGTCCGGGATGCTGCTGGCCAAGGTCTTCGGCCGCGGACCCGAGGAGATCGCGCGGTTCGGCAAAGAAAACCACAGGCTGGCCAACCTTGCGATCCGTCAGGAGATGATCGGGAGGACGCTGTTCGCTGTCATCGGCGCCTTCTTCAGCAGTGCGCCGGCGCTCGTCTACCTGATTGCCGGCTTCGTGCTCGCCGGCGGTCATGGATCGACGATCACCTCGGGCACGGTCATCGCCTTCACTACCCTGCAGAGCCGCCTGTTCTTCCCGATCGGCAGCATGCTCTCCGTCTCGATCGAGATCCAGGCCAGCCTCGCGCTGTTTGAACGCATCTTCGACTACCTGAAGATGCCGCACGACATCGTCGACAAGCTGGACGCCCGGGAGGTCGCACCGGCGGACGTTCACGGCGACATCACCCTCAAGCAGGTGTACTTCCGCTACGACCGCGGCAGCTTCGGCCCCATGACCGAGCCGCAGGCCCGGGCGGCCGCAACCCCGACGAATGGTCTCGCTGTCGACCCGGACGATCCGGTGCCCAACGAGGTCCGCCGTGAGTGGGCGCTCGAGGACGTCAGCTTCAACGTCAAGGCCGGACAGCTCGCCGCGATCGTGGGGCCGAGCGGTGCCGGAAAAACCACGATCTCCTATCTCATCCCGCGTCTCTACGACGTCACCCGGGGGGCCGTGTTGCTCGACGGCATGGACGTGCGCGACGTGAGCATCGCGTCACTGGCGAACTCGATCAGCATGGTGACCCAGGAGACCTATCTCTTCCATGCGACAGTGCGACGGAATCTCACCTACGCCAAGCCTGACGCGACCCAGGAAGAGCTCGAGGCGGCGGCCCGGGCGGCCTTCATCCACGATCGCATCATCGATCTCGACGACGGCTACGACACCCTGGTGGGGGAACGCGGCTACCGGATGTCGGGAGGCGAGAAGCAGCGCCTGGCCATCGCGCGCGTGGTGCTCAAGGCGCCCCGCGTGCTCATCCTCGACGAGGCGACGTCGGCCCTCGACACCACCAGCGAGCGGCTCGTGCAAGCCGCGCTGACGCCCCTCCTCACCGGCCGGACGACCATCGCGATCGCACACCGCCTCTCGACCATCCTCGCCGCCGACGTCATCTTTGTCATTGACCAGGGGCGTCTCATCGAGCAGGGCACGCATGCCGAACTGCTTCGGAAGGGTGGCGCCTACGCCCAGGTGTACGAGCAGCAATTCCAGGGCGGCAGGGTCGAGGCGATCTGCGAAGACGGCATGGTGCTCGCGACCGGCGAAGTGGTAGCGGCAACTCCCGCATAGTCGACCGGTGCCGAGACAGCTCGACGCCGTGGTGGTCGGCAGCGGTCCCAACGGCCTGTCTACCGCGGTCGAACTCGCCCGCAACGGCGCGTCCGTACTGGTGCTGGAGGCTGCCGACAGCATCGGGGGCGGAACGCGCACCGCGGAACTGACGCTGCCGGGATTTCATCACGACGTCTGCTCGGCGGCGCATCCGCTCGGCATCCTCTCCCCCTACTTCACCAAGCTCCCGCTGACCGAGCACGGCCTCACCTGGATCCAGCCGCCCGCCTCGGTCGCACATCCGTTGGACGGCGATGCCGCGGTCATCCTCGGACCCTCGCTGGAAACGACGGCCCGCGCGCTCGGACCCGACGAAGCAGCCTACCGACGCCTGATCGGCCCGCTGCTGCGCCATCCACACGAACTCCTCGACGAGGTCCTGGGCCCGGCACACATCCCAGGTCATCCGTTCGTCCTCGCCAGGTTCGGCATCCCGGCGCTGATCCCGGCGTCGGTCCTTGGACGCGCAGTGTTTCGCGGCGAACGCGCGCGAGCTTTGCTCGCGGGCTGCTCCGCGCATTCGGTACTGCCGCTTTCCCGCCCCGTCAGCGCAGCCGTGGGAATGCTTTTTTTGTTCGCCGCGCACGTGCAGACCTGGCCGGTTGCCAAGGGCGGCTCCGCCGCGATCACGGACGCGCTCGCCTCGTATCTGTCGTCGCTCGGCGGACGGATCGAGACCGGGCGCCCGGTCAGTTCGCTGAAGGATCTCCCGCCTGCGCGCGTCACGCTGTTCGACACCAGCCCCGCCCAGGTCGCAGACATTGCCCCCTCGATCCTGCCGAGCGGGTATGTCCGCTCGCTCCAGCGCTATCGCTACGGCCCCGGGATCTTCAAGATCGACTGGGCCCTCGACGGGCCGATCCCGTGGGCCGATCCGGCCTGCCTCGACGCATCGACCGTGCACGTGGGCGGCACCCTCGACGAGATCGCCGCGGCCGAACGAGCCGTGTGGCGCGGCGAGCACCCGGATCGGCCGTTCGTGATCGTCGTGCAGCCGAGCCTGTTCGACTCCAGCCGCGCTCCCGCCGGAATGCACACGGGATGGGCGTACTGCCATGTGCCCGCTGGATCGACCGTCGACCGCACCGACGCCATCGAGCGCCAGATGGAACGCTTTGCTCCGGGGTTCCGCGACCGGGTTCTCGCGCGGCACACCATGCGCACCCACGAGATTGAGCAGTACAACGCAAACAATGTCGGCGGGTCCATCACAGGGGGTGTGACCGATCTCGGACAGTTGTTCACTCGCCCCACGATCCGCGCCAACCCCTACTCCACCCCCAACCCGCGGCTGTTCATCTGCTCCGCATCGACACCGCCAGGGGGCGGTGTGCACGGGATGTGCGGCTACCACGCAGCGCGGACAGTCCTCCGCCGCCTGCCCGGCATCGCTGTGTGAAGATTGAGCCATGGTTCTTGTGGTCTTTCGCTCCCGTAACCGCCCCGACGGCGATCTCGAGGGATACGCGGTGCGCAGCAAGCGCATGCACGAGCTCGTGCAGCAGCACCCCGGGTTCATCTCCATCGAGAGCTTCGAAACCCCGGACGGCGAAGAGGTGTCGCTGGAGACGTTCGAGAGCGACGAATCAGTCAAGGCGTGGCGCGCGAACCCCGAGCACCGCGAAGTGCAGCAGTGGGCGCGCGAACACCTCTACTCCTGGTACTCGGTGCAGGCGAGCGAGGTCATTCGGGCGCACGAGACCGACCTGATGGCGCCGAAAGCAGCGGCGACCGCCTAGGTCGGCTCCGAATTCGCGGCGCGACGCTCCAGGAAGAAGCGTCGCAGCAGCGCGCCGCACTCCTCGGCGATCACTCCGGACGTGACCTCGATCCGATGGTTGTTACGAGGGTTGCGCAGCACATCGAATGCACTGCCGTCGGCCCCCTTCTTGGGATCACTCGCACCGTAGACGCAACGCTCGATGCGCGCCTGCACCATCGCTCCCGCGCACATCGGGCAGGGCTCGAGTGTCGCGTACAGCGTGACCCCGTCCAGACGCCAACCGGCAACGATCCCGGCGGCGCGGCGCAAGACCAGCATCTCCGCGTGCGCAGTCGCATCGCAGCGCCGCTCGATCGCGTTGCCGGCGGCGGCGATCACCGCGCCGTCGCGCACCGCGACGGCTCCCACCGGGACTTCACCACGCACGCCTGCTGCGCGCGCCACCTGCAGCGCGCGACGCATGAAGCGCAGGTCGGGCTCGATCGCTACCCCACCGCGACGAGCGGCAGTTCGATCTTCAAGTCCGGCCGCTCGACCACACGCATGGTGTCGTCGACAAAGCGGACCCGCTCGAACGTGATGCAATTCACAGGACAATGGTCCTCGCAGATACGGCAGTTCGTGCAGCGGTCGTAGTTGATGTAGATCTCGCCTTCGTACCCACCCGCGCCAGGCACGCCGCCCGAGGTGACACAGACACGCGTCTCCCCGCCTGAGGAGCGCTCGCGGTCCTCGCCGAACACGACGACGTCGATCGCTTTCTCGGGACACACGTCATCGCAGGCGCCGCAGAGCACGCACACCGTCTCGTCGTAGTGATGCACCGAGTCGCACTGGAAGCAGCGGATCGCCTGGACGATGGCGGTCTGGTCGCTCCACGACTGCTCGACCTCGCTCATGTCGTAGCGCTTCTCGGCCTCGAGAATGCCCGGCTCGACGCGGGCGAACACCTCGGACTGGCGATGGTCGTCGGTGCGCTCCACCACCGTCTGATAGATGCGGTCGCCGGCGTTCAGCATGTCCTCGCCGAGGAATTCGCGAATCGACCGCGCGGTGCGATGACCCCATCCCGCCGCATCGACGATGAACGACGGCCCCTGCACGCAGTCACCGCCGCAGAACAGCTTCGGGACACCCGTGTGGCCACCGCGATCCGCGGAGAGCAGACCACGTTGCGTCACCGGGACCAGTTCGTCGGGTCGCTCCATGATCTGGCCCGACGCGAAGATCACGTAGTCCGCGGCGACGGTCCACGGGGCAACGTTGTCCTGCTCCTTCACCGAGGAGAAGATGAGCTTGCCGTTGAGCGGATCGAACTGCAGGTCCTGCAGCGGGGCGAACGACACCTGACGGACGTCACCCTTGGCGTCGGCCTGGATCGACTTGACGATGACGCCGCACTGGATGTGGAGCCCGATCTCCTTGGCCTCGTGCAACTCGTTGCCGAACGCGGGAAGGCGATCCTCCGGCTCGATCGCGACCATCCAGACGTCCTTGGCCCCGAGCTTGATCGACGACTGACATGCGTCGGTTGCCACCGCGCCGCCGCCGACGACCACCACAGTCCCGCCGATCGGGAAGTGGTCAGGGATCTTGTCGTACGACACGGTGCGCAGGAAGCTCATCGCGTCAGTGACCTCGGGAAGGTCGCTACCGGGGATCGGCAGGATCCGACCCTTCATCATCCCGATGGAGAAGAACACCGCGTCGTACTCGTCGAGCAGGTCCTTGGTCTTGATGTCGCCCTCGGCGCTGCCGATATTGCTGTTCAACCGGACGTCGATCCCGGTCGACAGGATCATGTCCAGCTCCCACTGCAACTGGCGATGATCGAACCGGAACGGGGGGATGGAGGTACTCAACAGGCCGCCCACCTTGGCTTCGCGCTCGTAGAGCACGACCTCGTAGCCCTGCACGCGGAGGTCCAGCGCGCAGGTGAGGCCCGCAGGCCCGGCACCGACCACGGCGACGCGCTTGCCCTTCGCCGGCGCGATCTTGTAGTTGATCCACAGTCCCTGCTGAAACGCGAAGTCCGTCGAGAAACGCTTGATGGATTTGATGGTGACCGGCTCTTCGCCGGGATCCCAGCCGCGTTTGCAGTCCGTCTCGCACGGGTGGTTGCAGAGGCGTCCGAGCATGCTGGGGAACGGATTGGTCTCGTGGATCACCGCCCACGAATCCACGTACCGCCCCTGACTCACGTAGTCGATGTAGGTGGCGATGTCCTGCTTGATGGGACAGTTGCGCTGGCAGGGCGTGATCGGGACGTTGAAGCCCAGGTCGCGATGCCCGCTCATGATCTTCATCGGCGCCTTGTCGATGACGTTCTTGGCGATGGCACCGAGCACATGCGCGGCACTGACCATGCCGACGGGTGCGCTCCTGCGCGAGAAGACGCCGTCGGACGCGGTCACGATCGCCGCCTCCGCGTTCGTCTGCTGCATCAGCTGCGCGCCACGCTCGATCCGCTCGCCGACATCGATCTGCGGCGCGGGGCGCATCACATCGCGGACGCTGGTCTCGTCGAGTGCATCGAACGAGGCCACGATCGCCTCGAGTCCGATGCTGCCGAGGATGTCATCGCCGCGAACGACCACGAGCGGCACCGGGTCCTGCAGGCGCAACACCTCGAGGATGTCCGACAGCGTGTCCTCGGGATCGCACTCCGCCCCCATCGGGGACGCAATGGTCTCCAGCTCAGGCATGGACAGCGCTCCGGCGCGCCAGGCGGAAATCCGCGAGCTCGCGCGGCGTGATCATCCCCACGACCGTCTCGTCCTCATGCGTGACGATGGCGAGCCGTCGCTCATGCAGCGCCATCAGGGAGACGACCTCACTCACGCGCTGGTGTTCGTCGACCAGCAGTGGAGACGCCTGCAGCAGGTTGCGCGCCTGCACCGCCGTCGATGGCGGACGCACCGCGAAATCGCTGCCGGCCACCATGATGTCGCCGGCGATGAGGCGACCAATGACATCCTCTTTGGTGACGTACCCGATCGGCCTGCGATCGACGAGCACGACGATCTCGCTCAACACGTTGTCGGCAAGCAGTTTTGCGATCGCGTCCGCCGGGGTGCTCGGGAGACAGAACACGACCTCGTCGCGCATCACCGAGCCGACCTCTGGATCACCGGCGTCCGGTGCCAGGCGGTCAGGGTCGAGGGAATCTGAGAGGGACGCCGAGGTCACGCCCCCGCCTCTTGCGCCATCTGCTCCTGCAGGCGGCGAAGGACGTCTTGCCATGTCTCGGTTGTTTCCACCGGTCGCGCCTGCGCACGGGGCGCCGCACGCTGAATCTTTGTCCGGGTCTTGGTGATCTCGCGCTCGCGCTTGCGGTCCTGCGTGGACCGCGCCGAGTCGACGGCTTGACGGACCTCGGTCTCCACCTCGGCGATCTCTTCGACGGTGGTCGCACCGCGCAACGCGCGGCTCAGGCGCGAGGTGGCGTCCGGCGCGAGTTGCGGACCGGCGTCGCGCAGCATGTCGCTACCCTTGCGGCGCAGCAGGTCAAGTGCATGCGCTGCACGCGCACGCTCGGCATTCGATGAGCGCTGCAGCGTGTACAGCTCCATACCGGTGGCGATGAGCTGCGGATACTGGAACGCCTGGCTGAACTTTCCGGCGTTGATGCGCTCCGTGATGTCGTCGATCGCGCGTTGAAAGTCGTCGCGCGGCGTTCCTTCCAGACTGCCCAGCAAGTCGGCGAGGATCGGCCGTGCCTGCGCAAAGGCTCGCTTCACCCACGCGGGGAGGTGATGATGCGAAGGCTCAGCGACCGGCGCCGGCGTCGTTGCTCGAGGAGCGCCGACTGGACGGACGATGGCCGGGAAAGCGGTCGTGAGGGGCGCCTGCTGCTGGCTTCGGGCCCTCGTCTGGATCACTGCGATACCAGCATCGTACCCGGCCGCAGGGGTCTCGCGACTCCCCCGTGCATCGATTGACTCAACGTGCCGACCCTGACCATCCTCGGGGAGTCTAGCGAGCCGCCGCCGGGGAGCGTCGTTTCGATCGCGCGGGCGGGATCAACCCGAGTTCGGCCGACGGGCAGATGTCCGCGAGCACACAGTCAAGACAGCGGGGTCGGTTGGCGATGCAGACGCGCCTCCCATGCAGGATGAGGCGCAGGCTGAGCCCGGTCCACTCCGCAGCGGGGACGATGCCGCAGACGTCCACCTCGATCTTCACGGGGTCGGTCGACGACGTCAGCCGGAGCTTGTGCGTCAGGCGCGTGACATGGGTGTCGACGGGAAAACCCGGCACCCCGAACGCAACACCGAGGACGACGTTGGCGGTCTTGCGGCCGACACCGCGAAGCTTGACGAGATCCTCCATCCGCGGCGGCACCTCGCCGCCGTGCAGCCGGACGACGTCCTGGCTCATCTCGCGAATCGCCAGCGCCTTCGACCGGAAGAACCCGGTCTTGTGGATGATCACCTCGACGTCGCCCTGACCGGCAGTCGCCAGATCCTCGGGCCGCGGATAGCGGGCAAACAGTGCCGGCGTCACCGAGTTGACGTTCACATCCGTTGTCTGCGCGCTGAGGATCACCGAAACCAGCAACTGCCACGGCGTCGCGAAGTCCAGCTCCGTATGCGCATCCGCATAGGCCACCCGCAGCCGCTCCACAACAATCGGTGCACGCTCACGGGCGCCCACCGGCAACCGGCGCGCCGGCCCCTTCTTCCTGGTTTTCTTCTTCACGCCGTCACCGCCGCGATGTGGCGACCAACATCATGCACTCGCTCCGGTGCCGGGCCGCCCGGCACGCGGTGCACGACCACACGCTCCCATCGACGCGGGGATCGTCGCCATGACTGCATGCAGCGTCGCATCCTACGCATCCGGGAGGGGATCAGGGGCGCGCCTCAAGATAGGTAGAATCCGGCGTCGTGAGAAGCAAGATCACCGTCGTCGGTGCCGGCAACGTGGGAGCAACACTCGCCCAGCGGGTCGCGGAGCGCGATTACGCCGACGTCGTGTTGGTGGACATCGTCGAAGGCCTCCCGCAAGGGAAGGCACTGGACATGCTGGAATCCGGTCCGATCGTGGGTTACGACTCGCGTGTCACCGGCACCAATGGCTACGAGGAGACTGCCGGCTCGAAGGTGGTCGTCATCACGAGCGGGATCCCGCGCAAGCCCGGGATGTCGCGCGACGACCTGGTGATGACCAACGCGAAGATCGTTTCGGGGGTCGTCCGGCAGGTCGTGGCGCACTCGCCCGACTGCATTCTCATCGTGGTCGCCAATCCGGTCGACGGGATGACGCAACTGTCGATGGCGGTCTCAGGGTTCCCACGCTCGCGCGTGATCGGCATGGCCGGCGTCCTCGATACCGCCCGATACCGCACCTTCATCGCCCAGGAGCTCGACGCGTCGGTGCATGACGTGCAGGCGTACGTGCTCGGCGGCCACGGCGACACCATGGTGCCGCTCACGCGCCTGACCACCGTGGCAGGTATTCCTGCGGCCGACCTCATCCCCGCGGATCGTCTCGAGACGATCGTGCAGCGCGCACGGGACGGCGGCGCCGAGATCGTCAATCTCTTGAAGACCGGCAGTGCCTTCTACGCACCAAGCGCCGCGGTGGCGCAGATGATCGACGCCATCGTGCTCGACACCCGCCAGGTGTTGCCCTGCACCGTGCATCTCGAAGGCGAGTACGGCATCCACGGACTGTTCACCGGTGTTCCCTGCCGGCTCGGTGAAGGCGGCCTCGTCGAGGTCGTGGACATCGTGCTCACCGATGACGAGCGCGCCGCGCTCCATCGCAGCGCCGGAGCGGTGCATGACGTCGTGAAAGTCATGGATGCCCGACGCGAGGAGATCGATCCCGGGCTCGGCTCCATGACCGACGGCATCAGGATCGGCTGAGCAACATCTCCGGGGTGATGTCCAGCAGGGAATTCACGACCACGTTCGCGTGACTGATGTCGCCGGCGAGCGCTCCTTCTGAGCGAAGCCCGATGCAGCGCATCCCCGCCGCAAGCGCAGCCGTGACCCCGACCGGTGAATCCTCGATGGCGACACAGTTGGACGGCATCACGTCAAGCGCGCGCGCCGCGCTCAGGTAGACACCGGGATCCGGCTTGCCACGCTCCTCGTCGTCGGCCGTGCAGATGGCATCGACCAGGTCAGCAATGCCCAGCCGCTCCACCACCGCATCGATGAGATCACGGCTCGACGACGATGCGATTGCGACACGAAGCCCTGCGTCCCGGGCCGTGTGTATGGCCTCGACCGCCCCGGGCATCGGCACGCCATGCGCACGGACGTGCGCCACCATCTCGCGGATGATCTCGCGCTGCACAGCACGCGGCCGGATGCCGTTCCACGGCCGGATGCGATACCGGTAGTCGACGACCTCCTCGATGCGCATGCCCCAGGTCTCTCGGAGTTGGGCGTCGGTCAATTCCACGCCGACACGAGCAAAGACATCGTGCTCGGTCTCGCGCCACGTGGGCTCGGTATCGATGAGCACACCGTCCATGTCAAAGACGCATGCGGTGACCGGCCTCCCCATGGCGGGTGATGCTACTCGCTCGGCCCCAGCGGCCCGATCCGAGCCGGCCGGTCGTCATCGTCGTCCGCGCCCGGCGCCGAGATGCTCGGCGGCTCGGGTGGGTCACGCCGGTAGTGCATCCCGAAGAGCGGACCCACCACAACCATCATGTTCAGCAACGCCTTGCGTGTGTCCGACTGACCCCACGCGATCGTTCGCGAATAGAGGTAGAACCAGATGAAGACCGCGATCATCACCAGCACCACGGCGCTGAGGATGATGACGCCGGTCAATCTGAATTGCGGCCGAAGAGCATGCGACCCACGAAGCGCACGGGGTCCCAATGGACATCGGCCACCCGCTCTTTGAGCGGGATGATCGCGTTGTCAGTGATATGGATGTGCTCGGGGCACACTTCGGTGCAGCACTTGGTGATGTTGCAGTAGCCGAGACCGCCTTCATCGCGCGTCAGGTCGCGGCGATCGAGGATGTCCTTGGGATGCATCTCCAATGACGCCACGCGAACGAAGAATCGCGGTCCGTAGAACTTGTCGGTCAGCTCATGTGTCCGATTGATATGGCAGACGTCCTGGCACAGGAAGCACTCGATGCACTTGCGGAACTCGTAGAGCCGATCGATGTCCTGTTGCGGGATCCGCCACGGCGTCCCGTCGTCAGGCGCGGACGTGAAGGGTGGGATGGCCTTGTTGATCGCGTAGTTTCGCGAGACGTCGGTGACGAGGTCCTTGATGAGCGGAAACGACTTCATGGGATGCACGGTCACCGGGCCGGCGGGCAGGTCGTCGACGCGCGTCTTGCACAAGAGCACCGGTCGCCCGTTCACCTCGGCGCTGCACGAACCGCATTTGGCCGCTTTGCAATTCCACCTGCACGCGAGGTCGGTGTCGAGGTTGTGCTGGATGTAGTGCACCGCGTCGAGGATCACCATGCCCGACACAACTGGGACCTGATACGCGACCTCAGCCTGCTCGCTGCCGGGCACGCCTTTGAGCACGCGCAGTGTGAGCGTCTCGCCGGTGAGGCCGCTCGCGGTGAGCGCGTCTTCGGCGGGAGTGTCCGCGCTCTGCGCAGGATGGTTCGCGACGGCCATTACTTCTTCTTCCTTCTGGATGCGGTCGCAGGCTTGGCCACCACCTCGGCGACAGTGTCCGTGACGGTCAGAAAACCCTTCGGGACTTTCGCCGCGTCGTAGAACCGGCTCTTCTGCAGCAGAGGGACCAGCCGCTCGGGCAACGGGTCGAGCGGCACGCTCACCGTCTGCATCGAATCGCCGTTGCGGCGTGAGACGAAGTTGATCTTCCCGAAATCCACCTCCTGGTCGAGGTGGTCGAAGCGCCACTGCGATCCCCGGCTCTCACGCCGCTCGATCGCGCCGCGGACAATGGATTCCGACAGGACGAGCATGTTGGTGATCTCGCGGCAGGTATGCCACCCGGGGTTGAGCGCACGCCCGCCGGTGACGCGCATGTGCGTACTCCGCTCACGCAGGGTGAGGATCGCCGCGAGTGCGCGTTGCAGCGACTCGTCACTGCGCCCGATGCCGGCATCGTCCTGCATTGCGAGCTGCAGATCCTCATGCAGCTTGTAGGGGTTCTCGCCGCGCTTCACGCCATCGGCATCACCGCTCAGCGGCGCCAACAGATCCGCCTGCTCGGCTGCGATCTGCGTGTCATCGATGGTGCGCGTCGCCCCCACCGTTCGGGCGAACTCTGCCGCAGCGTCACCGGCGCGGCGACCGAAGACGAGGATGTCGCCAAGCGAGTTCCCGCCCAGCCGGTTGGCGCCGTGCAGACCCCCCGCGGACTCGCCCGCCGCGTACAACCCGGCGACCGTGGTCGCGGCGGTCTCCGGTTCCACGCGCACGCCGCCCATCGTGTAGTGGATGGTGGGACCAACCTCCATCGGCTGCGCGGTGATGTCGATCGATGCCAGCGCATGGAACTGCTCGTACATCGACGGCAACTTCTTCTTCACGTACTCGGCGCCGAGATGGCGGACGTCGAGGTACGCGCCACCATGCGGCGTGCCCCGTCCCGCCTGCACCTCTTTGTAGATGGAGCGTGCGACGACATCGCGCGACGAGAGTTCCTTCTTGACCGGGTCGTAGTCGAGCATGAAGCGCGAACCTTCGGCATTGAAGAGCAGTCCGCCTTCACCGCGCACCGCCTCGGTGACCAGGATGCCGCGCGCCCCTGGCGGCCAGATCATGCCGGTGGGATGGAACTGCACGAACTCCATGTCGAGCAGGTCGGCGCCCGCCTGGTAGGCCATCGCCGCTCCGTCACCCGCGCACTCCCAGGAGTTGGATGTGAAGCGGTACATCCGCCCCCATCCCCCAGTGGCAAGCACCACGGCGCCGGCCTTGAATGCGACAAATGCGCCGGTGTTGCGGTTGTATCCGAAGGCACCGCATACGCGGTCGCCGGATTTCAGGAGCGCCGTCAGCGTGTATTCCATGCAGACGTCCACACCCGGTGTGTGCACCATCTTGTCCTGACATGTACGGATCAGTTCGAGGCCGGTGCGGTCGCCGACGTGCGCGAGCCGCCTCCACGAATGTGCTCCGAAGGCGCGCTGCATGATCAAACCGTCGTCGGTGCGGTCGAAGATGCCGCCCCAGCGCTCGAGTTCGAGCACACGATCGATGACTTCGTGCGCGTAGAGCTCGACCATTCGCCAGTTGTTGACCAACTGACCGCCGAGCATCGTGTCGGCGAAATGCACTTCCCAGCTGTCCTGCGGATCGAGGTTGCCGATACCGGCGGCGATACCGCCCTCGGCCATCACGGTGTGGGCTTTGCCGAGCAGCGACTTGGTCACCACCGTCACCGAGCATCCGGCCTCTGCGGCGGCAATGGCTGCGCGCATGCCCGCACCACCGGCGCCCACAACAAGGACGTCGCATTCGATGGTCTCGTAGGACTCGGGAGTGACTGCCATGTCAGAAGACGATGTGCGGATCGATGATGATCCCGGCCCGCAGCAGGTGGATGTACACGTCGGTGATGACGACGCTGAACATGCTGCACCATGCCCAGGCGGGGTGGCGGTGGTTCAGGACGGTGACCCACTTCCAGGCGCGGTACCGAGCCTGGCCGATCTTCGATTGTGAGTAGCAGTCGAGGCCGCCACCGACGAGGTGTCGCCACGAGTGGCACCCAAACGTGTAGCCGCTGAGCAGGATGACGTTCGCGAGCATGATCCCGGTGCCGAGCCCGAGTTGAAGATGCCCGTTGGGCGCCCAGAACGCCAGGTACGCGTCGTACCAGAGGAACGCCGTGACGATGAGCACCAGGTAGAAGAGGAACCGGTGCAGGTTGTTGAGGAAGAGCGGGAAGGCAGTCTCGCCGCGATATTTGCGGTGCCGGAGCTCACCGACCGCGCAGGACGGCGGATCCCAGAAGAACGACCGGTAGTAGGCCTTCCGGTAGTAGTAGCACGTGGCTCGGAAGAGCAGCGGCGAGCCCAGCACCCAGAGTGCCGGTGAAACCGGGCCGGTCTTCCAGATGGTGGGCGAGTAGAACGGCGACAGATATGGCCCGCTCTGGTTGATCCCACCGGTCAGGAAGGCGGTCCAGATCGAATAGAGCCCAAAGAGTCCGAGGACCGTGACGACGGTCGCCGGCAGCGCCCACCAGGGCAATGCGTTGAGGATGCGCTGCAAGAACCCGGGACCGCCGTGCGGGGCGGACGCGAGCGATGCGGGCGATACCTTGGTGACCTGCGTTGACAACGAGGGACCATCCTAGCGATACGGGTTGAACGCGCGACCTCGCGCACCACGACGCGTACCAACGCAAGCTCCGGCTACCCTGACCGATCCGATGGTCCAGCGATCCTTTCTCAACGGCTCGACCACGCTCGCGTTTGCCCACCGCGGCGGCGGCGGCGACGCTCCCGAGAACACGCTGCCCGCCTTTGAAGCCGCGGTGGCCCTGGGATATCGGTACCTGGAGACCGACGTCCACCTCACCAAGGACGGCGTTCTGCTGGCCTTTCACGACAGCGTCCTCGATCGCATCACCGACCGGGTGGGAAGGCTCATCGATCTCACCGCGGCCGAGGTGCGCGAGGCTGACGCGGGGTACTCCTTCACGCCTGACGGCGGCGCGACCTACCCCTTCCGGGGTACCGGCGTGGTCATCCCCACACTCGAGGAGCTGCTCACCCGCTGGGACGACGTCTTCCTGAACATCGATGCCAAGTCGGACGAAACCGTCGCCCCGCTCGTGGAGTTGCTCCGCCGCCTCGACGCCTTCGGTCGCATCTGCATCGGATCGTTCTCCGATCGCAGGGTGGCCCGGATCCGGGCCCTCGCGTGCGGCCGGATCTGCTCATCGATGGGGCAGGTCTCGACGGGAATCTCATTCCTGGCGTCGCGCTCTGGCCGGCTGCCGCGTTTTCACGCCGACTGCCTGCAGGTACCGCCGCGCTGGGGCATCCTGCGCATCGACCGGCGCTTCGTCGATGCCGCCCACCGTGCCGGGCTGCCGGTGCATGTATGGACCATCGACGACCCCGCGGAGATGCACTACCTGCTCGACCTCGGCGTGGACGGGCTCATGACCGACCGTCCACTGGTGCTCAAGGAGGTCTTCGAAGCCCGCGGCCTGTGGTGATGGGGCCCGACGCGGATGCTAGAGCTCGACGACCAGCGCGAATGCGTACCCGTCCCAGCCTTTGACGCCCACTGTCTGGATCGACGCCGGAAGAATGCGCGGATCTTTGCCCAGGTTCTCGAGGACCAAGCGCATGCCCGCGGCATTGGGGTCGTCGCTCTGCGTGTCGATGAGCTTGCCGTCGCGGACCACGTTGTCCACGACGATCAGGCTTCCGATGTGTGCGAGGTCGATCGCGTTGCTGACGTACGCGGGGGCGTTCCGTTTGTCGGCGTCGATGAAGACCAGATCGAATGCCTCGGTGCCGTCTGCCTTGAGTTTCGCAAGGCTGTCGAGTGCGGCTCCGACACAGACCTCGACCTTGTCCGCGAGCCCGGCTCGGGCGATGTTCCCGCGGGCGACTTCCGCGTGGCGCTCGTTGAGCTCAAGGCTGATCAGCTTCCCGCCCTCGGGGAGGGCGCGTCCCATCCAGATGGCGCTGTAGCCACCCAGGGTGCCGACCTCGAGGATGCGGCGGGCGCGGATCGCACGGGCAATGAGATGGAGAAACTGCCCCTGCGCCGCCGACACCGCGATGTTCGGCAGGATGGAGCTGTCCGCCAGCGCGGCGTCGAGGATCGGGTCGTCGTGTTGCAGCAGGCTGGTCGTGTACGCGTCGACGGCGTCCCAGCGATCGTCATGCATGGTTCGGCAGTCTAGTCATTGCCCGGTGGCGCGCTGGGCGCGGGAACCGCCGTCCGTCGCGCCACCCACACCTCTTCCGACGGCCAGCGCCGCGCCCACTCCAGGGCCACGAACGGGTACCTCGTCGTGGCGTCCTCAGCGGGGCGGAGCTCGATCAAGTCCTCGACTTCGAATCCCGATCTGCGCAGCAGCCGGATCCAGTCCCCGTGATTGAGGTGGAACTCGACGCTGTCCTCGTCGGGCCATTCGAAACGGTGCATCCCGAAGTAGTCGCGCCGGAGGGTGGCTCCGGCCGGACCCTCGGCATCCGTGTCGTTCATGGCCAGGACGAGGAGTGCGCTATTGCCGAGAAAGATCAGCCGGCCACCGGGTCGCAGCAGGCGTGCGGCCTCAGGGATCCAGCGATAGGGGTCGCACCAGATGGCCGCGCCATACTCGCTGATGGCCAGGTCGAAGGTGGCGTCCGCCAGCGGCACCGCTTCGGCGTCGCCGTGGATGAGCGGAAAGTGCAGGTCGTGCTCGTCCTGCAGTGTACGAGCCGTCGCCAGCTGGTTCTCCGAGGCATCGATCCCCACCGGCCGCGCCCCCCGGCGTGCGAGCCACGCCGACACATAGCCGGTTCCGCACCCGAGTTCGATGACGTCGAGCCCGGCGACGTCAGGCAGGATATGGACTTGGCTCTCGGGAATACTCCAGATTCCCCACCGAGGCTCTGCAGCCCAGTTCTCCCGCCCTGGCCCAGCGTATTCGGCCGCGGCCCGATCCCAGGAAGCGCTGTTGCGCGCGACGTGGTCGCCGGTCTGATCGTCGACAGCCATTTCCCGGCGACTGTACCGCGGACCGAACGTCGCCGCTTCCGGAGGCTTTGGGGTGGCCAGCGGGGGTCGAACCCGCGACCTCCAGGGCCACAACCTGGCACTCTAACCAACTGAGCTATGGCCACCACGAACTCCGAAGAGGAGGCTCGGCGATTATATGGCGCGGTGGTCGACGGTTCGGACGAATCGCCGCAGGTACACTCGCCGCGTGCCCCCGTAGCTCAGCGGATAGAGCGGCGAGCTTCTAACTCGATGGTCGTGGGTTCGACTCCTACCGGGGGCGCCACATCCACAGTTCAGGTTCGGGTATCGAGAGACTCTTGCGATGAACAACTCCTCCGGCATTCGCGACGCGAAGGCCGCGACGCGCGCGCCGTGGCAGGGCATGGTCGCAGGCGCGGCGGTCGTGGTGGCGTTGCGCATCCCCGCGTTCCTGGAGCCGCATTGGTACACCGACGAGAGCATCTATTCGTATGTCGGGCGCACCATTTTCGGCGGCGGCGATCTGTATTCGTCGCCCGGCGCGTGGGATAACAAACCGCCGCTGCAATACTGGATCTACGGGATCATCACGCACGTTCTCGGCTACTCCGAGGCCGCAATTCACCTGGTGCCGTTTGTCAGCGCGATTGCGGCTGTGCTGGCTGTCTGCTGGGGTGTCGCACGGCTCACGGGGTCGCGGCGCCGGGCCGCGGCCGCCTGCATCATCGCGGCGCTCATCATCGGCCCGCCACTCTTCGACTCCCAACTCTTCCTGCCCGAGGGCGCGCTCATCGGCCCCATGACCTGGGCGGGGATGTTGATGCTGGTCTCGATCGCGTCTCCGTGGTGGGCCGCACGGCATCGATGGGCGCCGTACGTCGCCGCTCTGCTCGCGTCGCTCGCGCTCGGCATGCAACAGACGGTCATCGCTGACATCGCGGCCATCTGCATCATCCTTCTCATCGTCGATCCGGGGCGTTGGCGCGACCTGGTCCGCTTCCTGGGCGTCGGGATCGCGGTCAGCCTGCTGTGGCTGACGCCGACCCTCATCGCCTCGGGGTTGAGCGCCAGTGCGTTCGCGATCGTGGGGTTCTACGGCATCTACGCGCACAACGCTCTGCCGCCGACGCTCCTTGACCGAGTCGTGCATTTCGCAGGCATCGCGGGTGGCGTCATCGCGATCGTCGGCGGCGCTGCGCTCATCGCACGTCGCACGCGCAATGCCTTCTGGATGCTCTGGGTGCTCGGAGGAATCGACCTGCTGGTCGCGGGATCGGCTCATTTTCCCTATCCGCACCTGCTGCTACCGTCGATACCCTGGGTCGCCGCGGCGGTGGCCGCAACCCCATGGCAGCGATGGCCCGTGCTCACCTCGCGGCCGGTGCACCCCGCGCTGGTGTGGGGTGCCGGCGTCCTCGGTGTGGGGCTGGTGCTCGCCTTTCAGGAGGGCTCGTACGCCGGCTCCTACTGGCTGAGCGGTCGCAGCCTGTCCGCGTATTACGTCAACGGCTACGCAAGCATTCTCAGCAGCTCGGAACGGACAACGTGGCAGGACGGATTCTCGGAAAGCATCAGGGATGACGCTGCGGTCACCCAGTGGCTGGTCACGCACCACTATGCCAACACGTCGGCAGTCGTCTGGGATGTGGCCGATGAGTGGGTCTATCTCCTGACACCGCTGCACACGGTGTTGCCCACCGTCGGCCTCTTCAACGACGATGTACTGCTCGGCGGCCGCACCAAGATCGGACCGTATGTGGCACATCATCGCCCGCGAATCATCGTGACCGAGGCGCGCAGTGTCATGCAGCGGCCGAGCGTCATCCCCGTGCTCGCGCAGTACTACGTCTCGGTCTTCAGCATCGGCCCCGACACGGTCTACATCGAGCGTCCGCAGCCGGTCGGAGCATCGACGTCGGCGTCGCCGTGTGAACAGGAGACCCGCTCAGTTCCCTGTGCGCACATACAGCTCAACCCCACTCTCGTCGAGCACCCGACGGTAGGCATGAGCGGCGACGAAGTCGCGGATTACTCGTAGGTTCTCAATGGTTCCCGGCGTGATGAGAATCACCTTCGGTGGCGACGCCTCCATCCTCGCGACGATCTGGGCTGTGCCATGCTCGAGTGCGAGGGTCACATAGAGTGGCCCGCTTCGTGTCGGAGGGATGAGGCGCTCATCCACGATCGGCCACGCCAGGTTTGACCACACCATCCCGGTGACACCGGTCAACCCGTGCGTACTCATCCACCGCTCGGCCTCGGCTTCGCCATAGGCGACGACGCCGAAATAGCCGTCGTATGCCTCCTCCGAGATGGAGCCGGACATGTAGCTGACCGCGTTGGCGTAATACCCGAAACTCCACACTGCCGACCGGTACCCGGCGGCAGAGAGCGACCACCCGGTGGACGCGATCAAGGCCACGGTGGCCGCAGCGAGCAGCAAGGGACCGCGACGCAGTCGTTCGGCAAGGCGATAACGAGACACGATGCCGGTGCCGAGCATCACCGCCGGCACCACCATCGGCAGCAGGAAGTGCTCGTAGGAGTAGCCGGACGCGACCGCCGCGAACAGCACCGCGGTCGTCCAGATGCGAATGAGTTCCAGGCGGCTGTCGTGAGCGCTGCGGTTGGCCCAGGCGGCCGCGACGATCGCGACGATCAAGACGACACGAAAGGCGAAGGGCGCGAATTGCACGTGCAGTGAGGAGTCGAGATAACCGCCGTACGACGTCACCATCGCGAACCAGACGTTCTGCACACCAACGCTCGCGACGACGGGCACCATCACTGCCGCCACCGTGAGCACGAACGCACCGCCCGTGATCGCACTAGACCGCCATGCGCCACGCACCAGACACCAGAGCACGACAGAGGCGACATCCGCGATCGCGGTCTGCTGAATCAACACGCCGCAGGCGAGGAGCACGCCGATCCCCGCGAGTGTCGCCGCCCGCGGTCGTGGCCTCTCCGGATTCGCGCACGAGCACAGGAACCACACCACGCCAACCGTTACCGGGCCGATGAGCAGGCTCTCGGGCAGCGCCAGATTCGCGTCGAATATCGGCGTGCCGACCAGCACCGCCGCGACCATTCCACCCCACCACGCGGCTCGTCGTGAAAACAGCCGCGCCATGCCCCAGAGCGCGGCGATCATCGCGGCGAGCCCGCTCAAGGCACCGAGCACATGGATCCCTGCCTCGCTCGGCCCCCAGACGAATTGTGCGAGTCCGTAGATGCCGAAGAGCAGCGGCGGCTTGTTGTTCCAGGCATTGATGTACAAGCCGTAGCCGAGATGCGTGAGCCACACCGTTGACGCGTAGCCCGCTTCGTCCTGATACCACTGCGGCTCGACGAACGAGGGGACGCGCAGCAGGACGTACAGCGCGATCGGCAGCACGATGCAGAGCCGGCGCTTCACCCGTGCCGAAACCTCGGAGGTTGCATCTGGACCTGTGCGTGTGCCGGCCACGGCCGGGAGCGGATGGGCCGGCCTATTGTGATCACCGCCATCGACGGAACATCCCGTAGCATCGCCATGAGTGAGCGAACCTCCGGTCCGAACCCGCCTCCACCTGGTTCGCCATTGCGACGTTCGCAACCCCAAGGGCGTCCTCTACGGTCATCTCCCCGACTTTCCGCTGAGCGACAAGGGGGTCGAGCAGGCCCATGCGCTCGGCCGATACTTCGCCGGAACTGCCGCCCGCCAGATCTACTCGAGCCCGCTTGAGCGAGCGCGTCAGACTGCCGAGATCATCGCGTCCTATCTCGACAACGTGCCGATCACCTACACGGACGACCTCATCGAGACGCGCTTCGGCCTCTACCTCCAGGGCGTCGTGCCGAAGCACGTTCCCTGGCGGCGGCCGCTGTGGCTGATCCACATGGTGTGGCCCGGCCTCTTGCGCAACGACGAGTCGGTGGCGGGCCTGGCCGCACGAGTGCGCCGCCCGCTCCTGCGGCTGCTCGCCGACCATCCCCTGGACGGCGGCATCTGCGTCAGTCACGGGGATCCGATCCAGGGATTCTGGGTGACGAGCGAGGGGAGGCCGCGCTATGCGCTCCACCGGCTGCAGTGCGCAAAAGGTGGTGTCCTCGAACTCGACTACGACGGCGAAGCGCTCAGCACGCTCACCTACCTCTCCCCCGCCCGTGTTGCCGAACTGGCACCCGGGCCCCGTCAGACTGAGGCGGGTTCTCGGTCCGGAGCCTGAGGCTCGCCGCTGGATTCCGCCGACCAGCGCGGATCCAGCGTGATCGGGCGGCGTCGCTTGCGTTGCACGCGCTCGAGGAAGGGACGCAGGTAGAGCTTGGTGAGCAGCCCGGTCATGATCAGCACAAACCCGGCGTACACCAGCAGCACCCCTTGATCCTCGTTGACCTGGAAGAGCGAATACTGCGTGACCGAAGGGAACGAGATCGAGAAGTCCACGCTCTTCCCGTCCTTGGTGTCGATGGGGAGTTGCAGCGTTTGGCCCATCGCGATCGGCAGGACCTGCCCGTTGCTGTAGTACGGGGTCATGTTCGACGTGTCGAGCTGGTTGACGTTCTGCGCGGCGCCGTTGTTGAGCCCGAGGTCGCCGACATAGAGCTGGAGCTCGAGGACCGGGTTGCGTACTGCGACCCCTCCGGGCCCATAGGTGGTGGCGCTCGGGTTGATGCTGCCGTCGGACGTGACGTTTGGGATCACGGTCGCATCCGGGAAGAACGACATCTTGGCGCCGAGCTGGATCGCCTTGCTCTTGCCGGCAATCGTGTAGTTGAAGTCCGGGACCTTCAGCACCCCGTCGCCAAGTGCCTTGTTGCCAATATTGCCTGGATCGTCGAAAAACTGGATGGGACCGTCGTACACGGTCTGCCCTTGCGGGTTCTTCACGATGACGGTCGGCGACCACCCGTAGTCCTGCTGGTAGACGTTGACGCCGTCGACGCTCAGGAAATCGTTGACCAGGATGTTCTTGGTCTCCAGCTCCTTGCCGTGGTCGAAAACGCTGACGTTGCTCACATAGTTGCTGGCTTCGCCGTTGGGAGCGTAGGTCGCCTCAAACTTGTTGAGGCGCAAGGTGAACGGCGCGTAATTGCCGTTGAACAGCAACCCGTCCTGCAGGGTGTCGTAGCCGGACGGGGTGTTAGTGAAGCTCTGCCCCTCGGTGAGCGTCACCAGGCCTTGGTAGCCGGTCGCCTTCCCCCACACGACCGCGACGAGCAGCAGGAAGAACGAGCTGTGGAACAGCCACGATCCCCATTCGCCCCAGTACTGCGGCGTCCGCTTGTAGCCGCGCAGCGTGCGCATGATGAGCGCGCGCCCGCGCCGGATCACGCACCATCCGAGCGACACATAGAGGAGCCCGAGCAGCACGTAGAACACGGGCGAGACGAACACTTGGGTGAGCGGCAGCTGGAGGTTGGCGAACAGGACGTTGAGGTTCGGCCAGGCGGTGAGAAAGGCTTCGACCTTGCCTGGATCGGACGTGTTCTGCTGCGGCACGAACGATCCGATGAGCACGATGACCAGGATCCCGAGGAGCAGGAAGATCGCGGTCCGCATCCGCGTGTACTCGTGCCAGGACTTCCCGGCGACCTCCCTGAACCTCCCCGTCACCTCGACGCGCCCGAGCGCAGCAATCCTTTGGGGTCGAACGCGCTCGCGAGCGCCGTTTGCCAGGTTCGCGAGCCCGGAGGCTCAGAGGTCCCGGTGCGGGCCGCCGCGGGCTCGAGCCGGAAGGTGAGCGCGACGATGATCGCGAGCCGGCCGCCGCTGCCGAGCAGCGCGGCGGTGAGGTCATAGCCAACCACGTCCTTGAGTGCGGGACCACCGGCTCGCACGATGTCACCGTTCGACAGCACCGCCTCGATGCCGGCCAGCGATCGCCGGGGAATCTCTCCTCGGGCAACCAGCGTGCCGGCGTGTGCTGACCCCGTCTCGGCGCCGAGCCCGACCACACGGAGCTTCGCCTTGGCAACCGCGCGGCGCAGATTGGCGACCGTTGCCCCCGCACCGACGTGGACGGTCAGGCCCGGAGCGGCGACGGCGATGCTGTCGAGACGGTGGACGCTGAGGACGATGCCGCGGCGTTCGGGGGTGCCGGCGGGTGCGGCAGGCGGGCTGCTGGTCACGCTGATCGCGACGTCCTGCTGGTGGCAGCGTTGCGCGACCAGCACCAGCGAAGCGAGGTCAGGTGGGCTCACCACATCGCCCGTGACCCCCGCCGGCGTCACGATCTCGACGAATCGCCGCAGCATCTCGTCGTTCACACGATCAACCCTTTCAACGAGGCGGTTGCCGCCGTGTAGACCAGGATGATCATGACGCCGAGGATCAGGGTCCCTGCGGTCGTTGCGACGAGGACCGCCGTCCCCGAGAAGCCGGTGCGCGACCAGCGGTATTCCTCCGCCCCCGGCTCGGGACGCTGGTACATGAGGAGCCCGACGCGCAGGTAGTAGAAGGCGGAGACCGCGCTGGTGGCGATGCCCCAGAGCGCCAGCGGCACCTGTCCCGCGTTGATCGCCGAGGTGAACACGAGGAACTTGCCGAAGAACCCGGCGGTCGGCGGGAAGCCCCCGAGCGAGAACAGGAAGAGCGCCATGCTCGCCGCCACAAACGGACGCCGGTGCGCGAGCCCGCGAAGACCGCTGTAGCTGTCGAGATCCTCGCCGCGCCCGGCCATGATGGTGATCACCGCGAAGGCGCCGATGTTGCTGATCGCGTATGCGGCCAGGTAATACAGCACGGCGATCGTGCCGAAGGAACTGGATTGTCCGGAGGGCAGCAGGACCGGTCCCACGGCCACGCCGATCATGATGTACCCGGCCTGGGCGATTCCTGAGTACGCGAGCATTCGCTTGACGCTCGTCTGCGTCAGCGCCGCGATGTTGCCGACCACCATCGAGGTGATCGCCACCAGCGCGACCACCGGCTCCCAGTGTTGATAGAAGTGCGTGCCGCCGCCGTCAAACGTGTACGTGAACACACGGACCAGCGCGGCGAAGGCGGCGACTTTGGTCGTAACGCTCATGAAGGTCGTGACCGACGTCGGCGCACCTTGATAGACGTCAGGCGTCCAGGAATGGAACGGTGCGGCGGACACTTTGAACGCGAAGCCGATGAACAGCAGCAGCACACCGGCCAGCAGCAGCGGATCGACGGCGACCGTGGTCTGGCTCTGAATTGCAGCAGCGATCTGCGCAAGCTGCGTGTGCCCGGTCTCCCCGTAGATGAGCGCCATGCCGAAGAGCAGGAAGCCCGACGCGAAACCGCCGAGCAGCAGGTATTTCAGCGCCGCCTCCTGCGAGCGCTCCTCGTGGCGCGCGAAACCACTCAGCACGTACAGCGCCAGCGAGAGCACCTCGATGGCCAGGAAGATGACCATCAGGCTCGTTGCGCCGGCAAGGAGCATCATGCCGGTCGTCGCGGCGAGGATCAGTGCGTAGTACTCGCCGTAGTGGATGCCACGGCGGTTCAGATAGTTCGGACTGATCATCACCGTGAGGCCGGCGCTGACCAGCAGGATCGCGTCCACGAACAGTGCGAAGCGGTCGTATGCGAACGACCCGGAGTACACCAGGCGTCCCGGGTTGGCATCGAACCACGCCCAGATGGTGACGCCGAAAGCCGCCGCGATACCGAGCAACGCGAAGCCCGCAAGCCAGTTGCGTTTTGCCGGCGGGACGACCAGGTCGAGCAGCATGAGCAGCAGGAACGCGCCGCCGAGCACGAGCTCGGGGAGGATCCCGACAAGGTCGCGGCCACCCGGGAACGTGAGCGGCACGGGCGACGCTGCGACAAACATCACTGCGTGCTCTGATTCGATGCGCCGGGCTGAATCATGCTCACGTAGGTGTTGACCGAGCCCTTGGTGATGTCGGTGATGGGCTTCGGATAGAGCCCGATGAAAATCATCAACGCGGCCAGCGGCAGCAGGAGCAATCCCTCACCGAAGTGAAGATCATGGACGCCCTCGGTACGCGGCTTCGGCGGATCGTGCATCAAGCCCTGGTGGAGCCGGAGCATGTACCAGGCCGCGAGCACAACACCGCCACCGGCCAGCACCGCGTAGACCCAGTGGAGCTGGAACGCCCCCAGCATGATCGCGAACTCGCCGACGAAGCTGTTCATGCCCGGCATACCGAGACTGGCAAGGGTCGCGACCAGGAAGAAGAAATAGAGCCAGGGCATGCGCTTCTCGAGGCCGGAGAGCTCGCCGAGATCGCGCGTCCCGGTCCGCGCCTCGACGTAGCCGACAATCAGGAACAGCGCGCTGATGATGATGCCGTGGTTGACCATCTGAATCACCGCGCCATTGATGCCGTTGCCGGTCAGGGAGAAGATGCCGAGCGAGATGAAGCCAAGATGGCTGATGCTCGCGTAGGCGACGATGCGCTTGAGATCACGTTCTGACAGCGCCATCAACGCCCCGTAGAGGATGCTGAGGATCGCCAGCCCCGCGAGCACGAATCGGTATTTCTCCATCTCGCCCGGGAAAAGCGTGATCGCGAAACGGATGAAGCCGTAAGCGCCGAGCTTGCTGACGATGCCCGCGAAGAACACCAACACGGCAGGCGGGCAGGACTCGTAGAGGTCCGGTAACCAGGTGTGGAAGGGAACGATCGGAATCTTGATCGCGAACGCGAGCGCGAAGCAGATGAACGCAAGCTCCTTCGGCGTGAAGGTCGACAGATGGATGATCGGAATCACGAATGGCGTGCCCGAGGCGATCGGTTGCGCGAGGATGCTCTCGAGATCGAACGACCCGTTCGGAGACTGGACGTAGAGATAGATGATCGCCACCAGCATCAACAGGCTGCCGGCGACCGTGTAAACGATGAACTTCAGCGTGGCCGGTCCACGCTTGTCCCCACCCCAGTTGCTGAGCAGCACGTAGAGCGGAACCAGCATTCCTTCCCAGAACATGTAGAAGAGGAGCAGGTCAATCGACAGCAGGACGCCGGTCGTCGCGGCTTCGGTGATCAGCAGCAGCGTGCAGTAGAAGCGCAGCCGATCGGTCCCTTTGCGAGACACCGCCAGTGCGCCGAGCAGGAACACGCCTGCGTTCAACGCCAGCAACCACGCCGACACGCCGTCGATCCCGAGGTGGTAGGTCGCGTTGATCGCCGGGAGCCACGCGTGCGTCTCCTCGAAGTGCAGCGGCAGCGGCCCGGAGCTGGCCTTGTTGCCGGGGATCCAGGCCAGGAGCAGGCCGACGATCACCGCACTGGCCGCAGTCGCGGTGATGGTGACGACCTTGATGGTCGCCGTGTCGCGACGAGGCACGATCTGCAACAGGATCGCCGCCCCGGCCGGGATGACGATCAGCAGCGTGAGCCAGGGAATGTGATTCATCGCGCGATGAACACCCAGACCACGACGAGGACGAGGGCGAACACGGTGAAAATCGAGGCGTAGTCACGGATCAGGCCGGTCTGGACGCTGCGCATGTCGATGCTGAATCCGCGGAGCAACTCGCCGATCCCGTTCACCCAGCCGTCCATCACCTCAGGCTCCACAACGCGACGCGCGGTCCGGGCGACCGCTTTCACCGGACGCACCAGCCCGCGATCGTAGATCTCGTCGAAGTAGAACTTGTTGTAGGAGAGCAGCGGAAGCACGCGCGGCAGGCGCGCGAGCACAACCTGCGGGTCCGGCCGGTGCTCATACCAGAGCCGCATCGCGAGACCGATGCCGACCAGGCTCGTAACCGTGCCGATGACCAGCGCCAGCAACGCGAGACCGAACCCAGGCGCGTGGAAGATCGGCGATTGCGAGCCCGCGAACACCGGGCCCAGGAAGTCACTGAACAGGTGGATGGTGTTGGGGAGTGGGAACTCCAGGGGCCACGCGATCACAACCGCGAGGACCCCGAGAATGACCACTGGGATCAACATCGCGTTGCCCGCTTCCTTGACGCCGAACCCGCGGGCCGTCTGCGGCTCGCCCTGGAAGACCGTGAAGTACAGGCGGAAGGCATAGAGCCCGGTGAGAATGTTCACGCCTGCGCCCACCGCGTAGAGAATCCAGGGCGCGGGACCAGGTCCGGAAAGGGTGCCGAAACCAAGCAGGTCTTCCTTGCTGAACCACCCCGAGAACAGGAAGAACCCCCCGAGGGCCAGCGAACCGGCGCCGAACGCGAGGTGCGTCCATTTCATGCGCGCGCTGAGGCCGCCCATCAGGCGGATGTCCTGCTCGTCATGCAGCGCGTGGATCACGTTGCCCGCCGCCATGAAAAGCAGTGCCTTGAACACCGCGTGCGTGAGGAAGTGGAACATCCCCGCGGTGTAGGCACCGATGCCGACCGCGTAGATCATCAGCCCGATCTGCGACATGGTCGAATACGCGATCACGCGTTTGATGTCGATCTGCGAGAGCGCGATGATGCCGGCCATCACCGCCGTGCCCATGCCGATGCAGGCCACCAGGCCCTCGGCGACGGGTGAGAGATTGAAGAGCACGTGGAACCGGGCGATGAGATAGACGCCCGCGGTCACCATGGTCGCGGCGTGGATGAGTGCCGAGACCGGTGTCGGACCCTCCATCGCATCCGGCAGCCAGGTGTGCAATGGAAACTGCGCGCTCTTTGCAAACGCCCCGATGGCGAGGAGGACGCAGATACCGGTGATCAGCGCTCCGCCCTGCGGAAACGCGGCGGTCCGCGCAAAGATGTTGGGCAGGCTGAGCGTGTGCGTGTTGAGAACGATCAGGAAGGCGGCGATCACCAGTGCGACATCGCCGATGACCTGCGTGATGAACGCTTTTCGGGCGGCGGCGACAGCGGTGGGCCGGTCGTGCCAGAACCCGATGAGCAGGTAGCTGCTCAGTGCGACCAATGCCCACCCGATGATGAGAATCACCAGGTCCGCCGCCAGCACGAGCGTCAACATCGAGAAGATGAAGAAGTTCATGTAGCTGAAGAAGCGCGCGAAGCCGGCGTCGTGCTCCATGTAGCCCACGCTGTAGACGTGGATGAGGAACCCGACGCCGGTGATCACCATCAACATGAGCGCACTCAGCGCATCGAGCGTGAAATCCATGCCGACCGAGAGATTGGTGCCGCCGCCCAGGTCGATCCAGTCCCAGAGCCGGACCGTGATGAAGGCGTGGCCGACCGGGGCGCCGATGACGTTGACGAGCACGAAACACGCGACCACGAACGCCGCGAAGATTGAGACGGTGCCCGCGATGTTGACGAAGCGCCGTCCGAGGACCGGTCCGAGGAAGCCGTTGAGCGCCGAGCCGAGCAACGGGAAGAGCAGGACCAGGACGACCAGCGTGGACGCGGTACCGACGTTCACTCCTTCATCTCGCTGAGGTCGTCAACGTCCAGCTCGCGGCCGAGCCGGAAGATCTGTGTGATGAGCGCAAGGCCGACGACGACCTCGGCGGCCGCGACCACGATCACCATGAAGGCGAAGATCTGCCCCTCCTCGCTGTTGAGGAAACGGCCGTATGCCACCAGCGCGACATTCGCGGCATTCAGCATCAACTCGATGCACATGAACACCACGATCGGGTTACGGCGGATCAGCACACCGGTGGCGCCCACGGTGAAGAGGAACGCCGCGAGTCCGAGCAGGTACGGGAACAGATTCGGGTTCAGCATCTGCCAGTCCCTGTCACGGGCTGGTCCGCCTGGTGAGGTAGACGGCGCCGATGGCCGCAACCAGCAGCAGGAGCGAGGTGATCTCAAACGGCAGCAGGTAGTTGGTGAACAGCTGCCCGGCGACCGTCTGCACGTTGCCGGCCGCATCCACCGCGTCCGGAGGGAAGGAGAACGTGTGGTACGGGTTGCTCGCACTCCCGACGGCGATGGCGTGGAACCCGGCGGTGTTGTACGTGATCCCATTGCGAGCCGCCACGAACACGAGTCCGGTGACGAGCAGCACACCGATGATGCCGATGCCGGCGCGGAGGTCGAGGGCCGGACGATCTTCCGCATCTGGGCTCAACAACGCCACGATGAAGACGAACAGCACCATGACGGCCCCTGCGTAGATGATGAGCTGCACCGCGAAGAGAAACTGCGCGTCGAGCAGCAGAAACAGGACCGCCAGCATGGTCACGGTCACCACCAGGCACAACGCCGAATAGATGGTCTGACGCGAGAGCACGACGCCGAGCGAACTCACTGCGGCCAGCGCGATCACGACGGCGAACAGGACCGTCACGACGTCTTGCCTGCGCCCGGTTCGATGACGGTCGGCACGTCGATCGGCAGACCGAGTTCGCCGGGATGCGGCGCGGTCTGGTGATCGAGGGATTTCTCCTGCGTGGCCCAGGCAGCACGCGGCTTGACGCCGGGATCGAGATCCTCGCGGCCGGTCTGATCGGCGCCCGCGCCGACGGGGCTCGCCGGTCCACGGCCTTCCGCAAAGCCGGGCCACGACTCCAGGAGTTCCGCCTTGGTCACCACCGTCCGCTCGCGCCGGTAGTCGGCGAGCTCGAAGCGGGGGCCCAGTGTGATCGCCTCAGTGGGACACGCCTCCGCGCAGTACCCGCAGTAGATGCAGCGCATGAGGTTGATCTCATACCGCTCCGCGTAGCGCTCACCCGGAGAAATCGGTGCTTTCGGGTCGTTCTCCGCGGCGAGCACGTAGATACATCCCACGGGGCATGCGGCCGCACACAACTCGCATCCGATGCAGCGCTCGAGACCGTTGTCGTAGCGATGCAGGATGTGCCGGCCGCGGTGGCGCGGCGAGACCGGCTTCTGCTCTTCGGGGTACTGAATGGTGATGGGTGTCTGCCCCATCTTCTTCAGCGTGAAGGCCATGCCCTTCGCGATTTCCTTGATCACGCCATCGCCTCCCTTACGCCCGCAGCGCGACAACCGCGCCGGTGATGACGATGTTGACCAGCCCAAGTGGCAGCAGCACTTTCCAGCCGAAGTTCATGAGCCGGTCGTAGCGGAGCCGGGGCAGCGTCCAGCGAACCCAGATCATGATGAACAGCAGGATCAGCACCTTGCCGAGGAACCAGATCGGACTGGGAATCCAGACGAACGGGGGCCACGGCAGGAGCGGCAACCAGCCGCCCAGGAACACGGCGGTCGCGATCGAGCAGACCGTCACCATGTTGATGTACTCGCCGAGAAAGTACAGACCGAAACGCATCGCCGAGTACTCCGTGTGATAGCCAGCGATGAGCTCGGTCTCGGCCTCCGGAAGGTCGAAGGGCAGGCGATTGGTCTCCGCGAACGCCGCCGTGAAATACAGGATGAAACCGAGCGGTTGCAGCAGCACAAACCACAGACCGTGCTGCGAGCTCACGATGGTCTCGAGGTTGAGTGAACCGGAGAGGATCACGACACCGACCAGCGCGAACGACACGGCCATCTCATACGAGATGAGCTGCGCCGACGCGCGGAGACCGCCGAGCAGTGAGTACTTGCTGTTGGATGCGAAGCCGCCGAGGAACAGTGAGTACACGCCCAGGGAGGTGACGCCGAGGATGAAGAGCAGCCCCACGTTGACGTGGGCGATGTCCCAGTGGAAGATGTGGCCGAACCAGCTGTTGGTGCCCCATGGGATCACCGCGTACGCCAGCAGCGCAGCACCGCCGGCGAGACTCGGACCGACGAGGTACAGCAGCTTGTCGCGTTCCGCTGGAGCGACGTTCTCCTTGAAGAAGAGCTTGAGACCGTCTGCCGCAGGCTGGAGCATGCCGAAGGGTCCCACCCGGTTCGGCCCGTAGCGAAGCTGGATGCGCGCAGAGATCTTGCGTTCAGCGAGTGTCAGATACGCGAAGGCCGTGAGCAGGAAGACGATGAGAACCCCGCATTTGATGAGGAGTACCCACCAGAGATCGTCGGGACCGATCACGACACTGCCGCCGCGCTGAACAGCGCACGTCCGCCGTTGCCGGCGGCCGCGTAGGCCGCAAGGGCATCGCGCATCGCCCGGTTCACGGCGAGCGGATCGCCGGAACCCCAGCCTTCGGCGCCCATCTCATTGGCAAGAGTGGTGAGCACTCGGGTTTCGGTTGGTGTCGCGCTCGCCGGCGGCAGTCCCGCACGGATTCGCTGCACGCGCCCTTCGACATTGGTGACGCTGCCAGCTTTCTCAAAAACGGCATGGCCTGGAATCAGCACGGTCGCGTGCCGCGATACCACGCCCGGTCGCGTGTCAATCGCGACCACGCACGCCGCGGCCTTCACCGCTCGCTCGAGCAGATCACCGGCAGCCTCGAGCGCGGGATTGGGTCCGAGGATCAGGAGGCCGCGAAGCTCGCCCTTCGCGAGCGCCTCGAGGATCTGCCGTCCGTTCTTGCCAACCTTGGCAGCAGGCGCGTAGGCGGGACCGACGTTCGGAAGCACGCCGAGGTCCTTGGCGCCGCGCCCGTTCATGCCACGCGTGATGGTGAGGCGTCGCACCGAACCGACCGAGGCAAGCTTCCCAGCAACCGCGGCTGCGTTCTCGCGATTGGTCTCGTCCGCGATGAGCCCGATCCGGATCGCGCCTTTTGCCGCCTCGGCCGCATCGGTGCCGGAGACGTCGCCGTTCAAGCGGATCACGCGTGCGTTGTGCTTGCGCTCGGCCTTGTACAACCGCAGGGTGAGGACGGGAGCCTGCTCCTCAGGCTCCGTGCCAAGGACAACCAGCGTGTCGCACTCCTCGATCTCGGCGATGCCAAGTTCGTGCTCCGCTGCGCTGATGCCGTCGAAGGGGTCGAGTTGATGATCGATGTGTGGGGTACCGATCACCTGGCGCGCGAGACGCTCGAGGAGGAAGAGCTCCTCGTTGGTGCTGGCGCTGGAGCCGAGCACGGCGATCGAGTCAGCGCCGTACTCGTCGGAGATCTCCTTGAGCCGGCGTGCGGCCTGCGTGATCGCCTCGTTGACCGAGATGTCGCGCGCCTCGTCGTCGCTCCGCAGCATCGGGCGGCGCACGCGCTCCGAACTGTTCCACCGGTCAAAGCTGTAGCGGCCGCGGTCGCAGAGCCACATGTCGTCGACCAGCGGATTGTCGCGCGATGCGAAACGGCGCACCTCGAAGTCACGGCTGTCCACGTTGATGTTGCAGCCGTACGAGCACTCAGGACAGACGCTGGCCGTTCGCTGCAGATCCCATGGGCGCGACACGAACCGGTACTTCCGATGCGTCAGGGCGCCCACCGGGCACACCTCGGGGAGATTTCCCTGGAATTTGGAGGTGAGCTGCTGGTCGTTGAAGGTGGAGACGAGCGTGTCCACACCGCGCTGCTGGAGCACGATCTCCTTCTCGCCGGTGATCTCGTCGTAATAGCGGACGCAGCGCCAGCAGAGAATGCAGCGCTCCTGATCAAGTTCGATGAGGTCGGAGAGCTGCACGGCCTTCTTGAAATGGACCTTCTCGGTGATGGGGAATCGCGAGATGCCGGGGCCGTACCGGAAGGTGAAGTCCTGGAGGTCGCACTCGCCGCCGCGGTCGCAGACCGGGCAGTCGAGCGGATGGTTCAACAGCAGGAACTCGAGCATCCCCTCGCGCAGCTTGGTGACCTCGGGGAGGTCGGTACGCACTACCATGCCGTCACCCGCGACCGTCGCGCAGGCCGGTTGTGGCTTGGGGAACTTCTCGATGTTGACGAGACACATCCGGCAGACCGCGACCGGGTCCATCTTTGGATGCGCGCAATAGATTGGGATGTGGATCCCCGCCTCGGTCGCGGCGTCGAGCACCAAGGTTCCCTTCGGAACACGGAGCTCTCGTCCGTCGATGCTGAGGCCGACGCGGCCGTCGTCCACCTGCTCGGGCGGCGTTCCCGTCTCCGCCACCGCGCTATGCCACCAGCGCCGTGACCTGCGCCCTCACCGGGCAGCGACCGGCTCCGCAGTGCGCTTCGAATTCCTCGCGGAAACTCTTGTAGGCCGACATCACGAACCAGGTGGCCGTGTCACCCAGCGGGCAGAAACATCTGCCATCCATGTTGGAGCAGATGTCGGCGAGACTTGCGAGCTCCGCGCGAGTAGCGAGACCCGCTTCCAGCCGGTGCATCAACTCCGATTCAAAATACGTTCCCTCGCGGCAGGGAACGCACTTGCCGCACGACTCATGGCGATAGAAGTCGACGAGGCGCATCGACACGTCGACAAGGCAGGTGGTCTCGTCCATGAAGATCATCGCGCCCGCTCCGAGCGACGAGCCCGCCTCCTGCACAGCGTTCATGTCGAGCGGGAGGTCGATGTGTTGCGGGAGCAACACCTGCATGGAGCCGCCGCCGGGCTGAAACGCCTTGAGGGAGCGGCCTTTCCACATGCCCCCGCACTCCTCCTCGAGCAGTTCGCGAATGGGAGTGCCGAGCTGCATCTCATAGTTGCCGGGACGGTTGATGTGTCCGCTGGCGCAGAACACGCGGGTGCCGGCACTCTTTTCGGTGCCGAGCGATTTGAACCACTCGCCGCCGCGTTGCACGATGTGCGGCAGGTTGCAGAGCGTCTCGACGTTGTTCACCACGGTCGGCTGTCCGTAGAGGCCTTTCACCGCCGGAAAGGGCGGCTTCAGGCGGGGCTGGCCGCGAAGGCCCTCCAGCGACTCGATGAGCGCGGTCTCCTCGCCGCAGATGTACGCACCCGCGCCACCGTGCACGATGACGTCGCAGTCGAATCCGCTGCCAAGAATGTTTTTCCCGATGTAGCCGGCTGCGCGAGCGTCCTCGACGCTGCGCTCGAGCAGCAGGCGCTGGTCGTGGTACTCGCCGCGGATGTAGATGAACGACGTGTTCACCTGCAGCGCATACGACGCGATGAGCAGTCCCTCGACGAGTTGGTGCGGGCTCTGATCGATGAGATACCGATCCTTGAAACACCCGGGCTCGGACTCGTCAGCGTTGCAACACAGATAACGGGGGAAGACATCCTTCGGCAGGAATGACCACTTCATCCCGGTCGGGAAACCCGCTCCCCCGCGTCCACGGATGTTGCTGGCCTTCACTTCGGCGATCAAGGTCTCGGGGGTGAAGTTCTTGAAGGCGTCACGAAGCCCCTGGTAGCCGCCTGTCTTCTCGTACCCCTTGAGGGTCTGCAGATCCGTGGCCCCAAAGTCCTTGGTGAGCAACTTGTACTCACCCACTAGTGCCGATGCTCCGTGCGTCCGTGCAGTCTCATGCGGTGCGCCATCCTACTGACCGTCCTTGCTGGGCCGTCGCGTCCGCGGCTTGGCCACCGGCTTCGTAATCGCCGCAGTGTCTGGCTCCTTCGGCGTGTCAAGCGGAGTATTGGCGGCAGGCACGACACGCGCCGCCCGCGAAACTTTCGCGACCGGAGACTTGTTGGGAGACGCCGCCGGGGCCTCGGCGGACGGCGCACTGGGCGCCCCAGCAGGTGGCGTCGCGGGGGGTCGCCCCGGCGCGCCAAAAGCGCGACGGGGAGGGGTCCCCGCTGCGACAGGACCCGCCCCGAGCGCCGAGTCGCCGTCCCGCAAAGACCCGAGGATCGCGTCGACACGATCAGGCGTGAGGTTTTCCTGGAAGTGGTGGTCCACCTGCATCGTCGGGGCGCCACCGCAGCCGCCGAGGCATTCAACGGTGCTCGACCAGGTGAAGGCGCCGTCGGCGGTGGTTTCGCCGGACTTGCAGCCGAGGGTGCGCTCGATGTGATCGACGATGTCGTCCGCGCCGCGGAGCGCGCAGGAGACATTGATGCAGACGATCACCTCGTGGCGCCCGTGGGGGTGCTGGAAGTACATCGAGTAGAAGGTGGAGACGGCCTCGACCTCACTTGGTGTCACGCGAAGCAGCCCGGCAACCTCCCCCATCGCGTCCGGCGTGATCTCGCCGAGCTCGTGCTGCACGGCCCAGAGCGCCGGGAGAATGGCACTGCGCGGGTGCGGATAGCGATCGCGGGCGTGCTCGATGGTGGACCTTGTCGCTGCCTGCAAGGTCATCGATCCACGTCTCCGAGCACGATGTCGATGGACCCGATCACCGCCACGACGTCGGCGATCAACTCGCCACGCACCTTGTGCGGCAAGGCGCTCAAGTTGCTGAACGAAGGGGCGCGAACCTTGCAGCGATAGGGACGGTTGGTCCCGTCGCTCACCAGGTAGAAACCGAGCTCACCACGAGGGGACTCGACCGCCTGATAGACCTGGCCGGCCGGGACGCGCATGCCCTCGGTCACGAGCTTGAAGTGATGGATGAGCGACTCCATGCTCGTGTTCAGCTCGTTGCGCGGTGGGAGCGCGACCCGCCGGTCCTTGGTGTTCACCGGACCGTCGGGGAGGTTGTTGAAGGCCTGCGTGATGATCTTCAACGACTCACGCATCTCCTGCATGCGCACGAGGTATCGGTCGTAGACGTCGCCGGCGCGACCGATCGGCACATCGAAGTCGAAGTGGTCGTAGGAGCTGTATGGCTGTGCCTTGCGGAGGTCATAGGGAACGCCGCTGCCGCGGAGCACGGGCCCGGTGGCGCCGTATGCCATGGCGTCTTCCTGGCTGAGCCGGCCGAGACCGATGGTTCGTTGACGCCAGATCGGGTTCTTGGTGATCAGCAGCTCGTGTTCGTCGATCAGCTTCGGGAAGGTCTTGATGACCGCGCCGACCATCTCGTAGAACGGATCAGGGACATCGGCAAGCAGGCCTCCGACACGGATGAACGATGTGTGCATGCGCACACCGCTCACCAACTCGTTGATGTCGAGGATCTTTTCGCGGTCGCGCCAGGCATAGACGAAGGCCGTGGTGGCGCCCAGGTCGAGGGCGCTCGTGCCGTACCAGAGGAGATGGCTGGCCAGCCGGCAGAGCTCGCACATGATCACGCGCAGGTACTGCCCGCGCAGTGGCACTTCGATCCCCAGCAACTTCTCGACCGCGAGCGAGAACCCGAGGTTGTTGAACAGCGGCGAGAGGTAGTCCATCCGGTCCGTGTAGGGGATGCACTGCTGATAGGTGTGGCGCTCGAAGTCCTTCTCGAAGCCGGTATGCAGGTACCCGATGTCCGGGCGGCACTCGCGCACCACCTCGCCATCGAGATTGAGCACCAGGCGCAACACCCCGTGGGTCGAGGGGTGCATGGGCCCCATGTTCAATTCCATGGTGTCCTCGCCGATCTCGACGAGATCGATCGCGTCAAGGCCAGGCTCGATACCGAGCCGTTCGCGGCCCGCTTCGTACTGCTCGCTGAGCGGATCGAGAGGCGCCGTCTCGGTGTCGGTCCCGATCGGCGGCAGCGCGGTCAACGCGAGCCTCCGGGCATGTCGCGCGGACGCTCCTGCGCGGGCAACGCCCACTCCAGGTTGTGCGTGAACGCGATGGGCTCACCGAACGAGGCGTAGTCCTTTCGCAGCGGATGGCCGTCCCAGTCGGTGGGCAGAAGGATCCGCTTCAGGTCGTGGTGGCCGGTGAAGACGATGCCGAGCAGGTCGTAGCACTCACGCTCGTGCCAGTCCATGCCGGCGAACACCCCTTCGAGGGTGGGGACGTTCGGATCGTCCTCCGTCACCTGGACGATCAGGCGGATGGTGTCGTTGTACTGCAGGGATCGCAGCTGGTAGACGACGTCGAAGCGCGGCTCGACGGGCTCGCGGTCGGGCCAGTCGACCGCGGTGAGGAAGACCGGGGTCGTGTAGGCGCCATCGGCATGGTCGCGCAGCAGGGTGCAGGCGGCCACCAACGCATCGCGGTCCACCCAGAGCGTCACCTCGTTGAATCCCGCGTCGCGCCGGCGCACTGCGGTAGGAAGCTCCCGATCGAGGAGGTCCGCTGCCCGCGCGCCGCTCATGGGCGATCCCACGGCGGTCATCGCCCTACCCGAGCAGCGAGCCGGGGAGTTCCCCGGCGATCTTCTTCTGCAGCTTCATGACCGCGTCGAGCAGGCCCTCGGGACGGGGCGGGCAACCAGGGATGTACACGTCGACCGGAACGACCTTGTCGACACCCTGGACGATCGCGTAGTTGTTGAACATGCCGCCGCTCGAGGCGCAGGCCCCCATGCTGATCACCCACTTCGGCTCGGGCATCTGGTCGTAGATGTGCCGGAGCACCGGCGCCATCTTCTGGGAGACCCGGCCGGCGACGATCATCAGGTCAGACTGGCGCGGCGACGCACGGAACACTTCACACCCGAAGCGCGACATGTCGTAGCGCGCCGCCCCGGTGGCCATCATCTCGATCGCGCAGCAGGCCAGTCCGAAGAGCGCAGGCCATAGCGAGCTGTACCTGCCCCATTGAATGACCTTGCCGAGGGTGGTCGTGACGAAACCGCTCTGCAGCGCGGTGCGTTCAGCCGCCCCGGTGCGCGGCAGGGCGATGGTCCCGGCGTCCTGTGCCAGGAGGACGCTCCCAGAGCGAGGCACGATCAGCTCGTTGTTCAGTCCCATCGCAGCGCCCCCTTGCGCCAGACGTACAGCAGGCCGACGAGCAGTGTCGCGATGAAGATCCCCATCTCCACGATGCCGAACACCTTGAGCTCCCGCACGATCGTGGCCCAGGGGAAGAGGAAGATCGATTCGACGTCGAAGATGATGAACAGCATCGCGGTGACGTAGAAGCTCACCGAGAAACGGCGTCGCGCACTCTCCCTTGGCACCATTCCGGACTCATAAGGAAGTTCCTTGGTGGGTGAGGGACGCTTCGGCCCGAGGGCGGCGTTGAGCAGCTGTGCGAGAACAGCAAACGCCGCGCAGATGCCGAAAAAGAAGAGGATCGGCGCGTAGCCCGACAGCATCGCCGCCGATCCTAACAAACGATCCGCGACGGACGAGGTAGAACACTCGAATACGCTTGTTGGCGTCGGCCGGTTTCAGGGAGCAAAGGGCAATGGGCAAAGCGCTGCCAGCGTCGATTCCAGCACTCGTGACGGGCGCCTCATCGGGGCTCGGCGCCGAGTTCGCCCGGCGGCTGGCCGAGCGCGGCCACGACGTGACCATCGTGGCGCGGCGCGTCGATCGCCTCGAAGCGCTTCGGGAGGAGATCATTGCGGAGCACCCGGTGACCGTGAACGTCGTCGGCGCCGATCTCGAGACCAAGGCGGGGCGTGCGACCGTGATGTCGCTGCTCAAGGCGCAGTCGCCGTGGATCCTCGTGAACAACGCGGGATACGGGACCCGCGGCGCCCTTGTCAACCTGGATCCGGGTCGAGAGCGAGCCGAGGTCCAGCTGAACATTGTTGCCCTCCACGAGTTCACGCTGACGTTGCTGCCGGCCCTGGTTCGGGCCGGAACGGGCGGCATCATCAATCTCGCGAGCACAGCGTCCTTCCAGGCGATTCCGTACATGGCGACCTATGCCGCCACCAAGGCGTTTGTCCTCCACTTCACCGAGGCACTCGCGGAGGAGGTGCATGGCACCGGGGTCCGGGTCATGGCGCTTTGCCCTGGTCCTGTGCGGAGCGAGTTCGGCCAGGTGGCGGGTACCGAGGACTACATGCGCGTTGCCCGTCCGATGTCCATGGGGGTCGAGCGCTGCGTCGCAGCGGCGCTCCGGACGTTCGACAGGGGCGGGGCCGTCTGCATCCCGGGGGCATTGAACTTCGCACTCGCCGAGAGCACGCGCATCGCGCCCCGCGCGCTCCTGCGGCGGTCGATCGGCACCGTCCTCGGGCAGCGTCAGTGACCGTGGAGCGACCTTGCGTCGCAGCGCTGGCGAGTTTAGTAGGCTTCGGCTGGTGACTGTGACCACTCTCGATAAGGCGCCTCTGCAGGACAATCTCACCGAGACGGACGCGCGTGCTCGCGCCGCGCTGCTCTCCAACCTCTCGTACGAGGTCTCACTGGTTCTGACCGACGACCCCGCCGCGGAGACGTTTCAGAGCAGCACCACCATCGTTTTCGACGCCGCGCACGAGGGGTCGAAAACGTTCATCAACATCGCGGCGCGCTCCATCGACGAGTGCACGCTCAACGGCAAGCGTCTGACCGCCGCGCAACATGTGTTCGACGGCACCGTGCTGTGGCTCCATGGTCTGCGCGCGGGGTCGAATCGCCTCTCGGTCATCGCCCAGTGCGAGTACCAGCACACCGGGGTCGGGTTGCACCGGCTGCAGGATCCGGTCGACGGAGAGGTGTACGTGTACACGCACTTCGAGCCGTTCGACGCGCATAAGGTGCTGGCGTGCTTTGACCAGCCCGACCTGAAGGCCGGCGTCACCATGACGGTGACGGCGCCGACCGCATGGCGGGTCTGTGGCAACGGGAGCGTCACCCGCATCGAGGCGCGCGGCGACGCGAGAACGTGGCATTTCAAGACGACGCCGCCGCTTCCGCCGTATCTCATCGCCGTGGTCGCCGGCAAATACCACACGGTCGAACGCAAGCACCGCGACATCCCGATGGCGCTGTGGTGCCGTGAGTCTCTCGCGACCTGGATCGACGCCCAGGCCGACGAGATCTTCGAGATCACCGCTGCCGGCCTCGATTTTTTCGAGATGTACTTTGGGTTGACGTATCCCTTCGACGAGTACAACCAGCTCTTCGTACCCGAATTCAACATGGGAGCGATGGAGAATCCGGGCTGTGTCACCTTCAACGAGGCGTACATCCACCGCGGTCAGGCGAGCGAGGCCCAACTGCAGCGTCGCGCCGAGACGATCCTGCACGAAATGGCCCACGTGCATGGCTTCGGAGACGTCACCACGATGCGCTGGTGGGGCGACCTGTGGCTCAACGAGACCTTCGCCACGTACATGGCCAACCTCGCACTCGAGAAGGCGACGCGGTTCACCAATGCGTGGGTCGACTTCGCCAACAGCGTGAAGGCGATCGCCGCGCGCCAGGACCAGCTGGTCACCACGCATCGCATCGCCGACCATGTGCCCGACACCGTGTCAGTGCGCCAGAATTTCGACGGGATCACCTATCACAAGGGCGCGTCGGTCATGCGCCAGCTGGTGGCGTGGGTTGGCGACGACGCGTTCAAGCGCGGCGTCCAGGACTACTTCAAGCGCTACCGCTGGGGGAATGCCGACCTGCAGGAGTTCCTCGACTGCTTGCGCCGCGCGTCAGGGCGCGATCTCACGCGATGGGGTCAGGACTGGCTGCAGACCACCGGTCTCAACACCTTCCATGCGCAGTTCTCGGTGCAGAACGGTCGATACACCTCCTTCGCGATTGAGCAGACCGCGATCCCCGCGCATCCCACATTGCGCGCGCACCGTGCGGCGGTCGGCCTCTACGACCGTGATGCTCATGGTGTGCTGCGTCTCCGCCGGCGCGTGGAGACCGACCTGACCGGTCAGGTGACCACGATCAGCGAGTTGAGCGGCGAGCGTGTCTCCGACCTGGTGCTCCTCAACGACGGCGACCTTACCTTCGCGAAGCTCCGGTTCGACGAGCACTCGCTGGCGACCATCAAAGCCGACCTTTCCCGGCTTGCCGATCCACTCGCGAGAGCCCTCTGCTGGGCCGCGATGTGGGATTTGACGCGCGACGCGGAAATGCCGGCTCGCGAATTCGTCGAACTGGTCGCCCGCCACGCGCCGAACGAACATGACTCGCTGCTGGTCGAGCGGGTGACGAGCCAGGCGCGCTCGGCAATCGACCTGTACGGAGACCCC
The DNA here is from genome assembly GCA_041691155.1 of Candidatus Dormiibacterota bacterium. Classification (GTDB taxonomy): domain Bacteria; phylum Chloroflexota; class Dormibacteria; order Aeolococcales; family Aeolococcaceae; genus Palsa-851. Next base: position 62,976 of record JBEPVD010000005.1, on the reverse strand, counting down.
ACCAACCGGAGCGCCGCGCGCGAGCGCTTGCACCAGGTGGCCGCGGACCAGGTGAAAGCGGAAGGCATCTCCCAGGAGTTGAAGCTGATCTGGGCCCGGATCATGGTCGGCACCGCCGCCTCGGAGCAGTCGCTGGCGCGGGTCGCGGCCTTGCTCGACGCGACGGAGAGCATCCCCGGGATCGACGTGGACACCGACCTCCGCTGGCTGATCCTCGGTCAGCTCGCCGAGGAAGGACACGCGGATGACGCCTTGATCCAGGCAACCATGGCGTCGGATCCCAGTGACATCGGACGCCGGCGCGGCACCGCCTGCCTGGCGGCTCGTCCGACCGCGGCGGCCAAAGAGGAAGCGTGGCAGCGAGTGGCCGACGCGAGCGCGCCGATGCCGACCGACTGGAAGGGCGCAACCGATGGCGAACTGTCGGTTGCATCGCTGGCCGCGATCTTGCGTGGGTTCTACATCGGCTCAGTCGGCGTCGGCGGGATGATGGCCCACGGCCCGAACCCTGAACTGCTCCGGCCCTACGTGAGCCGGTACCTGGATGCCCTGCCTGCGATGTGGGAGGAGCGGACCATCGACGAAGCCGAGGCGTTCACCGAGTGCCTCTACCCGTCCCACCTGGTCGACGACCAGGTCGTGATGCTGATCGACCTCGCCCTTGAGGGCGGTGCGTTGCCGGGGCCGGCAGTCCGCATCCTTCGCGAGGGGCGGGACGGCACGCTCCGCGCGCAGCGCGCCCGCGACGTGGACCAACGCGCCGGTGCTCCGTCCTGAGTTAGCCGGCTGCTCCGCTCATGAGCGCCACTGCCTCTTCGTCCTCGTAGCCACATGGGCTTCCTGAGCGCTGCGCGCCAACACTGAGACGGTCGTAGATCGCAGCGAGGCGCTGGACCGCTCGATGCCAGGTGAAGCGACCAGCCCGGCGGCGAGCCTCATTGCTCATGTCGACCTGGCGGACACGATCCGACAGCACCGCCGCCATGGCGACCGCGTAGTCGGCGGAATCGTGGCCGTCGACGAGGTAACCGGTGACGCCGTCCTCAACGATCTCGCGGAGCCCGCCGACGGACGCGGCCACGACCGGAGCACCGAGGGCCTGCGCCTCCAGCGCAACGAGCCCGAAGCTTTCGGTGAGTGAGGGAACGACGCAGACGTCCGCCAGCGCGTAGTACATGGCCAGCTCCTGGTGCGGCACAGCGCCCACGAACCGAACGTGGCCTTCGAGGCCGATGCGCGCGGCGTGGCGTTCGAGCCGGCGACGCTCGCCCCCGCGGAGGTCGGCGGCACCGTCACCGCTGTCGTCACCTGCGATGACGACGGCGAGGTCGGCGAACTCTGGAGCCATCCGCAGTTGCGCCGCCGCGTCGAGCAGGATCTGCGCGCCTTTCAGTGGCTCGAGCCGGCCCGCGAACAGCGCGACCCGCTGGTGTTCAAGCCCGAGGGCCTGGCGCAGATCCGCACAGTCGTGGGGGCTGAAGAGGCGCGGGTCGACGCCCGGCTGCGCGACGCAGATGCGTTCACGCGACGCGTGGTAGAGGCGGATCAGGTCTTTCGCCTCGGCGACGCTCGAGGCCACCAGCCGGTCGGCCTGCCCCGCGAGCTCGATCTCAGTCTGGGCTCGGAGCGCATCAAGCGGGAGGCCGGCACGAGCTTTCGTCAGCGCGAGGGTGTGGAACGACTGTATCCACGCGACATCCCAAGCCTCCCGGAGCTGCCGACTCACGATACCGGCGTGCCAGTAGTGGCCGTGGATCACGCGATACGAGCGCCGTTCCGATGCCGCGTGATCGATGGCGGCGGCCGCGAAATCGTCCAGCAGCTCGCGCACGTCCTCTTTGCGGATCGGTTTCGGCGGACCGACCGGCAGACGCACGAGCCTGCTGAGCGGCGCGATCAACTCCTCGGCTGGACCGGGGCCGTCGCGGCGGACGAACACGTCGGTCGGCACGCCCTGGAGCGACAAGCCCTCGCACAACCGCCGGATCGCGAGGTTCATGCCGCCGTTCTCTCCGCTGCCCAGCTCCGACAGCGGCGACGCGTGCACGGAGATGACGGCGACCGCGTGCTGACCCACTTCAGGCATGGCCTCCAGTGTACCCAAGGCCCCCTTGACGAACCTGCCGGGACCCGGCGCATACTCGCTCACCACAACTGAATAACGCTCCGGGTGACGGGAAGCCGGTGGAAAACCGGCGCTGTCGCGCAACTGTGAGCGGGGAGTCGGCGGCCATCGTGCCACCGGGAGACGTATCTCCCGGGAAGGCGGCCGTGATCGGCGTTGATCCGCAAGCCAGGAGACCGACCCGAGGCGTCGACCTCCACCCCCGCGCAAGACGGGAGGAAGCCTCATGCGGCGAGGACGACTCCAGCAGGGTGGAGACCAATCGCCGCGCGGGGTACCAACCATGGGCAGGACCCAGAGAGTGGTCGCGCTTGCGACCACCGTGGCAACCAGTGGGGCGATGCTCGCCTTCACGATCGGGAGCAGCGGCTCCGCAGCGCAAGTCGATCCTGCGTCGCGCGCGATCGAGTATCTGCAGACGCAGCAGTCGGCGAGTGACGGGTCGATCCCGGTGGGGGCGAGCACCGACAGCGTCAGCGAGGAATACGCGATCAGTGCCGCGGCCGCCGGCTATGACCCGAGCGCGCTTCGGCATGGCACCGGTCCGTCGGTGATGACCTACCTCGCCGCTCACGCCGCCTCGGCATGCGCCAGTGCCGGTGGCTGCGGCCTGCTCATCCAGGCGGTGGTCGCCGCCGGGCTCAACCCCGCCTCCTTCGGCGGTCAGAACCTGCTCACCCTGCTCCACAGCCTCTACACGAGCAGCACCGGCAGCTACGGCGACGGCGAGGCGTTCACCCAGGCCCTGGCCATCCAGGGGCTGGTCGCTGACAAGCAGCCGGTTCCCTCGGCCGCCGTCCATCGGCTCGTCAAGGCCCAGGACAGTGACGGCGGCTGGGACTTCCTGCTCATCAAGGACGACCCCAACGGCGCCACCAACTTCGACACCAGCGACACCAACTCCACCGCCATGGTGCTCATGGCCCTGGATGCCGCCGGCACCCACACCCGCGACGCCTCGGCGCTCGCCTGGCTGCACAGCCAGCAGGACAGTGACGGTGGTTTCCCGTACCAGGCCGGCGCCGGGACCGACCCCGACTCCACGGCCCTGGTGATTCAGGCGCTCTACGCCGCCGGCCAGAACCCGCTGTCGCACACCTGGGCAATCGGCGGGCATACCCCGCTCGCCACCCTGATCGCCGCCCAGGGCAGTGGCGGCGGCTACACCTTCCCCGGCAGCACCGGTCCCGATCCCTTCACCACCGCCGAGGTCCCACTCGCCCTCGAACGCACCCCCTACCCGCTGGTCCACAGCTTCTTCACACCCGGATTCACACCTGCGAGCAACGCCCAGGTCGCCACGGCGTCGGTGCTGTATCTGCAGACGCAGCAGTCGGCGAGTGACGGGTCGATCCCGGTGGGGGCGAGCACCGACAGCGTCAGCGAGGAATACGCGATCAGTGCCGCGGCCGCCGGCTATGACCCGAGCGCGCTTCGGCATGGCACCGGTCCGTCGGTGATGACCTACCTCGCCGCTCACGCCGCCTCGGCATGCGCCAGTGCCGGTGGCTGCGGCCTGCTCATCCAGGCGGTGGTCGCCGCCGGGCTCAACCCCGCCTCCTTCGGCGGTCAGAACCTGCTCACCCTGCTCCACAGCCTCTACACGAGCAGCACCGGCAGCTACGGCGACGGCGAGGCGTTCACCCAGGCCCTGGCCATCCAGGGGCTGGTCGCTGACAAGCAGCCGGTTCCCTCGGCCGCCGTCCATCGGCTCGTCAAGGCCCAGGACAGTGACGGCGGCTGGGACTTCCTGCTCATCAAGGACGACCCCAACGGCGCCACCAACTTCGACACCAGCGACACCAACTCCACCGCCATGGTGCTCATGGCCCTGGATGCCGCCGGCACCCACACCCGCGACGCCTCGGCGCTCGCCTGGCTGCACAGCCAGCAGGACAGTGACGGTGGTTTCCCGTACCAGGCCGGCGCCGGGACCGACCCCGACTCCACGGCCCTGGTGATTCAGGCGCTCTACGCCGCCGGCCAGAACCCGCTGTCGCACACCTGGGCAATCGGCGGGCATACCCCGCTCGCCACCCTGATCGCCGCCCAGGGCAGTGGCGGCGGCTACACCTTCCCCGGCAGCACCGGTCCCGATCCCTTCACCACCGCCGAGGTCCCACTCGCCCTCGAACGCACCCCCTACCCGCTGCACTGCGGCGCCGCAGTGTGCTTCACGGCAGGGAGGACCCCGAGCGCGAGCACGGCGACTCCCATGGCGGTTCACGGCCGCCTGCCCTCCTAGGAGTTTGATCGTGATCCGCAGGCTGGTACGCCTCGCTTTCGCGGCACCCATCCTCGTGGCCGGGCTCGGGGCGGCGTCGGGAGTCGCGCGCCTCGGGCCGGCGACGCCGCTCTGCGTCCAGGCGGCGACGACCCACCACGTCGGCCTCGTGATCGAGCACGGCGACGGAGCCGTCGTCCGGCGCTGTGTCGGCTTCGACACCTCGACCATCACGGCCCTCGCGGTCCTGCAGGCAAGTGGCGTCGAGAACGGCACCGAGTCGTATGGGGCGCTCGGCACCGCCATCTGTCAGATCGACAACGAGCCGGCGCAGTACACGACCTGCCTGCCGGCTTCCGGGGACTACTGGGTGCTGTTCATCTCGCACGCGGGAGGCGTGTGGACCAGCTCGGCCGTCGGGGCGTCCACCGCCAAGGTGTCCGACGGGGACAACGTCGGCTTCCGATACGACCCTCAGGCGGGCGCTGATCCACCCCCCCCATCGCCCGCGGGTACCTGCCCGCCGGCCACGACACCGACCCCCGGGCCGACGCGAACACCGACGCCGGCCCCCACCGTTCGGCCGACACCACGGCCCAGCGCCCCGGCAGGTGCGACGGTAACCGCCGCGCCGACACCTGTCGTCACGCCGACGCCTGCCGCAACCCCGGCTGACGGCGTCCTGGGGCTGTCCTCCCCCGCCGCCACCTCGGCACCGGTTGGCCGGCTGTCCTCTCCGGCGCCACCACCCGAGTCATTCAATGGCGGTCTGCTCGTTGCCGCGGCGGCGGCGGCATCGCTGATCGGGCTGCTCGGCGTGCAGGGACTGCGACGACGACGGTCATGAACCCACGCGCAGTCGCCGCCTGGTCGCTTTCCGGCATCACCGTCGCGCTCGCGTCGCAGAACCCGGCCTACCGGCTGCTGGTGCTGCTCTGCGCGCTGAATGTCCTCGTGGCATTGCGCCGCCCTGATGTGCGGCTGCGTGGGTTGCTGGTCGCGTTGGGGGTCGCGGCGGTGATCGCGATCACGATCACGACGCTCGCGAGCCACACCGGCGACCACGCATTTCTCGTGGTGCCGTCGGGGATTCCCGTACTCGGCGGGCCGTTGACGGTCGAGGCGGCCCTGTATGGGGTGTCGACGGGATTGGGAATCGCCGCCGCGGTACTCGCGGCCGCACCGCTGTCGCTGGTCGTGATGCCGCATGCGCTGGTCGACGCACTCCCTCGCGCGTTCGCGCGCACCGGTGCTGCAATCGGGACCGCGCTCAACATGATCCCGGCCATCTCACGGAGTGCCTCCGAAATTCGTGATGCGCAACGCATGCGCGGCTGGCGATCCCGACGCGTGCGCGAGTGGCCGGATCTGGCCGTGCCTGTGGTCCTGACGGCGCTCGAAGGGTCGATCACGCTGGCTGAGGCGATGGAGGCACGGGGATATGGATCGGGCGCGCGAACCCACTACAGCGATCAGGTCTGGCGTCGCGCCGACTTCGCGGTCGCGGTGGCGTCGGCGGTGGCCGCGGTTGTGTTCGTGACGCTGCGCGTCAGCGGAACCATCGCGGACTGGTACCCCTTCCCCGATGTCACGGCACCCCCGATCGACCTCATCGGCGTTGCGTGCTGCCTCGCGCTCGCCGTGCCGCTCCTGGTGTGGCGGCGGTGATGCGGGCGCCGATCGCCTCGCTTGCGGGCTTCACCTATCGCTATCCGAGCGGGTACAAGGATGCGCTCGACATCCGCGACTTGCGCATCGACGAGGGCTTGACCCTGATCGCCGGTGCGTCGGGGAGCGGCAAGTCATCGTTGCTGCGTGTCTTCAACGGCCTGGTGCCGCACTTTCATGGGGGGACTGTCGGTGGGGTTGCCCGCGTCTGCGACCTTGACGTCGTCAGCACCCCGACTCGCCTGCTCGCCACCCTGGTGGGCTTCGTGTTTCAGGACCCTGAGTTGCAGTCTGTGTATCCGAGCGTGGAGCGCGACGTGGCCTTCGGGCTCGAGAACATCGGGGTGGCGTCGGGGGCAATGCACACGCGAGTCACGGAGGCACTGGAACGAACGGGCATCGCAAAGCTCCGCGGTCGAGCGGTCGCGACGCTGTCCGGTGGCGAACGTCAGCGCCTCGCGATTGCCGGTGTGCTGGCGATGCGTCCTCGGATGCTGGTGCTGGATGAACCGCTGTCGCAACTTGACGATGAGGGCGCGCGGGCGCTCGTGGCAACGCTGCGCGAGCTTGCGGATTCCGGCACCGCTGTCGTCGTCGCGGAACACCGCTTCGACCAGCTGGCTGCACTTGAAGGCGCGCGCGTCCTTGTCGAGCAAGGTCGCATCGGCGACGCAGACGTGAGGCCGATCGCGCGTATCCCGCAGTTCCCTGCGCGCGCATGCGATCTCGCCCCCGCCGCCGCCACGTCGGAGAGCCTATGGCAACTCACGGAGGTTGCAACCGGTCCGGCCGGCACACCCGTGATCGAGGGTGTTTCGATCACAGGGCGCGCGGGCGAGATCGTCGCACTCGTCGGCCCCAACGGCAGCGGCAAGACTACCCTCCTGCGCACCATCGCCGGACTGCTCACGCCGATCTCCGGGCATGTCGATCGCGCCGCAGGGCGCGTCGCGTTCCTCCCGCAAAACCCCATGGCACTGCTGCATCGCGCGACCGTTTCCGCCGAGGTTGCATGGACCGTGCGCGGCGACCCGCCGAGTCGCGATGCCGGAGCGCTCCTTGCCGAGCTCGGCCTTGCCGGTCTCGCCGAACGTGACCCGCGCGACCTCAGCACCGGTGAACGTCAACGCGCCGCCATCGCGGCGGTGCTGGCCGGGCAGCCACGGGTCGCGCTCCTCGACGAGCCGACGCGGGGCATGGACGAGTCCGCGCGCGACGCGCTCTGTCGCGCCGTCTTGCGTCTGCGCGCGTCCGGATGCTCGATTGTTATTGCCACGCACGACAAGAACTTGGTGAGCACGCTCGCCGACCGCACCATCGCGCTGGGTGGGGGTGTGGCGCGCGAGCGGGTCCCGGTGGCCGTGGCATGAAGGTCGCCGCAATCTCGATCGCCGGGCTGGCGCTCTTCCTCTGGCCGTTCGTCGCGACGGGGACGCCCCCGGCGGCAACTTCCGTGGCGCTCAGCCTTGGCGTCATCGGAGTGCTCGTATTCGTCGAGGCGTCGACGCGCACGCTCGACGCGCGGCGGTTCGCGCTGCTGGCTGCGATCGCTGCCATCGACGCTGCGCTGCGCCTCGTGCTGGTCACCGGGCTGGGTGGCTTCAGTCCGATCTTCTTTCTCATCCTCGCCGCCGGGTATGTCTACGGCCCGTCGTACGGGTTCCTCGCCGGCTCGGTCGCGCTGCTTGCCTCGGCGGTCGCGACCGGCGGCATCGGTCCCTGGCTCCCCTACGAGATGATGGGCTGTGGGTTCGTCGGCCTCATCGCCGGTCTCGCAGGCCTTCGCCGATCAGGACCGGTGACGTGGCGTGACATCGTCCTGCTGGCAGCCGTCGGCGCGGTCACCGGGTTCGCCTACGGTGCCTTGCTGGACGTGTGGGACTGGACCACCTTCTATCGCGGAGTCCCGGATTTCGGCTGGCAACCCGGGCTGTCGGTCGCCACCGCCGTCGCCCGTTTCGGACGCTTCTATGTGGCGACGTCGCTGCTCTATGACAGCTTTCGTGCGGCCGGTAACGCCATCGCCGTGATCGTGCTGGGGGCGCCGGTCCTCGCGGGACTGATCAGGATGCGAGCGCGATTCAACGTCGTGGTGCTGCGCGCGTCGCCGCCGGCAGCGATCCTCGTCCCCGAGCCGCACTGACGGCCCTGCGCCGTGGGAAGTGGACCGAGCCCTCAGCCGGAGACGAGTGCGAGCACGGCAAAGACGGTCGCGATGATCGCGCCCGCCACCAGGGGGAGCTTGGAGAGTGGCCAGGGCGTTCGGCGGCTGACCGCGGATGTGATGCCGAGGGTGACTGCCACACCCGCGCCGTACAGGTAGTGCAACTCCACCTTCGGCCGGTCGCCCATGAAGTACAGCACGGCACCGAGCACGATCTGCACGGCCACCACGAGCAGCAGCAGTCGCAGGTAGATCTTGAGAATGACGCCGATGAGCGGCGTGACCAGCGAGATGATCGCGACCAGCGCGCCCGCGATGGAAGCGACCACGACGACGAAGCCGAGCTTCTGGTGGAGGGTGATCCAGTCGATCGAAGCAAGCATCAGTCGGGCCAGTACTGCTCTTCGCGGATCGCTTTGTCGTCAAAGCCTGCGCGTCGCATGATGGCCCGGGCGCCGCTGATCATGCCGGGATGCCCGCACAGGAAGACCCCGCCATGGCCCGGGTGCATCCCCGCGGCGTCGGCGTGCTTGCGGATCACGTCTTCGACTCTGCCCCATTCCCCTGCCCACTCGGGGTCCTCCCACGGCCGGCTCACGGTGGGGACGTAGGTCAACCAGTCGAACTCGCGCTCGAGCGCCTCGAGCTCGTCCGCGTAGCCCAACTCCACCGACCTCGCGGCGCCTTGGAGGGTGACGATCGGCACCGGCGTCCACTCGCCGCTCCGGGCTCGAGATGCCAGCGTGCGCAGCAGGCTGACGAACGGCGCGATGCCGGTGACGGTGGAGACGAAGAGATGCGGTTGCTCCAGTGGCAGGTCCTTGAGAAACAGCCCCTTGGTCCGTCTGCGGACGATCAGCTCGCCACCCACTCCCATGGCGAACAGGGGGTCGGACAGTTCGCCGTCCGGCACCCGCTCGATGAACAGCTCGATCTCGTCCTCGAGCGGCGAGGAGCAGATCGAATAGGGGCGCTCGATGATCTTGCCGTCTGACGGGAGCCCGATGGTCACGTACTGCCCCGGCCGGTACGGGAGTTCCGCTGCGGTGCGAATCCGGATGATCCAGAGGTCGGGTGCCGGGTCGCGACGGGACACGACCGTGGCGGTGGCGTACTTGTCCGGATCGATCATGGAAGGGTCAGAGTGTAGGGGGAAGCGCATTCCGCGCCTCCTTGCCGGGAAGGGCGGACACTGTCATCCATGTACGGTCCGCTTGCCCTCGTCGGCGGTGACGAGTTCCAGCCTGGCAACGAGCGTCAGGACGCAATCCTTCGGGATGCCTGCGCCGGGAGGCCGGCGTACGTCGTTGCCACGGCGGCACAGGACTACGCAGCCGGGGCCGTGGAAACAGCGGCCTGCTGGTTCGCCGGCCTCGGTCTCGAGATCCGCGAGCTCCGCATCCGGAGCAAGGAGGACGCGCGCTCCCCGGAGGTGGTCGCCGAGGCGGCCGGCGCAGGGCTCGTGTACATCGCCGGGGGTGACCCTGGTTGGGTGGTCGAGGTGCTCCGGGCTACACCCGTCTGGAAGGCCATCGCCTCGGCGTGGCGCGCGGGGGCCGCACTTGCCGGGTCATCCGCGGGGGCGATGGCACTCTGCGAGTGGTGCCTCGTGCAGACGAGCTGGCCGGGAGCTGTGGACGAGCGATCGGTGGACGCGCTCGGGCTCATCCCGGGCTGCGCGATCCTGCCGCACTTCGACGTTCTCGGCGATGCCTGGATCCCCTGGGCCCAGGAGGGCCTCGACAGCCAGGCCAAGGTGGTCGGTATCGACGAGCGCACCGCCGCCGTCTTGCGCGACGGGAGCTGGGAGGTGTTCGGTCCGGGCGCCGTGACCATCCTCCAGGGAACGCAGCGTCAGCGCCATGTCGAGGGCGACAAAATCGAAGGACTATCGAATCCGGAACCTTAAGACTGCTCCGACCGTAATCCGAACGTAACCCAGCTCCGTTTACATGTATGACAGGCTGGATAACCTAACAGCGAAGGATTACGTGAGACAGCGATCGACATGAGCTTCCAAGGCGCTATCACCGACATGGACGCGGCGAAAGTCGCGGCCGCAGACCTCAAAGCGCGGCGCCGGCTGCGCATCGAACACATTCAGCGTCTCGAGCGCGTCCTCGACACCGTGGAGCACCACAACCTTCAACGCGATCGTCAGGTGCCGCCCGCAATGTGGAAGCAACTCGCCGAGCTTGAAGGCGCACTTCCCGTGCCCGCTCCCCCCGCACTCTGGCAAGCGCGCAACACGGCTCGTTTGCACGACGCACTGCTTGACTGGGAGGCCGACCTGCTCGACAAAGTCGCTCCGCACCGCGTCGCCTACGACGACACGCACGACGACTGACCACGCGCGCGCGGTCGCCGTCCTGGTCTCACCCTGCCGACACGCCGCTGTGCTCATTGGCGCGCCCATGAACCGAGGTCTGGCACACTCGCGGGCGTGACCACCGCGGAGCGCATGGCGCTCGTCGAGCGCAACACCGCTGAAGTGCTCGGCGCCGATGAACTGCGCCCGCTGATGGACGCCGGTCTCGAGCTGCGCCACTACATCGGCTTTGAGATCTCCGGTCAGGCGCACCTCGGCACCGGGCTGATGAGCATGGCCAAGGTTCGAGACCTCACCGCCGCGGGGGTGCACTGCTCGGTTCTGCTCGCCGACTGGCACACCTGGATCAACGACAAGCTCGGCGGTGATCGCGAAGTGATCCGGCGGATCGCGACCGGATATTTCAAGGAGGCACTGCGCGCCTCGTTGCTCTGTCTGGGCGCGGACCCCGACTCGGTGGAGTTCGTGCTCGCGTCCGACCTGTACGCGGACGACGACACCTACTGGGCGACGCTCATCGAAGTGAGCAAGAACACGACGCTCGCGCGCATGCAGCGGAGCATCAGCATTCTCGGCCGCCAGGAGGGTGAGAGCGTCGACTTCGCGAAGCTCATCTACCCGGCGATGCAGGCGGCGGACATCTTCACGCTCGGCGTGCACATCGCACATGCGGGCATGGATCAGCGCAAGGCCCATGTCATCGCGCGCGACGTCGCCTTACAGATGCGCGTACACGCTGTGCGTGGTCTGAACGGCGCGCCGATGAAGCCGGTCGCCCTTCACCATCCCCTGCTCCTCGGACTGCGCAGGCCGCCGGTCTGGCCGGTCCCCGAGGAGTCGATGCGAGACGTTTTCTCGGCGATGAAGATGAGCAAGAGCGACCCCGGCTCGGCGGTGTTTGTTCATGACACTCCTGACCAGATCATGGACAAGGTGCGGAAGGCGTTCTGCCCGCCCGGGGAGATCACCTTCAATCCCATCCTGGACTGGATCGACAAGCTCATCTTCCGGATCGCCGGCGGTCCCCTGGTCGTCGAGCGGTCCGAGGCGAACGGCGGGCGGATCACGTTCGACACCTACGCGGAGGTCTCGGCCGCGTACCTGGACACCTCGCTCCATCCAATGGATGCGAAAGCCGCTCTCGCCGCGCGACTCATCGACCTGCTCGAACCGGCTCGGAATCACTTCGCCCAGCCAAGCGTGCGGGCGATGCTCGACGAGGTCCTGGCCGCAACCGCTTCCTGAGTCAGCGGATTCCGACGGCCTCCTGCACGCGCAGCAGCGTGGCATCGGCGATCCGGTGGACGCGCTCGGCGGAATCCGCGAGCACTGTGCGCAAACCGTCTTCATCGGCACGCAATTCCGCGTACCGGGCCTGGATCGGCGTCAGGGCTTCGACGATGGCATCAGCGACGGCCCCTTTGAGAACGCTGTAGGTCTTGCCCTCGAACTCCGCGAGCGCCGCGTCCGCGCTGACGTCTCGGAGGGCCGCATACATGTCGAGCAGATTGGCAACGCCAGGACCCACGGGCTTGTGGACGGAGGGCTCAGTGTCGGTGGTTGCCCGCGCGACCTTCTTGCGAACCGCGTCGGGAGCATCGAGCAGAAGCACCGCGTGCCCGGGGCGCTTCATGGCGGTGCTCTTGCTCATCTTCTCGTCGGGAGTGTCGAGCCCCATGACGCGGGCACCGACCTCGCTGATGAGTGGCGCCGGGACTTTCAGCACATCGCCGCGCTGCGCATTGATCCGCTGCGCAAGGTCGCGACACAGTTCGATGTGCTGGCGCTGGTCCTCGCCGACCGGGACGAAATCGGCGTCGTAGAGCAGGATGTCCGCCGCCTGCAGGACCGGGTATGTGAACACGCCCGTGTTGATGCGCTCTCGCCCCTGCGTTTGAACGCGAACTTTGAATTGCGTCATCCGATCGAGCCAGCCCATCGGGGTCAGGGTCTCGAGAATCCAGCAGAGTTGCGAGTGCGCGGGAACATGTGACTGCACAAAGATTTCACAGCGCTTCGGATCGAGGCCGCAGGCCATGTACAGCGCCGCGAGCTCCAGCGTGAGCGAGCGCAGGCGCTCGGGTTCGGGGTGCTGGGTGAGCGCGTGGAGGTCGACGATGCAGAAGTAATTCTCGAACCGGTCCTGGTCGCGAGCCCAGTTGCGCAGGGCGCCGAGATAGTTGCCGAGATGCAGGCTGAAGTCCGGCTGGATCCCGCTCAGGACACGGAAGCGTGGGGCAGCGCTCGAAGTCATTGCGGAGAGCAGCCTATCGTCAGGCGGTGCGACGGCGCTGCCGGCGAGGTTTGGCGACCGCGCGCGGCGCCCAGCACTCCGCGACGAAGGCCGCGATCTCGGCGGAGAGCCGGTCGGGTCGGAGACGCAATTCGAGAATGTTCGACGCCTCGACCAGGCGCGCGTCCGGGAGCTCCTTCATGAGCATGCCGGCGTCGGAGAAGGGATGCACCGGATCGATGTGGTGGCCGATCACGAGTGCCGGCATCGTGAGCTCGCGCCGTTGCGCACTGTGCGGGGCGATGTGGCTGAAGAACAGGCCTTGCAAGAGCGCCGCGCTGGGGCCGGGCTCCTGTCGGACCACATCGAGCGCGATGTTGCCCCAGAACGGGACGATCCCCCTCGGGACACGGCGAAGCCCGGCGGCGATCGGCCGCATCAGCCGCTCGCCAAAGTGCAGCGCCACCAGGAGCGGCCCGAAAGCGATCACCGACGCGATCAGTCCGTTCTCGAGCACCGGCATCTCGACGACCATGCCGCGGACGCGGGTCGGCGCGCTGTGGGCGATCTCGAGCGTCACATTGGCGCCGAGTGACGTGCCGCCGACAATGGCCTCGTCGATGTCGAGGTGGTCGAGCAACGCGACCGCATCCCTCGCGAAGGACTCGATCGAATACTCGGTCATCAAGTCAGGGCGATCCGACTGCCCGTGGCCGAGCGGATCGAGCGTCAGCACATGGGCACCGCTCGCGGCAAGCGCCTTCGCCAGGTGCTCGTGCATGAGCGCCGGCACCAGCAAGCCGGGCATCAGCAGCACCCAGCGCCTGCCCTCGCCAAATTCCGTGTACGCGAGCCGGTGACCGCGGCTCGTGAACGAGGAGCGGTTGACGCGGGGTGGGCGATCGGCCGCCATTGCGCGAACTATGCCCGAAAGACGGCGGCTGCGCCGCTACTCGTGCTCGTATTTGAAGGAGACGTTGAGCCTCGTGCGGAATCGCACGACTTTGCCGTCCTCGACGGTGAGGTCGAGCTTCACCACCTCGGCGACGCGCAGGTCACGCAGTGACGAGGACGCGGTCTCGATGGCGAGCTTGGCTGCCTGCTCCCAGGACTCGGTGCTGGTCCCGACCAGTTCAGTGACCCGATACACGCTCTCTGCCATGGCACAACTCCCAAAGATGGTGGACGCGAGGAGCGCCATTCTGAGCGCACCGGCAGGGTGATCGGTGGTCGAGTACGTCTGGCCTAGAGTCACACGCATGCGAACGCTGACCAGAGCACTTTCCCGCTGCCTGCTCGCCGGGATCTTTGTCCACTCCGGCTACCAGATGTTCAACAACCCTGAGCGCTACGCGAAGCGCGCGGCATCGGCACTCCCGTTGCCGGAGGAGCCGATGATCGCCAAGGCAAACGGTGTCGCCATGATGGTCGCGGGCTCAACCTTCGCACTCGGCATCCTTCCGCGGCTCTCCGCGCGCTTTCTCCAGCTCAACCTGATCGTCGCGACCTACGTCGGGCACGCCTTCTGGAAGCTCGAGAAGCCTGAGGACCGGCCGCAGCAGATCACCCAGTTCCTCAAGAACGTGGGGCTGTTCGGCGGCTTGCTGCTCTACACCAGTTCGACCAGGAGCTCCCGCTCGCACCCGGACACCGACTGACTCAGCCGGCCCGGACGCCGCCATCCAGGCTCGCGAGGTAGGCGCGTAATCCCTCCTCCCACGCGGGGAGCGGAGGTTCGCCGAGGTCACGCCAGGCCCGGTTGTCGAGCAGGGAGTACGCGGGGCGGCTCGCAGGCGTCGGGTATTCGGCGGTCGTGATCGGGACCAAATCGATGGTGAAGCCGCGAGCCCGAATCGCCGCAAGCGCAAGCCCATGCCAGGTGGTGACGCCGCTGTTGGTGAGGTGGTACGTGCCCGGCGATCCGATCTCGAGCAGCCGCAGCATCGCCGGCGCGAGATGTCCGGTCCAGGTGGGCGCGCCCTGCTGATCCGCCACGACGCGCACTTCGGGACGTTCGCCGGCGAGCCGGAGCATCGTGAGCACGAAGTTGGGACCCTGGCGGCCGTACAGCCAGCTGGTGCGGACGATGATGTGGTCGGGGCAGCGTTCCCGGACCGCGATCTCGCCGTGGAGCTTGGTGCGCCCGTACGCCGACCGCGGCCCGGTCGGTGCGTCCTCATCGATCGGGGAGCTGGCGGTGCCGTCGAACACGTAATCGGTGCTCACGTAGCAGCACCGGATGCCGGCCGCTGCGCAGGCGGCGGCAACCAGCCCGGCTCCGGTCGCGTTGACCAGTTCGGCCTCGGCCTCGTGGGTCTCGGCCGCGTCGACCTGTGTCCAGGCCGCGCAATTCACGACTGCATCGGGCTGATGCGAGGAGATCACGCCGTCGACTGCGGCCGCGTCCGTGATGTCGCACCCCGCCTGGGTCACGCCGATCATCTCGTGCCCCAGTCGCACGCCTTCGTCGACCAGTTCGCCGCCAAGCTGCCCGGGCGTCCCGAGCACGAGGTACTTCAGCGTCAGAGCTCGACGCGCGAGTGGTCGCCGAGCATCAAGCGCACGGCGGTCGGTCGCGCCTGCGAGGTGCAGACCTCGCACTCCTTGCCGATGAGGGAACCGTCGATCTTCCGGGCCACATCGTGGATGCGGGTGCCCTCGAGCACGATGCTGTTCTCGATCTCCGCGTTCCGGACCACGCAGTCGTAATAGATGGACGTGAACGGTCCGATGTAGGCGTTGTCGACGACGCTGCCGCTGCCGATGATCGCAGGGCCGCGCACCACACAGTTCCGCAGCGTCGCACCCTCCTCCACCACCACCTTGCCGTGGAGCCGCACGTCGTCGCCCACGGTCCCCTCGCAGCGCGCCTCGAGCGTGTCGAGAATCATCCGGTTGGCCTCGAGGATGTCTTCCAGCCGGCCGGTGTCCTTCCACCACCCCTCGATGATGTGCGGCATCACCCGCTTGCCGGTGTCGATGAGGCGCTGGATCGCATCGGTGATCTCCAGCTCACCGCGCGCGCTTGGCCGGATGGCATCGATCGCCTCGAAGATCACCGAGGAGAAGAGATACACGCCGACCAGGGCCAGGTCCGAACGAGGGACCGACGGCTTCTCCACGAGTGAGATGACGCGGCCATCCTCGAGCTCGGCGACGCCGAAACGCTGCGGCTCGGGAACTCGCGCCAGCAGGATCATCGTGTCCGCCTTAGAGCGCTCGAATTCGTCGACCAGGCTGCCGATGCCCTGAGCGATGAGGTTGTCGCCGAGATACATCACGAAGCTGTCGCCGGCAAGAAAGTCCCGCGCGATGCCGACCGCGTGGGCGAGCCCGAGTGGGGCTTCCTGCGGGATGAACGTGATCCGCGCGTCGAACTTCGAGCCGTCGCCGACCGCGGCGTGGACCTCGTCCGCCGTCTCGCCCACGATGATCCCGATGTCGTGGATGCCGGCCTGCGTCAGCGCGTCGATGGCGTAGAACAGGATGGGCCGGTTGGCGACCGGAATCAGTTGCTTCGCGCCGGTGTGGGTGATGGGCCGGAGCCGGGTTCCCTTGCCGCCGCTGAGGATCAGCCCCTTCATCGGGAGCGGGTGCCGCGCATTGCCGCAGCGTACCAGCCGGTCAGGGCAGCGCCCCACCCCTTGTACGATGCGACGGTGGGTCGACATCTGATCACGAGCGCCCTGCCGTACATCAACGGGGTCAAGCATCTCGGCAACCTGGTGGGTTCCATGCTTCCTGCTGACGTCTACGCGCGCCATCAGCGCCTCCGCGGTCACGATGTGCTCTTCATCTGCGCGACCGATGAGCACGGCACGCCGGCTGAACTGGCGGCTGCGGCGGCGGGGCTGAGCGTCGCCGACTATTGCGCCGAACAACACGAGATCCAGGCGAACCTCGCCCAGCGCTTCGGGCTCTCCTTCGACCATTTCGGGCGCAGCTCGTCACCACAGAATGCAGAGCTCACCCGGCACTTCGCCGAGCGGCTCCGCGACAGCGACATGCTCGAGGAGCGAACCACCGACCAGGTGTATTCGCTGGACGACGGGCGATTTCTGCCGGACCGGTACATCATCGGGACGTGCCCGCACTGCGGGTATGAGCGTGCCAACGGTGACCAGTGCGAGAACTGCGCACGCCTGCTCGAGCCCGCCGACCTGATCAATCCGCGGTCGGCCATCTCCGGCAGCACGCGACTGGAGGTCCGCGCGACCAAACACCTCTTCATCCGCCAGTCGGTGATGGCGGATCGCGTGCGTGCGTGGATCGACTCGCACGCGGACTGGCCGATTCTCGTGTCGTCAATCGCGCGAAACTGGCTCAACGTCGGGCTCGAGGACCGGAGCATCACGCGCGACCTGAAGTGGGGAATCCCGGTCGGCTGGCCGGGGTTCGAGGGCAAGGTCTTCTACGTATGGTTCGACGCGCCGATCGAGTACATCGGCGCCACCAAGGAATGGGCGGACCTCGATCCCGAGCATCGCGACTGGCGTTCGTGGTGGTTCAACGCTGACGATGTGCGCTACACCGAGTTCCTCGGGAAGGACAACATCCCCTTTCACACCATCAACTTCCCGATCACCATTATGGGGTCCGGCGAGCCGTGGAAACTCGTCGACTACATCAAGGGGTTCAACTACCTGACCTACCAGGGTGGGCAGTTCTCGACGAGTCAGAAACGCGGCGTGTTCATGGACACTGCGCTCGATCTGCTGCCCGCCGATTACTGGCGCTACGCGCTGCTTGCTGCCGCACCAGAATCCGACGACAGCGAGTTCACCTGGGAGAACTTCGCGAACACGGTCAACAAGGATCTCGCCGGCATCTTCGGCAACTTCGTGCAACGGACACTGAAGCTGACTGAGAAGCTCTTCGGCATGACGGTGCCGAGCGGCGGCGAGCCCGGCCCGGAAGAGGCCGAGCTTGCGGCCGCGGTCGACGCGGCGCTTGCGACCTACGCCACCGAGATGGACGCGATGCGATACCGGCCCGGGACGTTCGCGCTCCGCAGCCTCTGGACGCTCGGCAACCAATACCTCGACCGCTGCGCGCCATGGCATGAGACCGACACCGCGCGCGTCGCCTGCATCCTGCGCACCGCGATCAACCTGGCTCGCGTCGAGGCGATCGTCTCATCGCCCTTTGTGCCGTTTGCCGCAGAGCGTCTGGCCGCAGTGCTGGGGCTCGACGACACAGACCGGGCCTGGCCCGGTCCCGCGAGCGTTGAGTTGACCAAGCTGGCGCCCGGCCGAGCCTTGCACGAGGGCGAGCCGCTCTTCCCGCGAATCGGCGATCGAAGCACGCTGGCCGCGTGGGTGTCTGACATGGAGGCGCGATTCGGCGGGACGTCCTGAGCAAGGCGGCGCGTTCGGACCTTTTAGCGCGTTAGTAACCTTTCGGACAGGTCGGCGCGCTATCGTGTGAAGCTCAGATGAGTTCCGAATCCCAGTTTCCGGAACCGCCGCCGCTGACCCCCAATGGCCCCGTCGCACGCCGGGGCGGGAGGCTGCGCATGGTCGGCGTCGCGATTTCGATTGCCCTCGTCGGCGCACTCGCGGGATTCGTGGTCACGCGCGCCGGTGCTCCGGCATTCGCGAGCACCACTGCCACGTCCAGTACACCCAGTCCTTCGCCCGCGACGCACAGGCCCTCCTTCAGCCCGCCCGGGGGGTTCGGGTTTGGGTGCGGGGAAGGGTTCGCCGGCGGGGAATTCCACGGCGGCGGGTTCGCCGGTGAGGGTTTCCACGGCGGCGGGTTCGCCAGTGGGGGTTTCCACGGCGGCAATTCGTGCAGTGGTGCGATCGGCACGGTGACGCAGATCAGCGGTTCCACGCTCACGCTCCGCACGTTGACGGGGACGCTCACGGTCACCACCAACTCATCGACCAAGTACAGCCGCGAAGACGCGCAGGTGAACTTCAGCGCAGTCGAAATCGGTGACGTCGTCGCGGTGCGGAGCGCTCCGAGTACCAGCACCACCGTTCCCAAGACTGCGCCAACCAAGATTGCGGCTACCGCAATCACCATTCAGGTGCCGACCGTCTCCGGTCGCGTCCAGTCGGTGAGCCTCAGCACCATCACCTTGGTGACCAGTGACGGTCAGCTCGAGTACGTCACGGTCTCCACCTCCACCGCGTACCACGGTGTTCGCGGCGCGTCGGCGGCCCTCAGCTCGGTCAAGGCCGGCGTCTACGTGGTGGCCCAAGGTGCGCAGATTGCGCTGAACCAGATCAGCGCAGACAACGTTCAGGTTCTCGGTACGCTGACCTTCACGCCACACAGTTTCCCCGGCCACCCGGGCACGGCTCCCGCGCCGCCGGCCAGCCCGGGCAAGCCCGTCTAAGGAGCGACCGACAAGGCGTCGATCAGCCGGCGCGCGTAGTACTCCTCCCAGCGTCCGTCGATGGCACCGGCAGCGAACTGCTTGTCGGATAACACCAGCAGGTAGACGAGTTCGCTTCGAACCGGTGCCCCGCCGAGGAGTTCGGGCAGAACCGAGTGGTGAATCAGCCAGTCGCCGTACCAGGATGCCCAATCGGCATCTTCTCCGTCGACGATCTTGTACACGATGTGGTGGGTCTCCCCTGCGTCGTGCAGGAGCTCCGCGAGAGCGCTGACGCGGTCGTCCATGTGCCATTTCTCCTTTGATGGTTGATCGTTCGGGGTCTTCCTAGGGCGAGCGCTGGCGCATTGCGCGAGCCCGGCGGCGCACCGCGCGCCGCTGTTCCGCCAGCGCTCGAAGATCACGTGCGGCGTCGAGGCGCTCCTGCTCGCGCTCGAGCTTGCGTTTGGACTCGAGCCGCGCCAGCACCGATGGGTCGTCTGCCGCGGCGGCGCGCACCGCACAGCCCGGTTCCTGTTGGTGTTTGCAGTTGCGGAACCGGCATTGCGCGGCAACCTCGGTGAGGTCGCCGAACACTTCCTCGATACCCGCGCCGGCATCCCACAGGCCGAGTTCTCGGGTGCCAGGCGTATCGATGATCAGCCCACCGCCGGGCAGTTCGATCAGCTCGCGCCGCGTGGTGGTGTGGCGTCCTTTGCCGTCGGCGCGCACCTCCCCGGTGGCGAGCGCCTCGTTGCCGGAAAGCCGGTTCACCAGTGTCGACTTGCCGGTGCCGCTGGGGCCGACGAGGACCGCGACCAATCCCTCCAGGAGCACCTCCTGCAGCCGTGCCAACCCGGCACCGGATGGGTTCACCGCGATGACCTCGGTCCCCGCCGAGACCGACCGCGCGTCGCGCAGATCCCTCTCGATGTCCGCGCTCAAGTCGGATTTGGTGAGCAGAACGACCGGCGCAGCGCCGCTTGCCCACGCCATGGCAAGGGCGCGCTCGATGCGGCGCAATTTCAGCGGGGCGCCGAGCGCGACAGTGATAAAAACCAGATCGATGTTGGCCGCGACGGCCTGACCGACGGTGCTCACTCCGGCGGCGCGGCGCATCAGCACGCTCCGGCGAGGGAGCAGATGCACAGCGGTGCCGTGTTCGACGACCAGCCAGTCACCGGTCGTGATGCCGCCTTCCTCTGGTGCGCCCGAGAGCGCGGGGGCAAGCGGGACACGCTGCTGACCCTGTTCGGTCAGGACCGTGACCACGGGCCCGTCGACGCGAATGACGAGGCCGGCGATGCCATCGATCGCGGCGTCGGCGAACGCCGCTTCGAGTGAGCCGTTCCAGCCTAGCGAGCTGAGACGGCGAAGATCGTGTGACAAGTGGGAACTCCTAGCTGCAGTGAGAGCCCGGAGCCCCGATTGCAGTCCCACACCGGCGCGCGGTGCGGAATCAGGAAGAGATCAGGCGGCGGAGCCGCCGGGCAAGACATCAGTTGGGGGCGCTGCAGGCGCAATCGCAATGGTCATGTCTGGTGCCCTCCGTGATGTGCTGAGCGGTCGAAGGAATCGTACCTCAGGCGCGGAAGCCGCGCATCACGCAGCCCGGGTGGCCCGCATGACCGCCCACGAGGTCGCAGTCGCCAGCACGAGCCCACCGGCGACGTCGGCAAGGTAGTGCTGCTTGACGAGGACGGTCGAGGACACGATCAGCGCCGTCCAGATCGCCGCGGCGATGCCGATACGCCGGTTGAAGCGCCACCAGTGAATCGCGATGACGGTCGACAGGGACGTGTGCAGACTGGGAAAGTCGTTGTACGGCTGATCGGCCGCATAGATGCTCCGGATGATTCCCGAGAACGGGTCGGTGCCGGTGAGGGCGGGGCGTGCGATGTAGGACTGCAGGAAGAAATAGAACGCGTAGCTGATGAGCCACACGATGAGCATCGTGATCGCTGCTGACCGGTACACCCGCACGCGAAGGAACAGGAATACGAGCAGGCTCACTCCGATGTACGGGATGAGCGAGACGTACGGGATCGCGAAGATCGGCACCACCGGCAGTGCCCGGTCAAGCGGTGTCTCGAGAAAGATGCGGTTGGGGCCGTGGTTGAGCCCCTCGTAGATCAGGTTGGTACCGAGGATCGCGGGAATGAGCAGGAAGCTCACGAGCAGCGACCAACCTCGCTCCGCGACGATGCCACGGCGGAGCTGCCTGTTCAGCCATGTCGACGATGGCGCCGCTGCCTCACCCATCGATTTGTCCTCCACCGTCATGCGTGATTCGGCCGAGAGGCTACAGCCTGGGTAACCCTGAGGACCGGATTGGTCGGGACAGGCTACGATCGTCGCGGCCTCTCTCATGCGGGAGTAGCTCAGTTGGTAGAGCGCTAGCCTTCCAAGCTGGATGTCGCCGGTTCGAGTCCGGTCTCCCGCTCACTTCGCCTTTTCCTGGAGCCGATGCGGACGGTCACGCAGCCAAGATGACATGAGGAGCAGACATGCCGAGTGACCTCGCTACTGTTCGGGCGCTGGTTGGTGAGGAGCATGGACTGGCTGTCGTGGCAACGCTTCGGGTCGACAACACGATTCAGGCGTCCGTGGTCAACGCAGGCGTCCTGCGGCACCCGCTGAATGGCGAAGATGCCGTTGGGTTCGTTGCGATTGGCGGCACGGTCAAGCTGCGGCACTTGCGCCGGAACCCGCACGCAACCGTGGTTTTCCGAGCCGGCTTCCGCTGGGTCAGCGTGGAGGGCCGCGTCACGCTCATCGGCCCGGATGACCCCTTGACAGGGTTCGAGATGACAAGGCTGCCTCAACTGCTTCGTGACGTGTTCCTGTCCACAGGCGCCACGCATGACGACTGGCCCACGTACGATCGAGTCATGGCCGAGGAGCGTCGCTGTGCGGTGCTCATCGCTCCGGATCGCATCCACGCTCCTCGCTGAGAGCAGCTGCTGATCGCCAAGACTCAGTCTGGGCGAAGACTACGACAGCACGCGATCGACGCAGAGATCGTTCGACCCCACTGTCGGGGACCTTCGGCTCTGGCCGTCCTGCTGCGTGAGGGACATCATCAGAGCAGGCCCGTGTCCACCCCGGACGCCGGCCGGTTCGGAGAGTGCCACATGTCGACGACGATCCCCGCGAGCGCTGCACCGGCCAAGCCGCGCGCAGAGCCTGCGCAGTCTGAGAGCGTCAGCCTGAACAGTGATTGCCTGCATGTGGTGATCGGCACCGGGCAGGTCGGTTTGGCCGTCATAGCGCGGCTTGCGGAGCTCGGCCTCCGCGTGCGGGCTGAGTACCGAACGCAGGAGAGTCGCTGATGCTCGCGATTGCCTCGGCCGGTCGCGAACTCATGGAACGCGTGCAGTCGTACGCACTGCCCAATGGACCGCAGAACGCGCACGGAATGTGGCTGCGTCAGCGCGGCGAGATTCGCGTCGCGGCCGACCGACCATGGATGCCCTTTACTGCGGAACAGTGGATCGATGCCGCGGATCTCGGCTTCCGTTGGGTCGCGAAGGCTCGGATGGCTCGACTCATTCCGGCGAGGGTCACCGACGCATTCACTGATGGCCGCGGCACCTTCGATGTCAAGGTTCTCGGTGTTCGGGTTCAGCGCCTGCCGGCTGGAGGTGCAACTGATTCGGGCGAATTCCTGCGCCTCATTGCAGAGTTGCCGTGGTGTCCTGTCGCGTACGCGCATCCGGACCTCTCGTGGGATGCGATCGACAGCCGCAATCTCCGAGTCACATTCGCTCACCGGTCCGTACGCGGCACCGTGAACTTCGTCGTCGATGAGCAGGGTCGTGTTCTGGAGGCGCGAGCGGAGTCTCGCGGTCGATCGGTCGGTAAGGCCATCGTGCCGACCCCTTGGTGGGGCCGATATGGCGACTACAAGGACTATGGGGGCATTCGCATGCCATCCACCGCCGAGGTTTTCTGGGGCCCGCCGGAAGGTGCCTACGCCTACGTTCGCATCGAGATCCTGGAGGCGGCTCTCCAGTTCTGAGATGACGACAGCAATGGCTATAACGACCGAGTTGAGGACCAGAACATGAGGCATACGCGCCGTCTGCCGTTGACGCTGTGTGCCGGCGGAGTCGGTATCGCTGCGGTGTTCGGCCGATCCGAGATGCTGCACTGGGGATCCACCGCAGAGGAGCGCAATGCGGCGCTGCCTGGCGACGGTCTCATACCCCTGCCGCATCTCCGGTCAACGCGTGCCATCTCGATTCAGCGTCCGCCGGCGATGGTGTGGCCGTGGATCGCCCAGCTCGGTCAAGGCCGCGCCGGCTTTTACAGCTACGACTCCCTGGAAAACCTCCTGGGTATGGACATCCACAGCGCCGAACGTATCGTTCCTGCCTGGCAGGAGGTTCGGGTGGGCGACGACGTGCATCTCGCACCGGAGGTCGCCCTCACCGTCGCCGTAGCCGATGCACCAAATGCGCTCGTCCTTCGAGGAGGTGTACCGATCGGGAGCGCTCCATCACCGTTTGATTCCACCTGGGCGTTCGTCGTGCAAAGCCGTCCAGAAGGCGGCAGCCGCCTCGTCGTTCGGGAGCAGTACCGGTCTCACTTCGCGTGGGCCAGGTTCATGTTCGAGCCCGTGGCAGTGATCAGCTTCATCATGAGCCAGCGGATGATGCGCGGTATCCGGGATCGCGCAGAGGCTGTCGTCACGCGCTGATCTGGTCACGCGCAGACACGATGCGATTGACCGGCGGTGCCCTGTAGGCGCACCGCACCGAGGCCTATGATCCGGTTGAATGTTTCGATGCAGGAGAGGGATTCACTCATGAGGCACTACCTCGCAGTCGTGGTCGCCGCTGCGGCGATCACATCCGGCGGCGCCTTCAACGGAGCCCAAGCGGCGAAATTGCCGTCGCGGCCTCACATCCCCGCAACGACCTGCACCGCCGGTACATGGACGCAGATGCCCGCCGACGTGACTCCAGCAATGGTCAATGGCACCTTGTACGCTGCCACGATCGTGTCATCGACCGACGCATGGGCGGTGGGTCACTACTCCCTCAGCAACAACAGCATCGGTTCGCTCTGGGAGCACTGGACCGGCGGGTCGGGCTGGCAAGTGGTCACGAAGGGCGGCGCAAACCTTGACTTGCAAGCCATCACCAATTTCGGCGCCGGCAATGTCTGGGCGGTCGGTGGGATACAGAAAGGCCTCAAGTCCACGGCGACCATCAGCCGCTGGAACGGAACGACTGTCGTGCGCTCAACGATACCCAAGAAGCCCAACTCTGACCTGTTCGGCATCAGCGGCACGTCCGAGTCGGACATCTGGGCGATGGGTGCTTACGGTACCGGCGGGACGCAACACATCCTGCTCTACCACTACAACGGCACCAAATGGTCGCTGGCGGCGACGCCGACGGGTGTGCTCTATCCCGACGGGATTCTGGCGCTCTCACCGACGAACGTGTACATGCTGGTCGTCATCGAATCGACGTTCAAGACAGATCTCTATCACTACAACGGGAGCAGTTGGTCAATCGCGCAGATCAACGTTCCGGTCGGCGGCGACCTGGCGGATGGATTGGTCGGCACGTCGGCGACCGACCTCTACGCCGTGGATGCCGCGGCTCTCGACGGCGTGGATCATTGGAACGGTGCAGCGTGGAGTCACGTCGGCGCCTTCAATTTCGATGACCATCTGGACGCTATCGCTGAAGGACCTGCTGGCACGGTCTGGTCGGACGGGTGGAACAGCTTGACCGGTACGAACGTCTACGTAGCCAAGAATGGCGTTCGGCAGACCAACCCTGCGCGCGTTGCGACCCAACTCGGGATCATGTCGGGCATCGCCTCGGGCTCCGGCCTGGTGATCGCCGTCGGAGGTCAGGACGATCAAGGATCGGGAAACCCCAGCGAACCCATCGTGCTGATGACCTGCAGTTGACGCGGCCGCCGGAGCGCAGTGCCATCAGTGGTTGAGCATCACCAACGGCGATCGTTCCTCGCCGGCAACGCGACCATCAGACACTCCCGACGTGCCACAGTGACTTCGCCGCTCGACGCTCATCCATCCCTGCATGCGGTCCGTGCGCCGGGCGTGAAATGCACACTGGTCGCGTTGATGTGCGACCCGTCAGACGGAGCGCCGACGACCCTTTAGCCACTCTTTAGCGACCCTCCCGAAACTCGGGCCCTGAACCACAACAGTATTGGCCCGCCGGCCGAACGGGAGGCACTCGATGATTGATTCCACGCACAGTCCGAACCGGCAAGGTCGGACCAGACGGCTCGCACCCCGATCACGGATCCGATCGAAGTTCGCCGCAGCGACCACCGCTGCGCTCGCGGTCACACTCGGCATTGCCACGCAGACCATGGCGAGCGGGCCCTGGATCGCCCAGACCTCGGGGTTCTCCGGCAGCCTCTCCGGCGTGTCGTTCATCGACGCCAGTCACGGGTGGGTTGCCGGTGACAACGGGAGGGTACTGGCCACTGCCGACGGTGGGGCAACCTGGAGCGCCGAGACCACGAACGTCAACAAATCGCTCCACTCGGTGACGTTTGTGGACGCGACCCATGGTTGGGCTGTCGGTGAATTCGGCGCCATCATCGCCACCACCGACGGCGGCGCGACCTGGAGCACGCAAGTCTCCGGGTCCACCACCCAGGAGTACCTCGGCGTGACCTTCACAGACGTGAACCACGGTTGGGCCGTCGGGTTTGACGGGGTCATCCTCGCGACCGCCGACGGTGGTACGACGTGGACTCCGCAGACCTCAGGCTCAACGCAGACCCTGTTTGCCGCGTCGTTCCTCGATGCAACCCACGGGTGGGTCGTCGGCACCTTCGGGACCGTGCTGTCCACCAGCGACGGCGGCGCATCCTGGGGCGCCGGCACCGTCGGCACCGGCGCGCTGAACGCCGTGGCATTCACGGACCCAAACCACGGCTGGGCGACGGGAGATGACGGAACGATCATCGGCACCGCCGACGGTGGCGCTGACTGGACCACCGAGGCTTCCGGTACCGCGAACCGCATGTTCGGCATCTCGTTCGCTGACAGCGACCACGGATGGGCAGTCGGCGACAGCGGGACGATCGTGGCGACGACCGACGGTGGCACGACTTGGACGTCGCAGACCTCAGGGACCGCTGACTTCCTCATCGGGGTGTCGTTCGCGGACGCCAATCATGGCTGGGCTGTTGGAGGCCACGGCAGAATCCTGCACTTCGTCAGCACTCCGCCGGCCGGGTCGATGACGGTAAGTGCGGCGTCAGGCGCGCCGGGCGGCGTGATCAGCGCGAGTTCGGTGACACCTTGTCCGAGCGGATCCGAAAGCGTTGCCATCGCGCTCAAGAACAGCGGCGATGTCACAGTTGCGTCGGTGACGGCGAGCAGTTTCGACTCGTCTCGCAACTGGGCGGGGTCACTGACCATTCCGGCCGGCGCGACTCCCGGCTCGTATTTCGTGACCGCGAACTGTTTCCGTCCTTCCACCCGCGTGCCTACCGACACGCAGAACTACAACTTCAGCGCGTTGCTCGTGACGAGCCCGGCTCCCCTCACTGGAACGCTCAGGGGCCGGTCGTTCACGTTGAGATCGGCACAGCTGGCTCGCGTCGCGGTGACCCTCGACGGTACGACGCGCCACATGACCGGCTCCGCGGGCGGCTACCTGTTCAGCGGCGTGGTGTCCGGCTCGCATACGGTCTCGGCAACATTCAACGGGCACGCATGCCATGCCAACTCGAACACCGGCGCGACAGCACCGATCAGCGTGGTCGTGGCGGGCGGCGCGGCAACGTACGTCAACTGGTACTGCCAGAACAAGTAGGACGCGAACGTGGTGAGGCTCTCTCCGGCGGCCGGGAGAGTCTCACCCGTGCGCCTACGGGAACGCGTCCCCAGGCACGCGCCGCGCTACACGCCCAGGTCGTCTGCTAGAAGCCGCGCGACCAGGTCATCGACCGTCATATCGCGAGCGCCCTCGACCACCCGTGCTGTGGCCGTTGTGCCCAGCGCAGTCGTCGCGATGCGCTCAGCCTGCGCAACCTGCGTGACTTCATCCGGCACGAACAACGGCGCGGCGAGCTCCTCGCGGCGACGTCCGGCAACACATATCATGCGCAGTGCGGATTCGGCGTTGCCGGCGTCGGCATCGAGCGCACCCAGGACTTCGAGGCAGTCCAGCTTGCCCTCATCGAATCCCAAGGCGGTGTACAGGCGCAGCGCCTCCATGCCGTTCTCTCGAGCATGTGTCGCGTCGCCGGTCTGGCGACCAAGGATCGCCAGGTTGGTGAACGCAGCCGCAAGACCTCGCTGGTTGCCGCCGGCGGCATAGCCGGCGCGCGCGCTGGCGAACAGTTCCGCAGCCCGCCCGGCATCGCCAAGATTCCGGACCACCATCCCCAGGTTGTTCTGTGCGCTCGCGAGCGCCTGCGACTCCTTGACACCTTCGATCACCACGAGGCCTTCCTCGCCGAACCGCTTCGCGGCCTGGAGATCGCCACTCATCATCGCGGTGATGCAGAGATTGTTCAGCGCCGCCGCGACCCCGCGATCGTCGTCCAGGTCTCGAAACGCAACCAGCGACTCGGCACCGAGACGCAACGCCTCCCCAAAATCGCCCAGGATCCGCGCTGTGGCCGCCGCACCGCGCAAAGCGATCCCCCGCGCAGGCGTGGGGTCGCTCGGAGTTGCGGCCAGTACCTGCTGAAACCAGGCACCGCCCTCGCCGAGCATGCCACGCATGTACCAGAACCACCACAGCCGGCCGACCATCTCCAGCGCACGCTGCGGATCTTCGCCACCGGCGAGCAGCCACGTCATGGCCGCGCGCACATTGTCAACATCGCGGCCGAGGCGCTCCATCCAGCTCGCCTGATCCTGACCAGCCCAGACCTGTGGCTCGGGAATGCTGTCGTGGTACCAGGTCGCGTGCAGCGAACGCGCACGGTGATCTTCACCGATGTCGATCGCGCAGTCCGCTCCAAACTGCCGGACGACTTCGAGCATCCGGTACCTCGCCCGCTCGCTCCCGGGCTCAGCCACGAGCATCGATTTGTTGGCAAGCCGGTCGCACAGTCCGCGCATATCGACCGGCCCGGACAGCGGAGCCCACCCGGTCGCAACCGCGCTCCCCGCATCGGCGTCAAAGCTGCCCGCAAAAACGCTGAAGCGCCGAAACGCTGCACGCTCCTGCTCGTCGAGCAGTTCGTAACTCCATTGGATGGCGGCGCGCATGGTCCGGTGACGAGCCTGCACCCCGCGTGTCTCGCCCAGTGAGTCGAGACGCTCGTCGAGCCAGGCGAGTAACTCGCGCAGGGAGACAGTGCGCAGGCGCTCGGCTGCAAGTTCGATTGCCAGGGGCAGGCCATCGAGCTTCCGGCACACTGCGGCGGCGAGCTGCGCATCCTCTGGAGTGAGCGCAAATCCGGAACGCGCTGCAGCAGCACGGTCCATGAGCAGACGCACCGCGTCGGAGGACTCGATGGTGGCGAGCGGATCGCTCGGCGACGGCAGCGACAAACCCGGCACTGCATAGACGACCTCGCCACGCACGCCGAGTGGCTCTCTGCTCGTGGCGAGGATGCGCAAGCCGGGTGCTGTTTCCAGCAGGGTGCTGCTCAACGCTGCACAGCTTTCCACGAGGTGCTCGCAATTGTCGAACACGAGCAGACATCGTCGGTGCCGCAGCCACCGCGCCAGCAGTTTCGGGAGGGGCTCCCCCTGCCGTTCGCGCACGCCGATGGTGGCAGCCACCTCGCGACTGACCGAGGCGGTCGCCGTCAAAGGCGCAAGGTCGATGAAGTACGTGCCACCCGGATGCACGGACGTGAGGGAACGCGCGAGCTCGACTGCGAGCCGGCTTTTCCCGCTGCCGCCGGGTCCGGCAAGCGTCAGCACACGGCTGTTGGTGAGCAGCGCATATGTCTGCGCGAGTTCGAGACGCCGTCCAACGAAGCGACTCGCCGACACCGGCAGCGACTCCGGACCAGGTGTCCCGAGGGTGGGGTCGCCGCGGTGGATCGCGCGCTGCAGTGCAGTCAGCTCATCACCGGGATCGACTCCGAGGTTGCGCTGCAGTGCGTCGCTGGTGGACGCGAAGACACTGAGCGCGTCCGCATCGCGTTCGCAGCGATGGAGCGCGAGCATGAGTTGCCCGGCGAGTCGCTCACGCGTCGGCGACGCGGCGACCAGCCCCATGAGCTCACCGATCAGGTCACCGTGACGACCAAGGGCCAGGTCCGCCTCGACGCGGGCTTCGAGCGCCGCCGCGCGAAGTTCTTCGAGGCGGGCTCCCGCAGCGGCGGCGGTCGGACCGACGGCAAGACCACCAAATACCGGTCCCCGCCAGAGGGCAAGCGCATCGGCGAGCGCCGGTGCGATCGATGCGGGATCGTCGCGTTGAGCCCGCGCGACACTCATCCGCTCCTCAAAACGCACTGCATCGATCTCCACCGGCAACGCATCGAGGACGTATCCCGATGACGTCGTGCGCAGACGACTCCCGACCGCCTGACGCAGCTTGGCGACGTGCACGTTGAGACTGTCCTGCACGGTCGCGGGCGGATCATCGCCCCACAGTTCATCGATCAAGTGCTCGCGGGACACGGGGCGACCCGCCTCGATGACCAGGTGCGCGAGCAGCGCTCGTGGCTTCGGACCGCCGAGCACCAACGAGCGTTCCTCGTCAAACACTTCGACGAGTCCGAGAATCCGGAACTCCAAGCCAACCTCTCCACACCCAAGCCGCGGCGAGCTTGAGCATACGCCGGGTGATCTTTAGCCGGTCTTTAGCCGTGCCGACCAGGGTATGGCAGGTGATGCACAGCGGACCCGTCGCACCGACCCATAGCAACAGCAAGTTCGACGAACTCGTCGACCGCTACCTCCGCGCCCAGAACGAAACCGATGTCGAAGCAATCGTCTGTCTGCTCACGACCGACGTCGAGCACGAGCAGATCGGAGCGGTGAAAGACGCCGTCCACGGTATAGCGGCTGCGCGTCTTCGTTTTCTCCAACAATTTGCTGGGGCGTGTTTTGAGCGCGACGTCCCGCTTCGCCGTCTCTACGGCGACGGTTTCGTCGTGGATGAGCGCATCTGGGAGGGTCGAGTCACGGGCCGCATCGGTCACGTCGACGCGATCTCCAGGCGTGTGAGCCAGCGGGTGCTGCACGTCTTCGAGATGCGCGGCGAACGCGTCGCGCGCGTGACCGTCTATCAGGATCTCGCCGCTGTCGTGCGGCAGTTGTCGTGAAACCCACACGTTCAGGGATCGCACCATGATTCGACAGACGTTGGCGCAACGACGGGTACCTCTTCCATATGCAGGGGAAGAAGGACCACAAATTCCTCGAGGCCCTCGCACTCGGTATCGCATCCCGCATCTAGTCGCGACCGACCTGGCGCGGTGAAGTAAGGGCTCCGACGCGGGGCCTTCAGCGCATGCACCGGACTTGCGGAAAGGAGGCGGCCGCTCCGCCCCCGGTGCGGTACGCGGGGCGTACCGTTACCGGGGTGAGCAAGGTCAAGAAACGCCGACCGGCACTGTCGAGACGCACTCCCGCTACGCCGCGAACTTCCGCCGCGCTCCAGACCTCGGAGTTTGCGCAACTGTTCGATGCAATCGAATCCATCCCGGGTCTCGAGCAGGTCAGCGAAACCATCGCCGGAGCGCTGACGCCGGTGACTCAACACGCCGGGCTGATGGATGTGCTGCATGGGCGATGGCTGGGTCATGCACTGCATCCGGTGTTGAGCGACGCACCCATCGGTCTCTGGGGCGCAGTGCCGCTCCTCGACCTGATCGGCGATGAACGCGGTGCGACGGCATTGACCGCGGCAGGGTGTGCGGCCGCCGTGGCGACCGCGGTGACCGGCGCCGCCGACTGGACGGTCACGACGGGTCGCGATCGACGCCTCGCCCTGGTGCATGGCCTCGCCAACACCGGAGCGCTGGTGCTGCAACTCGGCGCGCTCGCAGCACGGCTGGGTGGCCGGCGACGCACCGGCCAGCTGCTGTCCGTCGCCGGACTCGGCGGTTCCATGGGTGCTGCGTTCCTGGGCGGCGAGTTGGTCTTTGGCCGCGCGCTCATGGTCGATCACACCGCTTCGCTCGCGGGGCCAGACAAGTGGACAGACGTCCTCGCCGATGCCGATGTCGTCGAAGGGAGCAAGCAGGCAGTCGATGTCGACGGCCGTAATGTGTTCGTCACGAGGGTCGACGGCGCAGTTCACGCCATGGAAAACACCTGCAGCCACGCCGGCGGACCACTCGACGAGGGCACCATCGAAGACGGCTGTGTCGTTTGCCCCTGGCATGGCTCGCGATTCCGGCTCGACGACGGGGCGGTTGTGGGCGGACCCGCGACCTTCCCGCAACTCAGGCTGCAGACGCGGGTGGTGAAGGGCCGGATCGAAGTCCGGGGACGCGCGAGCTAAGCCGGCTAGGGGAGCACTCGCAACGCCAGGTCGGTGACCGTGCCGTACGTGAGATGCGCTCCAAGATCGGGCGCGAGTTCCGCGACGCTGTACTTCCAGATGGGCTTGTACAAACCGGCCAGCGGCAGCGTGACGTAACTGCTTCCCCAGACGGTGGCTCCGAAGAGGGGTCCGTTGACGAAGCGGTTCCGGCTCAATGAACCGGCGACCACCCCCAGCGCCGCGCCCCACCCGATCCCGTATCCCCAATGCATGAGGTTGTTGGTCGTACGCGCCCAGCGGGCGTCAAGAGGACGTTGGGTGAAGCCTTCGAAAAGACGGCGCCCAACCTGTGCCGGAGCTCCCACCTTGTCCCAGGCGCTCGCGCCGCCGAACTCCCATTCCAGGGGTTCCTGATCGCCGCCTCCACTCCGGTAGCGCGCGTAGAGAAAAGCATCCATCGCGACGGTCCCGATCGCCCCGGCGACGGCTCCTCGCGTGATGGCGCGAAGCGGGGTGGTGGATCTCCGCATCAACGATGCCTCCCATCAGAACCCGTCATTGCGACCCGTTCGCATCCACGGATATTGGCTCTTGACTTTATAGTGCCGCTATCATATAAAGTCACAATCACGTTAGTGCCATGGTCCACGCGGACCCCGGAGGTAAGAGAATGTTGACGCTCATCATCATCATCGTGCTGGTAGTCCTGCTGCTTGGTGGCGGTGGCTTGTTCTGGGGTCGGCGCTAGTCGTCGCGGCGGAATTCATCCGATGAAACGACTGCTACGCGGAGTTGCGGCAGGAACGCTCGCGACGCTCCTGATGAGCGCGGTCATGGTCGTGGCGAAACGGTTGGGCTTCACGGGTGGGCTGCCACCCGAGAAGGTCACCGCCAAGCTGTTGAACCAGGCAGGGATTCACCGCAGCGCGGAGCAACAGGACGCGCTCGCGACGGCGCTGCACTTCGGGTTTGGCGCCGGTGCCGGCGCGGCTTTCGCGCTCGTGGCGCCGCGGCCGGCGTGGGTTCGTGTTCCTGCGGGCATGGCCTACGGGGGCGCGATCTGGGGCGTCAGCTACCTGGGATGGATCCCGGCAGCCGGGATCATGCCGCCCGCCGACCGCGACCGGCACGATCGCCAGGCGGTGATGCTCGCAGGGCACCTTGTGTTCGGCGCTGCTCTCGGGGTGTTGGTCGGGCGGCGCCCCAAGCCCGCGCCCCCCGAGTCCGACGATGTCGCCGACCGCGGTGCAGTACCCGGCCACTGACGCGGGAGCGTTGCTGCTCCTACCCGGCGGGGAGCACCACGTCGGTCCGAGCGCAGTCGGCGCAAATGCCGAGAACCGCGAAGTGGTACGGGTGCATCACGAACCCAAGCCGGCGCTTGGCGCCGCGAGCCATCGCCGCGACGAGATCCTCGGGGGCTTCAAATGACGCGTGACACCGCTCACAGACCAGGTGCGCATGGGCACGGGTCGCAAGGCTGTAGGTCGCCGCACCGTGCCCGAGGTGGGAGTGAATCACGACGCCGAGGCGCTCGAGTTCGTCCAGGTTGCGATAGACCGTGGAACCGTGGATGTCCGGCGCCAGCTCGTGCACTGCCGCGAGGAGGTCGTCGGCGGTCATGTGCCCTTTCGCTTCGACCAGGATCGTGAGCACCAGGCGTCTCGCCGTCGTGACGCGCGCACCCTCCTCACGGAGCTGGCTCACGATTTGCTCGACCATGTCGATGCCCACACGCGAAGCATACGCCCGCCCCGCTATATCCGCGCTCAGCAGGCATCCGGTTCCTGGGCGCTGTTGCGGGCTGGACGCATTTTGGGTAAGCTGCTCGGCGATGAGGTGGAGGACCCGAGGAGGATCGTCATGACCGTGGCATCCACGACTTCGACGACGCCCCGGTGGGAGCGTTTCCGCCGCTCGTTGACCCCGCGCGAGTGGACGAGCGTCGGCGCGATGGTTGGTTTTATCGTCCTGCTGTATGTCCTCGGCTGGGGCATCTTCATCCTGGCCATCGTTCCGCAGCACTTCAAATTGCTGGGCATCGGCGTCGCCATCACGGCGTACACCCTTGGGCTGCGTCACGCGTTTGACGCCGATCACATCTCGGCCATCGACAACACCACGCGCAAGCTCATGGCGGAAGGCAAGCGTCCCTTGTCAACCGGCTTCTGGTTCTCCCTCGGGCACTCGACCGTCGTGTTCGTGCTGGGTATCGGTCTGACATTCGCAGCGCGCGCGATCATCACTCAGGTCAGCAACGCCAACTCCACGGTCGAGACCTTCGGCGGCATCATCGGGACGCTCGTTTCAGGCATCTTTCTCTACCTGATCGCCATCCTCAATCTCGTGATTCTGGTCGGCATCATCAAGGTGTTCCGCGAAATGCGCCGCGGCCGGTACAACGATGAAGAGCTCGAGGCGCAGCTGAACGCGCGCGGTCTGATGTTCCGCTTCTTCGGCAAGCTGATGAAGTCGATCAAGAGCCCGTGGCAGATGTATCCGGTGGGCATCCTGTTCGGTCTGGGCTTTGACACCGCAACCGAGGTCGCCCTGCTCGCCGCCACGGCCGGAGCCGCGACAGCAGGCCTTCCCTGGTATGCGGTGCTGAGCCTGCCGATCCTCTTCGCCGCCGGCATGGCCACCATGGACACGGCGGACGGGTCATTCATGAACTTTGCGTATGGATGGGCGTTTTCCAAGCCGGTGCGCAAGGTCTACTACAACATCACCATCACCGGCCTGTCGGTCGCGGTGGCGATGCTCATCGGCACCATCGAGATCTTCGGGTTGCTCGCGCAGGAGCTCAACCTGAACGGTGGCTTCTGGGGTTTTATGTCGAACTTCAACATCAACGAGGCCGGGTTCTTCATCGTCGGCCTCTTCGTGTTGACGTGGGTGGTCGCTCTTGCCGTCTGGCGCTTCGGCCACATCGAGCGCCGGTGGGAAGAGGCTGCCGCGTCGCGACGCTCGTCGTCCGCGTAGCGAGCACGCTAGTTGGCGTCGGCGCTCAGGCTGCCGGCGCGGTCTCTCCAGAAGTCATAGCGAGCGAGGTATTGCTCGCGCTGGGCGCGAAGCATGCGCTGCGTTTCAGCCCCCTCGCGAACCGCGTCGTCGTTCATGCTGCGGAGCGTCGACTCCGACCGTTCGAGGAGCGCACTGGTCAGTTCCAGCAACTCGCGATACACCTGCGTCCAGTGCACGGCGACGCGTACCTCAGTCGAGGACGGATCCTCGCCGGGGAGCCCGAGCTCCGAGTCGGTGATCCACGTCAGTTCGCGCCGAAGAGCAGGGTCCTGTACCACGGAAGTCTCCCAGATAGACAAGATGATGCCGGTCGGATCCCTGTATCCGACCGGCAATGTTCGAAACGATCAGAACCTGATCAGTAGTAGTAGCGACGGCCGCCGACTGCGCGTCCGGCCATGCCCATGAGGTTGAGAACGAGGCCGATCACCACGAGGATGATGCCGATCGTCCAGAGGATCGGGATCGCCGCCAGAAACCCGATGATCAACAGGATGATGCCCAAAAGGATCATGTCACGCTCCTTGTCAGTAACTGCTTGCTCCCTCCCCGTCCGGGACTGCCGGCCGGGTGGATTTCAGAATCCTACCAGCATTGTACTATCATTTGATAGTCTCACTATCAACTAGGGAGACTGGTCCATGAACAGCCGAATCCACTGCAGCCTTCCCCTGCGATGAGCGATCAGACCCGATCCGATCTTCCGTGGAACGACGCGCCGGACGACGACGCGGTGGTACCCGGCGGCACTGAACCAGAACCTGCCGAGGCGTTGGCAGCGATGAGGATCCGCGTGATCTGACAGCGCGACCGATCCCCGACCCCAACACGCGCGAGACCATCGACGAGCGGCTCGCTGAGGAGGAACCCGACGGGCCGGTGACCCGGGCGCCCGGTGACGCGGTCCGCCTCATCGA
This sequence comes from Candidatus Dormiibacterota bacterium, assembly GCA_041691155.1. Classification (GTDB taxonomy): domain Bacteria; phylum Chloroflexota; class Dormibacteria; order Aeolococcales; family Aeolococcaceae; genus Palsa-851. The sequence goes on along the minus strand of JBEPVD010000005.1, from coordinate 27,551 downwards.
CGACGAGGACGGCGACGACGAGGACGGCGATGACGAGGCCGAGCCCGACGACGACGATGAGGACGACGACTCGGATCTCAGTGCTGAGGAGGCCGCGATACACTTGGTCGAGGAGTGAGTCGCTCCCGCATGTCGCGGCCCGCGACGACTCGTATCCGGTCGCAAGAGTTGCCCGTCGTGGGTCAGGGGAAACGATGACCACGCTCGAGAATCGTCCGAACACCGCACTCCTCGTGATCGACGTGCAGAACGGCGTGGTGGCGAGCGCCCACGAGCGCGACACGGTGGTCGCCAATGTCGGGAGCCTGGTCGCGAAGGCGCGTGACGAGCACGTCCCCGTTGTCTGGGTCCAGCACAATGACACCCAGCTTGTTCAGGGGAGCGACGAGTGGCAGATCGTCCCTGAGCTGAGTCGTGATGACGCCGAGCCGCTCGTCGAAAAGAGCTACGGCGATTCGTTCGAGGACACCACCCTCGAGTCCGTGCTGTCGGCGCTCGGGATCGGGCGACTCGTCGTGGTCGGAGCTCAGACCGACGCCTGTATCCGTTCGACACTCCATGGGGCTCTGGTACGCGGGTACGACGCGATGCTCGTGAGCGACGCGCACACCACAGAGGACCAGTCCGAATGGGGTGCGCCGCCGCCAGACAAGGTCATTGCGCACACGAACCTGTACTGGACGTATGAGACCGCCCCCGGACGCACGGGCGGGACGGTCGAAACCAAGGGTGTCGACTTCCGGGGCTGAACGCCGGAGAGGTCCGAGGCTCCTCGATTCCGCCGAAGTCGTCAGCGGTCGCGCGATTGGGCCGGTGCCGCAGTCTTCAAGAGGCGAAGCACAGCTCGCTCGTCGGCCCGTAGCCGGCCGTTACTCATGGCTGAGTCCGTCTGCAGTGAACCAGCCGCGCTCCCAAACCGGAGCTTGAGCAGGCGGCCATCGTTGTGCGCGATCGCCACCTGTGGATGCACGTAGCAGCGCCGGCAGACCGCAACGGTGTTCCCCAGTTGCGCCGCCGCCTCCCCCACCGCCTCGGGCAACTGGCGCTTCGCGGAGGTTTTCGATTCGGGAGTGCCCAGCTCGCGCAACGCACGCGCAGCAATCACGGTTCCAGCCCAGGTCCGGAAATCCTTGGCAGAAAAATCGCCGCCGCTGATGTCGCGCGACGTTCACGTGTCTCGAGCGCAGTGTCGTGAGCCCACACGACTGATTCGACTTCGCATACTCCGCATTCCCGACGCGTACGAGCGTGAGGTCGAGCAGGCGAACTACCGCGGCGAGCACCCGCTCGCGGGCCAGCCCGTGTCTGCGGAGGTCGGCCGCGACCCGCTCACGAATTCGCGGCAGCGCCTGCGCGAACTCAACGGTGCGGTCGTACTTGGTCTCATCACGCATCTCGCGCCAGCGAGGGTGATATCGGTAGTGCTTCCGACTGCGGGCATCTCGACCCGTTGCCTGGATGTGCCCGATGGGGTCGGTACAGATCCAGACCTCCGTCCACGCGGGCGGGATTGCGAGGGCACGGATCCGCTGCAGCGTCTCCGCGTCGCGGACGGGAGATCCGTCAGGACGCCGATACCGGAAGCCGTCGCCGCGGCGGAGCCGCTCGATCCCGGGCTTGGCGTCGTTCACCCAGCTCAGGTGGGCGCGTCGGGCTTCCTCGCGATCCAGCATCACGCTCATACCCTCTCTCACGCCCCGGGTTGTAGTTGCCCTCTGATGCTATCAAATAACTGGACAGTTCGGCTATAAGATGTGGGCCTCCGCGGGACGGCCTCGAGGCGCCGATCAATCCTTGAGTGCTCGCTCGAGTTGTGCCTTGTTCATCTTCGACCGACCCTCGATGCCTCGATGGCCGGCTTCGCCGCGGAGCGGTGCGTAGGTTCTGCCGCCCGGTCCGCGGTGGGACCGGAGGCCGCCACGCCGTCCCGAAGAGATGTCGTTGACCGATGAAGGACTTGCCTCCTTCGATTCGCCTGCGCGTGCGCGCTCCTTATTCACCGTGCGCGCTGCGATCTCCTCGGCGAGATCCTTCCCGGTCCCTCGCTCCTCCAGCCCCTCTTTGATGTGCTGGTACTGCCGCTGACGCTTTGGCGACCACGCTTTCACTGGCATCCCATGCCTCCTTCGCCGATGAATGGAACGGCGTTGTATTATAGTGTGATTATCACTTTATAGACTACCGAGAGTAGCGGAGGCAGCGACCATGACTCAGACCAACGAGACCGAAGGCCGGGAGCGACGCGTCGCTTCAGGATTCCCCAACCCTGACGACGTTCCAGGCCCCACTGAGAGCCTGCGACGGCTTCACGGCGACGTCGACGCGAGCCCGCAGCCGCCGAAATATGGCCGCGCCACGGCTTCGACCGCAGGGACGGACGACTGTGTCCCGATCGATGAGATGTTGCGCGGCTCAGGCGGTTTTGCCGACGGGGCGGCGGATCGTGTCGCCGCGTTTGCCCAGCGCATCGGCGATGAGACCGCTGAGCGCATTCGTGCGGAGCTCGGCCGGCGCGGCGTAGCGGAGAAGGCGAAGGCCGCCGGCGTCGGGGTCGGACAGATCGGCATCGCGGGCGTTCTGGGTCTCGGCGCGCTGGGCGCGGCCGGAACGGCGGTGATCGCCGGTCTCAGTCGCGTCATGCCCGTGTGGGCAGCCGCCCTGGTGACCGCGAGTGCGTTCGGGATTCCCGCCGGCGTCCTCGCGGCGCGCGGCGTCAAAGGCGTCAACGAAGGCCTTCAACTCGCCGCCTCGGCCACGAAAGGCTAGGACCGCCTTGGAGCCTGTCGTCAGGCTTGAAAGCGTTCGTCGAGAGTGCTAGACAGGTCCTGACGCGGTGGGGGCCGGCGTCGGCGTTCCGCTGGCAGGCTGTCCCTGCCCGTAGCCTCCCGGCGGTTGCGCCGTGGTGAGCGTCGACCAGGCGACGACCCCGGAAGGGACGCTGACGGTGGGTGCGGTTCCCCAGGCGCTGAACGTTGTAGTCGTGGTGACGGTCACCGTTGCTGCCGCCACCGTCGTGACAAACGAGATGGGCAGGTCCGAGCTCGGCGTGATGTCGAGGTGTCCGGTTCCCGCGGGAAGACCGTTGGTCGCCGGGACGGCGCCGAGGATCCGGGTGGCCGTGACACCCGCCGACTTGACCGATGCGGTCGTCGACGGCGTCAGCGTGATTTCCGAAGCCTGGCTCGTGGTGGTGATCCCGGGCTGCAGGACGCCATATGGGCCATCGGCGCTGACCACGGACACCCACTTCCCTGCCACTTTGGCGGCGTCCGCACCGACCACCCCGAGCTGATCCTCGACGGCAGGTGCGTTGCCCTGGAAGTACACCGTGTTGCCGGCCAGGAGCAGGGTGAACTGCTCGCTGCCGTACCCGGTGACGACGGTTATGGCCTGACGCCCGCCACTCGGACCGGCATCACCGACGATGGTCTGCGCTACCGGACCCTTCAGAACCGAGACGTAATGGAACCCTGCGGCTGACCGGGTAGCAGTCACGGCTTGCTGGAAGACGGCCTGTGCCTCACTTGGCGTGCCGTTGGCAGTCGGGCCGGTGGAGGCGCCTGGGGGGGACGTCGCGGCGGCCGGACTCCCCTGCACATGGCGGATGAGGAGGACGCTGCCAACACCAACCGCTGCAGCGACAATGCCCGTGGCCGCAAAGAGCGACACAGCCGCCAGAATGCGCGAATTCCGTTTCGGCGTCATCGCCGGCGCGGGTGGCCAGGCCGGTGGCTGCGGAGGGTAGACCCAGTGGTCATCGCTCATGGGTCACCATCGTGAGCCTTCGCTCCTTTCTGTTCGCTTGCGGGACCACGGTTCACCGGTACCCCCGTGGATCGGGCGCCAGATCACCCCCGAAGGGGCTCGACCTGTCCTCCAGTATGTGAAGAAGGGGCGCGACTTGGTCACCGAACCCGTTGCAACCCGGGGTCTGAGCGCTGACGACGCCCTAACTGGTTCGGTGACCCCCCGTAGCCCGCTGAGCCACCAGTCGGACGAGATCGACTTCGCGTCGGTCATCCAGTCGCTCCAGCGCTTCTCGACGATCCTCACCCTCTGCGACAGCGACAACCGCTTCCTGTGGATGAACACGGCTGCGACCATCTTCCTCGGGCGCTCGGAGCAGGAGTTGCTCGGCCATAGCATCCTCGAGTTCCTGGTGTCCCCGACCCGCGACGAGATGCTGTCGAGGTTTGCCGTCCAGGGGGCTGACGAAGGTCCCTATGGCGAGCACGAGTTCGAGTTCGAGCTGCCCGACAAGACGCTGGTGTGGGGACGTGTTCGCACCATCCGGCTCAAGGGCAAGGACGGCAAGACGTCATCGCGCCTGAGCGTCGTCGAGGACATCACGGCGGGTCACCTCGGCTCCGCGCGCGAGGGTGTGCTTGCGGCAGACCTTCGCGGCTACCAGGCGCTGTTCGAGCGCGGATCGCTTGGTCAGGTGATCGTGGATTTCGACACGCAGTGCATGGAGGGAGCGAACACGGCCTTCTGCGCCATGTGCGGGTACACCGACACTGAGCTCGAGGGCAGCCATATGGACATGGTGCTGCCGGTCGACCAGAACCCCGAAACCGACATGCGCGATCGGCTGGCGGACGGCTCCATCGATGGCCGCTCCCTCGAACGCATCCTCCGGCGCCGCGACGGGACAACCGTTCCGGTGATGGCCACGCTTTCGGTCGTGCGCGGCGACGACGGCAGACCCATCAGGATGCTGGCGCTCATGCAGGACCTGACGCCGCAGCGCATCGCTGAGGAAACCGCACGCATCGTCGAGGCCAAGCGCCTCCAGGCGGCCGAACTCACGCTGTTCATCGCGCAGCACGATCCGCTGACCGGGTTGCTCGATCGCTCGGCGTTGATCGAGCGTCTCTCCGAGCTGGCCGCATCTGGACACGGTGCACGGGCGCTGATGCTGGTGGACCTCGACGACTTCAATGCCATCAACGACGGTCTCGGCCATGCGGTCGGTGACGCCGTGCTCCTCGAGGTCGCCAGCCGCCTCACCGAGGCATTCCCCGGCCTCCTGGTGGCGCGATACGGGGGCGATCAGTTCGCTGTCGCCGCGCCGTACGTCGTCAACCTCGCGCTGGCGACCGCGAGCGCCGCGACCGTGCGCGCCATTCTCGATCCTGCCATCGAGGTGAGTGGGCAGACTGTTCGAGTTACTGCCAGTCTTGGCATTGCTCTCCAGGAGATTCGAGAGTCGTCCTCGACGCTGATCCGCAATGCCGACTCCGCGCTGGCGGACGCAAAGAACGCGGGACCCGGACAGTACCGTGTGTACGACGACGAGATGCGCCGCCGGAGTCAGGATCGGCTGCAGATTCGCGACGGACTCCGCGTCGCGCTGGCCGCGGGGCAATTCAGCCTCGCGTATCAGCCGAGAGCTTGACCTCTACGTCTCGGTCAACGCATCAACCCGTCAACTCATGGACGGCCGTTTTGGCGAGTGGGTCGCCGAAGTCCTCGAACGCACCGGGCTCGCGCCGGGCGCGCTGATGGTCGAAGTCACCGAGGGCTCGCTGATTCAGGAGCTCGATGTCATTCGCGCCGCGTTCGACATGCTGCGCTCGCGCGGCGTGCGTGTGGCGATCGACGACTTCGGAACCGGGTACTCGTCGTTGTCGCGCCTGCAAGTGCTGCCGGTCGACGTGATCAAGCTCGACCGCGCCTTCGTCACCGATGTGGACACGCGCTCCGAGGCGCGCGGTATGGCAGCCGCCATCCTCCAACTCGGTGTCGCCATCGGCGCGAGCGTGGTCGCCGAGGGCGTCGAGACCGAGGCCGAGGCGCACACCCTTGTCGAGCTTGGCTACACGGTCGGTCAGGGCTATCTCTTTGCACGACCTCTGCCGCTCGCCGCGCTGCGCTCTCGGCTCACGCACTTGCGCCCCGCCGCCTGAAGAGTCGACGCCCTCTGGCAACCGTTCTCCTGCCTGAAATCGGCCGACCCGCCCATCGGGCCGATTTCCCTTATGTCAGCACCCATATCGGGGCATGGGGTTGACCGTTTGCGGGATGCCTGCTACGGTCGGAGACCGTCCTCTGCAGCTTACGTCACTCTCACGGAGGCGCCTGTGCTTGCTCGCCGCGTGTCTCTCGTCGCCTCGGCAGGCGCGGTCGCACTGCTGGTAGCCGGCTCACCCATCGGCCAGAAGAACGTCCTCGCCGATCAGTTCGCGCAGCGGCTGCAATCGCTTTCGGCACAGGCAAACACGCTGAACCGTCAGATCGCGTCGTACAGCCACGCAAGCTCAGCCGCCCTCGGGAATGCCCTGACGTCCGAGGAGGCGATGGCGAGCACACAAACACATCTCGCGCAGGCGCAGTTGCAACTCGACTCGGCGAACAAGTTTCTCGCCGACACCACCGCGCAAGTGCGCGTGGTTCAGAGTCAATACGCCACCGACCAGGGTGAGCTGTCACAGATCCTCGTCCGTGTCTACGAATTGACCGACGACGGATCGATCACCGCGATCCTCGTCGACAGCAAGAGCTTCCAGGACGCGATGGACGCCCTGACCAGCGCCGACCAGGTGAGCGCGAAAGTGCAGCAGCTCGTGAGCCAGATCAAAGGAAAGCGCGATCAGCTCGATGCCCTCCAGACACAACAGGCGCACGACCAGCAGCGGGCGAACAAGCTGGTCGACAGTCTGCAGTCGCTATCAGGCCAGCAGCAGGCCGAGGAGTTGTCGTACCGGACTCAAGCCTCCTCGTTGCACGGCAAAGCCGCCACGCTGCTGTCGGAGCTTCACGGCGTGCAGTCAAAGATCGCGCAGGTGCGGCGCGAGCAGGAAGCGGCCGCAGCGGCGGCCGCGGCCGCCGCCGGCGCGGGTGCCGCGCACGTCGTCGGCAACGCATTGCCGCCCTTTGCGTTCGGTCCCAAAGTCGATGGATTTCCGTGGGGTCAATGCACCTGGTACGTCGCCTCGCTTCGCAACGTGAACTGGAGCGGCAATGCGTGGCAGTGGGCATATACCGCCCGAGCAGCCGGACGCCCCGAGGGCATGACCCCGCGGGTCGGTAGTCTGGTCGTTTTCGGCCCCGGTCACGGATACAGCGGGTTCGGTCATGTCGCCTACGTGGCGTCGGTGCAGGGCCCCAGGAGCTTCATCGTTGACGAGGGCAACATGCTCGGTCTCGGATGGGTCGACCAGCGGCACATCTGGTCGCTCAACGACGTCGAAGCGTTCATTTACTAGCGTCAGCACGCAGTGACGACGTTGAACAAGCGATTTGAGGCTCCGCTGCAGAAGAGTCCGAACCCCGGCGGTTGGACATACGTGGTGATGCCGGAATCGGTGGCATTCTTTGGTACGCGAGGGCTCGTCAAAGTGAAGGGGACGATTGACGGTCATCCCTTTCGCAGCGCATTCATGGCAATGGGCGACGGCACGCACAAACTCCCTGTAAAGGTTGAGGTGCGGAAAGCCATCGGGAAGGAATCGGGCCAGCGGGTGAAGGTACATCTGACGGAACGCCTCGAGGCCTGAGACGCCGTCGTGCCGATGGCACGGCCGGCGTGATTGCTCACGGCTGAACCTCAGGCGGCCGTCCACCGCCGCGCGCATATCCTTCCGGTGGGCACCGCCCGCGCAATGTCAGCGAAGTCACTCCCCGCACGCACGCCCGCCGCCACCGGATTGCTCCTGGGCCTGTCCGCGTACATGTTGTGGGGATTGTTCCCGCTGTTCTGGCCGCTGCTCGAGCCCGCGAACCCAATCGAGATTCTGGCGTGCCGCATCGTGTTCTGTTTCGTGGTGGTTGCGATCCTGCTGGCGGCTCGACACCAACTGCGCGGCGTGCGCCGCATGGATCGGGGCACCCTGCTCCGGCTGTGCGCCGCAGGCGTCGCCATCGCGATCAACTGGGGCGTCTACATCTGGGGCGTCAACAACGGCCACGTCATCGAAACCAGCCTCGGCTATTTCATCAATCCGCTCGTGACGATCGGTCTCGGCGTCGTGATCCTCCACGAGCGACTGCGCGTGGTGCAGTGGGTAGCGGTTGCCCTCGGCGTCTGCGCCGTCGCCGTCCTCAGCTTTGACTACGGCCGGCCGCCCTGGATCGCACTCGCGCTCGCCTGCTCGTTCGGCACCTACGGATACATCAAGAAGGGCGTTCGAGCCTCGCCGCCCGAAGGGTTGGTCATCGAAGGGGCCGTGCTGACCATCCCCGCTTTGGTGGTGCTCCTAGTCCTCGCATTCGCCGGAAGCGCGACCTGGGTCGGCCACGACGCCAACCCTGGGCACCTCCTCCTGCTCATCTCGGCCGGTCCCGTGACCGCCCTGCCCCTCCTCTGCTTCGCTGGGGCCGCCACGCGTCTGCCCCTGTCGAGCATGGGGTTGCTGCAATACGTGACCCCGACCATGCAGTTCGCAATCGGCGTGCTCATCCTTCGGGAGTCGACGACGTTCACCCTGCTCTCCGGGTTCGCCTTGGTGTGGATCGCTCTCGTGATCCTCGCTCTGGACGGCGCGCGGCACCGAACGCGCACTCCGGCTCCTGTGGCGGCCTGATTTCGCGAAGACAGCCGGTAATTCCACGAAATCCGGTGTACATTTCCCAACTTATTGCTGGTTGCCATAAGGTCAGTAAGTACTGAAACTTACATAAGGGTTCATAATCTGAGATAAGCTTCCTTCGCGCGGCTATGGACGAGCTCACCAATCCGTACCGACCCGGCGCTGGGACTCCCCCTCCGGCGCTGACCGGGCGCGACGACCTCATCAACAGGTTCGGCGTTGCCTTTCGCCGTGCTGTGGCAGGCCGACCGGGCAAAAGCTTGCTGATGATCGGCCTGCGCGGCGCGGGCAAGACCGTGCTCTTGAATCGATTCGTCGAGATCGCCGAGCAGGAAGGCTTCCGCGTTGGGCTGATTGAGGCTCCGGAGCACGGCCATTTCCCCTCGCTGCTCGCCTCGCGGCTCCGTCGCATCCTGCTGCCGTTGAGTTCCAACGTGGTGTCGATGGCGGTCACTCGAGCGCTCCGGGTGCTCAAAACCTTCACCCTCCAGCTTCCGGACGGGACCAAGGTGTCGATTGACGTCGAGGCCCTCAACGGGGTCGCGGACTCCGGGAACCTTGCCGATGACGTCACCGATCTCCTGGTCGCGTGCGGCGAGGCGGCTCGCGACAGGGGCACCGGGATCGTCCTGGCGATTGACGAACTGCAATACCTGCAACCCGCCGAGTTCTCGGCGTTGATCGTGGCCATCCACCGGACCAATCAGCTCAACCTGCCGGTGATCCTCACGGGCGCGGGTCTGCCCCAGCTACGCGGTCTGGCCGGCGAGGCCAAGTCCTATGCGGAGCGGCTTTTCGACTTCCCCGAGATCGGATCGCTGAACGACGAGGATGCCCGAACGGCGCTTGCGGTGCCCGCCGAGGAGAGCGGCGCGGCAATCGAGGAGGCAGCACTCGACAGCATGGTCGAGCGCTCCCATGGCTACCCGTACTTCCTGCAGGAGTGGGGCTATCACGTCTGGAACGTCGCACCCGCGAGCCCGATCACGCTTGACGACGTCGATCGAGCCGCACCCCGGGTGCAGGAGCAGCTCGATGAGAACTTCTTCCGCGTACGGCTCGACCGCCTCACTCCACGCGAGCGCGAGTACCTCGTGGCCATGGCCGCGCTCGGCCCTGGCCCGCACCGCTCTGGAGACATCGCTGCACAACTCGGAGTGCGGGTGGAGTCGGTTGCACCTCGACGGTCGGCGCTGATCGCCAAAGGCATCATCTACAGCCCAGCCCACGGCGACACGGCCTTCACCGTGCCGCTGTTTGACGACTTCCTCCAGCGCGTGGTGCCAGAGCTGTGAGCGTCCCCATCCCGGCGGTCCAGCCGCGTGGCTTTCCCGGGCCTGTGGACACGGTTCTGCGCATCGGCAACTTCTCCGGTTTCTACGGCGACCGCTTCGCAGCCTTTCGCGAGATGCTCGAAGGCGGCGAACTCGACGTTCTGACTGGCGATTACCTCGCCGAGCTGACCATGCTCATCCTCGGACGCCAGCGACTGCAGCACCCGGAACGCGGCTACGCCGGGACTTTTCTGCGTCAGATGGAGGACGCGCTCGGGATCGCCCTGGAGCGAGGCGTGACCATCGTGACCAACGCCGGCGGCCTCAACCCGGCGGGCCTCGCTGCGGCGCTGCGAGACCTTGCGTCGCGCCTCGGGCTCACGATCAAGGTTGCCCATGTCGAGGGCGACGACCTCACCGCGCGCGCCGGGTCACTCGGGCTCGGGGCGCCGCTGACCGCCAACGCGTACCTCGGCGCCTGGGGCATCGCAGAATGCGTGCGATCCGGGGCCGACGTGATCGTGACCGGACGCGTGACCGACGCGAGCCTCGTGGTCGGCCCGGCGGCCGCTCATTTCGGCTGGCAGCGCGATGACTGGGACGCGCTGGCCGGCGCGACTGTCGCGGGGCACATCCTCGAGTGCGGCGCGCAAGCCACCGGTGGCAACTTCAGCTTCTTCACCGAGCACGACGTCCGCCACCCCGGCTTTCCCGTCGCTGAGATCGATGCGGACGGCTCGAGCGTCATCACCAAGCATGCGGGCACCGGGGGCGCGGTCACCACCGAGACGGTGACGGCGCAGCTGCTTTACGAAATCGACGGCCCGTGCTACGTGGGTCCGGACGTCGTCGCCCGATTCGACACGATCCGGCTCACCGCCGACGGTGAGGACCGCGTGCGCCTGACGGGCGTGCGCGGCGAGCCACCCCCCGCGACGCTCAAAGTCTGCTGCAACACGCTCGCCGGCTACCGGAACGAGGTCGTCTTCGTGCTCTGCGGCCCGGATATCGAGGCGAAGGCAGCCCTCGTACGCGACCAGATGCATGACGGGCTCGCCGCCAACCCTCCTGGGCAGATTCGCTGGACGCTGGCGCGGACCGACCGTCCCGACGCCGCTGTCGAAGAGGAGGCGAGCGCGCTGCTGCACTGCGCCGTCCGCGATCCGGACCCGGCGGTCGCGGGTCGCGCCTTCAGCGCCCTCGCCGTGGAGATCGCGCTGGGCAGCTACCCGGGCTTCCACCTCACCGCCCCGCCCGGCGACGCCTCCCCCGTCGGCGTCTACAGCCCGGGGTTCATCTCCGTCGACGCAGTCGACCATGTCGCGGTGCTGCACGACGGAACCCGCGTGCCGATTGCGCCGGCACCCCTCTCACCGACAGACGCCGTGGCCCAGATCATTGCCGAAGGGCCGCTCCCTGAGCCACTGGGCGCCGGGTCGACCCGCCCGGCGCCGCTGGGATCCGTCATCGGGGCGCGGAGCGGGGACAAGGGTGGTAACGCCAACGTCGGGGTCTGGGCGCGGAACGACACGGCGTGGCGCTGGCTCGCGCACTCCCTCACCGTCGACGCATTGCGGCGACTGCTCCCCGAAACGGCAGACTTCCCGGTGCGGCGACACGTCTTCGCAAACCTACGGGCGCTGAACTTCGTCGTCGAGGGACTCCTGGGCGAAGGCGTCGCGTCGTCGACGCGGTTTGATCCACAGGCGAAAGCACTCGGTGAGTGGCTTCGTTCACGCACCGTCGACCTACCCGAGGAACTCCTATGACCGACACCGAACTGGTTCACCTCACCATCGACGGCGGAATCGCGACGATCACGCTCGACTCGCCGCACAACCGCAATGCGCTGTCCCGCCGGCTCCTCGCCGAGCTCACCGATCGACTCTCCGCCGCGGGCGAGGACGACACCGTCCGGGCGGTCGTGCTCACGCATACCGGCACCACCTTCTGCGCCGGAGCAGACCTGTCCGAGGCATCGACCGGACCGATGGGCGGCACCGCCACGAGCCTGCTGGCGTTGCTGCGTGTGATCGTCGACCTCCCCCGGCCCGTTATTGCCAGTATCGACGGTAACGTGCGCGCCGGTGGCATCGGCTTGATCGGCGCGTGCGACATGGTTGTCGCCGGGCCTCGCAGCACCTTCGCCATCACCGAGGCTCGCCTCGGGCTTGCAGCGGCGGTCATCTCCGTCGCGGTGCTCCCGCGCATCGACGAGCGCTCAGCCGCACGCTACTTCCTGACCGGCGAAACCTTCGACGGTGCCGAGGCACAGCGCATTGGACTGGTTACGCTCGCCGCCGAAGACGTCGACGTCGCTGTCGCCGGCCTGACCAACGATCTCCGCAAAGCCTCGCCGCAAGGACTCGTGGAGTCGAAACGCATCGCCAACCGCAACGTCCGCGAGGCGATCGAGCGTCACGGGCGCGACATGGTCGATCTTTCGAGCCGCCTCTTCGCGTCCGAGGAGGCGCACGAGGGGATGACCGCGTTTCTCGAGCGCCGGCCGCCTCATTGGGCAGTGTGATCAAGACCGCAGAGGGCGAGGACATAATCCGCGCGATGACCAGTGAAGCCTGGAGTTCCGGGACGAGTTCTGCCGCGGCGCTGCGCCAGGTGCTGCTCTGGGCGTCTCGACGCCATCAGATCAAACGGGCGGTCACGGCGGCGCCCGTCACTCGAGGTGTGGTCCGCCGGTTCGTTGCGGGCGACACGGTCGAGGACGCGCTGCGGGTCACGCGGGAGCTGACCGCCGACGGCCTGCTGGTCTCACTGGATCACCTCGGCGAGGACACCCTGGACGCCACCGCAGCCAGTGCGGCGGTCAGGGCGTACCGATTGCTCGCGCAGCGGCTGTCCGAGGAGGGGCTTGGGGGCCGGTCTGAGATGTCCGTGAAGCTGTCGGCAGTGGGGCAGGCACTCGACGAGTCGATGGCACTCGACAACGCCCGCCTCATCTGCGAGGCGGCTCGCGACGCCGGAACATCGGTCACCGTCGACATGGAAGACCACACCACCACCGATTCGACGCTGCGCCTGGTCGGTCTTCTGCGCCAGGACTTTCCCTCGACCGGCGCGGTGCTCCAGGCGTCGCTGCATCGCACCGAGGACGATTGCCGCGCGCTCGGCGTGCCGGGGTCCCGCGTTCGCCTGTGCAAAGGCGCGTACCAGGAGCCCGCGACCCTCGCCTGGCAGCGGCCGGATGACATCCGCGCCGCCTATCTCCGTTGTCTGGCGACACTGATCGCCGGCGGGGCGCTGCCGATGGCCGCCACGCACGACCCGAGACTCGTCGACGCAACCGGGCGACTCATCAGCGCGCTCGCGGGTCGCGACTTCCAGCACGAGTACCAGATGCTCTACGGCATCCGGCCGGATGAGCAGCACCGCCTCGTCATGGCCGGTGAGACCGTCCGCGTCTACGTGCCGTTCGGCGTGCAATGGTATGGATATCTCATGCGCCGCATGGCCGAGCGACCCGCCAACACGGCGCTCTTCCTCCGCGCGCTGATGAGTCGCAACTGATGGCGGCGAACCTGCGCGGCCGGCGCGTGGTCGTGACCGGGGGCGCGGGCTTCATCGGCGTGCACAGTGTCGAGGCCCTCCTCGACGCGGGCGCCGAGGTGCTGGTCATCGACGATCTGCGCCACGCGTCGTACCGGCCACTGCCGGCCGCCGCGCGCCTGGAGAACGCTGACATCGCCGAGGGAAGCGCACGCGCCGCCATCGAGTCGTGGAAGCCCCACGCCATCCTCCACCTCGCGGCGCAAGGCGGTGTCAATCGATCCTGGCGAGAGCCGGCCGCCGACGCGCACATCAATGTGCTCGGCACGGTGAGCATTCTCGCCGCCGCGATCGCGTCGGGATGCCGGCGCGTGGTCGTGGCGTCGTCCGGCGGCGCGCTCTACGGGGCGGCGACGCGCCTGCCGACGCCTGAGGACGAGCCGTCGCAGCCTCGCTCGCCGTATGGCACGGCGAAGCTGAGCATCGAGCACTACCTCGGTCATTTCACACGCGCGGGCTCGATCGACGCACTCGCGCTTCGCTACGGCAACGTCTACGGCCCCGGCCAGGACGGCACCGGCGAGGCAGGTGTGGTCGCGATCTCGAGTCTCCGGTTGCTTGCGGGCAAAGCGCCCGTGCTTCGCGGCGATGGCGCGCAGACTCGTGACTTCACGTACGTCGGCGATATCGTTGCTGCCAACGTGCTCGGGCTTGCGTCGTCGGTCACGGGCGCGGTCAACATCGGGACCGGCGTCGAAACGTCGATCGGGGATCTCATCCGGCGGCTGTGCGAGCTTGCGGGATTCACGGGCGAACCCGAACGCGAGCCGCTGCCGCCGGGTGAGGTGGCACGGAGCGCGCTTGACAACTCGCTGGCTGCCGGCCGGCTCGAGTGGCGTCCGCACGTGACGCTCGACGACGGCCTGGCGCGCACCTTGGAGAGCTTCCGTCAGCAGCCTCGATGATCAGATCGTGGTGCGCGCAGCCGTGATCAACCCAGAGACATCGAGCACGAGCGCGACCACCACGAGCAGCGCCATCGCTGACACGCGAGCCGTCGTCATCGGGCCTGCACGCCGCCGCCACGCCAGTGTCCAGGCTGTGATCGGGGCGGCTGCCGCGACTGCCACCAACAGGTAGCGCGCCTGGGGCTGCAGGTCGAACGTTGCTGAGTTGAGCACCGACTGCGCCACCGCGACGAGGACGACCGCCAGGAGCACCATCGCGACCTGACGGCGCCGCAGATCCCAGTGCGGCCAGGACCGCACCACGGCGACGCACGCCGCCACCGTGACGACAGCGATCACCGCACCGGCGACCGCGCTCGGCAAGGGGCGCAGCCCGAGGATCGATATGGCCACCAAATGCGCACCGTTGCCGTACATCCCCACCAGGCTGACGGCCGTCGCAGCGAGGTAGCCGCGCACCTGCGCGAGCGAGTCGAAGACCTGCCGCTGCGACGTGATCGGATGCAGCGGTGGGAACGGACTGCCGAAGACCACCGCGTTGCGCACGAACCACCACCCCGCACAAACGACGACGGGCAGGATCAGCGCGGCCAGCTCCGTCGCTCGGAGTTGGCGCGCGAAACGGGTTGCGACCAGCACCAGGAGCAGTCCGGCGAGCGTCCACACCGTCTCCTTCGCCAGCACGGCCAGCGCCACCGCGAATCCGACGCCGAGTGCCAGGCGCGGAGTGAGTCGTTCCGACTGCATGACGACCACACCCGCGAACACCAACAACGCGCCCGCAAGCCATGCGAGGTTGTCGTCGTTGACGGACCCGGCAAGATACTGCGCCTCAGGCAGCAACCCGACCAGCGCGGCCGCGCCGACCGCAAGCAACGGGCGGCTCTGGAACAAGCGCCGGCCGACGGCATACACCACGAGGATCGTCAGCACGCCGAACGCCACGGAGACGAGGCGGATCAGCCGCGCGTCGTCGCCGCTGACTTTCGCGACGATGGCTCCCAGCAGGTAGTACAGCGGGGGTTGCTGGCGCTCGGGTTCGCCCGCGGGAGGGAGTCGCAGATGCTCCGCGATGCCGCTGATGTAGGTCAGATGCGAGAGCTCGTCGGGCGATGCACCGACCGGAGTGAGTCGTGTGTACGCGATCGCAAACCCAGCGAAGACCGCGATCACCGCACCGAGCAGGACGTGATCGGGATGACGCACCTGAAGGCGCGTTGCCAGCGCCGCGGCGCTCATGGCAGGTGCGTCGCGGTGTCGGCCCGCACCCAGACCGTGTCGGGATAGCTCTGGTACTTGCTGACGTACGCGCCGCTGTCGAGCAACGTCGCGATTTCGGGGAACAGCACGAGCGCCTTGGCATCGACCACGATGAGCACCGGGCGCTGCTGCGCAGCGTATCGCTCCACCGGGCCACCGGCGCCCAGGAGCACCTCGTCGTTGTAGATCGGCGGGGTCGGCATGTCGATCTGCAGATCGGCGAGCGCGTACACCCACGCGTCGTATGACCAGACGACGGCGGTGCTGCCGCGCAGTCCCTCGGCGTTGATCCACGCCGCCACCGCGGCATCACCGTTCACGCGGTAGTCGAACTGGTTCGTCCATTTCGTGCGAAACGACGTGTTGAACACTGAAGCGATCGCGCCGCCGTAGTAGCCGCTCAGGGTGTGCGAGTTCGTGTCTGATGGCGCGATGGGCAGCCAGTCGAGACCCGCGACTTTGGCCATCAACAACACGATGATCAACCCCGCCGTCTGCACACCTGGGGCGACCAGGGAACGCCGGTCCTCCATGGCGCGGCGCCGCAACGAACGGAATGGAATGCCGGCGACCAGCAACGCGAGCGGCGCCACTGCCGGGGCAAGGAAGTGCGGGTAGCGCTGGCCGGCAATCGCCGTGACCGTCAACGTCGAACCCGCCCAGAGGATCAGCACCCAGTCGAGCCGCGCGCGGCGCCGGCACGCGAACGCGCCCGCCGCGATCAAGAGCACCGCGAGGCCGGCAAGCGCGAAATGGAGCAGGCCGCCGACTACACTCCTGGGCAACGCGTCCTGTGTGTAGTCCACGTAGAAGCCGGCGAGCGCAAACGCGACCGTGCCCGCACCGGCGGTGATGACCGCGACGCTCAGCCATGCGAGAGTGATCGCTCCCGCCGTCGTGAGAAAGGCGAAGGCATCGCGACGCCGCAGCTTCGGAGCCAGGAGCATCGCCAGGAAGAACGCGGAGGTCTCGGCGATCGCCGTCTGCTGATAGGAGATCGCCAGCGCCATCAGCACACCGACGGCGATGGGCCATCGTGGGATCCTGCGCGGCGAGTCAGGCACATCCCCGCGCAGCATGCGCACCAGCACGATCGCGCCCGCCCATGACAGCGGCGCGATCATCAAGCTCTCGGGCAGAGCCAGTTCCGCGTCGACGAGCGGCATGCCCAGGATGACGGCGGCAAGGATCCCCGCGACCATCGCTCTTCGTGGCGTGAACACGTTCGAACCCGCCCAGACGATGGCGCCGACGGTGAGGAGTCCGGTCGCGAGCGTCAGCGCGTGCAGACCGACTTCGCTCGTGCCGAAGAGCTTCACCTCGAGAGCGATCGTCCAGAGCATCCCAGGCGGCTTGTTGTTCCAGGTCTGCGAGTACAGCACCTTGCCCTGGAGGAGCTGACGAGCGACGTTCGAATAGCCCGCTTCGTCGGTGTACCAGTGGGGCTCCATGAACGAGGGCAGACGCAGGACCACCAGTGTCAGCAGTCCCGGTAGCGCGGCCCTGCGCACTACGAAGGCTCCCGGCGGGCGCCCTCCGGTCGCCAACTCATCGCCAGCGAGATCCGAAGTCGAATCACATCCCGCATCGCCCGGGCGACGGGAATCAGACGACCGCCGGAGCGACGGCCTGCCAGACGAGGCAGGTGCTCGACGGGGACCTGCATCACCCGGAAGCCGAGCCGGTGCGCCTTGAAGAACATCTCTGGATTGAACACCGCCGAGCGCGCGCGAATCGGCGTCACAGCGTTCCAGACCTCACGCGTGAAGACTTTGAGCCCGCAATCGAAATCCAGCTCGCGGATGCCGAACGCGAGGCGCACCACGCGGTTGTACACGCCACTCACAAACGACCGGTACCACGGGTCGGCGCGACGCTTGCGGATTCCCGCAACCATGTCAGCGTTGTCGAGCTTCGCAAGCAATCTGCCGAGGTCGCGCGGGTCGAACTGACCGTCCCCATCCATGAACGCGAGCACCTTGCCCCGCGACGCACGCAAGCCGTCGCAGACCGTCACCGCGTAGCCGCGCTGCGTGCGATGCCTGACCACCGTCAGGTTGGCGACCCCGTCGCCCATCGCCTTGCGAGCGGCCCCGACCGTGTCGTCCTGGCTCGCGTCGTCGACCAGCACGATCTCATAGGTCCTGCCGCCCTCGCCGAGGACTTTCATCACTTCCTGGAGGACCGTCCCCATGTTCAAGGCCTCGTTGTGGGCCGGGATCGTCAGGCTGACGTCGACCTCGGGCAGCGCCACCCGCGCTACGCCACCGTCTCCGCTGCTGGAGCCGGAACCTGCGCCTTGCCGGTGGCCATGCGCGGCCGGCCGGTGATCCAGTCGACATCCGACAAGCCGACCTGCGAGAGATCCACGCGATCGAGATGCTGCTCGACGGTCGTGATGACCGAGTCGATCAACGTGCTCCGGAGCTTGTGTGCCTCGAGACCGAGATCCACGAGCAACTGGTGCTTGGCGTTGTAGAAATGCGTGTCCTTCTCGAACCGCGGATTCGGCAGGTGGTCGATGGTCGTCTCACCGCCGTGCGCCGTGCGGGCATCGCGCACCAGCTCCGCAAGTTGCAGCACCGAGAACTGTTCGGTGAACTGATTGAACACGCGGAACTCTCCTGGCTGGGCAGGATGCTCGATGCTCAACTGCACGCAGGCCATGGTGTCGCGAATGTCGAGGAAGCCACGCGTCTGGCCGCCGCTGCCGTACACGGTGAGCGGCCTGCCGATGGCGGACTGGACGATGAAGCGGTTCAGCACGGTGCCCCAGATGCCGTCGTAGTCGAAGCGGGTCGCGAGCTCCGGATGGAGCTCGGTCTCCGGCGTGGCGCAGCCGTACACAACGCCCTGGTTGAGGTCGGTTGCCGCGATGCCCCACGCCCTGCACACGAAGTGGATGTTGTGGCTGTCGTGCACTTTGGAGAGGTGGTAGAAACTGCCCGGCAGCTTCGGGTACGGCAGGGTGTCCGACCTGCCGTTGTGCTCGATGGTGATGAAGCCCTCTTCGATGTCGATGTTCGGCGTGCCGTACTCCCCCATCGTGCCGAGCTTCACGAGGTGGCACTCGGGCGCGTGCTCGTGCAGCGCAAACAGGAGGTTGAGCGTGCCGGCCACGTTGTTGAGCTGCGTCATCACCGCGTGCTCGCGGTCGATCATCGAGAACGGCGCCGACCGCTGCTCGGCGAAATGCACTACCGCGTGAGGCCTGGTGGACGCGATCAAGTCGGACAGCGCGTCCGCGTCGGTGAGATCCAGGTTGCGCCACTCGATTTCGCCCCGACCCTCCTCGCGCCAGCGCTCGACGCGGGTTTCCATCGTCGAGATGGGCATGAGCGACGAGGTGCCGCACTCGAGATCCCATCGACGACGAACGAGGTTGTCGACTGCAATCACGCGGTAGCCCTGGCTGGACAGGTGCATGGCCTGGGGCCATCCGAGATAGCCATCCGCACCGAGCACGATCACGGTTCTGTCAAGCATGCAAGAAGCTCCTGAGACTGATGAGACCCGGCGACCTTCGTGAAGCAGTGCTTTCGAAGGGGTTATCGACTGGGATTATGCCTACCCGATCCCCCCACTGGCCATCTGGCGCGCTCACGTCAGGCCCGGAAACGGCGGTTGCCCCCCGAGCGATGACGATGATCACGGGGGTTCCAGCCTGCGGCGGCGACGCATGGACACGATCCTTTGCAATCGCATCTCGGTCCTGTCGAGGCGATGTCCCTGACGCCACCGGCTTGAATCGACCCGATGCCGGACAAAAGAGCGACAATCATCTCTCGTGTCGATCTCGGGTTTTGCTCGCCGTGGGCGTCTGCTCCGGGCGGCGATCACCAGCGTCGTCACCATCCTTGTGTTGGTCCTTGTGTGGCGCCTGTTCGGCGGCCACGGCCTGAAGTTTCAAGGGGTCACCCCGTCGGTGGGGTCGGTCCTGCTCGCCGCGTTCGGCGCAGCGTGCTTCCTGGTCGGCAGAGCGTGGCGCTTCGGGGCCCTGCTCCCGAGGCGCGACGGCAGTGCGCGTGAGCTGCTCGGGGCCACGGCCGCGTCCTGGGGAGCCGGCCTCCTGCTGCCGGGACCTTCGGCCGACGTCACGTTCGTTGCGCTGGCACGAACCCGATTTGCGGTCGGAGTCGCCAGGGGCTCGGGCAGCGCAATCGTCGCCCGCGTGCTCGACGTCGTGAGCCTCTCGCTGGTTGCAGTCGTGGCCTCTTTCTTCACGGTCACGGTCGAACCCACGGCGGTTGTCCTCGTGGCGGCGGGAGCGTTCCTCTTCGGACTGTGCGCGCTGCTTTCGCTGATCATTCCCGGCCCTCGGACGCTGGTCACCCGCATCGCCGCACGCATTCCGAAGCTGGCTGGGCTGGCGGCGCGAGCAGAAGCCGAGCTCGAGGAGCTGAACAGCCGGGCTCGGTGGGCGAACCTCATCGGCAGCACGATCTTCTGCCGCTTCGCGACTGCGGTCCAGTACGCCGCACTCATGAGCATGGTCGGCCTGCACCTCGGCTTCTGGCAGACATGGTTCGTGCTGTCGATCCGCACGCTGCTCCTCACCATCCCGATCCAGGGAATCGCAGGGGTCGGTACCGGCCAGGCATGGTGGGCGGGAGCGCTGTTCATCGAAGGTGTCGGGGGCACCCTCGCCGTGGCGGCCGGTCTCACCCTGCAGGCCATCGACCTCGCGGTGTCGCTGCCCGTCGCAGGGATCGGCACCACGCTGCTCTTCCGCCGCCACAAGGAGCCTGACGTTCAGGACCCCGGCGTCGACGTGGTGGGATCCCCTACTCCGGCGGCGCGTGAGCCGCTCCACGCGGGCTGACCGGACCGGATCGGCTCAAACTTCACCCGGAGGCGCAGCCATGCCCCTGATCACGAAAGACGCTGAATACGACGTCGTCGTCATCGGCGCCGGTTCGACCGGCGAGAACGTCGCGGGTCGGGTCGTCAGAGGCGGGCTGACCTGCGCCGTCGTCGAGAGCGAACTGGTGGGCGGCGACTGTTCGTACTGGGCGTGTATCCCCAGCAAGGCGTTGCTTCGCAGCGGCCAGGCGCTCCGGGCCGCCCAGTCGGTCGATGGGGCACGCCAGGGTGCGACCGGCAAGGTCGACGCGCCTGCGGTCCTTCGTCGCCGGGACGCGTTCTCCTCGCACTGGAACGACGAGGGCCAGGTGCGCTGGCTCGAGACCAACCACGTCGATCTCGCGCGCGGCACCGGACGGCTGGCAGGCGAGCGAACGGTCACGGTGACGCCGCTGAACGGCGCTCCCTTCACGCTCACCGCCCGCCACGCTGTGGCGATCTGCACAGGCACCCGGGCGGCGATTCCACCGATCCCGGGTATCGAGTCGGCAAAGGCGTGGACGAGCCGCGAGGCGACCAGCGCGAGCGAGGTACCACGGCGACTTGCCGTCATCGGCGGTGGCGTGGTCGCCTGCGAGATGGCTGACGCCTGGCAGTCGCTCGGAACGGAGGAGGTCACGATCATCGTTCGCGAGCCCCGGCTCCTCATGAACAACGAGGACTTCGCCGGCGAGGCGGTGCAGGCCGCATTCGAGCAACGGAGGATCGCGGTGCTGGTCAATACGCTGACCGAGCGGATCACTCGATCCGACAACGGCGACATCGTCATCGAACTCGTCGGAGGAGCCACGGTCACTGGTGATCGGCTGCTGGTGGCGACCGGTCGCGTCCCCAGAACAGACGACATCGGCCTTGACACTGTCTCGCTGCGCACCGGCGCGTTTCTCACCGTCGACGACACCTGCCGCGTCGTGGACGGCGGTGGCTGGCTCTACGCCGCCGGCGACGTGAACCATCGGGCATTGCTCACCCACATGGGCAAGTACCAGGGCCGCGCATGCGGCGACGCCATCGCGGCTCGCGCGCACGGCACCCTCTCAGGCGACCCGCCGGCGTGGTCGGCGTATGCGGCAACCGCCGACCATGCGGCGGTGCCCCAGGTGGTATGCACAGATCCGGAGGTCGCGGCGGTCGGCCTCACGCATGCGGCTGCGGTGGCGGCGGGAATGCACGTTCGCGCCGTCGACTACGAGATCGGCCACGTGTCCGGCGCGTCGCTCGCCGCCGATGGCTACACCGGCCACGCGCGAATGGTGGTGGACGAGGATCGGAAGGTCATCGTCGGCGTGACCTTGGTCGGCCCCGGCGTCGGCGACCTCATCCACGCGGCGACCGTCGCGGTGGTCGGTGAGGTGCCGATCGACAGGCTCTGGCACGCCGTGCCGTCGTTCCCGACGACGAGCGAGATCTGGTTGCGCCTGCTCGAGACCTACGGCCTGTAGCGGCTGACCCGGCGCGGGTCAGTTGCCGATGTGGTTCGCCGGAACCGTGCCCATGCGCCCGGCCTGGAAATCGGCGAGTGCCTGCGCAATCTCGGCATGCGTGTTCATCACGAACGGTCCGTAATGGGCGACGGGCTCACGGATTGGACGGCCGCCAAGGATCAGGAGGTCGAGGTTCGGGTGGCGGCCATCCTGGTGCGTGCTCGCTGTCGCGGTGATGACGTCGCCGGCACCGAGCGCGGCCAGCTGACCCGACTCGAAGGGGCGGCCCTCATCGCCGACCGTGCCCTTCCCCGAGAGCACATAGATGAGGGCGTTGAAGTCCCGCGGCCATGGGAGCACCAACTTCGCCCCCGGGCTCACGGTCACGTGCGCGAGCGAGATGGGCGTGTAGGTAACGCCCGGACCCTTGTGGCCCGCAACGTCACCGGCGATGACACGCAACAGCGCGCCGCCGTCATACGACGACAGCAATGCAACGTTGCCGGCGCGGATGTCCTGATACCGGGCGGGCACCCACTTCTGCGCGGCTGGAAGGTTCACCCAGAGCTGGAAGCCGTGGAACAGACCGCCGCTGGCGATGAGCTCCTCCGGTGGACGCTCGATGTGCAGGATCCCCGACCCCGCGGTCATCCACTGCGTATCCCCGTTGGTGATCAGCCCGCCGCCACCATTGGAGTCCTGGTGCTGGAAAGTCCCGTCGATCATGTACGTGACCGTCTCGAAGCCGCGATGCGGATGCCAGGGCGTGCCCTTGGGCTCTCCGGGCGCGTACTCCACTTCACCCATCTGATCCATGTGGATGAACGGATCGATGAGCGCGGGATCGGTGCCGGCGAACGCACGGTGAACCGGGAAGCCCTCACCCTCGAAACCGCGCGGTGCAGTGGCCACGCTGATGACTGGCCGCATGGTGGTTGCAGCCGGATCCGGCTGCGGGATGTGCGGAAGCGCGGTGATGTCGTCGACGGTCACTGCCGGCATGGGTTTTCCTTACAGAACAAGCGCTTTGGTGGGCGCAATGACGTTGCTGAGCTCCCAGCTGACGCCGGGAACATCGATATACAGCTCGATCTCGTTGCCGTCGGGGTCCTGGATATAGAGGCTGTGGGTGACGGTGTGGTCGCTCATGCCAACGACGCGCACGCCTTGCTCCTGGCAGCGAGCGATGGCGGCGCGCAGCTCGTCGTCGGTGTCACCGACTTTGAGGCCGAAGTGGTACAGGCCGACATGACGTCCGCGCGGGAGGTCTTGCGCATCCTCGCCGACTTCGATGAGCAGCAGCTCGTGATGGGTGCGACCGCTGCTGAACAGCGCAACCGGCATCCGGCCCAGCGCACCGCCCTCCGATGGTTTCAGCTGCTTCCAGCCGAGGACGTCGCCGTAGAAAGCCGCCGATCGATCGACGTCGTGCACATACAGGACGATGTGCCCAAGCTCTTTGATCTCCATGCGGCAAAGCTTACCCCGGAGCGGCTCGCGCCAAAACGGCGCGTGCGCGCGCGGCGCTCCGGGCATCGCGCGGCGCCGCTGCGCGAGGATGTCTCGATGCGCGCATTCCGGCTCACGTCCCAGCAGATCGTCGCGGTGATCTACGTCGCCGCCATGTTCATGACGATCATGGATGTGACCATCGTCTACGTCGCGCTCCCCGCGATCGCCAGGAGCTTCGACGTCGGTCCCGCGGCGACGGACGGCGTCGTGGTCGGCTACCTGGTGAGCCTCGCAGTGTGGATCCCGGCATCCGGATGGGTCGGGGACCGGTTTGGCACCAAGCGCACGTTCCTGATCGCCATCACCATCTTCACCACTGCGTCGGTGCTGTGCGGGCTGTCCCAGTCCGTGCTCGAACTGGTGCTCTTCCGGGTGCTGCAGGGAGCTGGTGGCGGGATGCTCACCCCGGTCGGCCTCGCGATGCTGTATCGCGCCTTCCCACCGGCACAGCGGGCTCGAGCCGCGCGCATCCTGGTGATTCCCACGGTGATGGCGCCGGCGCTCGGGCCGCTCCTCGGTGGTGCGCTGGTCGACGACCTCTCGTGGCGGTGGGTGTTCTTCGTGAACGTTCCCATCGGCATCGGCGCGCTGCTCTTCAGCGCGTTGAAGCTCACCGAGCATCGGGAGCGCGCCGGTGAGCGGTTTGACATGCTCGGCTTTGTCCTGGCCGCGTCGGGATTCGGACTGTTCCTCTATGCGCTCAGCGAAGCCGCGACGCTGGGCTGGACCGACCCCGTGATCGACGTCACCGCCGCGGCCGGCGCGGTGCTGATCGCATCGCTCGTCTGGGTGGAACTGCACGCGGAGCATCCGATGATCGACCTCCGCCTGCTCCACAGCCGCCTCTTCGGCGTCCTCAACCTCACCTCGATGTTCGCCTCGGGAGGCTTCCTCGCGCTGCTGTTCATCGCGCCGATCTGGCTCCAGACCGGCCGCGGCTTGTCAGCATTCGTCTCCGGTTCGAGCACAGCCCCGGAGGCCCTCGGCGTGCTCGTCTCCTCACAGCTCGTGGGCCGAATCTACCCGCGGGTCGGGCCCCGGCGGCTTGTCAGCGGCGGGCTGATCGGCGTCAGCATCGCGACCGTGACCCTGGCGTTCCTGCTCAATAGCAACCTCTGGGTTTTCCGCGGCGTGATGTTCCTGATCGGGATCGGCTGGGCCAACGTCGTCATCTCGATGAACGCGGGAGCCTTCGCCCAGATCTCCCCGCGTGACACCGGCCGCGCCGCCGCGCTTTACAACGCGCAGCGTCAGATCGCGTCAGCCGTCGGCGTCGCCACCCTGGCCACCATCGTGAGCACCCAGGCATCGCCAACAGCGCTCGCCGGCAACGTCTCGGCGTTCCGCGTCGCCTTTCTCGTGGCGGCCGCCTTCACCTTCACCGCCTCGATGATCGTCCTCTTCATCCGCGACAAGGACGCCGCCCCGACCATGCGCAAACGCGAGGCAATCCCCTCGCCTGTGGTTCCAGCCGCTTAACCAAAAACGGCCTCGAAGGAGGCCGATTTCGTCAGGACGTCGCCTAGCTCAGTGCGAGCAGGACTTCGCCTCTCCAGCCGAATCGGCTGTCTGAAAACTGTGGCCGCAGCCGCAGGTGCGGACCGCGTTGGGGTTGTGAATGGTGAAGCCGCCGCCCATGAGCTCATCGACGTAGTCGATCTCGGCGCCGGTGAGGTATTGCTGGGAGTACGCGTCGACGTAGACCTTGAGGCCCCCATCGACGTCGACGACGAGGTCGTCCTCTTTCGGCGGATTCTCATCGAGGCCCATCCCGTACGAGAAGCCCGAACACCCGCCGGACTGGATGAAGACCCGCAGTCCGAGCGCGTGGTCGGCCGGCTGGTCGGCGATGAGGCCCTTGAGCTGCTCACGGGCGGCGTCGGAGATCGTGACGGTCGACGGAGAGGTAATTGCCATGGTGCTCACCATCATACGTCACACCCCCTTCGGGGAAACCTCACCACCACCCCGAGACCCCTCTGCGACGGCCGCTCGACGTTCGAGGGGATCGCCGAGCAGGCCGCGAACCTCCGGCGCCCCATTGTGCATCCGGTTGGCCGCCCCGCCGAGCAGGATGAACTCGGCAAGGAAATACAGCCAGCTGGCAAGCAGGAAGAAGAGCGCCAGCGCGGCACCGTAGGTCGAGAAATTGTGCGAGAAGTTGGTGTAGATGGGCCAGAGGAGCGTCAGCGCCTCCATGGCCGTCCCCGCGATGAGCACTCCCGGCCAGAGTTGCCGCGTTGGGTACGTCTGGTTCGGCACCAGGCGGTACACGGCGAGCATGAACGCGTACCAGACCGCCAGACCGACGATGGGCTCGAACAGCCAGCCGGCGCCGGGCAGCGCGGCCAGCGAGTTGACCCCGATCGTCGCCACCAGCGCGATCACGAAAAAGATGGTCATGACCAGTGCCATGCCGCGCTGTCGAAGGAAGCCGCGCTGGCGGCTGCCGATCACCATGCCGAGAGAAAACTCCATCGACGTGAAGAGGCTGGATCCGCTCCAGAGCAAACCGACGATTCCGACGCCGCCGAAGACGCCCTTGTATTTGCCGATCCCAGCCAACGCCCCTTTGATCGCTTCCGCCGAGTCCTTGGGAAAGAAATTCACGATCGCCGCCTGGACGACATCGTGCTCGTGATTGGACTGCGTGACGAGTCCCAGGATGGCGAGCAGTCCAAGGATCAGCGGGAACATGCTGATGAATGCGTTGAACGCTAGTCCCGACGCGTAATTACCGGCCTGCGTCGAACCGAAGGTGGCGATGAGTCGCCCCGGGTAACTCCGCCCGAACCCCGCCGCGATTCCCGAGAAGAACTGCTTCACGCGCCCAGATTGACACGGTGTACCGCTCTGCCGCGAACGCGGTCAGTCGGCGGAAGGATGCGCCGTCTCGGCTGCGTATCGCGGCAGGTGCACGTCATCCGACCCGGCGAATTGCATGGCCGCGGCGACGAGATGGTGGCCGGCGACTTCATCGATGAGCCGCAGCATCTCCTGGCAGATCTGCCGGTAACTGGGGTGTCCTTGCGGCGAAGTACGCAATTCGATCATGTGCATGGCTTCGCGAGCGTTGAGCTTGATCATGTAGCGCACGCGATGGCCCAGCGTGACCAGGTACCCGGCCTGCTGCGGGAAGGTCGTGACGATGTCCCGGTACGCCGCCTCGGCGTTGTGGACGGCACCGTTCCAGCCGTCCGCAAGACCTGCCGCAATGATTGCCTCAGGGACCGCGTAGCCAAGGGACGGTGTCAGCTCCTGCCACTGGACGGTGAGCAGTCGATGCCGCTGCAGATCGCGGAAGGCGCCGTAGTCCGATACGACCTCGAACGTGTAGTCGCAGTGCTCAAAGCCGCGACCCGGACGATGACGGCGGTTGCCGCGCTCCCCGACTACCGCAGCGAACAGCGTCGCGCGGCGTGATTCCGAAAGCGGCCGCACCGCCGCCAGCAGCCGTTCCTCCGAGGCGTGCGAATACGGGAACAACGCGGCGGCAAGAATGCGCTCTTCGCCATCGCCGTCCCAGTTGACGAGAGTCACGCCCGGAGGTCCCCACTCATGCTCGGGCGACAGCGCGTCGGCGTCGACTGCGAGCGCGGCCGCGGTTTCACGCAGGTAATCGACCCAGACTCCCCCACGCTCAGCCCGATCGAGCCGGGTCAAGAACTCGGGGATCACGGCTTGGAGCTCCGCGTTGATGAGCTCGGCATACCAGCGCGCCTCGGGAAGCGGGTGCGCTCGCAGACGGAGCACGAGCTGTTCGTACGCCTGCGGCGAGGCGTATATGCCCACATTGCTCACCGTCCCTGCCGGAAGCAGCCCACGCATGACGTCAAGCGCAAGGGCACGAACTGCCCGCTTGCGTGCCTTCTCGTCGGGGGCGGTAGGCAGGGTCTCATCGAGATGACGCATCAGCGGCTCGCGCAGCTCGGCGTAGGTATCGAAGAGCCGGTCCATCGCGTTGACGTAGGTGGTGCCCTGGGGTGAGGCCAGAAGCTCCTGGTCGCGCAGATACCGGTAGTGACCATCGCGCCGGTCCGTGTACGGGATGTAGCGCGTCGACTGCTCGAGATAGGCCGCGAGCCGTCCCCATTCGATTGCCTTGGCGAGTGGTTGCGACACCTGCTCGCAGGCCAGATGCACGCCGGCGAGCTGCGCGACCGAGTCGTCGCCCTATTCGGCGCGCCCACGGCCAAAAAGGTAGGAGGCCAGCTC